>NZ_JBICWC010000002.1:762830-918287 GCF_043199535.1 Streptomyces sp. NPDC048590 | reverse complement strand
ACCGCCCGCTTCCGCACGCCGACCGACATCGCGAGATTCCTCGACCTCGACAAAAGCAAGATCAAACCGACGTGTTGATTCCCGGCAAGCCCTTACAGCGCCTAACAGAATGAGGTGACGCTGCTCTCGCTCAGGGCTTCGGCGTAGTTGCGTGACGTCCGGTTTGCGATCACCCGAGTCCGAGGATTGCGAGGGGCCGTCGGGGGTCACGAGCGTGGTGCCGGAGGCCGGCCGCGATGTCGCCGTCGATGCGGGCCGGCAGTCGGCGGACCGTGGTCTCGGCGGGCAGGGACCGCCCGGGCGCAAGCGGGTCGGGACGGGCGCCGACCCGTTCCAGCACATGTGCAGGGGCATCGGCGATCCACTTGCAGCGAGGTCGCTCCGGCCAGCACCGCGCACGCGGTGAGCGCGAGCACGACGGACAGCCGGTGGGGCACCCCGCGCGGATCACGCGGATCCGGCACCTCGGCCGGCCTCTCCAGCAGCGCCGTCGCGAGGTGGCCGATCTGCTGCCGCACCCGGGAGTGCCGCGGGCGGGGGACCCTGTGCACGCTGGGGCGGTACGGCGGATCACCCGGCAGTACCGCGCCAGTCTTGGTGGGCCAGGCGAATTGGTCGCTCGGGCGGTGTTGGTGCTGTGCTCCAGCGGTGGAGGCCCGCCGCACACCGATCGAGTGAGTCCGGGAGGACCGCAGCCGGTCACCCGGGGGGCACGGGCCGCAACGCGTCGAGCGTGAGCAGCGCGTAGCGGCGCCACATCTTCGGGTCGGAGGTGCCCAGTTGGTGCAGTGCGAGGGTGAAGCCCCGGGCCATGACTTGGAAGTCCGTCGCGGTGGCGTCCTCCCTCAGGGTGCCCTGCTGGCGGGAGCGCGAAGGAGCTGTTTTTTTCCGACAGGCTCCGACAGGTACAAGATCAAGTGCACCATGTCCGTTGCTGCCTACTTTGGGGCAGATCCCCGCAGGATGGCCGACACCATCGACGGAGTGCTCAGCGCAGGAGACCGTACGGGACCTCCCATCCCCTTCGACCACGACTTCCACTACGCGCGTACAGTCGTCGACTACTACCGCGGGAAAGCAGGCGACCCACAAGGACCAGGAACCGGGGAACCGAAAGAGCTCTTCAGCGCGGGCACCATCAGTCTCAGCTGGGACCAGGTGCGCAGTGGGGACACAGGTGAGGTGATTGAAGAGCCTCGCTCATGTAGCCCCCATGATCCGCCAGTGCGACGTTGCCTCAGAGAACCCGCCTCGACCAGCGTGGCGGGTCTGCGACGCGAGTACGGGATGGTCTTCAAGATCACTATGCCCGTCACGAACTACTTCACCGTCTGGAAGTAGCCAGATCGGTCTCACGGGCCGGCATCGGCCCTCGCAGTGAGCCGATCTGTCGATGGGCGATGAGGCAGCAGGCGAGTTCGAGGAAGGCTTCGTGGATGTCGGCTCGGCGTTCCCAGCGGATGCGGAGGCGTTTGAAGCCGTGGAGCCAAGCGGTTGGGTCGGCGTTCGACGACCCAGCGGTAAGTGCCCAGCCCTGTGCCGTGGAGGGTGCCACGGCGGGCGATGGCCGGCACGATGCGGCGTTGCCGGACCTGGTCGCGGTAGACATCGTGGTCGTACCCGCGGTCGTCGAAGAGTGAATCCGGCCTACGTCGCGGATGCCCGACCCGGCCCCTGATAGTTGGGATGGCGTCGCTCAGGGGCAGGAGCTGGTTGACGTCGTTGCGGTTGCCGCCCGTGAGGATCACGGCGAGCGGTGTGCCGTGTCCGTCGGTGATCAGGTGGTGTTTCGATCCGGTTCGGCCGCGATCGACCGGACTCGGTCCCGTCCGGCTCCCCCTTTTATGGCCCGCACGCGGCTGGAGACGACCACCGCACGCGACCGGTCGAGACGGGCCGCCGCGTTGAGTTCGGCCAGCAGTACTTCGTGCAGTTGCTGCCAGATGCCGGCCTCGTTCCAGTCCCGCGGTCGCCGCCAGCAGGTCATGCCAGAACCGAAGCCCAACTCCTGCGGCGGGTACTCCCACTGGATGCCGGTGTGCAGAACGAACATGATTCCGCGCAGCACCTGCCGGTCCGGCAGTGGCTTGCGTCCAGGATGCCGAAACCGACGTTCCTCGCACGGCAGCAGGGGCTCGATCCGCTGCCACAGGTCATCCGACACGATCCACGGCGAAGTCCCCATTCCATCGGGTCAGTCCCCCCTGCGCCGCGTCGAGTCCCGCTCCAGCAGGGTCGCCTGCACCAGCCGGTACCGCGGGCCGGAGTCCGCCTGCTGCGGCTCCTGGATGAGGTCTATGAGCAGTTCGGCGGCTTGCTTGCCGATCTCCTCAGGGGCCAGATCGAGCGCCGTCAGCGCCGGACGCGCACTGCGGGCGAACTCGCCGTCCGCGCCGACCACGATCTGTACGTCCTGCGGTACGCGCAGGCCGAGTTCGCGGCAGACGGCGAGCGTGGCGAAGCCGAACTTCTCCATGACGACGTAGAGCGCGTCGGGGCGGTCCGGCCGGTTCAGCAGCCTTCGCGCCGCGTCCGTGGAGTCGGTGCCGGGTTCGGCCCGGTCCAGCAGGACGGGGCTCCCGGTGCGTTCGCACCAGTCACGGTAGGCGCGGGCCGCGTCCTCGTCGTAGGACTGGCCCGTCGAACCGGTGAGGAGGCCGACACGTCGTGCGCCGGTCGAGGCCAGATGCTCGAACGCCGCGAGGGCGCAGGTGGACAACTCGTTGTCGACCCAGGAGAAGGCGTCCTTCCGGGACAGATCTCGCCCGGTGGTGACGATCGGTACCCCCAGGCCGGAGAGCCTGGTCAGCAGGGGGTCGTCGGTGAGCGGGTCGATGACGATCGTGCCGTCCAGCGGGAGCGAGTCGAAGGGGCGGCCGTCCAGCGAGGGCGGGACGAGGACCAGGGAGTAGTCGTGAGCCATCGCCGTCCAGGTGGCGGCGTTCACGATCTTGACGAAGTACTCGATGTCGGTCACACCGCCTTCGACGGCGGTGCGGTGGGTCAGTCCGAGCAGACCGGTGCGGGCACCTCGCAGTCCGCGCGCGTTGGGGTTGGCGCGGTAGCCGATCTCCGCGGCGACGGTGAGAACGCGTTCACGGGTCTCGGCACCGACCCGGCCCACCCCGTTCAGCGCGTGGGAGGCGGTGGTGACCGAGACGCCCGCCCTACGGGCCACTTCACGCAGGCCGCCGCCCTTCGACGCGCCCCCTCGTCCCGTGCCGCTCCGCTTCGGCTGTGTGACATCTGGCATGACGGCGAGCTTACCGGTTGACTGCCAAAACGTTTAGGCATTACCTTCCGAAGCGTTGCCAAAACGTTTGGGCAACGTGCCGACGATCGCACCCGGGCTCTCCCGGACGCGCTCCGGCTCTCCCGCGCACACCGCCGTGCGCCTCCGGCTCGCCCGGAACCCTCCCCGTACATCGCGTCCCGTCCCTCCAGGCCGGGTCGCCGGTCCGCAAAGGACTCCCGCCGACCATGGCCGAGGCCACCACCACCGCCCCGCCCGGATCCACCACCGATCCCGCCGCGCCCACGTCCGTCTTCACGGTCGAGCAGCGCGGCATCGACGCCGTTCCCGCAGCGGAACGCCAGGGTGGCCCAGGCCGCCTGTTCGGCCTGTGGGCCGGCACCAACACCACCGTCTTCACCGTCGTGTACGGCGCGCTGGTCGTGTCCTTCGGCCTCTCGTTCTGGTACGCGGTCGCGCTGATCGTCGTCGGCAACGTGCTGGGCTTCACGGTCACCGGCCTGACAAGCCTCCAGGGACCGCGCACCGGCACCTCCACGCACTCCGTCTCGCGCGCCGCGTTCGGCCCGCGTGGCGGGAAGCTGCCCGCCCTGCTCAGCTGGGTGATGCTCGTCGGCTTCGAGGCGGGCGGCATGGTGCTGATCGTCCTCGCCGGGCTCGCGCTGCTCGACCAGGCCGGGATCACCACGGGCACCCCGGTGAAACTCCTCGTCATCGCGGTCGCGGCCGGGTTGCAGATGCTGCTGCCGCTGTCCGGCTACCACCTGATCATGAAGGTGCAGAAGTACTTCGCCTGGATCTTCGCGGCGATGTTCACCGTCATGGCGTTCCTGGTCGCGCCGAAGGCTGACTTCACGGCCCACGGCGCCGCACCGTCGCTCGTGACGATCTCCCTGGTCCTGGCGATGGTGACCGCGTCGGGCGGCCTCTCGTGGGCGGACATGGGAAGTGACTACTCGCGCTACCTGCCGGAGGACTCCGCGCCGCGCAAGGTCTTCGCGTGTGCCGCGCTCGGCGGCATGGTGCCCAACATCCTGCTGCAGATCCTCGGCGCCGCCGTCGCCACGGCCACCACGAACGCGGCCGACCCGATCTCGGGCCTGCCGGAGATCCTTCCCGGCTGGTTCATCACCCCGTACCTGCTGCTCGCGATCGTCTCCCTGCTCGCGGTCAACACCACCGACATGTACTCCTCCGGCCTCAATCTGCTGGCCGTCGGCATCCCGATCAAGCGCTGGATGGTCGTCTTCATCGACCTGACCCTGTGCACGGCGATCACCCTGTGGGCCGTGTTCTCCGCCGACTTCTACACCCTGCTGTCGAACTTCCTCAGCCTGATCGTCCTCTGGCTGGGCCCGTGGGCAGCCGTGTACCTCACCGACTGGTGGCTGCGTCGAGGGCGCTACGACGTGCCCTCGCTCTTCCCCCGCGAGACCGGCCGTGACGGCATCTACTGGCACAAGGGCGGTGTCCGCCCGGCCGGACTGACCGCGGTGCTGCTGGGCTTCGTCGCCGCCGTCCTGTGGGTCGACTCGACCGTGTTCGTC
Source organism: Streptomyces sp. NPDC048590 (assembly GCF_043199535.1). NCBI lineage: Bacteria > Bacillati > Actinomycetota > Actinomycetes > Kitasatosporales > Streptomycetaceae > Streptomyces > Streptomyces sp. NPDC048590. The sequence goes on along the minus strand of NZ_JBICWC010000002.1, from coordinate 913,487 downwards.
GGCCCCCTGTCGAAGGCGGCGGACGGCCTGGACCTCTCCGTCTTCGCCGGAGCCCTGGTCGCCGGCGTCGTCTACTGGCTGCTGGCCCGCCGCACCGTCCGGGCCGAGGCCGAACTCACCCACTCCGCCTGATCCTCGCCTTCCCTCTCCACCCTTCGTACGCGCTCTGGAGCCGACCCATGAACCACCCCAGCCTCCGCACCCTGATCGACGCCTCCGAGGGCGTGGTGAAGGCCGACCGGATCATCAAGGGCGGACAGCTCGTCAACGTCTGCACCGGAGAGATCTACCCGGCCGACGTCGCCATCACCGGTGACCGCGTCGCCGCCACCGGTGATGTCAGCGCGTACGAGGGTCCGGAGACCGAGATCGTCGACGCCACCGGCAAGTACCTGACGCCTGGCCTCATCGACGGTCACCTGCACCTGGAGTGCTCGAAGCTGTCGGTGACGATGTTCGCCGACGCCGCGGTCCGCTTCGGCACGACCTCGGTCGTCTCCGGGCTGGACCAGTTCCTCGTCGTCGCCGGGCCCGAGGGGGTACGCGAAGCGCTGCGCGAGGCCGACAACGGCCCCATGAAGATCTTCTGGGGCGCACCGTTCAAGACGCCGTACACCCTCCCCGAAACGACGGTCGGCTTCCGCTTCGGTCCCGAGGACCACGCAGAGGCGCAGGCCGCGGCGGACTGCTTCGGTGTATGGGAGACCGTCGCCGAGTTCGTCCTCAACCGCGACGAGAAGGTGCTCCAGGCGCTCGAGCTCGCGCACCGCAACCGGCTGCCGATCTTCGGCTGCGCCCCCATGGCCGCGCAGACCACCATCAACGCGCTGTCCGCGGCGGGCGTCCGTCTCGACCATGAGAGCTACACCGCCGAGGAGGCCCTGGAGAAGCTGCGGGCCGGTATGTCGCTGCTGATCCGTGAGTCCTCGGTGGCGCACTTCATGAACGAGAACGTGCGCACCATCACGGAGTTCGGCGCCCAGTCCCGCCGCGTCGGTCTCTGCACCGACGACATGCACGTCGCGGACATCCTGCGCGAGGGACATCTCGACAAGCTCGTCCGGATGGCGATCAAGGCGGGCGTGAAGCCGGTCGAGGCCATCCAGATGGCCACGCTGAACTGCGCGGAGATGTACCGCATCGACCACCTCGTCGGCTCGATCACACCCGGCCGCTACGCCGACGTCCTGATCGTCGACTCGCCCGAGTCGTTCCAGGTGGAGCGGGTGTTCTCACGCGGCGAGCTGGTCGCGGAGAACGGTCGTACGCTGCGCACCCCGCAGCCGCCCGAGCGGACCCCCGCCCTCTCCCCCGCCTTCCGGGTGGCCCCGGTGGCCGCCGACGGCATCGGCGTGACCGCCGAGGGTGCCTCGGCCGAGGTCCTCGTCGTCGAGATGGACCGTACGGTGCCGTTCGTGCGCAAGGGCGTCCCCATGACGCTGCCCGTCGAGAACGGCACGGTCCAGGCCGACCTCGCGCAGGACGCCCTGTACGTCACGGTCTCCGAGCGGTACGGCAAGAACGCCGGCGCTACGGTCACGGCGATGATCAACGGATTCGGTCTGCGTTCGGGCGCCATCGCCTCCTCCGCCGCACCCGACGACAACAACATCATCTGCGTCGGCGCGGACCGGGCGGACATGGCGCTCGCCATCAACCACATCTCCGAGCACGGGGGCGGCCAGATCGTCGTCGACGGCGGTGAGATCAAGGAGTTCCTGCCGCTGCCGGTCGCCGGCATCGTCGCCGACCTGGTGCCCGAGGAGATGGCCGAGGCCGAGGACCGCCTGGAGGCCGCCTCCCGTGCACTCGGCTGCGAACTGCCCTCCGCCTTCGGCTTCCTGATCTTCCTGGAGATCACGGCCATCCCCGAGTACGCCGTCACCGACCTCGGCGTCGTGAACTACCACACCCAGGACGTCGTCGACATCCTGCAGCCTGCCGCCACCAACTGATCGCCTTCAGCGAGGAGTTCACTCATGACTGTCGACACCTTCATCAGCGGGCTGCCCAAGGCCGAGCTGCACCTGCACATCGAGGGCACACTCGAGCCCGAGCTGAAGTTCGCCCTGGCACGCCGCAACGGCATCGACCTGCCGTACGCGGACGAGGCCGCACTGCGTGCCGCGTACGACTTCGACGACCTGCCCGGTTTCCTCGGGGTGTACTACGAGGGCATGACCGTCCTCCGCACCGAGCAGGACTTCTACGACCTCGCGGCGGCCTACGCGGCCAAGGCGCACTCCCAGAACATCCGTTACGCGGAGATCTTCTTCGACCCCCAGGCCCACACCGGGCGCGGTGTCGCCTTCGACACCGTGCTCCGCGGCCTCACGCGCGCGCTCGACGACGCCGAGCGTGAGACCGGCTTCCGAGGCCGCCTGGTGATGTGCTTCCTGCGGGACTTCCAGGCCGAGTTCGCCATGGCGACTCTGGTTCAGGCGCTCCCGTACAAGGAGTGGATCATCGGGGTGGGCCTCGACTCGGACGAGGCGGGCAACCCTCCGCTGAAGTTCGCGGAGGTCTTCGCGCGGGCTCGCGCCGAGGGTTTCCGGCTGACCATGCACTGCGACGTCGACCAGCGGAACTCCACCGAGCACATCCGTCAGGTCGTCGAGGAGATCGGCGTCGACCGCATCGACCACGGCGTCAACGCGCTGGAGGACCCCGCGCTCATCGCGGCGATCCTCGAGCGGGGGCTCGGCCTGACGGTGTGTCCGATCTCCAACGCCCATGTCACGGACGGCCTGAAGGCCGAGGAGATCCGCGCCCTGCTCGACCGGGGTGTGAAGGTCACGGTGAACTCCGACGACCCGGCGTACTTCCCGGGCTATGTGAACGAGAACCTGGCCGTCCTGCGTGAGCCCGCCGCACTCACCGACGAGGACCTGCTGCGGCTTCAGCGCAACGCCATCGAGATCTCGTGGGCGGCGCCCGCGGTGCGCGAGGAGTTCCTCGCCGAGCTGGCGGCGTACGAGTCCGCGGGGCACTGAGCCGACGCGCACTCCGTCCCGCCCCCGGCCCCTCGCTGCGGGGCGGGACGGTCCTCGCCGTGGCAGGAACGGCCACCGCGTGATCTCCGCCTTCGACAGCGGAGATCAGCGAAGGGCGTCCCCGGCTGCCCGTCGGCGTCCCACCCGGGACAGGGCCGGCGGACTTCCGGGGCTCACGCGATCGCCCGCCGGCTCGATCACGCCTCCGGGAATCCGTTCCAGCCGGTCTCGACGGCCCATCGTTCGGCACCGGCCATCAGCACCTCCGTGGCGGGAGCCTTGATCTGCCCGTAGTCCGACAGATCCGGCACGCTCGAAGCCAACCGCTGCTTGAACGCCCCCCAGGCGTCGCGTGCGACGGCGTCCGCGCGCAGGTAGTCCCGGAACAGCAGGGTGAAGCGGACGTTGGGGCCGGCTGCCACCCGAAGATGCACGTTGCACGAGCGCGCGCCGACCGGCGGCGCGAAGACCAGTTTGTGACACCGCAGGCCTGCGCAGACCTCGACACGATTCCACGGCTCGGGGCGGCACCGGAACCCGATCCCCGCGAGGAGCGGTACGTCCCGTGCCTCGTCGATCGACCTCATCCTCACCTGCACATCGATGCAGTCCTTGGCCGGCAGGCCCGGCACCGAGGTCGATCCCACGTGATCGACTCCGAGCGCGCGGTCGCCCAAGGCCTCACGCAGCACCTCGGCGATCAACTCGAACTCCGCGGGCCACCGGGGCTGGTACTCCACCACGGAAACCTGGGCGTGCTCATCGGGAAACGGCATGCCGCCGTACGTTACCCCGGTTCGGACAGGCCGTCCCTCGGCTCGGCGGGCCCGCGCCCGGTTTCGGTCACCGGCCGGAGAGGCGTCCTGTCCTGCGGTCCACCACTTGCCGTGGTCGTCAGAGGCTCGGTCAGTCCACCGCCGGCTCCGCGAGCAGCACCTCCACGTCTCGTGCGCGCAGGGCGTCCAGCTGGGCCGGATCCGCCGCGGTGTCGGTGACGAGGGTCCAGCCGGGCTGCCAGGGTGCCCAGGCGTGGAAGGGTGCGGCGCCGATCTTCGCCGCGTGGGCCAGGACGTACACCCGGTGCGAGCGGCGCGCCATCAGTTCCTTGAGCCTGATCTGCTCGGCGTCGGCCTCGCAGATCCCGAATTCGGGCGAGACGCCGTCGGTGCCCAGGAACACCGCGTCGAACGTCATGCGTTCCAGAGCGGCTTCCGCCAGTGGGCCGACGAAGGCATGGCTCAGCGGCCGGTAGTGGCCACCCAGGCAGGTGAGGTGAACACCGTCGGCGCCGGTGAGTTCGAGTACCGCGGACAGGCTGGGCGTCGTGACACTCACTCCTTCCACCGCGCCGCTCAGGGCTCGGGCGAGCGCGGCCACCGTGGAGCCCGCGTCGAGCAGAATCGCCGCGCTCGGAGCGATGCGGGTGGCCGCGAGCGCCGCGATGGCCCGCTTGGCCTTGGTGGCTTCACCGGTGCGCCGGTGCAGGGGTGTCTCCGCGGGTGCGGTCAGTGCCATTGCGCCGCCGTAGGTCCGGGCGAGGCGCCCGTCGGCGGTGAGGAGGGCGAGGTCCCGGCGGATGGTGGACGGGCTCACCACGAAGTGGGCGCTGAGTTCGTCCACTCCGGCGAGGCCGGTGTCCTGGGCCAGCGCCACGATACTTTCGCGCCGGGCGCGGGCCGCCGCACTGGTCATCGTTGCCTTTCGGTGGCGAGGGCGACCGCCTGGCGGAGCGCCTCGACCATGCTGCCGCCCCGGGCCGTGCCGGTTCCGGCGATGTCGAAGGCGGTGCCGTGGTCGACCGAGGTGCGGATGACGGGGAGTCCGACGGTGACGTTGACACCGTTCTCGATGCCGAGGACCTTGACCGGGGCATGGCCCTGGTCGTGGTACATCGCCACGACCAGATCGTAGTCCCCGCGGGCGGCCAGGAAGAACGCGGTGTCCGCGGGGAGCGGGCCCCGGGCGTCGATCCCGTCGGCGCGCAGTGCCGCCAGGGCAGGAATGATCTTGGTCTCCTCCTCGCCGTTCCCGAAGAGGCCGTTCTCACCGGCATGCGGGTTGATGCCACAGACGCCGATGACGGGCTCGGGGGTCCCGGCCCGCACCAGGGCTTCGTGCCCACGGCGCACGGTGCGCTCGACGAGGGGCGGGTCGATGCGGTTCACCGCGTCGATGAGGCCGAGGTGAGTGGTGACGTGAATGACGTTCAGGTCCGGTGTCGTGAGCATCATCGACACCTCGTCAACGCCCGTCAGCCGCGCGAGCAGTTCTGTGTGTCCGGCGTACTCGTGGCCGGCGAGGCGCAGGGCCTCCTTGTTGAGGGGGGCCGTGCAGATCGCGTCGACGTCGCCGCGCACGGCGAGCCGCGCGGCCTCCTCGACGTAACGGTAGGCGGCCTCACCCGCGTCGGAGGAGAGCACACCCCACGGCAGGTCGGCGGGGAGCAGGCCGAGATCGATGACGTTGACGCGGCCCGGGGTCCATTCGGCGTCCTCGGGTCCGGTGACGGTAGCCACGGTGTCGCCGCTTCCGACCAGGGCGGCGGCCTTCCGCAGCCTCCGGGCGTCGCCGATCACCAGGGGGCGGCAGTTCTCGGCGGTGCCGGGATCTCCGAGTGCCGCCATGACGACCTCGGGCCCCACGCCGGCGCCGTCCCCCATGGTGACCGCGACGACGGGCCGGTGGTCCTGGGCCGGGGCGGCCGTCCGGGCACGGTCCGGGCTGTGCAGGGGCGCGTTCATCACGGTCCTCCGTCGGATGGGGTGTGGATGCCTGCGGTAGTGGGATCTGTCGTGCCGCCGTGGGTGTGTCGGGTGGTGTCGGGACGCAGGGCCTCGACCATGCGGACGAGGGAGTCCGGGCCGCCGAAGCTGCCCGGGCGGGTGACGACCCTGCGTCCGGCGGGGGTGCGGCAGAGAACCGCGCCGTGGTGCACCTCCCGGACGGGCAGCAGCGTGGTGACGGCGAGCGCGTTCAGGAGGGCCCGGGCGGTCTCGCCGCCGGTGAGCACGAGATCGGCGTCCTGGGGCAGTCGGCCGACGACGGTGTGACAGAGGGCGTGGACGAGCCGGGGCGCTGCCGAGGCGTCGATCGTGCCCGTGGAATCGATGCTGAACACCGTGACCGGGAAACGGCGTCGGACGGTGCCGGCACCGGTGTGCCGGAGTGACGCCCGGGCGTAGGGGACTGTCCTGGCTCGGGTTCGGTCCTCGGCGTCCGGGGCGGCCTGCTCTTCGCCGCGGGGGTGGGCGAGCAGGGCATCCGCGGAAAGGGCGATGTGCTGAGCACCGCACGCGGTCAACTGCGCGATCTGCGCAGCGGCACCCGGGTGTGCGGTGCCGACGACGACCACGACCCGGCGGGGGACGCCCGGATCCGGTGGGCCTGGATCGGAGCGGCTACACCCTGCGACGGACCGCCGTCCGAGAGCTGCGACGATGCCACCGGAGCCGATGGTCCGCACCGTGCGGGGCAGTCGGAGCAGGACGGCGGCGAGGGCGTCGAGGTCGGCGTCGGTCTCCGCGTCGCACACCAGGGAGGTTCCGGCGGCGAGCCCGGATCGGAGCCGGTGTTCCAGGCGGGGAGCTCCGGCCCGTACCTCCTCCAGGGGTACGACCGCGGTTCGGAGGGCCCCGAGCGCTTCGCCCACCGACCGTGGCGGCGCTTCCGGCTCGGCCTTCCAGGCGTCGGTGAGGTGCAGGGGTACTCCGTGCAGGCGGACGACTCCGTCGCGGACCGTGCGGCCGAGTGCGGGCAGCGCGGGTACCACCAGGATCCCTCCCGCCCCGTCGGCGAACGCCGCTGCCTCCGGGGCGAAGTGACCCCGGAGAGTCGAGTCCGCCTTCTTCACCAGCAGGGCACCGTCCGTCTCGTGGAGGCGTACGGCGCGCGCCACGATCCGTGCGGCTGCGCGGGCGCTGCTGCGCCGGGAGTCGAGGTCGAGGACCCTGGTCGTGCCGACCGGTCCTGGGGTTCCCGGGTCAAGATCGACGGATTGGCAGCGCGGCAGTGCGGCGGCGCACTCCACCGCACCGGAGAGGTCGTCCGCCAGCACGACGAGAGGCGGACAGCGGTGCGCGTCATCGGTCCTTTCGAGCGGCATGGGGCGACTCCCTCTCTCCCTGGTCCCGGGGGCCGATTCCATGGCTCGGGGAGCCCGGCTCCACTGCGGAGCCGGCCGGAGGACCGCCGCCGGCCGCACGCGGGCGCGGTCCGGCGGCGCCCCTTCGGCGGTCCGGGCCGTCCGCCGGCCCAGCATGGCAGGCTTGCGCATTTCGCGCGAGACCTCTTGCGCGAACTACGCAGAACTGCCACCGTCGTGCACGCCCCGAGGGCCGGAGTGCCGGGTGGGTGCGGCACGATCGCCGCCTCCGTGGAAGGAATCCGCATGGTCACCGCTCGTGACGTCCATCTCCCCGGCATCTCCCTCCCGTTGTCCCCGTTGGTGCTCGGCACCATGACGTTCGGCGACACCGTCGACCGGGCGGGCGCGGCCGACATGCTCGACATGGCTCTCGACTCGGGCATCACGGGGGTGGACACGGCCAACGTCTATGCCGACGGAGAGACGGAGCGCATCCTCGGCGGGCTGCTGCCTTCACGACGCGACCGGTTGGTACTGGCCACCAAGGCGGGCATCCCGCATCAGGACCAGGAGGGGCACGCCCCGCTGTCGCGTGCGGGGCTGCGAGCCGCTCTGGAAGGCAGCCTGAAGAGGCTCGGCACCGACCACGTCGACATCTTCTATCTGCACCAGCCCGACCACGAGACACCGGCGGCCGAAACCATGGAGGCCGTCGCGGAGCTGGCTTCCGAGGGCCGCATCCGTGCGCTGGGCGTCTCCAACTTCCCGTCGTGGCGAGTGGCCGAACTCATGCGGCTCGCCGACGAGATGGAAACGCCACGGCCGGTGGTCGCGCAGCAGCTGCACAATCTGCTGGCGCGTCGCATCGAGGAGGAGTTCGTCGAGTACGCCGCCCACCCCGCAGCTCGCGGGCTGCGCGTGATGGCTTTCAACGCGCTGGCCGGGGGCCTCCTGACGGGGCGTTACTCAGGGCTGGAGGAGCCCGGCGTGGGCCGGTTCTCCACCTCCCGTCTCTCCGGCGCCTACCACGACCGGTACTGGAACGACGGGCTGTTCGCCGCGGTGGCCCGGTTGGCGGAGGTGGCAGAGCAGTCCGGGATCGCGCTCGCCTCCCTGGCCCTGCGCTGGCTCCTTCACCGGGAATCGAACGACGCCGTACTGATCGGCGCGTCGAGCACGGCCCAACTGCGCGCCAACCTGGCCTCGGCCGCGGCAGGGCGGCTCCCCGGCGACGTGCTCGCCGCGTGCGAGGAGGTGGGCACAGGGCTGCGTGGGCCCATGCCCGCGTACCACCGCTGACTTGATCTTCGACCTCGGCGCCGCGCCTCTCGGCGTGCCGGCCGGAGGCCTCATGCCTGACGTACTCGCGCTTTCGGCCGTCACGACGCCCGGCCCTCCCTCTGCTCGATGAGCTGGAGGGAGTACCGGGCGTCGTTGACAGGGCGATCCTGGTACGGCACCAGGTCGTGTCCGGCGGACGTTCGTGGATCAGCCGGACAGGACAAAGCCGCGCGGCGTTGCCCACCCTCCGGACGCGGCTTCCGACGGGGCATTCCTGCGACTTCACCCACCGTGCGGACCGGCCCCCGAGGCAGGCTGCACACCGCACCCGCAGTCCACGTCGCTGCCCGCGACGAACGGGTGGCCCGTCACCGTGACAGGCCGGTCGTCGGGGGCGTAGGGCACCTCGACGACATGTCGCCCCGCGCCCCGGGACAAGGGCGCCCCACCGCCCGGTGGGTGGATGTCGGCCCGCGTCCCGGGCGGCACCAGGACGTCGACGACCAGAGTCGTGCCCTCGATGCGCCAGCCTGCCTCCGCCCTTCCGAACGGGGTGAGGTGGGCCGCGCGCGCCCAGGTCAGGGTGGCGCCGGGTATGGGTGCCACCCTGATGCGACGCCAGCCGGGTTCGGCGGCGGCCAGGCCGGCCACGGTGCGGTGGAGCCAGTCGGCGACCGAGCCCAGGGCGTAGTGGTTGAAGGAGGTCATCTGCCCGGGATTGACGCTGCCGTCGGGCAGCATCGAGTCCCAGCGTTCCCAGATCGTGGTGGCCCCCATGGTGACGGGGTAGAGCCAGGACGGGCAGTGCCGTTCGGCGATCATGCGGTGGGCGAGCGGCGCGTGCCCGGCCAGGCAGAGCGCCTCGCAGATCAGCGGGGTTCCGGCGAAACCGGTGGCGATGCGGAAGCCTGATCGGCGCACGAGCTGTGCGAGACGTTCCCCGGCTCGCCGCCGCTGCGTCTCGTGCGTGAGGAGCCCGAAGGAGAGTGCCAGGGCGTACGCGGTCTGGGAGTCGGACGCCAGGCGGCCGCTCGGGGTGACGAACTCGTCGGCGAACGCGCTGCGCAGACGGGACGCGAGGGCTCGGTGGCGGGCGGCGTCGCCCTTCTCGTCGAGCCGTTCCGCGATCTCGGCCAGCAGATCGGCGGAGTGGACGAGGTGGGCAAGGGCGACCAGTCCGGCATCGGTGCGGGCCGCGGCGGGGTCGTCGGGGGGTGCTCCCGGGTCGAGCCAGTCGCCGAGCTGGTCCGGGTCGTGCCACAGGCCGCCGCCCTCGGTCTCCTCGCCTGCCGCGCGCGCGATCCACGCGGTCATGGACGGGTACTGGGCGCGCAGCAGCCCGAGGTCGCCGGTCTCCTGGTACAGCGCCCACGGCACCAGGACGGCGGCGTCGCCCCACAGCGCGTGGGGCCGGCCGCCCATCGGCGGGTCGAGGATGTCGGGGACGACCAGGGGCACCGAGCCGTCGGGGCGGGCCAGTTGTTCGGCTGCGAGATCACGCAGCCAGCCGGACAGCATGCCGGAACAGCCGTGGAGAAAGGCCGCGGTGGGAGCGAACACCGCGATGTCGCCCGTCCAGCCCATCCGTTCGTCGCGTTGCGGGCAGTCGGTGGGGAGGTCGACGAAGTTGCCGAGCAGCGAGTGGACGACGTTCTCGTGGAAGCGGTTGAGCAGTGGGTCCGAGGAGTCGAACCAGCCGGTGCGCTCCAGGTCGGTGTGGATGACGACGGCCTCGACGGCAGCCGGGTCGAAGGGCCCTGGCCAGCCGTCGAGTTCGGCGTATCGGAAGCCGTGGTAGGTGAAGGTGGGCTCCCAGGTCTCGGGCTGCCCCGTGCCGCGCAGCACGTAGCTGTCGGTGGCGGCGGCTTGGCGCAGTGGGCGCAGGGCGAGTTCGCCGTTCTCCAGGACCTCGGCGTGGCGCAGGGTGACGGTGTGTCCGGCAGGGCCGGTGACGCGTATCCGGAGTCTGCCGACGAGGTTCTGGCCGAAATCGGCGACGGTTCGTCCGGAGGGTGTGGTGAGGACCTCGCGGACGGGGACGGTGCGGGTGCGGCGTACCGGCGGACCGGTGGGAGCGGTGATCCGGGCGGTGGGCGGGGGCAGTTCGCGCACCCGGGACCAGTCGTGGGTGTCGTGGCCGGGGCGTGACCACCCTTCCCGCTCCAGGCGGGCGTCGTAGTGCTCGCCGTCGTACAGCTCGGAGCGCAGCAGGGGGCCGGCCGTCCAGTGCCAGGCGCCGTCGGTGGTGACGGTCCGCACGGTGCCGTCGGTGTGGCGTATCTCCAGCTGGGCGAGGAGGGCGCGCCGGCGTCCGTAGTGGTGGCGGCGGCCGCCGTCCCAGCCGAGGCGTCCCGTGTACCAGCCCTCGCCGAGGAGGGCGCCGATGGTGTTGGTGCCTGGTCGCAGCAGGGCGGTGACGTCGTGGGTGCGGTGGCGCAGGCGGTGGTTGTAGGAGGTCCAGCCGGGTTCGAGGACCTCGTCGCCGACACGTAGGCCGTTGATCTCTGTCTCGTGGAGGCCGTGGGCGGTGATGTAGAGGCGGGCGGAGGCGATGTCGGCGTCGACGTGGAATTCCCGGCGGAGCAGGGCGACCGGGAGAGGGCCCTCCTCCCCGCCGGTGTCCGGGGTGACGAGCGTGGCCTTCCAGTCGGCGGGGTCCAGCAGCCCGGTTTCGACGGTGGCGGGCTCGGACCAGGGACTGGGGGCCTCGTCGGCGCCGCCCCACACCCGCACCCGTACGGTGGCCCGGTCGCGGGAGGCGAGCGGGGGGCCGGGCCAGGGGACCAGCACGGAGTCGTCGCCGGGGGTACGGCCGGTGTCGGCGAGTACCGCGCCGTCGGTCCCTTCGACGCGTATGCGGTAGGCGCTCTGGGTCCAGTCGGGCTCGTCCGTGACCGCCCGCCAGCTGAGTCGCGGGGCGGATTCGCCGATGCCGAGGGGGTGGCGGTGGTGTTCGAAGGTGGGGCTGGTCACCGTCTTCGGGTACTGCACGGCAGGTCCTCTCAGTCCAGTTCGATGCGCAGGACCTGCGCGTAGGGCGTGGGGGGCGGCCCTGAGGGCAGGTGGACGTCGAGGCTGTCCCTCCCCTCGGTCCAGCGGACGGGTGTGTCGGTGCCGAGCAGGGTGATGCGCCGGGGCATGTGGGTGACGAGACCACGGGAGAGGGCGAGGCTCTCGATCCGGACGGTGCGGTCGTCGGGCCAGGCCATCAGGAAGGCGTAGAGGGTGCGGCGGTCGGCGCCGACGGTGAAGCGCAGGTCACGTGGGGTGTAGATGAGCGCCTTCTCGCGCGCCCGGTCGCCGGTGACGTTGGTGGGTCCTTCTCCGTAGACCTTCCAGGGGCGGCTGCCGAAGACCGCTTCGCCGCACCGGTCGGTCCAGGCACCGAGCGAGTCGAGGACCGCACCGGTCGCGTCGTCGATGGTGCCGTCCGGGCGCTGCGGGACGTTGAGGAGCAGGCAGCCGTTCTTGGAGACGGTGTCGACGAGCAGGTGCACGATCTCCGGGGCGGTCTTGTAGCGCTCGCCGTCCGCGTAGAACCAGTCTCCGATGCTGGTGTCGTACTGCCAGGGGTGAGGGTCGAGGCCGCCGAGCTGCCCGCGTTCGACGTCGAGGAGTACGGCGCCGCGGTCCTCGTCGGGGATGGTCTTGATGGAGACGGTCCCCTCGGGCCTGTGGGCGTAGTAGTCGGCGAGGAACTCCAGACCGCGGCGGCTCGGCGGGGCGGCCTGGCAGACGCTGTCCTCGTCGAAGGGCATCCGGGAGTCGTCCAGGTAGACGAGATCCGCTTCATGGCGCAGGGCGACCTCGCGCAGCCGGGCGTAGAAGTCGTCGACGAAGTCCGCGTCGGGCTTCTCCCCGGGGCGGCGGGGCCTGCCGTAGAGGGCTCGTGGGTCGAGCCCTTCCCACCAGGTGCCGGCGCCGTCGGCCGCGGTGAGGTGCCCGTCGTAAGGGACACCGGCGTGAGGGCCGTCGGCGTCCTGGCCGAACGCCGCGTCCAGCCAGCGCCAGGTCCAGGATCCGGCGTGCATGCTGACACCGAAGCGGAGACCGGCGGCACGGGCGGCATCGGCCCAACGGGCGACGATGTCGGTGCGCGGGCCGACGTTCACGGAGTTCCACGGCTGACGGGTGGAGTCCCACAGGTCGAAGTTGTCGCAGTGCGTGGCAAGGGAGACGAAGTACCGGGCGCCCGCCCTGCGGAAGCGGTCCATCAGCTCCTCGGGGTCGAAGCGTCCGGCTTCCCAGGAGTGACAGAGGTCCTTGTGGCCGAAGACGGAGGGATGGCCGAAGTGCTCCCGATGGTGTGCGGTCTGACGTGCGGTCCGCTCGCGTTCGAATCCCTCGGTCCCTTCGTAGGGTCCGTAGAGGTGGCGGGCGTACCAGTCGCCTCTTCGGGCGGCCGACTGCGGGCCCCAGTGAGCCCAGATGCCGAGCTTCGCATCGCGGAACCAGTCCGGCACCCGGTGGGTGCGCAGCGATTCCCAGTCGGGCCGGAAGGTGCTCAGGGTGTGTTCGGTGGTCATCCGACGTCCTTTCCCTTGACGGCATTCAGGTGGCATGCCACCTTCTGGCCATGTCTGACTTCTTGGAACGAGTGGAGCGACTGGAACTACCGGAGCGAGCCGCGGGCGCCGACAGGGTGCGGGTGGGGGCCGCGTATTACCACGAGTACCAGCCCACGGACCGGCTGGAGACGGATCTCGATCTCATGGCCTCGACGGGGCTCTCGCTGATCCGGGTCGGCGAATCGGTCTGGTCCACCTGGGAGCCCGCGGACGGGGTCTTCGACACGGACTGGGTGGTGCCCGTCCTGGACGGGGCGCACGCGCGCGGCATCCGGGTGCTGCTCGGCACCCCCACCTACGCGGTGCCGCCGTGGCTGCAGCGCGCCCACCCGGAGATCGCCGCGGTCAGGGCGGACGGCGGCCGGGTGCCGTGGGGCGCCCGGCAGGAGGTGGACTTCACGCATCCGGTGTTCCGGCGGTACGCGGAGCGGGTGGTACGCCAGGTCGCGGCCGCGCACGCGGACCACCCGGCGGTGGCCGGGTTCCAGGTGGACAACGAGCCGGGCCTGCTCCTCCTGCACAACGAGGGGGTGTTCGAGGAGTTCGTGTCCCGGTTGCGCGCGCGGTACGGGACGGTCGACGCGCTCAACGCGGCATGGGGACTGACCTACTGGTCGCATCGCCTGTCGTCCTGGGAGGAGTTGTGGAGGCCCGCCGGCAACACCACCCCGTCCTACGATCTGGCCTGGCGGCGCCATCAGGCGGAGCTGACCGCCGAGTTCATCGCGTGGCAGGCGGGCATCGTGCGCGAGTACGCGCGCCCCGAGCAGTATGTGACGACCTGTCTGGCGGTGACCCGACCGGCGGTGGACGAGGAAGCGGTCACCGAGAACCTGGACGTGGCAGCGGGCAACGTCTACTACGTCGCGCAGGACGAACTCGCGCTGCCCGACCGGGGCCGCCGGCACGAGGGCGGCTGGTTCGGCCAGGGGGTATGGCAGCTCCACCAGTCGGCGGACCGGCTCCGGGGCGCACGCCAGGAGCCCTTCCTGGTCACCGAGACCAACGCCTCCTCCGTCGACACCTCGCACTCGGGCCGCCCCGGCTACGACGGACAGTTGCGGCAGGTGGCCTGGACCCTGGCCGCGCGGGGCGCGCGTCTGGTGCAGTACTGGCACTGGCACACACTGCCGTACGGGGCGGAGACCTACTGGGGCGGCATTCTCGGACACGATCTCGAGCCGGGCAGGGTCCAGCGTGAAGTCGCCCGGGTGGCAGGCGAGTTCGAGACGGCGGGCGAGGCGCTGACCGGTCTGGTCCCGGACGCGGACGTCCTCTTCGTACGGTCCGTGGAGAGTGACTGGGCGATGCAGTGCCAGCCGCCGCTGGCGGTGCCCGGGACCTTCGACCCCGATCCCCGTGCGTACGGGCGCATCTTCGGCGCCTTCTACAAGGGCTTCTTCGATGCGGGCGCGCAGGCCCGGATCATGTCGCCACGTCAGTTCGCGGCGGCGCTGCGTCACTCCCCCGGCGCTCTGCCCGGGACACTGGTGGTGCCCGCCCTGTACGTGTGCGACGACGAACTGCCCACTCTTCTCGACGCGTACGCGCACTCGGGTGGCCATCTGGTGCTGACGTTCCGGACCGGGTACGCCGATGAAGAGGCGCGGGCCCGGGCCGGGACGGCACCCGGTGCGGTGCTCCGGGCGGCGGCGGGGGTCCGCTGTACGGAGTACTCGAACCTGCCCGGGTCCCTGACCGTCACGGCGGCCGACGACTCCGGTCTGCGGCTTCGCCCCGGAGCGCGGGCCCTGGAGTGGGCCGACGGCCTGGAGACGGAGGGCGCCGTGCCGCTCGCGCACTACGAGCACCCGCACTTCGGACGGTGGCCGGCCGCCACCGTCCGGGACCATGGGCGTGGCCGGGTGACCTATGCCGGGACCCTGCCGGACAGCGGGTTCGCCGAGGCGCTGGCCCGGCATGTGACCGGTGGAGCGACCGCGGCCGCGTGCTGGGGCCCGCTGCCCGCGACCGTCCGTGTGACCTCGGCCCGCAACGCCCTCGGGGAGCGGCTCTGGTTCGTGCACAACTGGGCGTGGGAGCCGGTGCGGGTGCCCGTCCCCGAGACGGTCCGGGACGTGCTCGGCGGGGAGCGCCTCTCCCCCGGCGCCCCGCTGCCGCTGGGAGCGTGGGACGTACGGGTGCTCCGCGCGGACGGCGCCGACGAGGGGGGTCACGGCTGATCTCCGGCAGTGACCGGGTGCAGCAGGAACTCCATCCGCCAGGAACGGGGGCGTAGTTGGTGCCGGTCCAGCGGAGCAGGCCCGCAGGAGGCACTGCCAAGGCCGTACTGGGCGGCATCCAGGTGGAGGTGGAGCCGGTCGCCCGGCACCAACTCGTGTGGGTGCGCTGCCGCTTCGAGCTGTTCGACGGACCAGGGGCGGACGGTGAGGCCGAACAGCCCGTCGGGCCGGGCCGCCGAGACGCGAAGGCCCAGGCCGGTTTCGGGGTCGACGAGTTCGGCCCGGCGGACGTCCGCGCGCCGCCCGTTCTCCTGCGGCACGACGTAGGGGGTCTGGAGAGCGGCCACGTCCGAGGTGAAGAGGCCGACTCGGGCCGCCTGGGCGCTGTCCGGGTACGCCTCGCCGGGGCCCTTTCCGTACCAGCGGACGCGGGTGTGATGTGCGGGCAGGGTGAAGCGCAGGCCGACGCGCGGCAGGGTCAGGCCGTCCCAGGGGCCTTCCGGGATGACGTCGACAGCCAGTCTCAGCGCCTCCCCTTCCATGCCCCAGGTGTGGTGGACGCGCAGACCGTGCGGCAGTCCGTCCGGCGCCCACCGGGAGCGGACGAGCAATTCGTGCGGGCGCCGCTCGACGCTCTCGGTCCGGGGCACCAAGCGGTCCAGCCCTGCCTTGCGCCAATGGCGCAGCACGGAGTTCTCGCCCATCCCCCGGTCGTTGTCGGTGGGGGCCCGCCATACGTCGAGGAAAGGGCCCGCGAGTTCCAGGCCGTCCAGGTCACGCAGCAGACCTGAGCGCTCGTCGAACGTGGCGGCCACCGGTGACCGCCCGGCTCCGGTGGCCGGCGTCCGGGGAGGGGACGTACCGACGCGGGCCTGGGCCCACGCGACCTCGTGGCCGGCCGGCGCCCACGGTTCGTCGGCCGCCAGCACGGCGCGAACGGTCAGCCAGCTTTCCGTCCCGGTCGCGTGCTCGTGCCCGGCCGGTTCCGCTGCCGACGGCGGACCGGGCTCGGGCAGTTCCGGGAAGGGCACTTCCCCGACGCTGCGGGCGGCCACCGGTGGCGCCTTCAACTCCCCCTCCGCCACCGGCGTCTCGTCCCTCTCCAGGACCCAGACGAACCGCAGATGCGACAGGTCCCGTACGTCGTGACGGTTGCGCAGCCCGATGCGTCCGCTGACGGGGTCGATGTCGATCGCGACCGGCTCGATGGCCTTCTTGTACGCCGCGAGACCGGGTGAGGGGGTGCGGTCGGGGAAGAGCAGCCCGTCGATGCAGAACGTGCCACCGTGCGGGCTGTCCCCGAAGTCGCCTCCGTAGGCGAAGTAGGTGTCGCCGTTCTCGTCGGTGCGGCGCAGGCCGTGATCGATCCACTCCCAGACGAAGGCCCCCGCGCATCGCGGGTGGGCCTCCAGACTGCGCTGGTAATCGGTCAACGATCCAGGGCCGTTGCCCATGGCGTGCGCGAACTCGCAGAGCAGGAAAGGGAGTCCGCGTCGGCGTGCTTCCGTCGCGGGGCTGTCGGCGGTCTCGGGGGGCGGCTCCTCCTCGTAGCGGCCGATGCGGTCGACCTCGTCGACGGGGGCGTACATCAGGCTGTAGAAGTCGGAGTGGCGGTAGGTGCGGTCGCGCTCGTAGTGCAGGGGCCGGGAGGGGTCGCGCTCCCGTGTCCAGTCGGCGATCACCCCCAGGTTGGTGCCGTGGTGACTCTCGTTGCCGAGGGACCAGATGACGACACTGGGGTGGTTCTTGTCGCGCTCCACGGTGCGCCGCATCCGGTCCCTGATCATCGGGAGCCATCTCGGGTCGTCGGCGGGGTTGCCGGCCCAGTCGGAGTGGATGAAGCCGTGGGTCTCCAGGTCGCACTCGTCCACGACCCACATACCGAGTTCGTCGCAGAGGTCGAGGAAGGCGGGGTGCGGCGGGTAGTGCGCCGTGCGAACCGCGTTGATGTTGTGACGCTTCATCAGGAGCAGGTCCTGGCGCATGGTGTCGAGGCCGATCGCACGGCCCTTGTCGGGGTCGTGTTCGTGCCGGTTGACGCCGCGCAGCAGTACGGGGACACCGTTGACGGTGAAGCGGCCGTCGCGGACGGCCACGGTGCGGAAGCCGATGCGCAGCGGGACGGGGCGGGCGCCGGAGAGCGGGGCGAGCTCGGCGGTGTACAGGCGGGGCAGCTCGGCGCTCCATGGTTCGACGCCGGGCAGGTGGAGCGGCAGGTCGGCGGGGTGGTCGTGGACCCCGAGGGCGGGCAGCGTCACCAGGGCGGGGACGTCGCACTCGATCCGCAGGGTCCCGCTGCCCTGCTCGTGGTCGTAGGACGCGTGCACGAAGTGGTCGCCGATCGAGCCGGGCGGGACCTCCAGCAGGGTCACATCACGGAAGATTCCGGGCAGCCACCACATGTCCTGGTCCTCCAGGTAGCTCCCGGAGGACCAGCGGTGGACACGTACCGCAAGGTCGTTGCGGCCGGGTCGCAGCGCGGGGCCCGCGTCGAACTCCGCGGGCAGCCGGCTGCCCTTGGAGGTACCGAGCTCGATGCCGTTGAGCCAGACCTTGAAGCAGGAGTCGACGCCGTCGAAGCGCAGCACGGTGCCGGCGTCGCCCGGGGCCGGCCAGTCGTCGGGCAGCTGGAAGCAGCGGTGGTGGTCCCCGGTCGGGTTGGCGTCGGGCACGTGCGGCGGGTCGATGGGGAACGGGTAGGCGGTGTTGGTGTAGCGCGGTACGTCGTGGCCCTGGAGGACCCAGTGGCCGGGGACGGTCAGCGGTGACCAGGCGGGGTCGTCGGCCGCGGGGCCTCCGGGCGTGAGGAAGTCGAGGGGCGCGTCGGCGGTGGGTGACAGGCGGAAGGACCAGGTGCCGTCGAGTGTCAGCTGCCTGCCGCCTCGGGAAAAGTGGGCCCTCGGGGCGAGCCGGCCGGTGCCGGGCGTCAGGTCGGTCCAGTAGGCGGTGGAGTCCGCCGGGTCGCCGTCCCGCGGTGCGGGCGCCGTGTTCCGGTCCGTGTCGGTCATCGGTCCCTCGGCTCGGGTCGCAGGATGTGGTGGCTTCGCCGGTTCCGATCGCTCGCTCATCGCCGCGCCCAGTCGCCGGGGACGGTGAACTCCCAGCTGCCGGGGTCCACTTCGCGTACGTCCCGGCCACCGCCCGGGAGTGGCAGCTCCACCTTGGAAGGTGCGCCGGGCGGCAGTGTGACGGTCAGCCGGAACTCCTCCGGTGTCACGTGCCAGGCGACGGCGGCGCGTCCGCGCGGTGTCTCGTACCAGGCGCTCGCCCGGGTGAGGCCGCCGACCGGGGCGGGCCGTACGACGATGCGTTCGTAGGCTACGGAGTCGGCGGCCTGCCGTAGCCCCGCCAGGGAGGCGGTGAGCCATTCGGCGGCGGCGCCCAGCATGAAGTGGTTCTGGGAGGAGCCGCGGGTGGGGCCGTCCCAGCGTTCGGTCAGCGCGGTGGCGCCGTGGGCGATCTGGTAGCCGTAGCTGGGGCTGTCGGTGCGGGAGAGCAGGTCGGCGACGACGTCGTCGCGTTCGTGCGCGGACAGGACGCGCAGCAGCGCGGGCAGGGCGATCTCACCGACGGTGACGTGGTCCTCGGCTGCCCGGATGGAGCGGACCAGGTGGTCGAGCACGGCGGGAGCCTCCTCGGCCGGGACGGCGCCCATCTCCAGGGCGAGGGCGTCACAGGCCTGGCTGCCGCTGCCGTAGGTGTGCTGGGCCGCGTCGAAGAACTCCGTGTGAAAGGCCCTGGCAATGCGGTCCGCGAGCTGTCGGTGGGCAGTGGCGTCGTCGGGGCGGCCGATCGCCTCGGCGATGTCGCCCAGCGCCGTGGCGATGCGGTGGTGCGCGTAGGTCGCGGTGACGGCCTTGGGGGTGGAGTCGTCGAAGGCGATCCAGTCGGCCAGCCCGTGGTGCAGCAGCAGCCCGTCGTCCGAGCGGGAGTGGAGGTGTCCGAGGTAGCGCAGCATGTCCGGGTAGTGGGTGTGCAGGGTCCTGGTGTCGCCGTAGGTGCGGTAGAGGTGCCAGGGTGCGAGGACCAGTGCGCCTCCCCAGTTGGCGTCGTCGCGGAACTTGTCCTCGAACACCGTGTACTCCGGGGCGATACCGGGCACGAGGCCCGTTCCGGTCTGTGCGTCGGCCATGTCGCGCACCAGCTTGCGGTAGTACGCGGCGACGTCGTAGCCGCCCGCGACGGCGGGGAAGACGAGGTGGGTCTGCTCCAGCCAGCCGAGTTTCTCGCGGTGCGGGCAGTCGGTGAGGACGCTGAACATGTTGCCCTGGACGGCCCGGTCGATGATGCGGTGGATCGAGTTCAGCAGGTCGGACGAGCAGCTGAAGCCTCCGGCGCGGGTGTTGGCGGCCCTCATGACCTCGCCGCGCACGGTGTCCGGCGCGGGGTCGCCGGGGAGACCTTCCACCTGGAGGTAGCGGAAGCCGTGGTACACGGTCGCCGGGGCCCAGTCCTCGCCGAGCGGGTCGCCTCGCAAGGTGTAGCGGTCGTAGCAGGGGGCGCCGGTGAAGCGCTGGTTCACCGTGCCGTCGTCGGCGAGCAGTTCGGCGGGGCGGATCACCACGGACGCGCCGGCCGGTCCGGTGACCGTGAGACGCGGCCGGCCGGCGATGTTGACGCCGAGGTCGAAGACGTGGACGCCGGGCTTCGGTTCGACGGCGGACACGGGGGTGAGGGTGTCCACGACCTCGACGGGCGGGTGGGTGCGGGCGTTGAGTGTCACAGCCTCCACAGGGGTCTCGACGGCGGAGCTCCAGTCCGCGCGGTCGTGTCCGGGGGCGTCCCAGCCGGGCCGTTCGAGGCGGGCGTCGTGCTCCTCCCCGCCGAACCAGGCGGACAGGGTGACGGGGCCCGGAGCGGTCAGCCAGGTCTCGTCGGTGACCAGCGTGGTGGAGCTGCCGTCGGCGAGGACGGCGTGCAGCACCGCGAGGGCCCGGGGGCGGCCGTGGTCGATGTGGAGTTTGGCGTAGCGTCCTGGGACCCGCGGCGCGTGCGCGATGCCGTTGCCGAGGCTCAGCCCCACGGTGTTGTCGCCGGCGCGCAGCGCGTCGGTGATGTCGTGGGTGGCGTAGACGAGACGGGTGCCGTAGTCGGTGTAGCCGGGTTCGAGGAGCGCGCGGCCGGTGGGGACGCCGTTGACGGATGCCTGGTAGGAGCCGAGGGCGGTGGTGTGGAGCCGGGCGGTGACCGGGGCGGACGGCAGGTGGAAGTCCCTGGCGAGCAGGGGGAGCGCGTCGGTGCCGCCGGTGTCCGGGGCGGTGATCCAGCGCGCGCCGGACCAGTCGGCCGGGGTGGGCAGACCGGTCTCCCAGGTCGCGGGGGAGCTCCAGGGCGAGAGTCCGCCGTCGTACCGGACCTGGACCCGCCACCACACGCGCCGGCGGGCGCCGGGCGGTTTGCCGTCGTACCGGACGCAGGTGGAGCGGGCGTCCTCGACCGTTCCGCTGTCCCAGAGGTCGCAGTCGCCGGAGGCCAGCAGACCGGGATCGGTGGCGGCCTGGATCCGGTACGCCCGCTGCCGGCGGGCGGGCCGCCAGGACAGATCGGGGTGCTGATCGTCGATGCCGAGCGGCTCGGCGAGATGGGCCGTACGCAGAGTGTGCGGTGCGGTCGTCACGTCCCGGGCTCCCTGGGTGGGTCGGTGGTCGGATCGGTGGCTCGGACAGTTCCAGCGGTCCGGTCGAAGAGGTCGGCCGGACCGGCCTGGCCGCCCTTGAGGACGGCCGTGAAGCCGTCGAGGCGCGGGTCGTCGCAGGTCAGCCGGCACAGGGCTGCCCCGGGGGTGAGCAGGGTGTCGATCTCGGCGGCGCGGACGCCCAGGCGGGCGGCCACCCGTCCCGCCGTGTCACCGCCGGCCACCACGGCGCGGCGCACCCCGGCGTCGAGTACGGCCGCCCGTACGGCGTGGGCGAGGGTGGCCCCGAGGGAGTCCTCGGGGTCGGACGCGGGCGTGTCGCGCCGCCCGGAGGGCACGGCGTGCACGACGACGCCGGGCGCTGTGCCGTCGAGGGCGCGCAGCACCGCCTCGCGGAGCCGTCCCAGGGCGGCGGCCGAGGTGTCGCACCCGTGGTCCGGATCCACCGGCACGGCTACGCAGGGCCAGCCGCGGTCCGTGGCGTGGCGGATCTGGGCGGCGGTGCGGGGGGCGCGGCTGCCGGAGACCACGATCACGCGGGCGGGGCGCGGCGGGCCGTACGGCCGCGTGAGCTCGGTATCGGCGAGGATCTGGCCGGCGGCGAGACTGAGGCCGCCGGAGCCGAGGGCGTAGACGGGGGACGGTCCGCCCATGAGTGCCAGTCGGGCCGCGAACCGTGCGTGTGCGGGAGTCAGGGCGTCCAGGACGACGAGCCCGGGAGGGCGGCCGGCCGCCGCCTCGAAGGCGGACCTGGCATCGGAGAGGGGCAGTTCGTAGGCCGTCAGATCCAGCCCGGCGACGTGGAGTCCGGTCTGCCCGGCAAGGTGCGTCCGGAGGTCGGACTCCGCCATGGGGGTGACGGGGTGTCGGGACATGGTGGGCTGGCGGTCGAGGCGGTGGACCCGGCCGTCGTCGTCCCGCGCGAAGTGGTGGCCGAAGGCGGTGTACCGGCCGAGGTCGGGCTGCGCGGCGAGTACGGGCACGGGCACCGGGCCGAACACCTCGCGGCCGGTCTCGGCGGCGCGTCCCAGGCTCCCGGTGCCGGGCGAGGAGTCGGCGGTGGAGCAGATCTTGTACTGCACGAATCCGGTGCCGGTGGCGCGCAGTTCCTCCAGGGCGGGGCGGATGGTCTCGGCCATCCGGGCGGTGGGCAGCGCGCGGGCGGTGCCCGCGACCCCGATGACGTCGTACAGTCCCGTGGCAGCGGCCGTCCGCACGGCGCCCGGGTCGAAGAGCAGCACTCCGCGCAGACCGGCACGGTGGAACTGGGCGAGGGCGTCGGTGGACCCGGTGACGTCGTCGCCGTAGAACGCCGCCAGGGGTGCGGGCACCGCGCGCACCGGGTCGAGCCGTGGCGTCATCCGCGGATCCCCGCGAACCGCTCGACGGCGAGGGCGAGAGCCCGGTCGTGGGCGGCGGCCTCGGCCAGCGATTCGCCCTCGGCCGCGGCTCGCCAGGCCGCGCGCATCGCCGCCACCCCGGCGGCCGGGCCCAGCGGGTGGGCGTGGATGCCGCCGCCGGCCAGGACCAGGAGGTCGTGCGTACCGGTGAGTTCGAGGGTGCGGTGGGCGATGCCGGGCCACTGTCCGGAGGAGAGTACCGGCAGGGCCTCGTAGCCCCCGAGGAAGGGGGCGCGCATCGCGTGGACGGAGGCGACGACGTCCTCGTCCGTCTCGTAGAACTTGCCGGCGATGCCCCCGACGTGGAGTTGGTCCACACCGGAGAGCCGGGCCAGCTTCTGGAAGACCAGGGGGCCCAGGCCGATCTGCGGGCTGCGCAGCAGCGCCCCGCTCATGGCGCGGTGCCCGTGGATCGGCAGCGTCGCACGCTCGCGCAAGTGGGCCACGCCCGCCAGTCCCACGGCCTGGACACACACCATCACGCAGGTGCCTCCGGTCTCGCGCACCAGGTCGTGGTTGGCTTCGAGGCGCCCGATGTCGTCCGTGATGTTGAAGGCGTACATGGTGCGGCGGCCGGTGGCGTCCGCGGCTCGGTCGAGCTCCTCGTTGACGACCCTGATCCGCTCGCGCAACGGGGCGTGCGAGGGGTTCCCGTTGAGTTCGTCGTCCTTGATGAAGTCGATTCCGGCCATGGCGAGTTCGCGGACCAACGGGCGCAGCTCGTCGAGCCGGAGGCCGATTCCGGGCTTGACGATCGTCCCGATCAGGGTGTTGTCGGGGGCGTCCATGAGGCGGCGGGTGCCGGCCGTCCCGAAGGCCGGGCCGGGGTAGCGTCCGGCGAACGCGGCGGGCAGGTCGAGATCGACCAGGCGCACGGCGGCCATCTCGCGGAGCTCGAAGAGGTTGCCCGCGACCGCCGCGAGCAGGTTCGGCATCGAGGGGCCGAAGTTGTGGAGGGGGAAGGCGATCCGGACACGGGCACGGTGCGGGCGCTTTCCGGCTCCCGGAGGCCTGACCGCTCCGGGCAGGGGAGTGTTCCCGGAGTCCGGCAGGCCGGTCACGTCGAGGACGGTCGCCCCGAACCACTCCCGCAGTGCGTCACTCTCGCCGGGAACGCGCACGAAGGTGCCGGTGGACTGCTCGCCGGCGAGCACTCCGGCCGCCTGAGCGGGCGGCAGCCAGCTCTCGATGTCGTAGACGGCGACGACCTGTTCGTCCGTCATGTCTGCCTCTCCTGCGTGGGTCCGTCGGGGTCAGCTCCTGCGGGGAAGTTCGGTCAGCGGGCCGGGTCCAGCAGGAGTTTCATGGCGTCGCTCCCCCGGTCGAGCGCCTCGAAGGCCTCCTGGGCCCCGGCCAGCGGCGCCGGTCCGTCCGCGATCAGGGGCCGTACGTCGAGCGCGCGGCCGGCCACGGCGCGAGCCGCGGCCCGGAAGTCCTCGGGGGTGTACAGGGAGGAGCCCTTGACCCGGATCTCCTTGAGCACCAGGGGGTTCAGCCCGGCGCGCACCGCTTCACCGAACATCGGCAGCACCACGACAGTGCCGCGCGGGCGGCAGAGGGCGAGCGCCTCGTTCATGCAGTCGGGGTGGCCGGAGGCGACGACGACGGCGTCGAAGGCGTCGCCCCGTCCGTCGCCCGCCACCGCTCCCTCGCGTGCGTCCAGGGTGCGGCAGCCGGTCGCCCGGGCGGCCAGGGCGAGCGACGAGGGTCGCACATCGGTGACGAGGACGTCCTCGGCGCCGTGCAGGCGGGCGGCGGCCGCGGTGAGGTGGCCGATGGTGCCTGCGCCCAGCACCGCGAGCCGGGTTCCGTGACGTACGCCGGCTGTCCCCACGGTGTGCCAGGCCACCGCCGCGGGCTCGATCAGGGCACCCTCCGCGTACGTCAGATCACCGGGCAGTGGCACCAGCGAGTGCTCCGGCAGCACGACGAACCGGGCGAGCAGGCCGGGGAGCCCCGCCCCGGGAAGCCGGCGGTGTGCGCACATGTGCGAGAGCCCCCTCTCGCAGCGCACGCACCGCCGGCAGGCCGCCAGAGGCAGCACGGCGACCTTGGAGCCCGGCACGATCGCTCCGCCGGGGGCCTCCACCACCCGGCCCGCCCCCTCGTGACCGAGGACCACCGGCGGCTCGCGGAAGGGATGGCGGCCGCGGAAGGCCGCGGTGTCGCTGCCGCACAGTCCCACCGCGCGCATCTCGACCAGCGCATCCCCTTCACCGGGGCTCGGGATCCCGGACTCCTCTATCTCGATCACGCCGGCCCGCCTCAGCACGGCACTGCGCATCAGCCCTCCGACCACTCCCCCACCCCTGCCTCTCGCATGGCTGGCATGCCACTTGGAGAGGGGTGGACGTCCGGAACCGTAGAACCCCTGGAGGGAGGCGTCAACACCCCCTGCTCTCCCAACACACGCCCGTGTACAGCACTTTCGCACCCCTTGACGCCCTCCACCACCACGCTTAGCGTCTTTCCCCGACACGCGCACCACTGAATCTCCGGACTTCGAGATGGCGTGGAAATGATGACTGGCATACCAGCAACCCTGCTCCTGGAAGAACGCGCCGAGCTGGCCATGAACGCCGTGGTGGGCCTGGCCGACCCCGATCTCGGCGGCATCCCCTTCTTCGGCGCCGACCTCCTCGCCGAGCCCGCGGCCCTGCGCCACGGCGACTGGGACTACGGCTCCAGCCACGGCCGCCTGACCGATGCCGCGGTGCTGGCCCGGCAGATGACCGGTGTCTCGACCTGGGGCGACACCGAGGAGATGTACAAGAAGACGCTGCTCGCGCTGATCGGTGACGACGGCCTCACGCGGCGCCGCAGTCATCCGCGCGGCCACTGGGAGCCGAACGCGAACATGATCGACCAGCGCGCCACCCTGCTCGCGCTCACCACCTGGTACCAGGAGAGCGGTGACGAGGAGGCCGCCGCCACCGCCGACCGGCTGGTCGCCGCCCTGCACCGGATCGCGGTGAAGGAGCGTGACGTCTGGTACTACCCGGCGTCCGAGTACACCGACAGCGGCTGGCCGTCCGCCAACGCGGTCCAGCTCCATCTGGCCCCGGATCCGGCGTCGTTCTGCGGACGGCTCATCATGCCGCTGCTGCGCTGGCACCGGCTGACCGGCAACGAGCAGGCCTGGGAGCTGTGCGGATGGTTCGCCCGGCTGATCACCCAACACAGCGGGGTGTTCCTGCCTGACGGCTCGTTCAACGCCGCGCTGGCCTACCGCAGCGGGCACTTCCACACCCGGCTCGGCACCCTGGACGGCCTCGCACGCTACGCGGCGGATTCCGGCGACCACGCCCTGACCGAGTTCGTCCGACGCTCCTTCGACTGGGCGCTCGACCGGTGCACCTCCTTCGGGTGGACCCCGGGCGACCTGGCCGGCCAGCGCTACGAGCACGAGACCTGCTCACTGGTGGACCTGATCGCCATCGCGGGCACCCTGGCCGGAGCGGGCCACCACCGCTACTGGGGCGTACTCGAGCGCTTCCTGCGAGGCCACCTGACGTCGGCTCAGCTCCTGGACGTCTCCTGGGTCCGGTCGGCCCCGGACCGCACGCTGGACGAGCCCGGATGGGTCACCCACCACCGGGTCGGTGAACGGCTGCGCGGGGCTTTCGCCGGTTACGGCGCGCCCAACGACTACGTCAGCGACAGCGTCCTCGGCCGGGGCCACACCGCGGACGTGCAGGCCTGCTGCGTCGGATCGGGCGTCCGCGGCCTGTTCACGGGCTGGTCCCTCGCCGTCACGGGCGACGAGCGGCTGGTCCGCGTCAACCTGCTGCTCAACCGCGGCAGCCGGTACGTCCACGTCCTCAGCCACCTGCCGCACACCGGGCGGGTGGATCTCGACATCCGCGAGGACTGCCGCGAACTGCGGCTGCGCGTACCCGACTGGGCGGGCTACGCCCAGGTGCGGGTGGTCCGCGCCGCGCCCGACGGGAGCGAGCACACCCGGCACGGACACGAACCCGGCGTGTGGGCTGCCGACGGGTCGCTCTCGGTGCGCGAGCCACGCGCGGGCGAACGCGTCACCGTCACCTTTCCCCTGGCCGAGAGCGTCACCGACGAGACCGCCGCCGGCCGTGTCTACCGCACGCGATGGCGTGGCGACGACGTCATCGGCATCGACCCCGAAGGAGTCACCCGACCCATGTACCCGAACCGCACCCCCTCGCCGCAGGCACCCCTGCGCGAGCACGCGCTGCACGTCCCCGCGAAGGAGTGGTCCTGGTGAGCGCCCCCGACCGGAGGACCTTCCTCGCCACGGCGGGACTCGCCGCCGCCGGGGTGGCGGCCGGCACCGCCTCCGCCGCGCACGCCGGCGGGCCGGCGGTACCCGGGGCGCAGCTCCGCGCCGCCCGTATCCTCGCCAGGGTCCACGACCCGCGCTTCCCGAAGCGACGGGTGCCGATCACCGACCACGGAGCTGTCGGGGACGGGGTCCACGACTGCACGGACGCCATCCGTGACGCGATCTCGGCATGTGCGCGGGCGGGCGGCGGACACGTGGTGGTGCCGCCCGGCGAATGGCTGACCGGGGCGGTCCACCTCAAGGACCGGATCGACCTCCACCTCGAGGAGGGTGCCACGCTCCGGTTCCGGCAGGAGCCGGAGGCGTACCTGCCGACGGTCCATACCCGGTACGAGGGTGTGGAGTGCTTCAACTACTCGCCCCTGGTCTACGCGTTCGAGTGCCGCACGGTCGCGGTCACCGGTCGCGGCACGCTCGACGGACAGGCCGACTGGACACACTGGTGGGACTGGACCAAGGGCGTGGACGGAGGCCCCTCGCCGCAGAATCCTGACATCAAGCAGTTGCTGGCGATGGGGGACGCGGGCACGCCCGTGCCTGAACGCGTCTTCGGGGCGGGGCACTTCCTGCGGCCCAACATGATCCAGTTCTACCGCTGCGAGGACGTGCTCATCGAGGGCGTCACGGTCCGCAACTCACCGATGTGGAACATCCACCCGGTGCTGTGCGTCAACGTCACCGTGCGGGGGGTGACCGTGGACAGCCCGGTGGG
Source organism: Streptomyces sp. NPDC048590 (assembly GCF_043199535.1). NCBI lineage: Bacteria > Bacillati > Actinomycetota > Actinomycetes > Kitasatosporales > Streptomycetaceae > Streptomyces > Streptomyces sp. NPDC048590. The sequence continues at coordinate 886,310 of NZ_JBICWC010000002.1, read as the reverse complement.
GCCGAACAACGACGGCGTCGACCCCGAGTCCTGCTCCTGGGTCCTCATCCAGGACTGCCTCTTCGACACCGGGGACGACTGCATCGCCTTCAAGGCGGGCAAGAACACGGACGGACGGCGGGTCGGCGTACCGATGCAGCACGCCCTGGTCGAGCGCTGCGAGATGCGCGACGGGCACGGCGGCGTCACTCTGGGCAGTGAGAACTCCGGGGGTATCGCGGACATCGTCGCCAGGCACTGCGTGATGGACAGCCCGCGCCTGGACCGGGCGATCCGCCTCAAGTCGAACCCGCTGCGCGGCGGTTACCTGCGCGACGTGCTCTGCCACGACATCACCGTCGGCGAGGTCGGGGACGCGGTGGTGGAGATCGCGCTCAACTACGAACGAGTGGAGAGCGGTGACTTCTACCCCGATGTACGGCGCATCGAGATCCACCGCGTCACCACCACCGCGGGGCCACGCGCCTGGACCTTCATCGGAAACGACGCCAACCCGATCCACGACGTGCTGCTGAGCGACTGCACCTTCGACGGCATGACCGGTCCGAACGAGCAGCGCAACATCGAGGGCCTGGTACTGCGCAACGTCACCATCAACGGTCAGGAGGCCTCGCCTTGACCGGCTCGCGGTCGGCCCGTCCGGCCGATCCCCCGGTCAGGGACCCCTGGGCCGAGGCGGACGCCGTGGTGGCCCGCGTGGTGCCGCCCCGGTTTCCCGCGCGCGACTTCCCGGTGACCGCGTACGGCGCGACCGGGGACGGGAGGACGGACTGCACCCTCGCGATCCGGCGCGCCGTCACCGCCTGCCACTCCGCGGGCGGCGGACGGGTCACCGTCCCGCCGGGGGTCTTCCTCACCGGCCCGGTGCGGCTGCGCAGTCACGTGGAGCTGCACCTGGAGGAGGGCGCCACGCTGCGCTTCGCACAGGAGCCCACCCGCTATCTCCCACCGGTCCTGACCCGGTTCCAGGGCGTCGAGTGCTACGGGTACGCACCGTTCGTCCACGCCCACGACGAGCGGGACGTCGCGGTCACCGGCCGCGGTGTGCTGGACGGCCAGGCGGACGAGGAGCACTGGTGGCCCTGGTCCGGACAGGAGGAGTTCGGCTGGCGTCCCGGGATGCCGCACCAGGAACAGGACTGGCCCGGCTTGTGGCGGCAGGCCGAGGACGACGACCCGGTCGAGCAGCGGGTGTACGCGGACGGACGGCACTTCCGCCCCAACTTCATCGAGTTCCGCAGGTGCCACGGCGTGCTGATCGAGGGGGTGACGATCATCCGCTCACCGATGTGGGAGATCCACCCGGTGCTCTGCACCAACGTCACCGTCCAGGACGTGGTGATCGACAGCATCGGTCCCAACAACGACGGCATCGACCCCGAGTCCTGCCGGGACGTGGTGATCCGGCGCTGCGACATCACCGCCGGGGACGACTGCATCGCCATCAAGTCCGGACGCGAGGCGGACGGCCGCCGGGTCGCCACACCGAGCGAGAACATCGTGATCGAGGACTGCGTGCTGCGTCACCGGTACGGCGCGATCACCCTGGGCAGCGACATGACCGGGGGGATCCGCAACGTGTACGTACGCCGCTGCCGCATCGGCGGCCCCGGCCTCTACTTCGGTCTGTACATCAAGACCAACTCGGTGCGCGGCGGCTTCGCCGAGAACGTCCATCTCGCGGACCTGACGGTCACTCACCTGACGAAGGAGTTCATCACCTGCGACTTCGACCGGGGTGAGGGCGACACGGGCGCGTATCCGCCGCGCGTGGAGAACGTCAGCGTCAGCCGGGCGTCGGTGGGCCGGGCGCGCCGGGGCGTGCTCGCCCGTGGCTACGCCCACGCGCCGGTCCGGGAACTCCGCCTGGAGGACGTGAGCTTCGGGGAACTGACGGAGGACGACATCGTGACGCACGTCGACGGATACGTACGCGAGAAGGTGACAGGTGGCCGCGGTGGAGGGTGAGTCGCGTCCCGGGCGGTTCGACCACTGCCCCTGGGAGTTCTGGAGCGGGAGCGGCGACGAGGAGCGGGCCGCCCAGCTCGCCCACCAGGAGACGCTCGCGCGGCAGATGCGCGCGGACGGCGGGACGGCCGAGTTCGGCGACCGGGTGTTCGTCTCCCCGTGGGCGGGGGTGCACGCCGATTCCCTGCGCATGGGTGACCGTTCCTACATCGGAGCGCACGCGGTCGTCACCGACGAGCTGTCCATGGGTCGCAACTGCACGCTCAACCCGTTCTCCACCGCCCGCGGCAAGGTGCTGATGGGGAACGGGGTGCGGGTGGGCGCGCACACCTCCCTGCTGGCGTTCAACCACGGTTTCGCACCCGGCGCGCCGGTCCACAAACAGCCCCTGACCTCGAAGGGGATCGTCCTCGGCGACGACGTCTGGATCGGCTCGCACGTGGTGGTCGTGGACGGGGTGACCATCGGCGACCACTGTGTCGTCGGGGCGGGGGCGGTAGTCACCAAGGACCTGCCGGCCTGGTCGGTCGCCGCGGGCAACCCTGCCCGGCGGCTGCGTGACCGGCGGGGCGGCCCGCCGGCCCCTGCCCCCTCCTCCGCCCGGCGGCCCGCGGGTGGTCTCGACGGGCGGCTGGAGGCGTTCGCCCGGCGTGCCCGTGAACAGGCGGGCGACGTACTGGACCGCTGCCGTACGGACGGCGGCTGGGTGGACCGTCCGGGAGCCGCGCCGACGGTGCGCGCGGTGTGCGACGCGGTGGAGATCTCGGACCTGCTGAGGGGCGGCCCCCCGCCCGGTGAGGACCGCGACGCCCTGGTGGAGCGGCTGCGGTCACTCCAGGATCCTGTGACGGGGCTGGTGCCGGAGACCGGAGGGCCCGCGCCGTCGCTGGACGACCACGCGGCGATGTACCACATCCTCTGTGTCGGCTACGCGCTCGGCCTGCTCGGCTCGCGCTTCGCGCACCCGGTACGGGCGGTCACCGGACTGCCGGCCGAACGGCTGGTGGAGCGGCTGGACTCGCTGCCGTGGCGGACCGAGGCGTGGCGCAGCGGGAACTGGGTGGACGGGGTGGGGACGGCGCTGCACTTCGCCTCCACCGGAGCCTGTGCCGAAGCGGCGGGCGGCTCCTCTTCTTCACCTCAGGCGGAGGCGCTGTTCGGCTGGCTGCTGACGCGGGCCGACCCGCGGCACGGTCTGTGGGGCGAACCGGACGCGAAGGAAGGGTGGCGGCAGCCGGTGAACGGCTTCTACCGCGTCTCTCGCGGGTCCTTCGCGCAGTTCGGGCTGCCCGTGCCGTATCCGGAGCGGGTGGTGGACACGGTGCTGGCGCACAGTCTCGATCCGGCGTGGTTCGGCCCGGAGCGGGGCACGGCGTGCGACGTCCTGGACGTGGTCCATCCGCTGTGGCTCTGCGCACGCCGTACCGGACACCGGGCCGGCGAGGGCAGGGACTGGGCGCGGGGACAGCTGGAGCGGGTGCTGGCCCGGTGGCAGGACGGAGCCGGGTTCTCCTTCGCGCTGGAGCCCGGGGAGCGGAAGGACCGTCTCCCCGGGCTGCAGGGCACCGAGATGTGGCTGGCGGTCACCTGGCTGCTCGCCGACCTTCTCGGGGTCGGCGAGGCTCTCGGCTACCGCCCCAGGGGCGTCCACCGGCCTGAGCCGGCCCGCGCCGGCTGACCGGTCCGGAGGGAACGCGTCCGCAGCACCTGGGACAGCACCTGGGCCGTCACCCAGGAGGGGTTCCAGGTGTTGCTGTTTCCCCGGTCCTGCCAGTTGGTGGGGAAGAACCCTTCCGCCTGCTCCCCCGGGGCGTCGAACCCCCACTCCCCCGGCCGTGTGCAGACACCCTGGCCGAGGGCGCCCAGGATCAGACGGCCCAGTTCGCCGTAGACCGGCCGGTCCACGAGCTCGCCCAGCCGGACGAACTCGTGGGCGGGGAAGAACACGTCGACGTGGTGGTTCTGGACGCTGACACCGGGCCATCCGGTGGTGCTGAAGCCGTGCCGGAAGGGTGTGTCCCACTGGTACACCCAGGTGAGGAGCCAGTCGGCGGTCTCCTGGGCGCGGTCGGCCCATCGCTGTTCGCCGGTGATCCGCAGCAGCTCGTAGGCGCAGAGGAAGTACGCCATGCCGCCTTCCTTGTCCTCGCAGGCGGCGTCCAGCGTGGCGCGGGCGAAGGGCGTGCCGTAGTCGTCTGCGAACCGCCGGTGGTAGTCCTCCACGAGTCCCGTCGCGTCACGGAGCAGGTGCTGCTCTCCGGTGACGTGGTACGTCTTGAGCATCGCCAGGACACAGGGCAGGCCGGCCGTGCCGGCGAACGAGGTCAGGGGCGCACCGTCGGTGCGCCAGCCGAAGGGGGGCGGACCGTCGCCGCAGGCCGCCGCAACGCCGTCGGTGAGTGCCCGGACCCACGTCCGGGGGACGTCGAGGGTGTGCCGGCGGAACAGCCTGACGATGTCGGCGAGATCGCAGAGATTGTCGCCGAAGGCGCGGGCCGACACATAGGCCCCCTCCTCTCCGTCGAACCCCGTCCAGACGCGGTCCTGGGTGTCGTAGAAGCTGAGGCGCAGTCCTGGCACGCCGGGGATGGCGCTGCCGGCGAGGTGGAACTCAACGGCTCTGCGGCAGCGTTCGACGCGCCGGGGCTCGCCGTTCTCGATGCCGAGGCGGGCGTCGCACCAGGCGAGCCGGAGGCTCTGTCCCGTCCATCCGTACATGAATCCGGCCCGATGGCCCGGGCCGGTGAACTTGAGGTAGCCGGCCGCGTCGCCGTCGTCGTACCAGCGCCGGTCGAGGGCCTCGGTCTTGAGGCGGACGAGCTCGTCCGGAGGGAGCGGGGCGGCGCCGCGCGGCCGGTACAGGGCCATGCCGCGGTGGACGAGGGTGCGGAAGCCGTGCCCCGGCCTGGTGGTGCGGCCCCAGTCGAGGGCGTGGTGGGCCCGGTGCTCCTCGCCCGGGGCGAGGTCGCGGTACCCCTGCGCGCACGGGGCGGTGCGGGCCTTGTGGACGTAGGCGACGTCGGGTTCGCCGTCGAGGAGAAGCGCGCCGCTCACCCCGAGGAGCGTGACGCCTTCGGGCCGGTGGATCGCCCCGAGCGAGCCCGGTCCGGGCCGCACCGCGTACAGGGTGGCATACCGGCCCTCCTGGCCGCTCTCCCATTCGGCGTGTGCACAGGGCACGGGCAGCCGGTGCTCCTCGACGACCAGCCCGCCGGTGTCCGCCGCGAGACGCGGGACGACGCGGCCGGGGTCGGCGGAGGGGTTGCCCCGGTAGAGCACCTGGGGCAGGGTGACGCCTTCCGGCCGGACGCCGGGCAGCGTGAGAGCGACGCCCAGGACGACATCGCGGCACGGGGCGCCGCCGGCGGGGCGCCAGGTGGTGCGCAGGTGCAGCATGCCGTCCTCGAAGGCCAGGTTGAGCAGGACCTCCAGCTCGGCGGGGCCCGAGAGGGTACAGCGGAGCTCCAGGCCGTCCCCCGTCGGCCGGGCCTCGCAGGCTCGGACGCCGGGCCGGGCGGGTGCCCAGGGGCGGCCGGTGGACAGCACGAAGAGGCCGTCGAGCGGCACTTCCAGCCGGACCTGCTCCCCTCCCTCGGTGTGACCGAGCACCAGGCACGGGACACCGCGCGCGTCGTCATCGGTGACTTCTGCGTACCTGACACCGCTGTTGATCCTCGGCATTCGCAACTCCCGTTTCTGTAAGCACTGTTGACCGTGCGAGCCGTCAGGTGAACCATTGTGGCATTCGCCTGGCATACCAGTGGCGTTCCTTCGTCGACCGCACAGTCCGACCCGTCGGCGATCCCCCTCAGAAGGAGAGACGCACGTATGACCCCGCACCCGCAGCACAGTGATCAGGAGCAGCCCAGCCGCCGGAAGTTCGTCGGCGGTGCCGCCGCCGCTGTAGGCGCCGCGACTCTCGCCGGCGTCGGCATCGGTGCTTCCTCCCCGGCTCAGGCCCGTACGGCCACCGGGCGGGTCACCACCTCCGCGTCCGGCGCCTCCTGCACGACCATCGGGAACAAGTACGACGAGCCGTTCGAAGTCTGCGACGACGAGCTGTTCATCTTCATGGCCAACTACAAGCCGTTCGAGTACCCGGGCTTCTTCGACACGGTCATCGGTGACGCGATGCGCGCCGCCTTCCCCGGCCTCAAGATCAAGGCCGCGGCGTGGGACCAGCCGATCCGCTACGAGGATCTGGAGAGGGCCGGTGTCGTGCCCGACATCGTCCTGGAGGACCCTCGCCGCCGTATCGACCGTGACCTGGAGCCACGCGGGTGGACCCGTGACCTCACCGAGGACCTGCGCACCACCGGCATCGACCTCGGATCACTCAATCCGGCGGCGGTGGCCCAGATCAAGGCCCGCTCGGACGGCGGGCTGTACGGCGTGCCGGTGTTCGTGGACGAGTACGTCCTCTTCCACAACAAGAAGGTCTTCGACAAGAAGGGCCTGAGAACCCCGGCCAACGGCATCACCTACGACGAGGCCTTCCGCCTCGCCAAGAAGCTGACCTTCGAGCAGGATCTGGTCGCCTACAAGGGGTACCTCCAGCATCCGGACATGTACCTGGAGTTCAACCAGCTCGGGCTCTACCCGTTCGTCCCCGGGAAGGGCGGCACGCCGGCCCCCGGGGACGTGAAGGTGAATCTCACCTCGGAGGGCTGGCAACGCCTCGGCAGCAACATGGAGCGCTTCCTGCTCCACCCGCACAACATCTTCACCACGGTGGACGACTACCTGCTCACCGGCAGCGTGGCGATGGCGGTGGACAACCTCCGCAAGCTCCCCGCATACGCGGGGAGTTCGCTGTACCTGGAGGAGGACGACGCGGCCGAGTGGGGGGAACTCGCCAAGAACATCGAGCTGGGCATCGCGTCCGTTCCGGTGCTCGGCCGCGGTGACGACTCCGTCTACCAGCCCAACACCATCGCCGCGTTCCTGCCGCCGCAGTCCTCCAAGAAGGCCCAGGCCCTCCAGGTCCTGAAGTGGCTGGTGTCCCAGGAGGGCCAGACCGAGCTGTCCCGGCACGCCCTCAAGCCGGCGCTGCGCTCGAGCGCCGTCGAGGCCGCCTTCGGTACCGCGATCCCCGAACTGGACCGGATCGACACCTCGGCGGTCTTCTGGGGTGACAACGCCGTGGTGCGGGACTACGAGAACACGGAGTTCTGGGACCTGCCGCTGTACATGGTGTTCCGTCAGCATGTCCTGCGGGACGGGCTGAAGGTCTCCTCGGCACTGGAGGTCACCGAGAAGACCGACATCCCCGCCTACATCAAGTCCCAGGTGGCGGCGGGCTTCGACTGGTGAGTCACCGTCTGCGGAGCCGGACCGCGAGGTACGGCTCCGCAGGCAGCTCCACGGTCAGCCGGTCGCCCCCTGCGTCGTCCAGCTCCCGCACCGTCATGTTCCAGGTGTCCAGGACCTCCACACTCCACACGCCGCCGGGCAGCGCGAAGGAACGCCGCGGGTAGCGATGCGGCCCCAGGTACTGCAGGACGTACTCGCCGGGCGCCTCCAGCGTCGAGGCGTCGTACGTCTCGGGGGTGTGGCCGAGACCCGACGGGGCCGCTTCGAGCACCTTCCGCAGGAAGGCGACGCGCTCCACGGCGGTGCCGCTCAGCCGGCCGCCACCGTCGCTCCAGGGCTCCTCGCCCCAGGCCTCCGCGTGCCCGGCGTAACCACCGCGGCACACGGCCTCCCAGAGACGGCAGAGCAGTTCGGTGCCCGGCAGGGCTCGTTCAGGGTTCCCGGGGTCGTCGCCCTCGGCCCCGCAGTCGTCGACGAGGACCGGCTTGCGGAGGTCGCGCACCAGGCCGGACACGGCCCTGGTCTGCGGGTGCGCCACCGAGGCGTGGGTGATCCAGGGGGCACCGAAATCGGTTCCCGGCGGGCCGTGGACGGTGAGCGGACGGTGGCCGTGATCGTGCTCCTGGATGTCGGTCTGCGCCTCGTGGCAGGCCGGCGCGCACCACCAGACGTTGGGCCGTCCGGCGAGACGGGTGACCGTCTCGGGGATGTCCCGGCCGCGCAGCATCACCTCCGCCTGCAGGCCGAGCTCGCCGAGCGCCGCGACCTGGTGGTCCAGGCGGTCGAGCGGGAGGCCGGGGTCGAGCAGCCGGACCTTGGTGAACGGGGCTTCCCCGAGGGAGCGCAGGGTCCTTTCGTCGGCCTGCGGAACGCTCGTGGACAGCGGGTGGAAGGGGGTGCCGTCCTCGTGCAGGAAGCGGGTGCCACGGGCGCGTACGGGGCCGTGGTCCGCGCGCGTGCTCGCGGGGTGCGTGGTCATGTCGCCTTCCGGATGCGCAGGGCTATGTCCGTCCGGTGGTCCAGCGGTACGCGGACCGTGCCGCGGTGCGGCCCGTCGGGCAGCGGACTCACCGTCATGTTCCAGGTGTCGATCAGATCGACGGTCCGGGGGACGCCGTCGTCGGGCAGTTCCAGGTCGTGGTGGCGGTGGGGCCGGTCGCCGAAGTAGCGGAAGTCGTCGTCGGGCGACTCCTCCCACAGCCCGCGCAGGAACGCGATGCGCGCCGGGATCTCGCCGTGCAGCCGGCCGCCGCGGGAGATCCAGGCCCAGTCGTCCGGGTCCTGCTCGGGAAAGCACTCGCCGTGTCCGACGTAGGCGCCGGCCGCCATGCCGTGCCAGAACTGGCGCAGCAGGGTCCGGCCCGAGAGGTTGCCCCAGCGACGGCCGAGCACCCCTTCGTAGCCGATCTCGTCGATCACCACCGGCTTGGGCACGCGTTCGAGCCACTCCGTGGCCTGCCGGGCGTCCCAGTGCTGGATCGACTGGTGGGTGGTCCAGGCGTGGCCGAAGTCGTAGATGCGCTCGTACTCGTACATCCGGGTGCCGTTGTGGATGGACCTCAGGTGCTGGTACGGATCACGGCGCTGCAGGTACTGGCCGATCCGGGTCCAGTCCTCGACGGTCTTGGCCTTGTTGAAGTCGTACTCGTTGGCCACCGACCACCAGACGTTGCGGTAGGCGGCGAGACGGGCGACGACGTACCGGACGAAGAACCGGTCCTCCTCGGGACTCATGTCGTCCACGCCCCAGTGCCCCTTGTCGTACGGGTGCAGGATGATGACGTCGGCCTCGACGCCCAGTTCCAGCAGGTCCCGCACCCGGGCCTCGAAGTGGGCGAAGAAGACCGGGTCGAAGCGGGACGGATCCAGCTCGCCGGGCCGGGGCCGGCCCGGGCCCCGACCGGGGAAGGCGAGCCGGGGCGGTTCCATGTCGAGCGTGGGCAGCAGGCACATGCGGACCTTGTTGAACGGGGACGCCGCGAGGGTGCGCAGCGTCTCCTCCTCCGCCTTGAGGTCCTCGTCGTGGGTCCAGTGGTAGCAGGTGGTGCCGAACGGCAGGTACGGGGTGCCGTCGGCGTACCTGAAGGTGCGCGGGCCCGCCACCCGGACCGGACCGTGGTTGCCGGGGCCGGCCGGGGTGCAGGTGAAGCCGCCCGCGGCGGCGTCGAGGGCGGGCGCGGAGGAGCGGGTGCTGTACGTCCATTCGCCCTCCCGGTCCGGCATGAACCGGACCCGGTAGACGCCGTCGCCGTCGTGGAAGCCGTCCACGGGCACCACCCGGTGGCCGTGGCGGAAGTCCGCGCCGAACTCGACGTCGCGGTAGGGGTTGCCGTCCGCGGGGCCGGCGAGCGTCAACTCGAAGGTGCCCCAGCGCTCCACCGTGGTTTCGGTGGTCATGAGTGTCCTTCCCTGACCCAGTCCTCGGAGACGGTGACGTGCTTGATCGTCCTGCGGAGGTAGGAGTAGGCGATGTGCAGGAGACCGTCGCGACGGCTCTGCGTGACACAGGGGTAGGAATAGCCGAACTCTCCGGCCATCCAGTACTCGTCGTCGGCGGTCTGGAGGTCGCGGCGTACCGGCCAGGTCCGGCCGTCGTCGTCGGACAGCGCCACGGTGAGCGGGGTGCGCAGGGCCTTCCTGCGGCGTCCCTCGCCCTCGCCCACCCAGCGGAACTCGCCGCGTTCCAGGCTCGCGTGGTTGTAGACCAGCGCCAGGGCGCCGCTGTGCAGCCGGGTGACCTGGACGCCGGAGTTGTTGTTGGGCAGCTCGGTCGGCACCGGTCTGCTCCAGGTGCGGCCCGCGTCGGTGGACACGGTGGCGTGGACGCGGTCGGCGGCGCGGCTGCGCAGCAGGCCGAGCAGGGAGCCGTCGACGCGTCGGACGGCGCTCATCTGGACGAGGTGGTCACTCCCTTCGACGTCGTACTCCTTCCAGGACACCCCCTCGTCCTCGCTGATCAGGACGGTGCTGTGCTCCCCTTCGGGGCGGCACCGGTAGGCCGGCAGCAGCAGGCTTCCGTCGCCGGGGTCGAGCGGCGGATTGCGTACGAAGACCCCCGGTCCCGCGTGGGCGATGTGCGCGGGGTCCCAGGTGCGGCCCCCGTCGCGCGAGGTGCGGGCGACCAGGTGCGCGGTCTTCTGGTCGTGCGGCTCGTTGGACGGGTGGAACAGCCACACGGTGCCGTCCGGCCGCTGTTCGAGCACGGGGTTCTGCTCGGACCGGTCCGGGTCGGCGGACAAGGCCGTGGCCGGCGTCCAGCGGTCGCCGCCGAGCGGCAGCCGCGACAGCACCACGTTCGTGTCGCGGTCACCCTCGTCGGGGCCGTTGAACCAGGCGCACAGCAGGTCGCCGTCGTCGAGTTCGAGGAGGCTCGCGGAGTGGCTGTCGCCCGGATGCGGTGCGGGCAGCAGTGCCTCCCGCACACCGGGGTCGCCCGGCCGGGGCCGCAGCACCCCGTCGAACCTCGGGTCGTGGGCCGGCCCGCCTCCCTCTTTCGTCCCCGTCATGTTCCGAATCCCTTCAGTTCCAGTTCTCCGGCGAAGTGGCAGGCCGACGTCCGGCCGGGTGCGACCTCCCGCAGCACGGGCACCTCCGTGCTGCAGCGGTCGCGCGCGTAGAAGCAGCGCGGGTGGAAGGGGCAGCCCGCCGGTACGTTCGAGGCGTCGGCCACCTCGCCGCGCAGGACCACACGCTCCCGGCGGCGCGCACCCGGATCGGGTTCGGGCACCGCGGACAGCAGGGCTTCGGTGTAGGGGTGCAGCGGCTGCCCGTACAACTCGTCGGTCGCCCCCGTCTCCACGACCTTGCCCACGTACATCACCGCGATCTCGTCGGCCATGTACTCCACGACCCCCAGGTCGTGGGAGATGAACAGGTAGGTCAGGTCGGACTCGTCCTGGAGATCCTTCAGCAGGTTGAGGATCTGCGCCCGCACGGACACGTCCAGCGCGCTGACCGCCTCGTCCGCCACGACCATGCGCGGGGCGAGGGCGAGAGCGCGGGCGATCCCGACGCGCTGGCGCTGACCGCCGCTGAAGGCGTTGGGGTAGCGCCGCAGGTACTCCGGGCGCAGTCCGACACGGCGCAGCAGCTCGGCGACCCGCTCCTCGGTGTCGGCGGCCTCCAGGCCGAGGTTGACGCGCAGCGGTTCGCCGATGATCTGCAACAGCGTCATACGAGGGTTGAGCGAGGCGAACGGGTCCTGGAAGACCAGGCGGATCTCGCTGCGGTAGGGCTTGAGGGCACGCTCGTCGAGCGCGGCCAGGTCGACCACCGTGCCGTCGGTGCGGCGGTAGGCGATCTCGCCCGAGGTCGGTTCGAAGACCCGCATCAGGCATCGCCCGAGCGTGCTCTTCCCGCAACCCGACTCGCCGACCAGGGCGACGGTGCGGCCGGCCGGGACGGTCAGGTCGACTCCGTCGACCGCGCGTACCCGGCCCACGGCGCGGCCCAGCAGTCCGCGGCGGATGGGGAAGTGCTTGGTCAGCCCGTGAGTCCGCAGCAGAGGTGCGGTCCCGGCGGCCGTGGCCGGGGCTTCGGAGGGAGGTGCGGTCATGGGGTGGTCTCCTCGGGCTCCTCGTGCTCCTGGTCCGCCTCGTACAGCAGGCAGCTGACCGTCCCCCTGCGGGCGGGATCGCGCAGCGGCACGGGGACGGTCACGTCGCAGCGGCCGGCCATGAACTCGTCGCACCGCGGGTGGAAGGGGCAGCCGGGTGGCCGCCGGTAGGAGTGGGGCACCATGCCGCGGACCGGCCTGAGCCGTTCACGCGATCCGGAGCCGAGCTTGGGCACCGACCGCAGCAGCGCCTTGGTGTACGGATGCCGCGGTGCGCGGAACACGTCCTCGACGCGCCCCTCCTCAACGACCGTGCCGAGGTACATCACGGCGACCCGGTCGGCCATCTGGGCGGCGACACCGAGATCGTGGGTGATCAGCATGATCGCCATCCCGGTCTCCTGCTGGAGGTCGCGCAGCAGGTCGAGGATCTGTGCCTGGGTGGTGACGTCGAGGGCGGTCGTCGGCTCGTCGGCGATGAGCAGTTCGGGGCCGCAGGAGAGCGCCATGGCGATCATGACGCGCTGGAGCATGCCGCCGCTCATCTGGAACGGATACTCGTCCACGCGCCGCTGGGGCGCGGGGATGCCGACGCGGCCGAGGAGTTCGACGGCACGCGCACGCGCCTCGGCCTTGGTGACCGGTTCGTGCAGCCGGATCGCCTCGCCGATCTGGTTGCCGATGGTGTGCATGGGGCTCATCGAGGACATGGGTTCCTGGAACACCATGGCGACCCGCTTGCCCCGGACCTCGCGTACCGCTTCCAGGCCGGCACTCACCATGTCGGTGGCGCCGTCGTCGGTCCGTACGCGGATCCGCCCGCCTGTGATCCTGCCGGGCCGGTCCACCAGGCGCAGCACGGAGCGGGCCATGACGCTCTTGCCGCAGCCCGACTCCCCTACCACGGCGAGGACTTCACCCCGGGCGATGGCGAGGTCGACGCCGCTGACGGCCTGTACGACACCGTCATCGAGTTCGAACCGGGTGTGCAGCCCCTCGATCTCGAGGATGTTCTCGCGCGCTCGCGTCCGCTTGCGCTCCCGCGACGCTTCTGTCGTCGGCATCGCGCCCCCTCACTGTTTGTACGGGTCCGCGGAGTCCCGCAGCCCGTCACCGACGAAGTTCATGGCGAGCACGGTCACGAAGACCGCGACGCCGGGTATCAGCAGCCACGGAGCCGTCTCCAGCGTGCGCACGTTCTGGGCCTCCTGGAGCAGGACTCCCCAGCTGACGGCGGGCGACTGGAGCCCCAGGCCGAGAAAGCTCATGGCGGTCTCGCCGAGGATCATCGCCGGGACGGCCATGGTGAGCGAGGCGATGACGTGGCTGGACATCGACGGGACCATGTGGCGGAAGATGATCCGCACGCGGCCGCAGCCGTCCAGCCGTGCCGCCGTCACGAAGTCCTCCTCGCGCAGGGAGAGGAACCGTCCGCGCACGACGCGGGCGAGTCCGGTCCAGCCGAGGACGGACAGGATGGTGGTGATGGCGAAGTAGCGCATCATGGGGCCCCAGTCGGCCGGCACCGCGGCGGACAGGGAGAGCCAGAGGGGCAGGGTGGGGATCGCCATCAGGAACTCGATGACGCGTTGGATCAGGGTGTCGGGTGCCCCTCCGAAGTAGCCGGAGACTCCCCCGAACAGCAGGCCGAGCAGGAAGCTCACCGCGACTCCGATGAGGCCGATGGAGAGCGATACGCGTGAGCCGTGGATGATCAGCGACAGCAGATCGCGTCCCTGCCGGTCGCTGCCGAGCAGGAAGACCTTGTCCTCGGCATGGACCGCGCCGAAGAGGTGGCGGTCCCCGGGGATGATCCCCCACATCTCGTACGGGTCCCCGCGCGGGAGGAACCTCAGGGGCACCCGGCGGTCGGGGTCGACGGTGTGGATCTGCTCGAAGGTCTCGGGGTCCCGCTCGGTGCGGTAGCCGTTGACGTACATCTGCAGGCCGTCGGACCAGCTGAGGTCGACCTTGACCATCTGTGGCGGCGCGTAGGTGAGCTTGGAGTCGTTGCTGCTGGTCGAGGTGGGCGCGAGGAACTCCGCGAGGACGACGACGACATAGGCGAGGAGCACCACCACGGCGCCGGCGACGGCGAGCTTGTGCTTGCGGAATTTGCGCCACACCAGGCGCCACGGTGAGCTCCTGACCGCCGCGACGTCGAATTCGAGCTCCGTGTCCGCCTCGGCCGGGGGTGCGGCCTGCTTCTTGGTCCTGGTCAGCACGGCGGCTCACCCTCCCTCGTAGCGGTGACGGATTCTGGGGTCCCACCAGGCGAGGGCGAGGTCGCTGATCAGAGTCCCGATGACGGTGAGGGTGGAAAGGATCAGGATGAAGCTGCCCACGAGGTACATGTCCTGGTTCTCCACCCCGCTCAGCAGGAGCGGTCCGGTGGTCGGCAGGCTCATGACGATGGAGATGATGGTCTCGCCGCTGATGAGTCCCGGCAGCAGCCATCCGACGGTGGAGAAGAACGGGCTCATGGACATCCGGACCGGGTACTTGAGCAGCAGCTTCCACTCGGGCATCCCGCGGGCGCGCGCCGCGACGACATACGGTTTGTACAGCTCGTCCAGGAGGTTGGCCCGGGTGATGCGGATCAGGCCCGCGGTTCCTGACAGCCCGATGATGACGATGGGGAGCCACAGGTGGGCCCCCAGGTCGAGCACCTTGCCGAGGTTCCACGCGGCGTCCTGGTACTCCGGGGAGAACAGACCGCCGGGGCTGGTCCCGAAGAAGCGCATGCCGGCCCACATGAAGACGAGGGCGAGCAGGAACTCGGGCACCGCCATGCCGAAGAAGCCGAAGAGAGTGGCCAGGTAGTCGCCGGGCGAGTACTGGCGCACCGCGGAGAAGATCCCGATCGGGAAGGCGATGGCCCAGACGAACAGCAGGGTGGAGACGGAGAGGAAGAAGGAGAGTCCGACCCGGTCCCAGATGAGGTCGGAGACCGGGCGGCTGTTCCAGGCGAACGCCTGCCCGAAGTCCCCGTGGAGGACGATGTTGGAGATCCACTTCCAGTACTGGGCCAGGAAGGGCTGGTCGAGCCCGTAACGGGAACGCAGCGCGGACAGCTGCGAGTCGCTCATCATCTCGCCGCGGCTCTCCGCCTCGGCCTGGAGGGTCGAGACGTAGTCGCCGGGCGGCAGGCTGATGATGAAGAACGAGGCCAGGGAGACCGCCCACAGGGTGACGGCCATCCACAGGACACGGCGGGAGAGGAACGAGAGCATGGATGTCCCCCGTCCGGCTCAGGCCTTGCCGGAGAAGAAGTACGTCGCCGGGTTGCTCGGCCCGGGGGCCTGGTGCGCCACCGCCGCGCTGAACTCCTCGGGCACGTTGAACATGTTGTTGCGGACGATGCCGTACTCCGACGGCGGGGTGGAGATCCCTATGTAGTAGAACTCCTCCCTGGTGATGGCCAGGACCTGCTTGGCCAGGCCCAGCGCCTCCTCGGCGTCGAAGGTGGCGCGCAGCTTGTCGTTGAGCTCCAGCTGCTCGCGCACACGGGCGGGCGGTTCCTCCCCCGTCTTGCCCCCGCTGGTGTACCACTCGGCCCACTGCCCGCCGAAGCGGGAGGAGCCGCGGGGATTGGTCGGCAGGTAGTAGTGGTTGCCGCCGGCGCCGGTACGGAGGTCGAAGGAGCCGCCCTGCCAGGTCGCCGCCTCGGACTCACCGGCTTCGACGCGCTCCCAGTACAGGGTCTCGGCGAGCCGCTGGATGTTGGCCTTCACACCGGCCTTCGCCCAGTCGCCGCGGATCAGGTCGCAGGCGTCCACCTGGTCCGGCTGGTCGGAGACCACGAGCACGGTGAAGGAGACCGGGTCACCGTCCTTCGTGAGGCGGATGCCGTCGCCGTTACGGCGGGTGAAGCCGGCCTTGTCGAGGTACTCGGCGGCACGTTCTGTGCTGAACTCGGTGAATTGTCTGCCCAGTTCCCTGTCGTACAGCTCGTCGCCCTCGGCGGGTCCGCACTGCCAGGGAGCTCCCTGGCCGCCGTAGATCGTGTCGATGATCTTCTGGCGGTCGATGGCGTACGACAGGCCGATCCGGAAGTTCTTGTTCGCGAACAGCGCGCGCTTCTTCGGGTCGGGGTGGGTCTGGTTGAAGCCGATGATCATCGTGTTGGCGAGGGCCGACTTCACCTCGATGAGGCGGTAGCCGCCCTTCTTGCGGTTGCGGGAGATCACCGGCTTGTTGCGGATGGTGCCGAAGTGGGTGAGCTGCATGTCGAGGTCGCCGTTGGTGACCTTGAGTACCTCGACCTCGACGTCCTGGATGTTCTCCACGACGACCTTGTCGATGTACGGGAGTTGGCTGCCCTCCGGGTCGGTCTTCCAGTAGTAGGGGTTGCGCTCGGCCACCAGGCTGCTGCCCTTGCCGAGCTCGTTCGTGGACACCCAGGCGTTGAGGGTGGGCAGCTGGGGGTTGGCCCAGCAGTCGGCGCGCAGCGGGATGTAGTCGGTCCAGCCGCTCAGGCCGGCCTTCTTGGCCAGTGCGTCGGCGGTCTTGCCGTGCTTGGGGTGGAACTGCTTCATGTAGTGGGCCGGCAGCAGCATGACGACACCGGAGGTGCCCGCCATCTCCTCGAGGAAGCCGGGCTTGGGCTCCTCGTACACATAGCGGACCGTGTGGTCGTCCACCACCTCGAACGTCGCGTTCTTTCCGGACTTGGAGACCCAGAGGTCGTAGACACCGTCCGGGTGGAGGTCGGGGTCCACGTTGTAGTCGTGGTAGGCGAACGCGAAGTCGTCGGTGGTCACCGGCTTGCCGTCGGACCACTTCAGGCCCTTGCGCAGGGTGAAGACGAACTCCGCCCCGTCCTGCTTGACCTCGTACTTCTCGCAGACGTTCGGGAGGAGTTCGGTGTGGGTCATGCCCTGCCAGACAGGGCTCCAGGCGACGAGGGGTTCGTAACCCATGCTGTAGTGCAGCCACATCACGTCCTCCTGCGTGATCATGGCCGAGTGCCAGGTGCCGCCGTAGACACCCGACTTCTCCAGCGGTTTCACCTTCAGCGGGACCGCAGGAAGCCTGTCGGCGACCTTGGGCAGCTTTCCCGCGTCGGCGAGCTTCTTCAGCGCGGGTGCCTCCTTGCCCTTGGCGCCGTTCGCGGCCGCCGTGCCCTCGGGCTCGGTGTCGAAGAATCCGCAACCGGACAACGAGGCGGCCACGAGGAGGCCGCCGCCCGCCCGCAGGAGCGAACGCCGGTCGAGCATGCCGGGCCGGTCCGGGGATGGTGTGCGGTCGGTCATCTGGTCCACGCTCCTTTGCGTGTACGTGCCGCCTCTTCCAGCTCGCGGACCTTGGGGACGACGGTCGCGGTCAGCCTGCGCCGCTCCTCGTCGTCCAGGCGGGCCAGGGGCTCGGCGGCGTGGGCTTCGTCGATGCGGCCGAGGGCCGCCAGCACGAACTTGAAGGTGGCGACGAGCGCGGCGAGCGTCGGTTCATGGCGGGCCGCGCGCATCAGGTCGAGCAGGTCCTCCAGCTCCTCCTGGAGGCTCCTGGCGTGCTCCCAGTCACCGGCGCGGGCCGAGGCGTAGAGGTCGGCGAGGAGACGGGGGGTCACGTTGGCGAGCGAGGAGGTGGCACCGGCCGCTCCCGCGTAGAGCGAGACGTCGGTCAGGCTGCTGCCGCCGGCGAAGCAGCGCACGTCGACGCCCTGCCGCTCGGCGCGGCGCAGCAGCTGGCGCAGCCAGCTCATGTCGCCGGCGCTGTCCTTGATGCCGCAGAGCACGCCCTCCCGGGTGAGTTCGACGACGCAGTCGACACTCAGCGCGGACCGGGTGAGCTGGGGCATGTGGTAGGCGAGGACGGGGATGCCGACGGCCTCGGCGACGGCGCGGTAGTGGTCGCGGAGTTCCTCCTTGCCGTAGGCAGCGAAGTACGGCGCGATCACCGCGACTTCGTCGGCTCCGGCGTCCATCGCGGCGCGTGCGTGACGCACCGTCACGGCGGTGGCGGCATCGCCCACATGGGCGATGACCGGTACCCGTCCGCCCGCCACCTCCGCCGAGACGGCCACGGCGAGCGCCCGTTCGTCGTGGTCGAGGGCGTGGAACTCACCCGTGGTGCCGTTGATCCACAGTCCGTGGACCCCGGCTTCGATCAGTCCGTTCAGATGGCGTTCCAACGACTCCCGTGCGAGACACCCCTTCTCGTCCATGGGCAGGACGGTGGGGGCGATGATCCCGTGGAGCTCATGTGCCGGCATCGGTACCTCGCGGTATGTCGGTGGAATGCCATGAGTCTCTTGAGTGCGACATCGGTCGTCAACCCTTTCGACAGAGGCAATAGTCTGTGCACGTGAAGTTCGGTCAGAAGTGGTTCACCTGCGGCATACCAGGTGGATTCACGGATGCCCGGGAGGCATTCCGCGGGCCGTGCCGCCGCGCGGCGACAACGCCCCCGGTGGCGGCGCCCGGCGGGCCGACTCCGGCCCGGGAGGGCCGCGGGGTCAGTGGTTGATCCTCACCTGACTGAACGTCGCCGTCGTGTAGTGGGCGACGCCGTTGGCCTCCTTGTTGCCGTCAACGAACATGCCGACGTAGACCTTGTCGCCCATCGGGATGCGTTCGTAGCCGATGCGGGTCCACTGGAGCGAGTCGGGCGAGATCTCCGAGGTGAACTCGTCGCCGCGCAGGGTGATCCGAAGCCAGTACGGCTTCTTGTCGAGCACCTCGTCCTCCTCGTAGGGCCAGGTGCCGACGCTTGCCTGGGTGCCGCTGGAGTGGATGCGTTTGACGACGCCCTTGTGGCCTCCGTCGCCGAGGTGGACGCCGATGAGGTTGAAGGGCGAGTCCGCCGTGAGGTTCTCCCGGATCATGATGCCGCCCAGGACCTCCTGGTAGACGTCGCTGACGGAGTCGAGGCGGGCGATCAGCTCCACGACCTCGTCGCCGGGGGCGTCGACCTCCTGGTACACGAAGTGGCAGGAGTCCGAGCGGCCGCGGAGCTTGCCGGAGCCGCGCAGGGTGAACGAACTTCCGGCCAGCGCCGATCCGCCCTCGATGGGCACGGAGCCGATGTCGGTGGCGGTCCAGTTCCCGAGCGAGGTGACCCGGTTGACGTGGACCGGAACCATGCTGGAGGTGGTGGACGTGCCGGTCGAGTCGGTGGCACGCGCGGTGAGGTGGTGGGTGCCCGCGGGGGCGTTCCTCCAGACCGCCTCGAAGGGGGCACCGGTCGCTTCGCCGACCTGCTTGTCGTCGGCGAAGAAGACCACCGAGGCCACCGTCGCTCCGTCCTGTGCCTCGGCCTCGGCGCGGAGGATGATGTCGTGCGTGCCGGTCGCCGAGGCGTGGACCGCGTCGATCGCCGGTGCGGTCAGCCTGACCACCGGATTGGCGGCCCCGGTGCGGGTGAGGGAGTTGAGGTAGAGCTCCAGGTTGCTGTAGCCGGTGGCCGGGTCGATGGCACTGCCGTCGGCCCCGTCCTTGTTCTTCAACCCGTGCTGCTTCTCCCAGGAGTTGGGGATGCCGTCCTTGTCCGTGTCCTTGGGTGCGGCCGCGGATGCGAGCGGGGGGACACCGCCCACCTCCTTCTGCGAGTTGATCATGCGGCCGGTTCCGTTGCGTGCGTCGGCGATCAGCCGGGCATCGGTGGCGTCGCGGCGCGGCAGCAGTGCGCCGGCTCCGTCCAGCACCGCCTTGAACGCCTCCTTGGCGGTCTGCGACGGGATGGGGTCGGAGACCTCGAACGGTTCCTCGCGCAGCGTGACTCCTCCGAGCGGGAACTCGACGCCCCCGGTGTTGTCGCCGGTGACCTCCGCCTGGCCCTCCACGACGTTGCCTTCGACGTGCCAGCTCCCGCCACGGTCGGGCGAGACGATGACCGGCGCGATATCGGCGAGGGTGTTGGGCCCCGGCTTGTAGTAGTTGCCGACGATGTTGACGCCGTCGGCCCACTCTCCGCCGTAGCAGGAGGTGTAGCCGTGGTTGTAGATGACGTTGTTGCGGTGGTCGGTGTGCGTGGGCACGTCCTCGACGAAGCTGAAGCGCGGGTTGCGGCCACCCTGGTGGATCAGCAGGTTGTGGTGGTAGGTGACGTTGTCGCCGCCCCACAGGCCGCCGTAGCCGTGCCTGCCCTTCGGGTGGACGGAGACCGAGAGGCCCTCGGCGATGATGCACCACTGGAGCGTCAGGTTCTCGTTGCCGTAGACGGAGCAGCACTCGTCCACCGCCCAGCTGAAGGAGCAGTGGTCGATCATGACGTTGCGGCAGCCCTCCATGCCGAAGGTGTCGATCGCCGTGCCGAGCATGTCCGTGCCGCGGAAGCGCATGTGCCGGATGATGATGTTCTCGACGCCGTTCGCCTTGGTCTCGTTGCCGACCACGCAGATGCCGTCGCCCGGCGCCGTCTGGCCGGCGATGGTGAGGTTGGACCCGGTGATGTCGAGTCCGCCCTTGAGCTCGATGTTGCCGGAGACCCGGAAGACGACGGTGCGGTCGCTCCCTGACACGGCCTCACGCAACGAGCCCGGTCCGGAGTCGGCGAGGGTGGTGACCTCGTAGACCGAGCCGCCGCGGCCGCCGGTGGCGTACCGGCCGCCGCCCTCGGCTCCGGGGAAGGCGATGACGTCGCCGGCGGCCTCGGCGGCGGCTGCGAGCTTCTCGGACGCCTGCGCCGTCGGCACGCGCAGGGCCGCGGTGCCCAGGAGGGCACCGGCTCCGACGACGAACGCGCGGCGGCCCATCGCTCCGCCCTTCTCCTCGCCCGTGGCGGCGGTTCCGTTCAAGGGGGTCATGACGTGGCTCTCCTCTGTGGGTGGAGGTGGACGGCCCGACGGGTGTGCGGCTCCGGCGGGCCGTGGGGCGGGCGGGGCTCAGGGCTCGTCGGAGCAGTTCACGTCGAGGTCCCAGAGGATGACGTCGAGGGCGTGCGTGCTGATCGTGTGCTCGCCGTGCGTGGCGTCCTCCAGGAGTTCCCAGTGGCCGTTGCCGATGACCTCGACGCGGTGGCGCACCACCGGCTCGTAGCTGCGGTGGCCGACCCCGTTGAAGCAGCAGGCGTCGAAGCGGTTGAGGATCTGCGTCTGCCGACGGTGCCGCCCGACGGCCGCCAGCGCGTAGATGTCGGGGAAGTCGCTGATCCCGTAGAAGACCGGGTGCCGGTCGAGTCGCTGCTCCCAGTCGCCGGTGGTCGGGCTCGGCTTGGGCGGCGCGGAGCGCAGGAAGAACGGCAGCGACCCGGCCGTGGGGTAGCTGCGGGTGATCCGCGGGTCGAGCGCGGGGTAGACCGTCGTGGTCCAGCCGCCCCCGGACAGTCCGATCATCTGGAGGGAGGGCGGACGGTAGGTCCGCGTGACGTGGTTGACGGCGACGGCGAGCGGTTCCAGGAAGAAACGGAGGGTGGAGAACTCCGGGGTCTCCCAGGTGCCGAAGTCGTTGTGGTTCTCCGGAGTCACGAAGGTCCCGGGGTCCGTGGGGCTGCGCAGTTCCTTGGGGTTCCAGTGGTAGAGCGGCATGGCGCACAGGAGCACGCCGTAGCCGGCGTCCACCAGGGCCTGCGCGGTGCGCTGCATGGTCTCGGGTGTCTCTCCGTGGCCGTTGTGGTACAGGGCGAAGCGCCCGTGAGGTGCGGGGCGCCGGGGCAGCAGGAGGTACACGACGGATTTCAGGTCGTAGGGCAGGGTGACGGTGAGCCTGTCGACGCGCCTGAGCCCGGTGAGGGCGGGCAGGTCGTTCATGGCCACGCCCTGTTCGACCTCCGGCAGGGTGCTGGGCAGCCGGCCGTCCGCGGACTTCCAGACCTCGGCGACGAGTTGTGCGCGGAGGCGTTCGACGTCCGCCTCGGTGTGCACGGTCATCAGGGCCTCGACGTCGACCCCGACGACCTGCTGGGGCAGCGCCTTGTAGTCGATGCTGTGGGCGGCGGCGACCTCCTGGTTGACGGGTGCCACCGGTCGCGGGCGGGCGGGGCGGCCAACGGGGGCGGCGCTCTGCGCGGGGGCGGCGGCTCCGAGGGCCGCGGTGGTCGCGGCGGTGGCCACCGTTCCCAGGAGAGCTCTGCGGCTGACGTTCGGCATGGCGTGCACCTCAGTTTCCCCGGCCGTGGCCGGTCGTGTCGGACGGGTCCCAGCCGCCCAGCAGGGTCGCCGGGTCGCGCCAGTCGCGCACCTCGGCCTCGGTCAGCTGTCGTGAGCAGGACAGTCGCTGCGAGGTGTCCACCGGAGCGCCGTGCAGGTCCTTGCTGCCGAACTCCCAGAAGCGCAGTTGCTGACCGCTCGTGCAGTCGAAGCCGGTCAGGCCCCAGCCGACGGGGGCCACATGGGTGTCCATGGCGGTGTCGATGAAGACGGCCTGGCTGGCGGGGAAGCGGCTGTCGATGCGGCTGAGCAGGACACTTCCGTCGGCGACGCCCTCCGCGCGGGTGAGCCGGGTGCCGGAGAAGACCACGCCCGGACCGTCGGGGGCGTTGCGGATCTGGCTGATGTACCCGAGGTCGAGCGCCCTGAGTTCGGAGTCCCGGACGAACACGCCGCCGGTCCCCCAGAAGAAGTCGACGTCTCCCTCGATGTACGAGTCGGTCACGTAGGCCCGGCCCTGGAGACGCAGGCTGTCCTGGTGGCTGAGTACGCGCACCCGGTCGAGGACGATGCGGTCCCCGTTGCCCCGGAACGCCTCGGACTGCGAGCCGCCGTCGGGGGTGAGGTTGTGCACGGTGATGTCCCGCAGCCTGAAGTCGTCGGCGTCCACTCCGAAGGCGGCGCGCCAGCAGTTGAACCGGTCCGGTTGGGGCAGCACCCGGCGGGGGCAGTAGCTCTGCTCCGGCGGCACGTCGGCCATCGCCGAGTCGCCGTTGAGCACGCTGTTGTTCGGGTAGGCGACGACGGTCCGGGCGGCGCCGGAGCCGTGCACCCGCAGGTGCGGCCGGTTCTGGCCTACGTAGACGATCTCCCGGTACGTGCCGGGCGCCACCTCGATGGTGACCTCCCGGTCGTTGCCCTCGGGGACGAAGTCGACCGCGCCCTGGACGGTGCAGAAGTCACCGCCTCCGTGCGCGTCCACGTGCAGCTCCGCGGTGCCGGGGCGGGGTCCGGCCGCGGTGCGGAACCGCCAGGTGCGGGGCGAGGTGATCCCCGCGTGCCCTGCGAAGAAGCCCGGGTCGACGGTGACGTAGTACTGCCTCCCCGGCTCCAGGGAACGGTGCAGCAGGACGGTGGCGGTGCGGCCTTCGACGACGACCGGCTCGTAGGTCCAGCGGTGGGGTTCGCCGTAGTCGGAGCGTGCGCCGCCGATGAGGCGCTGGTACGTCGCCGGGTCGGCGAGGTCGACGGTGTCGGCGGCTGTGCCGTCGGGGCGGTGCACGGTCAGGCGTCCCTCGGTGCCGACCCGGACGTCCGAGTCGAAGGTGAGGCGCAGAGGGGTGTCGGCGCAGACGGCTCGTGCGATGCCGTCGGGGGCGACCGTGGCCCTCGCACCGTGGGCGGCGGGCAGGTCCCCGGCCGTGGCCCGGGGGGTCACGACCGTCGTGGCGAGCAGGACGGCGAGGACGGAACCGGCGCGCAGCGCCGGTCGTACGAGGGCAACGAGCTGACGTAATTTCATTCGCATGGGAGCGGCTCCTCATCCCGGCATACCTATGGCATGCCAGCGATGGAAGCACATGACCCGCGGGGTGAACACCCCTTGTACGGCGCCGGAACGACGGCCCGCACGACGACTCGGGACCGACGCGGACAAGGCGGACCAGCCGCGCCGGCCCGGACCGCCGATTCCGCTCCGCTGAGGTCCGGAGCCCTTTGCCACCGGGTTCCGGAGCCGGGAACCGCCTGGCTCGGACATCGGCGAGCGTCGCCCGCGATCAGTGGCAGGACCGCCGGAGCGACGCACCGGCGGCCGTCCCGGAAGCGCGCCGCCGCGCCCGGGGAAGGCGTCCGCGTGAACTATCTCGTTCAACGGGACGACAGTTGGCCTACCAGTGGCATACCATGCGTCTCGGGTGTGCGGGGCGAACGGTACGGTGGCCCGGACCATAGTCACGGAGTGCCAGGAGGACGGCATGACCCCACCGAAGGCGGTTTCGGCCCCGCGCGACCCGGCCACGTCGTCGATTTCCGTCACGGCCGAGGAGAGCCTGGAGACCCGGGCGCGCAAGGCCCTGGTGGACTGGCTGACCAAGGAGCACCCCGCTCCCGGACAGCCGGTCCCCGTAAGGGAGTTCGCGCGAAGGCTGGGGATGAGCCGTACCCCGGTTCGCAGCGCGGTCGGGCGCCTCTACGAACGCGGTCTGCTCGCCTACGACCCGGTCGCCGGTTTCACCGTCGCCATTCCCTCGCTCTCCAGCATCTACGAACTGTTCGAGCTGCGGCTGATGCTCGAATCGCACGCCTTGCGCCTCTTCGGGGAGCGCACCGACAGGCAGCCGCCCGCCCGGCTCCGCGAACTGGTCGACGAGGCGGACGTACTGGCACGTGAGTCCGTGGAGGACCACACGCGCTACATCGAATTCCGGGAGAACGACGGCCGGTTCCACCGCGCCATGGTGGAACTCGGCGGACTGCCCCGGCTGCTGGAGCTCCACGACGACCTGCATCTCAGCATCCATGTGACCCGCACCGGGATGGAGGCCCCCATCACCGCGTCCAGGCTGAACACCGCCGTCTCGGAACACCGCGCCGTGGTCGACGCGCTGGAACGGGGCGACCGGTCGACGGCCCGGGACCTGTTGGAGGCCCACATCCTGCGGGTCCGCGATCAGACGATCGCCTTCCTAGCCCGTCCCACCATCTAGGGGAGACCATGTCGGGACCTGCGGTACCCACCCGCGCCGCGCACACCGCGCACCGTCCGCTCCGGCTGGAGCGTCCGGAGCTGACCGGAGGGCCGTGGCGCCGGTGGCGCGACGTCAACCGGTCGGTCAGCCTGCCGCTGGCGCGGGAGTGGCTGGAGCGCGCCGGCAATCTGGACAACCTGCGCATCACCGCCGGGGAGATCACCGGAGAGCACCGCGGTCCCGTCTACATGGACTCCGACGTGTACAAGGTCCTGGAGACGGCGGCCTGGGAGCTCGGGTCCGCCGACGACCCGGGTCTGGCCGGCTTCCTCGCGGACACCACCGCCCTGCTGGCCCGCGCCCAGCAGGACGACGGCTATCTCGACTCCGCGTACCAGGTGAAGCAGCCGGGCCGGCGTTACACCCGGCTGGTCGACAGTCACGAGATGTACTGCGCCGGCCATCTGATACAGGCCGCGGTGGCCGCCCACCGCACCACCGGGGACGACGCGCTGCTCGGGGTCGCCCGCCGGTTCGCCGTCCACCTCGCCGACGTCTTCCTCGATGACGAGGGGCCCGGCCTGGACGGGCATCCCGAGATCGAGA
Source organism: Streptomyces sp. NPDC048590 (assembly GCF_043199535.1). Classification (NCBI taxonomy): domain Bacteria; kingdom Bacillati; phylum Actinomycetota; class Actinomycetes; order Kitasatosporales; family Streptomycetaceae; genus Streptomyces; species Streptomyces sp. NPDC048590. The sequence goes on along the minus strand of NZ_JBICWC010000002.1, from coordinate 861,151 downwards.
CCGCGCTGGTCGAGCTGTACCGGGCGACGGGCGAGGAACGCCACCTCGCGCTGGCGTCCGCCTTCGTGGAACGGCGGGGGCGCGGCCTGGTCGGCGCGCACAAGCACGGAAACCGTCACCGCCAGGACCATCTGCCGGTGCGCGAGGCCCCGGCGGTCACCGGCCACGCGGTGCGCGGCCTCTATCTGGAGGCGGGGATCGTCGACCTCGCCTCGGAGACCGGCGACGCCTCCCTGCTCGCCGCATCCGAGCGGCGATGGCTGGACATGGTCGCCACCCGGACCTCGCTGACCGGTGGTCTGGGTTCACGTCAGGTCGGCGAGGTGTTCGGGGAGCGGTACGAACTCCCCCCGGACCTCTCGTACAACGAGACCTGTGCGTCGGCGGCGAGCATCCAGTGGAGCTGGCGGCTGCTGCTGGCCACCGGCAGGGCACGGTACGCCGACCTGATCGAGCGAACCCTCTGGAACGCCTTCGCCGCCGCACGCTCCGCCGACGGCCGGACCTACTACAAGGGCAACCCCCTCCAGCGCCGGGCGGATCACGCGGAGGCGGTCGGCGATCCGCGCTGCCGCGACGAGTGGTTCTTCTCCGCCTGCTGCCCGCCTGCCGTCACCCGGCTGGTCGCCTCCCTGGAGCACTACACCGCGACGGTCTCCGAGCACGGGGACGTCCCGGCGCTCCATCTGCACCAGTACGCGCCGCTCTCCCTGACCGCGCCCTTCGCGCACGGCAGGATCGGGCTGCGGGTCGAGACGGACTATCCGTGGCAGGGCCGTGTGGCGATCACCGTGACCGAGGCCCCCGAAGGGCCGTGGGCCCTGGCGCTGCGCATCCCCGCGTGGTCCGCCGGGCCCCGGCTGGACACCCCGGACCGCAAGGACGTCGAGGTCACCGCCGGCCGGGACGGTTACGCGCTGGTACAGCGCGAGTGGCGGGCCGGCGACACCGTCGTGCTGCATCTCGACATGACCCCCCGGCTCACGCTGCCGCACCCCCGGGTCGACGCGGTGCGCGGGTGCGCCGCCGTGGAACGCGGTCCGCTGGTCTACTGCTTCGAGCAGGCGGACCAGGAGGACGGCGTCGAGGTGGACGACCTCGCGATCTCCCCGGACACGGTCTTCGAGGAGGTCGCCCATGACGACCTGGACGGACTCGGCCCGGCGGTCACCCTGCGGACGCCCGCGGTCGCGGTGTCGGGATCCCACGAGGCGGGACTCCCCTACCGCACGCTCGGCGGCCCGTCCGCGCTGGACACCGTACGGCCCGTCACCGCCACCGCGGTGCCCTACTACCTGTGGGACAACCGCGGCGACGGCGCGATGCGTGTGTGGATGCCGCTGCGCGGCGGGGACACGGGGCCGCGCTCCGTGTGAGGGCGCGAGCCGTCCGCCCCGGTCAGCGACCCGGGCGGGCGGTCAGCCGGTAGCGGGCACCCGGGCTGGTGTCGAAGGCGACCAGGCACTCCTCCGGCCGGTGTGCCTTCGCCCCGGTGACGTCGACGGGGTGGGGAGTACGGACTCGCACCGGGTTGCCGAGCAGGGAGCGGACCTCGGCGTGGGCGATCCCGTCGGAGGTCCACGCGAGGTCCACCTCGAAGCCACCCCGGGCACGCAGTCCGCGGTACGAGCCGGTGGGCCATGCGTCGGGCAGCGCCGGCAGCAGCGAGATCTCGTCCGAGTGGCTCTGGAGCAGCATCTCCGTGATGCCGGAGACGCCGCCGAAGTTGCCGTCGATCTGGAACGGCGGGTGCAGGTCGAAGAGGTTGGGGGCGGTACGGGCGGGGGTGAGCAGGTCCGACAGGTGCTTGTAGGCCTGCGCCGGGTCGAGCAGCCTGGCCCACATGTTGATCTTCCAGGCGAGGGACCAGCCCTGTCCCGCCGTGCCCCGCAGCTCCAGGCTCTTCACCGCCGCGGCGGCGAGCTCCGGCGTGGTGCGGGGGTCGATCTGCGCGCTGGGGAACAGTCCGTAGAGTTGCGAGACATGGCGGCTGCGCACCAGGGCCGCCTCCTCCCAGTCCTCCAGCCACTCCTGGATCTGGCCGAGGTAACCGATCCGGGTGGGCGCGAGGCGGTCACGGATCTCGCTGACCCGCTCGACGAACCCGCGGTCGCGGTCCAGGACCCCGGCCGCCTGCCGGTACGCGTCGAAGAGGTCCCGCAGGAGCTGCATGTCCATCGTGGGACCAGCGCAGATGCTGACGCTCTCCCCCTCGTCCTGGTGGTGGGTGACCTCGGGCGACTGCGAGGGGTTGGTGACCAGCCATCCGGTCTTCGCGTCCACCACGAGGGTGTTGACGAAGAACTCCGCGGCACCCTTGATCACCGGGTAGTTGCGGCTCAGTGCGCCCTTGTCGCCGGTGAAGCGGTAATGGTCCCAGAGCATCACGCAGAGCCAGGCGCCGCCGGTCGGCCACATGCCGTACTGCGCGGCGTCCACGGGGGCGGTACCCCGCCAGCCGTCGGTGTTGTGGTGCATCACCCAGCCCGGGGCGTCGTACATCTCCTTCGCGGTGCGGGTACCGGACTCGGCCAGTTCGTGGACCATCCGGACCGCGGGGTCCCAGCATTCCGCCAGGTTGGCGGGTCCGGCCGGCCAGTAGTTCATCTCGAAGTTGATGTTGACGGTGTACTTCGATTCCCAGGCCGGATTGAGGCTGTCGTTCCACAGACCCTGGAGATTCGCGGACTGCCCGGGCGTGCGGGAGCACGAGGCAAGGAGGTAGCGGCCGTACTGGAAGTAGAGGGCGGCGAGTTGCGGGTCCTTGCCGTCGGCGAAGAGCGGGATGCGCTGGTCGGTGGGGAGCCCGGCCCGCTCCGAGGGGCCCAGGTCGATGCCGACCCTGGAGTAGAGCCGGCGGTAGTCCTCCACGTGCCGGGTACGCAGCTGTTCGTAGCGCCGCCGCGCGGCGGGGTCGAGGTGCCGCCGGGCCCTGGCCTTCGGGTCGGCGTCCGCGTCGAGGTAGTTGCGGTAGCTGGTCGCCAGGGAGATCAGGAGGGTGACCGAGTCGGCCCCCTCCACCGTGAGGGTCCCGCCGTCGGTGGAGACCCGGCCTCCCTCCGCCTCGGCTCGGGCCAGGGCGCGGAAGCGGACCGAACCCGGCAGGCCGTACCAGTCGCCGCTCACTCCGTCGAGCGCCACGGTCCGTCCGTCCACCGCAGCGCCGGTGGAGCGCTGGGGCGTGGTGAAGCGGGCGCTGAAGCCGAGTGCACCCGGCGTGTCAGTGGTCATCCGCACGACGATGACCTGGTCGGGGCCGGAGGCGAAGACCTCTCGCACATGGCGGACACCGCCGCGGGTGTAGCGGGTACGGGCGACCGCTGACTCCAGGTCGAGTTCCCGCTCGTAGTCGGTGGTCTCCCCGGTTCCGGTGAAGGCGAGTTCGAGGTCCCCGAGCACCTGGTAGGCGACCTGCTCCGAGGGACTGCCGATGAACTTGCTGTCGATCAGCCGCTGTGCCTGGTTCCACTTCTCCTCGACGACGAGGCGGCGGATCTCCTCCAGCTGCTCCCCCGCGCCGGGACGGACGTAGTCGTGCGGTCCGCCGGCCCACACGCTGTCCTCGTTGAGCTGCAGGCGCTCGGTCTCGGTGCCGCCGAAGACCATGGCGCCGATCCGGCCGTTGCCGACCGGCAGCGCCTCCAGCCACTCGGCCGCGGGTGCCTGGTACCAGAGCCGCATCGGGTGGGTTCCGGCGGCCGTGGCCGCCTCCCGGCCGACGCCCGCCGCCCCGGTCGCGGCCTGGGCGGCTCCGGTGCTGAGCGCGGTGGCCGCCGCGGATGCTCCGGCAGCGGCGAGGACGTGCCGTCGGGTCAGCTCGGACATGATGTGCCTCCAGATTCGTCGTACGGTGGTCCAGTACGTGGGGTGCCGGCGCGAGGTCGGCCGGCGTGCGGTACGAGCGGATGCGCCGGAATCGGGCGGGCGGCGGTGCGCCGCCGGGTGGGTCAGTGCCAGTTCCCCTCGCGGTACCAGGAGTCGAGGGAGTCGAGCAGGGTCCGGTGCGGGATCCGCTCGGCCAGTCCTTCCCGAAGCAGCAGCGAGGCCCGCTCCTGGAAGGTCAGGTAGCCGGGCATGCGGGGGCGCAGCCAGGCGCCCTCGACCGTGGTGAGTGTGTCGTGGCAGAAGCCCCGCCAGTGCGGGTCGGTCCGGCGGCCGGTCCAGGCGGTGCGGGCGGCCGGCTGACCGCCGGTCATCGGGAACAGATCCCTCTGGACGGGGTCGGAGAGCAGGCGGCGGACGTGGTCGCGGACGGCTGCGCGGGTCTCCGTGTCGCGTACCCGCCGGGCGGACACCGCGAGGCCGGCGCCCCCCAGCACGCTGCCGGCCGGTCCGTCGGCGCACCAGCCCGGCGGGCGGGAGAAGGCCAGTGGATAGGCTCCGGCCCGGGTGTAGGTGGCATAGCCGTAGACGAGCGGGCAGTAGGCGGGGCCGGCGTCCTGTGCCATGGCCCTCAGCACGCTGTTCGGGTCGCAGGTGCGCAGTGGTGGCGCGGTGCGGGCGCGGAGGGTGGCCATCATGTCGAGCGCGGCGAGGCCGGTTTCGCGGCAGACCACCGTACCGTCCTCCTCCTCCCGCATGGGTTCCTTCCCCTGGGCCAGGCTCATCGAGCAGAGAGTGAGGAAGGCGTGGGGGCCACCGAGGCAGAGGACGGTCGGAATCGTCCTGGCGAGGGCGGCCGCCTCCTTCCAGGTGCGCGGCAGACGGTCCTCGTCCACGAGGTCCGGGCGCGCGGCGGCGACCTGTGTGGACACGTCGAGCGGCAGGGCCCAGGTGTGCCCGCCCAGCCGGTAGCTCTCGTAACTGGCGCCGACCGAGGTCCGCCGCCAGTGGTCGAGTTCCGCCGCATCGAAGAGGGTCTCCATCGGCAGCAGGCAGCCTGAGGCCACTGCCGTGCCGAGTCCTGGGTGGGCGACGACGAGGAGGTCGTAGTCGCCGGCGTAGCGGCGGACCGGGGCTGCCGCGAAGGCCGCGGCGGGTTTGCGCTCCCAGCTCAGCGGCCGGGCGACCGTCTCGCAGCCGGCCGGCACCGAGGCGTCCAGCCTGGCCAGTTCTTCCAGCGGGGCGTAAACCCTCGGGTGGTCCCAGGTCAGTCCGCGCAGTCCGGCGGTGGTGGTGTGCACCGCGACGGGGGTGGCCATGGTGGCGACTCCATCCTTCTCATGCACATGCCATTACTGGAGGCATGACCTCCGGGACGGGTCGGGTGTGTCCGCACGCACGGGGCGCGGAGGCAGGGCCCGGCGCGCGGGCGCCTGCCTCCTGAGGGACGGTCAGCGACCGGTCACCGGGTGTCGCCCTCGGGCAGCGGGTACGGGAAGGACGCCTTGACGCCGATCTTGTCGTACTCCATCCGGGTGGCGTCGAAGCCCTCCTCCCAGTTGCCGTTCTTCACGTCGTTGCACTGGTAGCTCTGGTACGACTGGTCGGTCGTCCTGCCCACCTCGACGTCCGCGAAGCTGAAGCCGCAGCCACCCGCGTCCATGTGCACGCCCCGGGTGCCGCTGTCGGGCATGGAGGCGTCCGGGATCACGTCGCCGATCACCATCTGGCGGACGTGGTTGTCCACCGTGTGCGGTTCGACGTTGCTGACGCCGTAGGTGTAGAAGGCGCCCATGTCGCCGCTGTCCAGGCCGGCTTCGTCGATACGCAGGTACTCGAAGGTGTTGTTCCGGGCGTAGTTGTCCTCGGGTGCGACCTCGGGCCGCACCTCCAGGCTCACGCCGTAGCGGGCGCTGTGCTTGATGTGGCTGTAACTGACCGTGTTGTTGCCGGTGTTCTGGAGCTCGATGCCGGAGGCGTCGCCCGGCACCAGTTCGCCGTAGTGGGTGATGTAGTTGTTGGTCAGCAGGTGCCCGTTGGAGGTGTTCCCGTCCCCCGGGTAGGGGCCCTCCACCTTGATGCCGTCACCGCCGATGTTCTCGAGCAGGCTGTCCTTGACCGTCAGCCTGTCGTTGGCGAAGAGGGCGTACACCGCGTGGTAGCCGGTGTCGGAGATGTGCATCCGGGAGAGTGTGATGTCCTCGCTGTTGGTCACCGTGACCGCGCCGAAGCGGTTGCGGGGCAGTTCGATCTGCCGGTCGTACTCGGGGTACTTGCGCGGTTCACCCGAGTCGCCGTCGCTGATCCAGCCGTAGCGGTACCAGTCGACGAAGTCGGTGTACTGGAGGGAGAGACCGTCGAGGCTGATGTTCTCCACGCGCCGGTCCTCGGACGGGCCGGCGATGTTGAACAGGGTCTTCACCGTGGGCCGCAGCACCGTGACGTCCTTGATGTCACCGCGCGGCTTGTAGTAGACCTGCCCCTTCTTGAAGTCCGTGTAGTACTCGCCCGCCTGGTCCAGGAAGTCCAGCGAGTTCTGCAGGAAGTAGCGTGATCCGCCCCGTGAGTTGATGAGTGCGTACCGCGTCCAGTACTTCAGTGTGATCTGGCCCTTGGTGGGGTTCCAGTCCCGGATCGGCACGGTGTCGGTGAACCAGCTCCAGCTGCCGCCCGACCAGATGACAGCCGAGGCGTTGCTCATGTCCCAGTCGGGATCCCACTCACCGGGGGTCGAGTAGAGCCAGCTGCGTACCGCCTCCTTCTCCGGCTCGTAGAGGATCGAGGTCATGTAAGGGGCCCACAGGTCGTCGGACTTGCGGTTCGGGTAGCGGGCCGTGGTGGCGCGCTTGCCGTCCTCGAAGAGCGTGTAGAACGGGCTGTCCGTGCCGACGTCCGCCCGGTAGATGCCGTCCTTGTACTCCTCCCAGCCGGTGATCGGCTCGGCACCCATCACCCGGGCCTTGCCGGCCCCGTCGTAGGAGCGGTAGACGACCTTGTGTCCGCCGGCACCCGAGTCGCGGTCGTCGAAGTCGACGGTCCTGCTCACCGGGTAGTCACCGGCACGGAGATTGACGTCGATGTCGCACTTCATCCGGCCGGGCCGGTTGAGGCCCTTGTCGCGGATGTGGTCGCGGGCGCGTTCGATCGTCCTGAACGGGCTGGTCCTGGTTCCCTTGGCCTTGTCGTCGCCGTCGGGCGCGACGAAGATCTCGGTGGCCTTGCAGGACTGCTTCGCGCTGGCGCTGGCGTCGGGGACGCTCAGCGTCGCCCCGCTGACAAGCAGCGCGCCGGCGGCGAGCAGCAGCGGAAGTCTGGACCTCCGGCGTACGAAGGTGGTGATGGGCATGGATCCTCCAAGCCACGTGCGTCGTGTGGCGTCGTCGTTCGGCCGCGGACGTGCGGACGACGGGTGGGGACACGGGTGGGTGCCGCACCGGTGCGATCCGGGCGTGGGCGACGTCGTCAGCGCGCGTCGCCGTCTGACCGCGTTCGGCCTGTCGTCACCGCGGTCGCCGGGGAGCGGGCGTGCTCCGCCCGGGCCGCGGGCACATCATGGGCGCAGGAGAGGGGTCGGCCGGCCGTGCGCGGACACGGCAGTGCCGTCGCGCCGGCCATCGGGTGCCGGGGGCCTCGGCCCCCGTGAGTGGATCACGGGCTTCCGGCCTGGGGCATCCGGGCCGGGGACGATTCAGGAGCGGACGGACAGGCCGGCACGGGCGCTCAGGGGCCCCCGCCCTCCGGTCCGTCGATCACACAACGTTTCCTCCTCGACGGGCATCGCTGCCACGGTCTAGTGGGTCACTGATCGAGCACGATAAGTAAGATGTTCGCGCCCGGGCCCCGTCAATACGCCGGAGCGAACAATAAGTTGATGCATGCGGGACGGCGCAGCCCAGGCCTTTCGAGTCATAAATCCACGCATCCACGGAGTGGCAGCGTCATGACGAATCCGGATCTCCCGGCGTTTGTGCAGCTCAGCGACGTCGACCGGGCAGCCCTGTCCGACTATGCCCACCGGCCCCCCGGAGCGCTCCGGCTGCGCGGCTCCATCGTGCTCGCCTGCGCCGAAGGGCTGACCAACGCGGAGGTGTCCCAGCGCCTCCAGGTCAGTCCGGCCACGGTCGCGAAGTGGCGGGAGCGCTATCTGCGTCGGGGGCTGGCCGGACTGAGCGATGCCCCGAGGACCGGACGACCGCGCAGCGTCACCAGGCAGGAGGCGGAAGCGCATGTCGCAGCGGTGCTCGAACAGTCCCGTGGCGGCGCTCCGGTGCCCTCGACCCGCTCGCTGGCCGAGACGCTGGGCCTGTCGCAGTCGACGGTGGCGCGCATCTGGCGGGAACAGGCCGCCGGGCTCACCGACCCGCCGGCCCCACGGCGCCGCCGCCGTTCCCGGCAGCCCGGGGACGACGGGACCGAGGCGGTGCCGGTACCGGCCCGGATGCCGCGCCAGCTGCTCTCCGACCACGTGTACACCCTGCTGCGGGACTGGATCGTCGGCGGTGAACTCGTGCCCGGGCAGCGGCTGGTGGAGTCGGAGATCGCACGCCGGGTCGGCACCAGCCAGGCTCCGCCCCGCGAGGCGATCAAGCGCCTGGCGTACGAGGGGCTGGTGGTGTCACAGCCGCACCGTGGCACGTACGTCGCCAGGATCTCCGAACGGCAGGCTCAGGACGTACGGGACATCCGGGTCATGTTCGAGGAGTACGTGGCCCGCCGCACGGCCGGTCGCCTGGACGCCGAGCACGACCGGTTGCTGGCACAGGACGTGGAGCAATTGCGGCGAGCTGCGGACAAGGGCGACATCGCGGCTTTCCGCAGCGCCGACATGTCCTTTCACCGCCATGTGTGCGAGGCTGCGCGCAACGACGCGCTGATCCGCCTGTGGCGGATGATCGAGTCCAGCCTGTGGGATCTCCATGTGCTGGGCGACCCCCGCTACGTCGGCGGCTGGGGCGCGTTGGCCGAGCACCACGCGGAGCTTCTGGACGTCCTGCACTCCGGCGACCCCGATGCCGCCGGGCCGATGTTCGCCGCCCACGCCGCGGGTGAGGTCGATCGCTACCTCCCCGCCCCGGCCGGGCCGCACGCCCACGAGGGCGGTGAAGCGACCGCGGACCACCACCCATCTCACCGAGGGACACATCCGTGAGTGATCCGGTACGCAGACGACTCCTCCGCCTCGGAACCCTGGCCGCCGCCGCGGCCCCGCTGGCCCGGGCCTCCGGCGCGGCCGCGGCGGGCCGAGGCGGCCCCCGCTTCCCCGACGCGTGGTTCCCGGTGACGGACCACGGCGCCGTCGGCGACGGCGTCACCGACTGCACCGCGGCGGTCCGGGCTGCCGTCCACGCCTGCCACCGGGCCGGCGGCGGACATGTGCTGATCCCCGCGGGGCTGTGGGCCACGGGACCGATCCACCTGCTCAGCGGCGTGGACCTCCATGTGGCCGAAGGCGCGACGGTGCTCTTCAGCACGGATCCGTCCGCCTACCTGCCGGTGGTGCGGACCCGCTGGCAGGGCGTCGAGGTGTTCAACTACTCGCCGATGATCTACGCCTTCGGCCAGCACGGCATCGCGGTCACCGGTCGGGGCACTCTCGACGCGCAGAGCGACAACGCGCACTGGTGGCCGTGGAAGGGCTCGGGGCAGTACGGGTGGGAGCCCGGGATGCCCCACGAGCGAGCGGACTGGGCCACTTTGGAACAGTGGGGCGCCCAGGGGGTTCCGCTGACGGAGCGTGTGCTCGGCGCAGGGCATTACCTGCGCCCCAGTTTCATCCAGCCCTACATGTGCGCGGATGTCCTGATCGAGGGCGTCACACTCCGCAACTCCGCGTTCTGGAACATCCATCCGGTACTCAGCCGCGACATCGTCGTCCGGGACGTGCGCGTCGAGTGCGAGGGGCCCAACAGCGACGGCTGCGACCCGGATTCGTGCGAGAACGTCACCATCGAGCGGGTCACCTTCGCCACGCACGACGACTGCATCGCCATCAAGTCCGGCCGGGACCAGGACGGCCGCCGGGTGGGCGTACCGTCCCGGCGCATCCGGATCCGGGACTGCGTGTACCTCAGCGGCGGAGCAGCGGTGGCGATCGGCAGCGAGATGAGCGGCGGGGTGTCGGACGTCGTCGCCCAGCGGCTCCGCCTGCCCTTCGACGCCGATCTGGGCGAGGCGTCCGTCGCCTCGGTCCTCGTGGTCAAGTCCACGCCGACCCGCGGCGGTTACGTCCGGGACGTCCGGGTCACCGACGTGGACGCCCCGGCCTGGACGTATGTGCCCTTCGAGGTCACGTTCCAGTACGCCGGCGACACCGGTGGCGCCACACCCGCCGAGGTGACCGGGCTGTCGGCGGCCCGCTGGTCGATGCGCGGCCCCTGCGAGTACCCGGTACGCGTACGGGCCCGGCCCGAGGCGCCCGTCAGCGAGGTCGCCCTGGATCGGCTGGTCTTCGACGAGGCCGCCCAGGACATCCTGCTCCAGTCCGTGACGGGCCTGACCATGCGGCACGTGACGGTCAACGGCCGTCCGCAGGAGGGTTCGTCGTGATGGGCTGAGGCCCGGGGACGTCTGGCGATGATGCGGCTCACAACCTTGGAGGGTGTGAGCCGCCCGCATGTCCGGAGCCTTGGCGGCCTCAGCCGCGCGGGGGCCACGAGGCGGCGGACGGGAGGGCGGATCGTGTACGACCGGGTCGGCGCGGGGCGCATCGCGTACGACCGGCGACCACGCCTCGAGACGCTCTCCGGCGTGCGCGTCCGGACCGGGCCCGGCCTCGGGAGACGCCACCGACCTGGCTTTTCCTCCACCATCGGCCGTTCACCCGGCCCGAATTGAGATGTCGGCCAGGACTTCCAAGTCGTCACTTGTATGATACGTTACGACTGTTGAGGGCGCGGTCCGGGCCTCCCCCGGCGGCGCACACACCGCGCCGTTCCCCGCCCCGACGACGTGTCACCCCGAAACATCAGCAAGGTGCGGTCGACGACCGCGAGCCGCGTGCCCCGGCACGCTCCCCCACGGCCCGCGCTCATGACCGGTGCCGGCCGGCCGGGCCGCGAGTACACCGGGCGGACCGGATGCCGGAGCGCCCTCGCCGTGGGACCGCGAACAAGCACGCAGAGGGGGAGCAGTTGAAGATCACCGGGTACCGGACCCTCCGGACCGTGCACCACTGGGGCAGGCCGGTCGGGGACGCCAACGGCGTCGTCGCGGGTGGCAGCACCGAAGTCCCGGTCCTGCTGGTCGAGACCGACGCCGGGCTCACCGGAGTGGGGCTCGGCGCGCACGCCGAGGCACACCGGATCTTCCCGGCCGTCGAAGGCCATGATCCGAGGGCCGTCACCACGCTCTACGACCGGATGCTCGCCCACACCTTCAAGAGCGGTCACGCCGGCTCCGTGTTCGGCACCATCGGTGCGTTCGACATGGCGCTCTGGGACCTGAAGGCCAAGATGGCCGGCGAACCGCTGTGGCGCACCCTCGGCGCGGCGGACCGCTTCGTGCCCGGCTACGCCTCCGGCCTCGACATCGGGCTCGACGACGACGAGTTGGTGACGCTCTACACCGGGTGGGCCGAACGCGGCTTCACCGGTGCCAAGCTCAAGGGCGGCCTCGACACGGACCGCGACATACGCAGGCTGGGCGCGGTGGCGGAGGTGCTCCGCGTCAACACCCGCTCCCCCGCCCTCATGCTCGACGTCAACGAGACCTGGGGCCGCCACCAGGCCGTCCGGCTGCTGGCCCGCATCGAGGAACGGATCGAACTGGCCTGGATCGAGGAGCCGGTACGCCGATGGGACACCGCCGGCAACCGTGCCGTCGGCAGGTCCGCCCGTACCGCCGTCGCATCCGGCGAGAATCTCACCGGACTCGAGCAGTTCCTCCCGCTGCTGGCCGCCGACGCCGTGCAGGTCGTGCAGACCGGGAGCGTCTGGGGCATCACCCACTTCCTGCGGACCGCGACCCTCGCGCACGGGCACGACCTGCCGGTCAGCCCGGTCGGCTACGAGGGCAACCCGGTCGCGCACGCCGCGGCCTCGGTCCCCAACCACCTGGTCACCGAGGTGCAGGACACCGGCAGCCCGGTCGGCCTCACCGTCGACCAGGTGATCGCCGACGGCGGCATCGTGCTCGGCGACGCACCCGGCCTCGGCATCTCCGTGGACGAAGCGGCGCTGGCCCGGCTGGAGACCGCCGGCTGGGCCGAGCCCGCCGGACCGCACGTACGCCCTGCCGTGGCGGGCCTGCGTCTCGTCGCCGACGCCGGACGAGTGGGAAGCCCTCCACGCGACGGACACCCGCAGAGGGAGACAGCCCCGTGACGCGACCTCGTGCCGTCCTCGCCATGAACCCGCCGGGCCTGACCCGGTCCCTCTTCGACGAGGACGCCCTCGCCCGGCTGCGCCGCGCCGCCGACATCGACACGGATCTCGTCCTCACGGAGATCGACTCCGCCCGCTCCCGGGCGGTACTGGACGGCGCCGACGTCCTGATCGCCGGCTGGAACGCCCCGGTCGTCCCCGCCTCCCTGCCCTGCGCCTCGCGTCTGCGGGCCGTGGTCTACGCGGGCGGGGTCGCCGCGACCTGCCTGGACGACCCCGGTACGTTCGCCGCCCGCGGTGTGGTGGCCGCCAACGCCCGCGCCGCCAACTCGGGTCCGGTGGCCGAGTACGCGCTCGCCATGATCCTTCTCGCGGGCAAGCGGATCCTGCCCGCCGCGCAGGAGTACCGGCGGACCCGCGCCCTGCCGGACAACCTGGCCGTCCCCGCCGGGACCGGCAACTACCGGCAGACCGTGGGCATCGTGGGCGCGTCCACCGTGGGCCGCGCGGTGCTCCGGCTTCTGCGCCCCTTCGACCTGGACGTACTGCTGTACGACCCCACTCTCACCGCCGAGGAGACGGCCGGGCTCGGAGCCCGGTGGGTGGAGCTCGACGATCTTATGAGGAGCAGTCAGGTGGTGTCGCTGCACCAGCCTCTGACGCCTCTGACGCGAGGTCAGATCGATGCCAGGCGGCTCGCCCTGATGCGTGACGGGGCGACGCTGGTGAACACCGCCCGCGGCGCCGTCGTCGACCAGGACGCCCTCACCGCGGAGTTGCGCACCGGCCGGATCGACGCCGTGCTCGACGTCACCGACCCCGAGCCGCCCGCTCCCGACAGCGATCTGTGGACGCTCGGCAATGTGGTGCTCACCCCGCACATGGCAGGTTCCATAGGCGGTGAGCTGCACCGGATCGGCGACGCCGTCACCTGCGAGGTCGAGCGTTTCGCGGCAGGCCTCCCGTTCGCCCATCCGGAGGACCTGGCATTCTCCGCTCGCGCGAGGGTCAGGTGACCGTGATGCGGCTCCGAAGCTCGACACGTACCCCCGAACTGACCGAACTCGGCCTGGGAGCAGCCCATCTGGGCAACCTCGGCCGGGTCACCTCCGAAGAGGACGCCCGTGGGACGGTCGACGCCGCCTGGCTGAGCGGGGTCCGGTACTTCGACACCGCCCCCCACTACGGCCTCGGGCTCGCCGAGCGCCGCCTCGGCGCCGCGCTCGCGGGCCGCCCCCGCGCCAAGTACGCCGTCTCCACCAAGGTCGGGCGGCTGCTGGTGGAGAGCCCGGAGACCGCTCATCTCGACGACGACGGCGGATTCGCGGTGCCCGCCACCCACCGGCGGAACTGGGACTTCAGTCGCGACGGCATCCTCCGTTCGCTCGAAGGCAGCCTGGAGCGGCTCGGTCTCGATTACGTCGACATCGTCTACCTGCACGACCCCGACAACCACTGGCAGCAGGCCTCCACCACGGGCGTCGACACGCTGGTGGAGCTCCGCGACGAAGGTGTGGTGAAGGCGGTGGGCGCAGGGATGAACCAGGCCGCGATGCTCACCGAGTTCGTCCGGCGCTGCGATGTGGACGTCGTCATGGTGGCGGGCCGCCATACGCTGCTCGACCACACCGCGCAGGACGAACTCCTGCCGCTCGCGCACGCACGTGGCGTGGGGGTCGTGGCCGCCGCGGTCTACAACTCCGGGCTGCTCGCCGCCCCGCGCCCGCTGGCCGGAGCGACCTACGACTACCTGCCCGCGTCCGGCGAGGTGAGCGCCCGGGCCGCCACGATCGCCGACGTCTGCGAGCGCCATGGCGTCACCCTGCCGGAGGCCGCCGTCGCCTATCCGCTGCTGCACCCCGCGGTGACGTCGGTGGTGCTCGGCGCCAGGGACGCCGGCCAGTCCCGGACCAACGCGCACCGCCTGGCGGCAGGCGTCCCGGACGCGCTGTGGGCCGAACTGATCGCGCTCGGGCTGCTTCCCGCGGAACCGGCGGACCGGACCACTCGGAACGGACGGAGCCTCGCATGACCGTGATCGACGCCCATCTGCACGTATGGGACCCCTCCCGGGTCAGCTACGACTGGCTCGGACCGGCGATGGCGCCGGTCGACGGCACCATGGGGTTCGAGGACGTCCGCCCGGAGCTGGGAGCAGCCGGGGTCACGGCGGCCGTCCTGGTGCAGGCGGCCGACAACGACGGCGACACCGACCACATGCTGGCCAGCGCCGCCGCCCACCCCGAGGTGGTGGGCGTCGTCGCCTGGGTCCCCCTCGACCACCCCGCGCGGGCCCGTGACCGGCTGGCGGAACTCCGGGAGAACCCGCACGTGGTGGGTGTCCGCGCCTTGGTCCACGAGAACCCGGACCCCGACTGGATACTCCGCCCGGAGGTGGCGCACGGGCTGGACCTGCTCGCCGGGGCCGGCCTCACCTTCGACTGGGTCACCTCGTCGCCGGACGCGCTGGCACACGTTCCCACGCTGGCGGCCCGGCACCCGGAGCTGCGCCTGGTGATCGACCACCTCGGCAAGCCTCCGGTGGGCGGCGGCGCCGAGGACCGTGCCGCCTGGCGGAAGCTGATCGCCGCCGCGGCGGAGCACCCCGGGGTGCACGCCAAGCTCTCCGGCCTGTACTCCGCCACCGGCCCCCTCGACACCTGGACGACCGGTGAGGTCCGTCCCTTCGTCGAGGACGCGCTGGAACTCTTCGGCCCCGACCGGCTGATGTACGGAGGCGACTGGCCGGTCTCGGTCCTGGCCGGCGGCTACGCGCGGTCCTGGGCCGCCTGCCGGGAGCTGCTCGCCCCGCTCACCCCTGACGACCGTACGGCGGTGCTCGGCGGGACGGCCGCCCGCTTCTACGGCATCGACGCCACCCTACTGGACGCCGCACGCCGAGCGGCTGCGTGAACCACCCCGGAAGGAACGCCATGGAACACCGCACCACCAGACCGGACACGACCGCTCTGGCCGGCTGGCTGCACAGCTGGGTGACGGACGAAGGCGCGATCAACGGCTTCCACAACCACAGTGTGTGGGGGACGAACCCCTTCACCTTCCTCGACTTCACCAGTGGCCACACCACCTTCGCCGGGCCCGCCGTCGGTGCCTTCGCCGAGGCCCTCGCCGCCCAGCCCGACGAGCGCGGCGTGGAGCTGCTGCGCCGTCTCCTGCGGTACCAGTCGGCAGAGCTGCAGGACGACGGCCAGTACCGCCACATCGGTTTCCAGGTCGGCGAGTCCGCCACCAGCGGGCTCATCCACAACGCCGTCGGCAGCCTCGGCATGCTGCTCGCGCTGCGGCATGCCCGCCATCTGCTCCCCGCCGTGGAGGTGGACGCCGTCCTCGACACGGTCCGGCGCAACCTGGACGCCTGCGCGATGTACGGGGGCGGCCGGGCGGGCGAGGACGGCACGTGCAACCAGGAGTACGCGCGGGTCTGGGTCAAGCAGCTCTACACGGAGCTCGCCGACGACAAGACCTACGCCGACCAGATACCCGAGGACCTGGCCACCTTGGTGCGCCTCTTCCACCACCGGGGTGTGCCGGACGCGGACAGCGCGGGTACCTTCCGCACCGTCAAGGACCGCGTCGAGGGCGGCATCCTGGAGCCGGCCGAGTACTACGGCCTGATGATCGTTCCCCTGGTGCTCGGCTACCGCGCCCTGGGCGATCCGGAGCTGCTGGCCGAGGCGAGGAGGCTCTGCCGCCACGTCGCCCGGTCCGCCTGGACCGACGAGACCGGGGCGGTCCGCTACCACCGTTACTGGTACGTCCAGGGCGACCGCGCCCTCAAGACGGACACGCCCATGCTGATCGCCGGCATGGGGCTCACCCTCTACGGCATCCACGAGGTCCTGGCAGAGGGGCCGGACGCCGAGCTGGAGGCCTTCACCGAGTCGTGCCTCGCCACGTACGCGGGGTACCAGACACC
Organism: Streptomyces sp. NPDC048590; assembly: GCF_043199535.1. Lineage (NCBI taxonomy): Bacteria > Bacillati > Actinomycetota > Actinomycetes > Kitasatosporales > Streptomycetaceae > Streptomyces > Streptomyces sp. NPDC048590. The sequence continues at coordinate 845,071 of NZ_JBICWC010000002.1, read as the reverse complement.
GGCCGGTTACTTCGCCTCGGCGAGCGGCTGGCACAACGAGGCCGATCTGGCCCCGAGCACCGCCTGGCACGCTCACGACCTGCTCTTCCTGATGGCCAGGCTGGGGCCGGGCGAGCACTTCTGGGACCGGGTGCTCGCACCGCGCGATCGGCAGTCGGTGCTGGTCAGCGACCGGGCCTTCTGGGCCGAGTCGGGGGTCCACTGGGCCGTGCGCTCACCGCTCACCGCCGGGGACCTGCACATCTACGGACGCAAGGACAAGGACACCTTCACCCGGGAGTTCTTCTCCTGGACGGACCGCGAGCCGCTGCCCGAGGACCTCCGCTACCCGGGCGTTCCCGAGTTCTTCGTCGCCAACGACGGCATCTACCGCGTCGACGGCGACGGCACCCCCACCGACATCACGGCCGTCGGCCCGCTGCCCTACCGGGGCCGGCTCTGACGCCGTACCCCGGTCCCCATTTCGCACCCCTCAACGGATGTTGATCCCCCAGCTTTCCCTACCCAGGAAAAGAGAGACGACAATGATGTCTTCCACCAGAGGGAACAGGACGCGCCTCGCCGCCCTGGCCGCCGTGGTCCCGCTGACGCTCCTCGCGGCGTGCTCACAGGGATCCGCCTCGGCGGGCAGCGAGGACGGCGAGATCCGGATGATGGTCAATCTCACCGACAACCTGAACCAGGCCTACTGGCAGAAGCTGGTCAAGCCCTTCGAGGACAAGACCGGTCTGAAGGTGAAGATCGAGGGTCCGACCGGCAAGTCCGTCGCCGAGTCCTTCCCGCAGCAGCTCGCCGCGGGCACCGCCCCCGACGTCATCCAGTCGATCTTCCCCGATGACGACACCGCCCCCGAGCTGCTCGACCTGAGCGGCGAGGCGTGGGCGAAGGACACCCCGATGTACGAGGACTACGCGATGGGTGACGCCCACTACGCCGCGGGCGTCGGTACCCAGACGCAGTCACTCGTCTACTACAACAAGGCCGCCTTCGAGAAGGCCGGCATCTCCGAGGCTCCCACCACGTGGGAGGAGCTGTCGGCGGACATGGCCAAGCTGAAGAAGGCCGGCTACACGCCGATGCAGACGGCCGGTGACTACATGACCGGACTTCAGCTCCAGCAGATCTTCCACCCCACGCTCAACCAGGCGCACCCGAAGTGGCAGAGCGACGTCAAGGGGCAGAAGCTCGCCGTCGGCGACGCCTACCTCCCGGCGTTCCAGAAGTACGCGGACTGGATCAAGTCGGGTTACATAGCCAAGAGTGACGTCGGCCTCAACCCCTCGCAGGCGGACGGTAACTTCCTCACCGGCAAGGTGGGCCTGTACACCAACGGCAGCTGGTTCGCGGCCACCCTGGACAAGGCCGGCAAGCTCCCCTTCGAGGTGGGCGTGTTCTCCCCGCCGGTCGAGGAGGGGAAGGACTACCCGGGTCCTCAGGGCGCGACCATGGCGGACCCGTACATGGTGAACAAGGGCGCGGCCGACCCGGACGCCGCGAAGCAGCTCGTGGAGTACCTCGTCACCGACGCCGAGGCGGTGAAGACCCAGCTGACCTCCGACGGGGTGTTCCGCCAGGGGTCCGACGTCGAGCAGTCCGCCGTGGGCGCCCAGATCCAGGGCATCCTCGACGACGCGCCCGAACTGGTCGCCGTCGGCGAGGGCCAGGGCAACGTCCGGCTGCCGGTGACGGGCTTCAACCCGAAGTTCACCGAGGTGGCGCAGAGCCTCTACACCGGCGCGAGCCCGGCCGACGCGGCCAAGGCCATCGACCAGTGGGTCGACGAGAACCGCTGACCATGGCACTGAAATCCACTGGGAACCCGCGGGGATGGCGCCAGGCCGGCGTCTCGGTCAGCATGGTCCTCCCCGCGGTCCTCCTCTACGCCGCACTGCTGGTCGTACCGGTGATCTACGCGATCTACTACAGCTTCACCGAGTACAACGGATTCCCCCGTCGTGTGCCGGAGTTCATCGGTCTGGAGAACTACCGGACGATCTTCGCCTCCGACGACATGACCGGCACCATGGTGATCACCGCCGTGGTGGCGGTGGTGGGGGCGATCGCCGTCAACCTCGCCGCCCTGGGGCTGGCGCTGCTGCTGCAGCGCACCAACCGCTTCAACACCTTCGGCCGGGTCGTGATGTTCTACCCGCATGTGCTGAGCGCCCTGGTGGTCGGTTTCCTCTGGCAGGCGATCCTCGGCCCGCAGGGCGTGGTAAACACCATGCTGGAGAAGGTCGGTACGGACGCCCTGCCCTTCCTCAGCGACCCGGACTGGGCTCTCTGGTCGATGATCGTGGTCATCGTGTGGTCGCTGTTCGGCGTCCAGCTGATCCTCTATCTGGCCGGCCTGCAGACCGTGTCACCGGACCTGCTGGAGGCGGCCAGGCTCGACGGCGCCGGCAGGTGGCAGACGTTCCGCGCGGTCACCTGGCCCTCGCTGGCGTCCACGGTGACGGTCGCGGTCATCACCTCGGGCATCTCGCTGCTGAAGACGTACGACGTCGTCGTGTCGCTGACCGGGGGCGGCCCCGCGGGGTCGACCAAGACGCTCGCCTACTCGATTCTCGCGGTCTCGTTCCCGCAGCGGAACATCGGCCTGGCCTCCGCCCAGGCGGTGCTGCTGATCCTCGCGGCCGCGGTCCTGTCCCTCACGGTCCTCTTCCTGCGCAGGCGCGCCGAGGACGATGCGGAGTCGGTCGGATGAAGAAGACACTCACCTCGGCCGCCGCCGCGCGGACCGGGTTCATCGCCCTGGTGTCCCTCGGCATGCTCGTGCCGATGTACCTCCTGGTGGTCAACGCATTCAAGAGCCAGCGGGAGATCCTCGCCGACCCCTTCTCCCCCGCGTTCGGTTCGGCGTCCTTCCGGTACCTCTCGGACGCCTGGAACAACCCTGACTTCGACATCCTGAAGGGGTACGGAACCACCATCGCGCTGGTCCTCTGCGTCAACGCGCTGGGGATGGCACTGTGCGCACCGGCGGCCTACGTCCTGGCCCGCACACCGAAGACCCTCTCGCGGGTCCTGCTGTTCTTCTTCATCGCGGGCATGTTCATCCCGACCCAGGTGATCCTGGTACCGGTGATCTTCGTACTGCGCGCGGTGGGTCTGATGGGCACCATGCCCGGGCTCATCCTGTTCATGACGGCGACCACCGTCCCGTTCACGCTGTTCGTCTTCTTCGGCTACATCAGGACGCTTCCGAGGTCGCTGGACGAAGCGGCGGCGATCGACGGGGCCGGCAGGTACTACACCCTGTGGCGGATCATCCTGCCGCTGATGCGGCCGATCCTGGCCACCGTCTTCATCCTGAACTCGCTGAGCGTCTGGAACGACTTCGCGAGCCCGCAGATGATCCTGGGCCCCGGCAGCGGGATCTACACCGTGACCACCGGGGTCTACGCGGCCGTCGGCCAGTACTCCACGGACTACACCAAGGTCTTCCCGACGCTGCTGCTCGCGGTGATCCCGATCCTGGTGATCTTCGTCGCGATGCAGCGCCATGTCATGAGCGGCCTGGCTGCAGGAGCCGTCAAGGGCTGACCGCGGGTGCTCGTCGACAGACCCCACCGGCCCGGCCCTCGTGCCCGGCCGGCGGAGGCCGTTCTCCGGTCCCTCTCCGAGGTGATCGCCGCCCACACGAAGGAGCTGTCCCATGTCCGCACCCCGAACCCCCCGCCGCGTCGCGTCGGTGATCCATCTGCGGCCCGAACAGGAGCAGCAGTACCGGGAGTTGCACCGCAAGGTCCCCCAGCAGGTGCTGGACACCTTGTCCCGGGCGCACATCACCCGGTACTCCATCTTCCTGCGCGAGAACACCCTGTTCGCGTACTACGAGTACACCGGCGAGGACTACGAGGCCGACATGGCCGCCATCGCGGCCGATCCCGCCACCCAGGAGTGGTGGACCCTGACCGATCCGTGCCAGCGGCCACTCGACTCGGCCGCGCCCGGGGAGCGCTGGGTGGAGGCCGAGGAGGTGTTCCACCTCGGCTGACCGGCCGGGCCTGATTTCCCGTCGTCCGGACGCTTGTGCACCACCCCGAGGAACCCTACTGTGCACATGTCATACATGTTCCGTCTGCCCTGAGGCCTTCGTCCCGGGTGGCATGCGGGTCCGCGCATCGCGGCCGTGCCAGGAACACGGCATCCAACGAAAGGCTCATCCATGGTGAGACCTCGGAGACGACCGACTCGGATCGTGACGGCCTCCGTGGCGCTGGCGCTGATGACGGGTATCGGCGGGCCGGCGGCAGGCGCGGTGACGGCGTCCCCGGCCTCCGCCACCGCCGGCCTGACGGTCTACGTTTCGGTGACCGAAGGCGACGACGACAACTCCGGCGAATTCGGCGCCCCCTTCAGGACGGTCACCGCGGCACGGGACGCCCTGGCCGGGCGTACGTCCGCCGAGGCGCGGGGGACGGTGTACATCCGCGGTGGCACCTACGTCCTCGACGACACCATCCGGCTGGAAGGCGAGGCGAACTCGTGGGTCACCTACTCCGCCTACCGGGACGAGAAGGTGACGATCACCGGTTCGCACGAGCTGCCTTCCGACGGATGGAAGAAGCTCACGGACCTCTCGGCCGAGACCCTCGCCGAGCCGCGGTACTCCTCCAACAGCCGTCTGAACACCCCTGAGTTGCGCGAAGGCGTGTACGTGTACGACCTCGGCGGCCACGGCATCGACCCTGGCACGCTCTACAAGAACGGCTTCAACTGGGTCCAGCAGCCTTTCGCCCCCGAGCTGGTGGTGGACGGCGGGACACAGGTACTCGCCGAGTACCCCGACGGCAACACGTGCTCCACCAAGGAGACCGGCTGCCACCTCTGGGGCACGGGAGACAAGTGGGACGCCGAAGGCCCCGGAGACCTGATGAACGTCGATCTCGACGCGCGCTTCGGTCCGGAGAGCTCCTGGAACACCTCGGGCACCACCCCACGGGCTCAGTTCGAGGACAAGAAGCAGCAACTCCCCGCCGGCCAGGACCGGAGCACCTGGTCCCCGGAGGAACTCCGGCGCATGACACCGTCGCTGTACACCGTCGGCGGGCGGGCCGCGGAGAACGACCGCTACAAGAGCTGGGCTCCCGAGGCCGTGCCCACGGTGGACGATCTGGGCACCCGGGGCTTCGGGGCGTACACGGATGTGCCGGTCCAGCTGGACCCGCGGTGGATCGAGGACATCGACAACACCACCTCGGAGACCGAGGGCTGGCTCTCCGGCTACTTCGGCAACAACTACGCCAACGACATGGAGCGCATCCTGTCGTGGAGCGGCGACACGCTGTACACGAAGTACCCCTCCATGTACATCCCGCAGGACTCCTGGACCAAGGTCAAGGTGCTCAACGTCCTCTCGGAGATGGACACGGCCGGTGAGTACTACATCGACCGCTACCACGACAACGACGTCCTCTACTACCGCCCGCAGGGTGGCACGATCGAGGGCCGATCCGCGACGCTGCAGACGTTCGACAAGAACTTCATGCTGCTGGAGGACACCCGGGGCGTGACGCTGCGCGGCCTCTCGATGACCGGCTCGCTGGTGAGCGGCGTGCAACTGCTGGACGCGGTGGGGACGCTGATCGACGGCGTCGACATCTCCAACGTCAGCATGGACGCGATCCGGATCGGCCGCACCACCGACACGATCACCAGCATGCCCGACTACGAGACCTTGCGGGGCGGGCACGACAACGTCGTACAGAACTCCTACCTGCACGACCTGGGCGGCGGAGGCGTCCTGCTGGGCGGAGGCGACAGGTCCACCCTGAAGCGCGGGAACAACATCGCCCGGAACAACGAGATCGCCCGCTTCTCCAAGCTGGCCACCTACACCCCGGCCGGCTACATGTACGGGGTGGGCAACTCGTTCGAGTACAACTACGTCCACGACGCGCCGCACATGGCTGTGCAGATCATGGGCAACGACATGCGCGTCAACCACAACCGCTTCCACGACGTGGTGAAGAACGCGGGCGACATGGCCGCGGTGTACGCGGGGCGCGACTTCACCTACCTCGGCAACGAGATCGCGTACAACAGCTTCGAGGAGATCGGCGGTTCCAACGACGCTCTGTACATGGACGACGGGGCGACCGGCGTACGGTTCCACCACAACGTGGTGAACGGGTCCAACTCGGGCGTCAACCTCAACTCCGGTCACAGCAACGCCGTCGAGGACAACGTCTTCATCGGCGTGAAGCACGTCGGCCACGGTGGGATCTACCACAAGAACGGTGAGACCAGGCTCCCCCTGGCCAACAACTGGGTACTGGAAAGCAGGTTCAACGCCTTCCTCGACGTGCGCGAGGGAGAGAAGTACAGCGCGACCCCGAAGACCGTGGCCACCTGGCACCGGCACTACACCGACGGCGGTGCGAAGTACTCCGACGGCACCCCGATCACGTACCCGGAGATCACCGACTGGTACGTCCCCCGGGCGACGGCGACGGGCGAGGAGTGCACCACGGCCCTCTACGCCACCGACGGCGACAACGGGTGCAGCCGGGCGACGGTGTGGGACGACGCCGACTCGGTCTGGGTACCGTCCCGGGTCGGGATCGACCACTCGGTGATCGTCGGTTCCACCACCGGCTTCGTCCAGACCGAGGTGACGTTCTCGTCCCCGACATCGGTGTACGACCTCGCGCGGTGGAGCGACAAGGTCAACACCGACGCGCTGACGGCGACTTCGGTGGACGAGACCGGACTTGACCTCGGCACCTGGAAGTTCTCCGCTTCCGGCTCGGTCGCCCGGGCGTACGGCGCCGAGTGGGTCGACGCGTGGAACCGTGACGTCTCGTCCCAGGGCATCGGGCGTCCCTCGCGCGGCGACACGGCGGCTCTCTGGGACGCGGTCGACAGGGGCGCAGGTGTGCTCGCGGACGAGCCGGGCGGCAACGCCGCTCCGCTCGCGAAGGCCGTCGCGGCGGCGACCGCGGCCGGCGAGGCCACGGGCACCTCCCAGGCCAGGCTGGACGCGACCGTCATCGCACTCGACGACGCGGTCGCGGCGTACCGGTCCACCCGCTGGTCCGCCACCAGGACCTACGGTGCGGGCGACGAGGTCTTCCACGACGGCCGGGCGTACGAGGCCCTTTGGTACGCCCGGGGCGAGGAGCCCGGCACATCCGCCACGGGCGCCTGGGCCGAGACCGGCACGGGCGTGCGATGCGGGGACGGGACGGTGCCGGCGTGGACGGCGTCCTCGGTACATGACAAGGGTGACACGGTCGCGCACGACGGGCGGCTGTGGACGGCCGGGTGGTGGACACGGAACCAGGCTCCGGGCGGATCCGACGGCCCGTGGAAGGACGGCGGCGCCTGCGAGGCCGGAGAGGACTGATCAGGGGGGTCACCGAGGGGCGGGGCATCCACGGGAAAGGCGGGTGCCCCGTCCGTCCTACTCCTCCGTGGTGACGTGGGGGCGCCGGCGCTCCCACGAGGAGGTGATGTGGGAGCGCATGGCGTCCTCGGCCCCCTCCGGGTCACCGGAGATCACCGCCTCGGCGATCCGGGCGTGCGCCTCGTGGGTGAGGTCGATGTGCTCCCGCGTCGGGTCGCCGCTGTACTGGGGCGACCGGACGGCCTTCCCCTGGATGCTGGACACGATGGCCCGCCCGAAGGCGTCCTGGGAGGCGCGGTGGATGATCTCGTGGAACTCGATGTCCGCCCGCGCGTACGCCGTGGGGTCGTCCCGCAGCGAAGCGAGCTCGTCGAGCTTGGACGCCAGCACCGCGGCCTGGGCACCGTCGATGCACCGGGCCGCCCGCGCCGCCATGGCGCACTCCAGGGTGGTCCTGATCTCGATGAGGTTGTCCAGGAAGACCAGGCGGTCCTCGCGCTGGAAGAGCGCGTCGAGGACGAGCGGATCGAGCAGGCTCCACTGCTCCTGGTCGAGGACAACGGTGCCCCAGCCCTGACGAGTTGCGACGAGGCCCTTCTCGGCGAGTGTCGTCGTCGCCTCACGGATCACCGTACGGCTGACCTCGTACTCGTCGCACAGTTCTCCCGCCGACGGCAGCGCCGTACCCGGCGGGTACTCACCCAGCACGATGGCCGTGGCGAGGCTCCGGACGACGGCTGCGGCGAGCGGCGGCCGCCGCCGTGTGTGGCGGGACACCCCGGCGGTGTCCGCAGAAGGTCTGCTCATCTGGTCAGAGGCTCCCAAGGTGTGTGCAGGTTTGCCCGGCCCGTGCGGTCCGAGGACCAAGGCTAGCGGAACATGCTAAGGTCATCACTCGTATCACAAGTTATAACTGACGAGGTGTCGGGGGTGCGAGGCCGCCCCGACGGTGAGCGTGCCCGCGGGCACCCCGGTTCCGTCCTCGCCGCAGACGCTCCCTCATGCATCCGGTCGGACCTCGCGACGCATGGGGCGCACGTCCTGGCCGTGCGGCATGCGCAGACCAAGGAGAGGCGCGATGCGAATCACCGGATACAGATCCCTTGCCACCGTGCACGACTGGGGACGGCCGGTGGGCGACGTGAACGGTGTCGTCGCCGGCGAAGTCACCGAAGTACCCGTGCTGATACTGGAGACCGACGAGGGTCTCACCGGCGTCGGCCTCGGAAGTCACCCGGACGTGCACCGCGTGTTCCCGGCGCTCGAGGGCCAGGATCCGCGAGCGGTCACCTCGCTGTACGACAGGATGCTCTCCTACGTCTTCAAGTCCGGTCACGGCGGGCAGGTGTTCGGGGCCGTCGGCGCTTTCGACATGGCACTCTGGGACCTGAAGGCGAAGATCGCCGGGGAGCCGCTCTGGCGGACCCTGGGTGCCGCCGACCGCTTCGTGCCAGGCTACGCCTCGGGTCTGGAGTACGCACTCGGCGACGACGAGTTGGTGGAGTTCTACCGGAGTTGGGCTGCCCGCGGCTTCTCCGGGGCGAAGGTCAAGGGCGGACTCGACGTCGAGCGGGACGTACGGCGCTTGGCGGCCGTACGGGACGTGTTGCGCGCCAACACCCCCCGCCCCGCGCTGATGTACGACGTCAACGAGTCCTGGGGGGCGCATCAGGCGGTACGCCTCGCCCGGTCGGTCGAGGACCGCGTCGACCTCACCTGGATCGAGGAACCGGTCCGCCGCTGGGACGTCGCCGGGCACCGTGCCGTCGCGTCCGGCATCCGCGCGGCGGTCGCGACCGGCGAGAACCTGACTGGGCTGGAGCACTATCGCGCCCTGTTCGACGCCGACGCGGTGGGCGTGGTGCAGACCGGCAGCGTGTGGGGCATCACCCACTTCCTCCGGGTCTCGACACTGGCGTACGGTCACGGCCTGCCGGTCAGTCCGGTGGGCTACAACGCCAATCCGCTGGCGCACGCGGCGGCCGCGGTGCCGAACCACCTGGCCACCGAGGTGCAGGACCTGGCCTTCCCGTTCGGCCTCAGGGTCGATCAGGAGATCGCCGACGGAGGGATCGTCCTCGGTGACACACCGGGGCTCGGCATCGAGGTCGACGAGGAGGCGATCGCCGCGCACGCGGCGTCCGGCACGTGGTCGGCCCCCGGCGGTCCGCACGTCCGCCCGGCCGACGCGGGTCTGCGGCTGGCGCCCGCGCGTGACAGGACGACGAAGGAACACTTCGGCGGAGGAAACCGGCAGCGCGAAGGGATCGCAGGGTGAACACACGCAGGGCTCTGGTGGTACGCGGCGGCTGGGAAGGCCACGACCCGGTCGGCTGCACCGAGTTGTTCGTGCCCCGGCTGGAACGCGCCGGGTTCGGAGTGACCGTCGCGGAGGACCTCGCCGTCTACGAGGACGCCGAACTGCTCGCCGCCACCGATCTCGTGGTGCACTCCTGGTCGGGAGGTGAGCTGACACCGCTCCAGGAGGCCACGCTGGTGCGGGCCGTCGAAGCGGGTACCGGGTTCGCGGGGTGGCACGGCGGGGTGATCGGCACCAACGTCGCCAATGCGGGCTATCTGCGGATGGTCGGAGGCCGGTTCCTCTGGCACCCGGAGGGCTTCCAGGACTTCACCGTACGGATCGCCCGCTCACCGGACCGGGACGGGGAGATCGTCGCGGGGGTCGAGGACTACGACGTCCACACCGAGCACTACTGGGTGCTGTCGGACGGCCTCAACACGGTCCTGGCGACCTCGGTGCTGGCCCCCGCCGAAGAGCAGTGGGACGAGCCGGTGGAGTTTCCCGTGGTGTGGACCCGGCGCTGGGGGGCCGGGAAGGTCTTCGTCTGCACGCTCGGGCACCGCGTCGCCGACCTCGAGGTGGAGCAGACGGCGACGATCGTCGGGCGCGGTCTGCAATGGGCGGCTCGCTGAACGCCGGGCGCGACCTGCAACGGGCGGCTCGCTGAACGCCGGGCCGCCCGGCCCGGCCCACTCCTCCGAGCCCGGGACGCCCGTGTCGTCGCCGTCGCCGCCGTGGCCTCAGGAACTCTCACGCGCCACGACGCGGTGGCCGACGTCACGGTGCGGAGCCTCGACGTCTCCCCCGCGCATCCGGGTCAGCAGCAGCTCGGCCCCCAACTCGCCTATCAGGGAACCGGGTACGGCCACCGTGGTCAGCGAGGGAACCAGATGGCGGGCGAGCTCGAAGTCGCCGAAGCCGGCCACGGCGAGCGTGCCCGGCACGTCGATCCCGCGCCGCACGCACGCCTGGAGCGCACCCGCGGCGAAGACGTCGCTGGAGAACATCACCGCGTCGGAGTCCGGATACCGCTCCAGCACCAGGTCCAGCAGTGCGACACCGGTGTCCATGGTGACGGGCTCCGGGCCGGCGTCCACCGTACGCGGGTCGGCGCCCAGCAGTTCACCCACCGCCCTCGTGTAGCCGTCCAGGCGCTCCGCCGCGCGGGGGTCTCCCGAGGTGTGCCGGCCGGCGAAGGTGATCCTGCGCCTGCCCCGTTCCGCGAGGTGGGCCACCATCGCCGAGGCGGCAGCCGCGTTGGAGAAGCCGACCAGCAGGTCGAGGGGATCGTCGGACCAGCCCCAGGTCTCGACGACCGGTACTCCCGCGCCGCCCAGCAACGCGCGTGTCCCCGGGGTGTGGTCGGTTCCGATCATCAGCACGCCGTCAGGACGTCGTCCGAGGAAGCTGCGTAGCACCTCCTCCTCGTGCTCCGGGCGGTAGTCGGTCGTGCCGACGAAGATCTGGTAGCCGTGGCGGGCCAGCGCCGTCGAGAAGGCGTGCACGGTGTCCGCGAAGACCGACGCGTTGATCTGCGGAACGACGACGGCGACGGTGCGGCTGCGGTTCGACGCCAGATTGCTGGCGGCGAGGTTCGGTACGTAACCGGTGGCCGCGATGGCCGCCCGGACCTTGGCGCACGTCGCGTCCGAGACCGACAGCGGGTCGCGCACCACGCGGGACACCGTCTGGGCGGAGACCCCTGCCGCGGCGGCCACGTCCGACAGGGTGACCGAACGGGTCGCGGATCGCTTGCGGGGGCGGCTGGGCGGTGGGGTCACACCGGAGACGATATCCATCCCCGCGCCCGTCCTCCCCCCGGCCCGGTCCGGGCCGACGGGAGTCGCACCCGCCGTCACAGCGCTCCCCTGGCCGACAGCGACCGCATCAGATCGGCGAGCCCGAAGGTCCACGGTTCGCAGGACTCGCTCGACCGGATGCGGTTGACCAGCGCGCCGAGGCGCGGGGTGGCGACGGTGACCAGGTCACCGTCATGGTGGGTGAACCCCTGGCCGGGCGTGTCGCGGTCCTCGACGGGAGCGAACATGGTGCCGAGGAAGAGGACGGCCCCGTCCGGGTACTGGTGGTGCGGGCCGATCAGCTGGGCGGCGAGGTCCATCGGATCGCGGCTGATCGCCGTCATCGAGGACACCCCGTCGAGACGGTAGCCGTCCTCGCCCTCGACGGTCAGGGTCACGGCCGCCTCGCGGACGTCCTCCATCCCGAACCCGTCGTCGAACAGCCTCACGAACGGACCGAGTGCCGCCGAGGCGTTGTTGTCCTTCGCCTGGGGCAGCAACAGCGCGGAACGGCCCTCCACATCACGGAGGTTGACGTCGTTTCCGAGTGTGGCCCCCACCACCTCGCCGGTCGAGGAGAGGACGATCACCACTTCCGGCTCGGGGTTGTTCCACCGTGACCCCGAGTGCACCCCTGCCTCGGTGGCGCTTCCCACGGCGGCCAGCGCGGGCGCCTTCGTGAAGATCTCCGCGTCGGGGCCGATGCCGACCTCCAGGTACTGGCTCCACATCCCCTGGGCGACCAGGAGTTCCTTGAGGGCGGCCGCCTCGTCGGAACCCGGGCGCAGCGAGGCGAGGTCGTCCCCGATCAGTCCGCGGATCCGCTCCCGCATGGCGGCGGCCCCCGCGGCATCACCACGGACCCGCTCCTCGATCACCCGCTCCAGCATCGACACGACGAAGGTGACGCCGGCCGCCTTGACCGTCTGGAGGTCGACCGGTGCCAGCAGCCAGGGCAGTTGGGGCTCGCGTGTCTCCGGTGGCGTGTTGCCGAGAAGTTCGGCGAGCCCGGCGATCCTCTCACCGGTGGCCGCGCGCAGGGCCGAAGCGGGGTCCGGTGTCTCGCAGAGGTCGCGGACCGTGGCGAAGGAGGCGGTGACGTCATGGACGCCGTCCTCGCGCACGGCGACCACGGACGGTCCGAGGCCGGGGCGCCACACCCGGCCGACGAGAGCGCCTTCGGTGCCGTCCTCGGGCAGGGTGGTCGCGGCGTCGGGCCACTGGTTCATGTCGTTCCTCTCAGCGCTTGCGGAAGACGGGCGGCCGCTTCTCGGCGAAGGCCCGGCGGCCTTCCGCGGCGTCCTCGGTGGCGAAGCAGATGGTCTGCAGGTCCCTCTCGTAGGCGAGGGCCTGGTCCTCGGGCAGATTGCCCGCGGCACGCAGGTTGATCTTGGCTGTCTCGGCCGCCACCGGGGCCCTCGACGCGATCACGGTGGCCACGGCCGTAGCCCGGTCGAGCAAGGTCTCCGGTGTCACCACCTCGCTCACCAGGTGCCAGGCCAACGCCTTTGCGGCGTCGATGCGTTCACCGGTGAGCAGCATCAGCGCCGCGTTGCTGGGGCCCGCCGCCCGGTTCAGGAAGGCGGCCATCCCGCCGCCGCCTATCCAGCCGAGTGTGATCTCGGGCGCCCCGAAGGACGCGGTGTCCGAGGCGATCCGGATGTCGCAGGACAGCGCTGTCTCCAAGCCGCCGCCGAGGGCGTAGCCGCCGACCGCGGCAATCGTCGGGGTACGGGCCTGACGGATGGCGTCGCAGTAGTCGACGCGGTTGCGGAACTCCCAGGGCGTGCGGTAGCCGTCGAGCTCGCGGATGTCCGAACCGGCGCTGAACGCGCGTCCTCCGGCCCCGGTCACGACGAGCGCGCGGACGTCGTCCGTGGTGTCGCACCATTCGACGGCCCGGACCAGGGCGCGGGACATCCCGGGGGTGACGGCGTTGAGCTTCTCGGGCCGGTTCAGGGTGAGGGTCGCGACCCGGGCGGACACGTCGAGGAGCACGTGCCCGGTGCCGAGATCGGGCGGTGTGACGGTGTCGGTCATGCTCGTCCTTCCTTCGGGGCACGGCTCGTCCGGTACAGGGCGCGCATCCGGTCGAGTGCCGCCAGGTGTCCGGTCCCCCCGGTCAGGGCGTCACGTACGACGGCCGACGCCTCGGTCTGGAAGCGGATGTAGCCGGCGTGCCGGGGGCGCACCCATGCCTGTTCGCAGGTGGTGGTGGTGTTGCGGTAGAAGCCGGCGGCGACGACCGAGGGATCGGTCCAGGCGGCGCGTGCGCTCGGTTGTCCGCTGTGCCGGGGCAGGAAGTCGCGCTGGGCCTCCGGTGACATCAGCCACCGTATGTGGTCGACGAGTTCGGCGCCGGGCGTGCATCGGGTGCTGACAGCGAGGCCGGTTCCGCCGAGGGTGGAGCCGGGCCGGCCTCCGGGGCCGGCCGTCGGCGCGTCGGTGAAGGCCAGCCGGCCGGAGTAGGTGACGTAGCCGTACACCAGCGGGCAGTGCGCCAGCAGGTCCGTGTCCGTCATGAGCTCCAGGAGCCCGATAGGGTTGAGGGGACGGGTGACGGCCGGAGCGAGCGAGTCGATGTCGGCCATCAGGTCGAGTACGGCGAGCCCGGTGGCGTCGCCGATCAGCTCGTCCGGGTCGGTGGCCGGTTCCTCCCCCAGCGCCACGGCGACGGAGGCGAAGGTGAGGAAGGCGTGCGGTCCGGCGAGGGACAGGGCCACCGGGACGCGTCGCGCGAGGCCACGCACCTCGTCCCAGGTCGTCGGAGCGTCCCCGGCCAGGTCGGTGCGGGTCGCGGCGACCTGCGTGGCGGCGTCCAGCGGGAGTGCCCACTGCCTGCCGCCCATGGCGTACGAGCGCATGGTCGGGCCGATCGAACCGGTGCCCCAGCCCTCGAGCTCCGTGGCGGTGAAAAGGTCGTCCAGCGGCCGCAGGCATCCCGCGTCCAGTGCCTCGCCGAGGTGCGGATGGTCGAGCACGACGAGGTCGTAGCGGGCGCACAGGTCGTCGATCGGGTGCGACTCGAAGCCTTCCAGCGGCTGGACGGACCAGTCCACCAGCCCGTTCGCCGAGGCTGCCAGCGCGTCGTGGCCGCGCGGGTGGTCCCAGGTGAGTCCGGTGTAGGTCATGAGGTCTCCACGACGGTGCCGGCGGCGAGGAGTTCCTCGACAGCGGCCTCGTCGAAGCCGGCCTCGGCCAGGATCTCGCGGGTGTGCTCGCCGGTGAGGGGTGCGCCCCGGTCGATGCGCGGCGGGGTCGCGGAGAACTTGTACGGGAAGCCCGGCACCGTGACACGGCCCTCGGTGGGGTGGTCGTAGGTGACGAAGGTGCCGTTGTGCCGGATCTGGGGGTCGTCGACCAGCTCCGCGTAGCCGTAGACCGGTCCCGCCCAGATGCCGGCGGTCTCGAAGGCATCGAGCCAGTGGCGGGAGGGCCGGGTCAGCAGGCGGGCGGCAGTACGGGCGAAGAGCTCGTCGCGGTGGCTCCAGCTGTGCTTCTCGTCCTCCATGGTGAGGAAGCTGTCCTCTCCGATGATCTCCCCCAGGGTCTTCAACGGGGGGAACGCGAGGACGATGAAGCCGTCGGCTGTCCGGAAGGCACCGTAGGGCGCACGGATGTAGACGTGCGCGTGGGGTTCCTCCGAGCGGGTCTGCGGCAGGCCGCCGACGGTGTGGACCGAGAGTTCCTGCATCTGCAGAGTGGTGATCGCGTCGAGCATGTTGACCGTCACCAGCTGTCCCTCACCGGTGCGTTCCCGGTGCAGCAGCGCGGCCAGCACACCTTCGAACGCGGTGGAGGCGGTGACCGCGTCCACCAGGTACTGGCCCGCGGCGCGGGGCGCCTCGCCTTCCCGGCCGGTGGAGAGCATCGCGCCGGACATCGCCTGCAGCAGCAGGTCCTGACCGGGACGTCGGGCGTAGGGGCCGTCCTCGCCGTATCCGGAGATCGAGACGTACACCAGCGAGGGGTTGATCGCGGCGAGCGACGCGTAGTCGACGCCGAGGCGGGCGGCGACCCCGGGCCGGTAGTTCTGCAGGAAGACATCGGCGTCGGCCACCAGCCGCCGCAGCACCTCCTTGCCGGCCGGGTCCTTGAGGTCGACGGCGACCGAGCGCTTGTTGCGGTTGAGCGAGAGGAAGGAGACGTTGATGCGATTTCCGCTCGCTCCGCCGGCGGCGGCGTGCCGCTGCCATTCGCCGGTCACAGGTTCGACCTTGACCACGTCGGCACCGAGGTCGCCGAGGCGCTGCGCCGCGAAAGGGCCGGCCATGGCGATGGAGCAGTCGAGGACCCGGTACCCGGCGAGAACGCCGGGCTTGTCACGCGTGGTCATGGGACTCCTTGCAGCAGGCTGGGGGTGAGAGAGCCAGGAGGGGTGCGTGGAACTCGCCGCGCCGGGAGCGTATTTCGTGGTTCCGACATCTTTTGTTAGCGCTACCGGCAGCGCTAACATTCACGCTAAGCGGGCCCGGCTCGCAGTGTCAACGCCACGATCCGCCCTCTCAACGCCCGGTCGGTGCAGGGAAGATGGGAACAACCGATGAATCAACCGCAAGCCGCACTCGTGACCGGGGCCGGCGGCGCCCTGGGACGCGCCACAGCCGCTCGGCTGGCCGCCGACGGCCTCGATGTCGCCCTGCTCGATCGCGACACCGAGGCGTTGGAGCGGACGGCCGAGGAGGTACGCAAGGCCGGAGCACGGGCGCTCGTCCTCACCACCGACCTGCGTGACGCGGCGGCGATCGAGGCGGCCGTCGACCGGACCGCCGCCGAACTCGGCCCCCTGCGCGCCCTGGTGAACAACGCCGCCGTGTACCCGGCGCGCCCCTTCCTCGAAGTGCCGCTCGCCGAGTACGAGGAGGTCGTCGCGGTCAACCAGCGGGCCTACTGGGTGGCCGCCCAGGCCGCGGCCCGGCGCATGGCCAAGACCGGTGGAGGGTCGATCGTCAACATCGCCTCGATCACCATGCACGGCGGCTGGGACTCACTGGCCGCCTATGTCTCCACCAAGGGCGCCGCGGTGTCATTGACCCGCGCTCTCGCCCGGGAGCTGGGACGCGAGGAGATACGCGTCAACTGCGTCTCGCCCGGGGCGTTCCCGACGGCCGCCGAGGAGATCCACGAGGACCCCGAGGGTTACACCCGGCACGTGCTCGACCACCAGGCGCTGAAGCGGCGGGGGCGGCCCGAGGAACTGGCCTCGGCGGTCTCCTTCCTGGCGGGACCCGACTCCTCCTTCGTCACCGGCCAGACCCTGGAGGTCAACGGAGGGTGGGTGATGACGTGAAGCTCCACGGACGTGAACACGACCGCAACTCACTCGCCAGGCTGGCCGGCGATCTGAGCGCGGCAGGGGGTGTGCGCTCCGTCGTCCTCGACGACGGCACCGAACGCGGCATCCGCACACTGGAGTTCCGCACCGGGGCGGGGCTCGGCTTCGACGTGATGGTGGACCGCGCCATGGACATCGGCGGCGCGGAGTTCGAGGGCCGCGGATTCGGCTGGCGCTCGGCGACCGGCTTCCGCCACCCCGGGCTGCACGAGTACCGCGACGACGACGGCCTGTCGATGATGCGCAGCTTCTCCGGCCTGCTTCTCACCGCCGGCCTGGACCACACTCTCTTCGGGGCCGAGGTGGACGCCTCCCAGTACCGCTATCCGCCGCGCCGCACGGTCTCCAACGGGTTGCACGGGCGGGTCGCCAACCTCCCGGCCCGGCTCACCGGCTACGGCGAGCGGTGGCTGGGCGACGGGCGCTGTGTCCTGTGGGCGGAGGGCGAGGTGCGCCAGGCGGCGATCTTCGGCGAGCACCTGCGGCTCACCCGCCGTATCGAGGCCGATCTCGGCGGCACGGAGATCCGGCTGACCGACCGGGTGCGCAACGCGGGATTCGACCCGACCCCGCACATGTACCTGTACCACATCAACATCGGCTGGCCCTTCCTCGACGAAGGTGCCCGCTACGAACTGCCGGCGCACCGCACCGTGTGGCGGAGCGACAGCGTCGAGGAGCAGGGCGTCTCGAACACCGAGATGCCCGGCCCGCTGGGCGGCTTCGTGGAGCAGGTCTACGAGCACGAACTGGAGGCGGACGCCGAGGGCCTGGTCCGTCCGCGACTGGTCAACGACCGTCTCGGGGTGTACTTCGAGCTGGAGTACGACCAGGCGCAGTTCCCGGCCTTCTTCCAGTGGATGCATCTGCGCGAGGGCGCCTACGCGGTGGGTTTCGAACCCTCCACCCACCATGTCGCCGGAGAGACCGCCGCACGGGAGGACGGCTCCATGACCTTCCTGCAGCCCGGCGAGGAGCGCCTGTACACGACGATCTTCCGGGTGGGCCGCATCGAGGGCTGACCGCCCGCCTCGTATCCGCGCCCACCCCGGTGCGCCCTCCTCCGTCGAGGCCGGGCGCACCGGGGCCGGATCCGGTCCGGGGCGCAGGACAGGCCGATGCCGGAGCCACCGGATCCCGCACACCGCCGGAACCGCGCGGCACAATGGCGGCATGACGTCGGCATCGATCACTCTTGTACGCGGGGACATCACCGAGCAGCACGCGGACGTGCTGGTGAACGCGGCCAACTCCTCCCTGCTCGGGGGCGGTGGCGTGGACGGCGCGATCCATCGACGTGGCGGTCCCGCGATCCTCGCCGCCTGCAGAGATCTGCGGGCGTCCCACTACGGCAAGGGACTGCCCACCGGGCAGGCGGTGGCGACGACAGCGGGCAGGCTGCACGCCGAGCACGTGGTGCATACGGTCGGGCCGGTCTGGTCCCGCTGGGAGGACCGTTCCGCGCTGCTGGCATCCTGCTACCGGGAGTCCTTGCGGGTGGCCTCCGAACTGGGCGCCCGCACGGTCGCGTTCCCGGCGATCTCCACGGGAATCTACGGATGGCCTCTCGACGACGGAGCCCGGATCGCGGTGCGCACGGTCCGCGAGGCCGCGCGTCCTCCGGTCACCGAGGTCCGGTTCGTGCTCTTCGACGAGGAGGCGTACGCCCGCTTCGAGGAGGCGCTGTCCTCCTGACTGGTGCGTCGACGTGGAGGTCCGCGCCGAGATGACCTCAGAGGCCACGGTGAGCGGCCCACAACGCACCGGCCCGGTCGGCCGCGTCGGCGACGAGGGCCGCCAGTTCGGGTTTCTCGGGCACGGGGAACGAGACGTATCCGCCACGCCCTCCACCGACCGGCCGGCCGTACGCCTTCGCGGCGAGCCGCCCGTCCGGGAGGAGCCGGACGTTGAGGGTGTTCAGCACGAAGGTCTCACCGCGCCGGGTGTCCGTCCAGCGGAGCGGTTCCGGGACGGTCACATTGATCGCCAGGGCGCTCACTTCGAGATCGCTGTCCATGGACGGATGGTCTCACGCAGTTCGGCCAAGTGACTGACCCCGCAGCGCTCCACGCATCTGCTCGGGTCGAGTTTCAGAATGATGAAAAGCTACGTCGCATTCGTCGTTTCGACAACGGTCGCACGGCACCCGACCCGGCAATTCCACATGGAACAGAGCCCATTCGCCGCGAGGACCATCTGCATCGCGACCTGCGCCCAAGCCTCGGCCGTTGCAACCGTTAGGCTGGAGCACCCGACTTGAAGGAGCGCTCGATGCCCGGCGGCAGGCTCACGCACAAGGACCGTCAGCAGATCGCACTGGGACTGGCCGATGACCTCCCCTACGCCGAGATCGCCCGTCGTCTGGAGCGCCCCACCTCGACGATCACACGCGAGGTCATGCGCAACGGCGGCCCCGGTGGCTACCGGGCGGAAGCCGCCCACCGTGCCACCGAACAACGCGCCCACCGCCGCAAGGGCGCGTCGCCGTCGGTGCGCGGTCCGGAGGCGGTCGCCCTGCCGCACGGACGTGACCCTCGGGCCGTCGCCGAGTACGAGGAGCTCTACACCACGGTGATGTCGGGTTCCGGGCTCTCCCAGATGATGTCCCGCATCATGGTCAGCCTGCTCACCACCGACTCCGGAAGCCTCACCGCCGCCGAACTCGTCCAGCGCCTCCAGGTGAGCCCGGCGTCCGTCTCCAAGTCCATCGCCTTCCTCGAGAGCCAGTCCCTCGTACGCAGGGAGCGGGAAGAAGGCCGCCGGGAGCGGTACGTCATCGACGAGGATCTCTGGTACCAGTCGATGGTCGCCAGCGCCCGGTCCCTGCTTCAGCAGGTGGAGATCTCGCGCAAGGGAGTCGCCGTACTCGGCCCGGGTACGCCCGCGGCCACCCGTCTGGAGAACGTCGCCCGTTTCCTCGACTTCGTCGCGGAGAACATCGCCCGCTCCGCCGAGCAGGCGCGAGGCATCCTCTACAGCAAGCCCTCCGCCGACACCCCCGAACCGGACCCACGGGACCTCTGAGCCGCGGCCGCCCGCCTACGGCGCCCGGTTGAGCCCGGCCAGGCCCCCAACCGGCTCCTCCGGCAGGCTCTGACAGGATCGTGCCGACATTTCGGTACGAGACGGATGGTCGCGGCTGCCGTGCTCGACGCCGACGGGCTGTGGGCCGATTCGACGGACGACGTGCAGCTCCACTTCACGCTTCATGACCTGGTGCTCTCGGCCGAACAGCCGTGACGGTGGCACGCGCGGACCGGTGCGTGCCTGTCGGCCCCGCCAGGCACCCCCACGGGCAGGCACCTCAGGTGGTCCGGTCTCAGCGGTCGCCCGTGGAGCCGGAGAGCGGGGGCACGCACTCATGGCCGACGGTCCAGTGGCCGACGTTGACCAGGAGCGGCTCGGAACCGTCCTGGTTCCGGAAGGTGAATGTGACACCCGTCGGCTCCGCCCGCAGGGCGGACTGTCCGGGCGGTTGACCGGCCGTCGCGGGGACGAGCCGGCAGCCGGCCTCACCGAGCCCCGCCGTCACGTCGGCTCGGGTGAGGTGACCGCTCGAGACGGCGAGCCCCTTCGTGCCGGGGACGGGGAGCTCGATGACGTCCCGCCAGGTCTGGACGCTGATCAGCGTGACACGACGGCAGCGGCACACACAGAACTCGGCGTCCCCGTAGGAGAAGAGACGGGGCCACTGCCGCCGTCTGCTGACCCGGCCGATGTCCCAGGGCGGCCCGAAGGCCGCCACGATGTCGTCGAGCGCGGCACCGCAGCTCAGTGTGCCGAAGGCCGCGGTGGAGCCGAAGCCGGCCAGGGTTCTCATCGCCGTCACGCGGTGGACCATGACACGCGGCCTGCTCCGCCGTCCATCGGGTTGATCGAGCTCCGCGGAGTGCGGGCCGTGCTCGCGCCCTCGCACGCGCCGGACGCGTAACCTCGTCCCGTGCCAGCTTCCCGCCCGCATCGCGTCGCCGTCCTCGTGCTGGAGGGTGCGAAGCCGCTCGACGTCGGAATTCCGGCGCAGGTCTTCACCGAGCGGGCGAGCATGCCCTACGAGGTGCGGGTGTGCGGCGCGACACCCGGCCTCGTGGCCGGAGGCGACGGCCTCGCGTACTACGTCGCCGACGGCCTCGGCGCCCTGGAGTGGGCGGACATCGTCTTCGTACCCGGCTACCGGCACCCGGACCGCGACGATCCGCCGGGGCAGGTCGTCGACGCCCTGGTCGAGGCGCACGAGAGGGGAACACGACTCGCCGCCATCTCGACAGGTGCCTTCGCGCTCGCCGCCACGGGACTGCTCGACGGCAGGCGCGCCACGACGCACTGGCACTACACGCGTGCTCTCGCGGCCCGGCATCCGCTCGTCCAGGTCGACGAGAACGTGCTGTTCGTCGACGAAGGCAGCGTCCTCACCTCGGCAGGCGCGGCTTCCGGCATCGACCTGTGCCTGCACATCCTGCGGGGCGACCTCGGGGTCGCCGCGTCCAATCACGCCGCCCGGCGGTTGGTCGCCGCACCGTACCGCAGCGGCGGCCAGGCGCAGTACGTGCCGCGGAGCGTCCCCGAACCCCTCGGCGAGCGGTTCACCGCCACCCGCGAGTGGGCCCTGCACAGGCTCGGTGAGCCCCTCACCCTCGACAAGCTGGCCCGGCAGGCGGAGGTGTCGCCACGGACGTTCTCCCGGCGTTTCGTCGAGGAGACCGGCTACACGCCGATGCAGTGGGTCATGCGGGCGCGCATCGACCTGGCCCGGGAACTTCTGGAACGCTCCCAGCACAGCGTCGAACAGATCGCGGCCGATGTCGGACTGGGCACCGGCGCGAACCTGCGGCTGCATTTCCAGCGCATCCTCGGTACGACCCCGAGCGAGTACCGGCGCACCTTCACACGGGGCGAATGACCTGCCGGTCACCAGGTGGCGCGATCTTTTCGAACGGTGATGGCCGTGGCGGGATCCTTTTGAACCATGGCGATCCCGCCACTGTCCGCGACCCGGGACGCGGGCGACGCTGGTGGTGAACGAAAGGGACATCACTCATGACTCGCATCGCCATCAACGGATTCGGCCGCATCGGGCGCAATGTGCTGCGCGCACTGCTGGAGCGCGACAGCGCCCTCGAGGTCGTCGCCGTCAACGACCTGACGGAGCCCGCCACCCTCGCCCGTCTCCTCGCCTACGACAGCACCGCCGGGAGGCTGGGCCGCCCCGTCACGGCGGAGGGGAACACCCTCGTCGTCGACGGCCGGCGGATCACCGTCCTGGCAGAACGCGAACCTGCCCGGCTGCCTTGGAGCGAACTGGGCGTCGACATCGTCCTGGAGGCCACCGGCCGCTTCACCTCGGCCAAGGCCGCCCGCGCCCACCTCGACGCCGGGGCCAGGAAGGTGCTGGTCAGCGCACCGTCGGACGGCGCCGACGTCACGCTGGCCTTCGGGGTCAACACGGACGCCTACGACCCGGCCCTGCACACGATCGTCTCGAACGCCTCCTGCACCACCAACGCGCTCGCGCCGCTCGCCGCCGTCCTCGACGAAGTCGCCGGGATCGAGCACGGGTTCATGACGACGGTGCACGCCTACACGCAGGAGCAGAACCTGCAGGACGGCCCGCACCGCGACGCCCGCCGTGCCCGGGCCGCCGGCGTCAACATCGTGCCGACCACCACCGGCGCGGCCAAGGCGATCGGGCTGGTCCTGCCGGACCTCGACGGCAAGCTGTCGGGGGACTCCATCCGCGTACCGGTGCCCGTGGGCTCGATCGTCGAGCTCAACACGACCGTCGCCCGCGACGTGACACGCGACGAGGTGCTGGCGGCGTACCGTGCGGCGGCGGACGGACCGCTCGCAGGCGTCCTCGAGTACTCGGACGACCCGCTCGTCTCGTCGGACATCACCGGCAATCCGGCCTCGTCGATCTTCGACTCGGCTCTCACCCGTGTCGAGGGCCGGCACATCAAGGTGGTCGCCTGGTACGACAACGAGTGGGGCTTCTCGAACCGCGTGATCGACACCCTCCAGCTGCTCGCCGACGGCTGACCGGGTTCAGAAGCACCGGCCGTCGCCTCCCGCGAGGAGGTCTGCCGGCCGGTGCTCGGCGGCCGCCCCGTCCCGGTCCGTGCCGGAGTCGCCCTTGAGCGCGGTCGCGGAACGGGATGGTCAGCCGATGTGTTCGCCCCGGGCGGGGTACGCCTGCTCCGGAGGGCGGCGGGCCGCGTTCGACGGGGCACGCGGTGTAGTCGGCCACCAGCCCGCCCGAAATCATAAAACTTCCGCATATTGCGGCAAACCTTCGCACACTCGGTCCCGAATGCCTTGTAGAGAGTCCGCAAGCGGCTCACCACTCACATCGAGCTGCATTCAGGACGCGGAGAGTTCAGCCCGGATCCGATGGTCAGGCGTTGTTCGGCCTGCCCTGGATTCCTGCTGCCCGCCGTGCGACTCCCGCACGGCCGGATCGGATCGGGGCACCGAGGAATCGCGCGAAGGAGCCTCCATGACCGCCAAGCAGGTCGCCACCGGCGCTCCGCCCGAAACGAGTGCGCCGACGGGCCATGCCGGGCCCGGCACGCACGCGGCCGGAGCCGAGGAGCCACTCGCCCGGGTACTGGCCGACGTCATGCACCTCGACCACGTCTCGCCCGGCAGTCACTTCTTCGACGACCTGGGCGCCGACTCACTGGTGATGGCCCACTTCTGCGCGCGGGTCAGGAAGCACCCCGATCTGGCTCCGGTCTCGATGAAGGATGTGTACGCGCATCCCACCATCGGCTCGCTGGCCGGCGCGGCGCGGAGATCACGCGCACCGGCGCCGGTCGACGCCCCGCCTCCCGTACCGTCACGTCCCGAGCCCGTTCCCACGGGACGGGCCAGGTACGTCCTGTGCGGGACGCTGCAGTTGCTCGCCTTCCTCGGCTACACGTGGCTCGTCGCCCTGGCCGGCGTACGGGGCTACGAATGGATATCCGCCGGGTCGGGCCTGCTGGACGTGTATCTCCGCTCGGTCTCCTTCGGAGGAGCCGCCTTCCTCGCACTCGCCACACTTCCGGTCGTGGCGAAGTGGGTGCTCATGGGACGCATGCGGCCCGAGCGGATCCGCATCTGGAGTCTTCCGTACTTCCGCTTCTGGCTCGTGAAGACGCTCATACGCTCGAACCCACTGGTCCTCTTCGTCGGATCACCGCTCTACACGCTCTACCTCAGGGCGCTGGGTGCGAAGATCGGCCCGGGTGCGGCGATCTTCTCCCGTCGGGTGCCCTCGTGCCCTGACCTGCTGACGGTCGGGGCCTCCACGGTCATCCGCAAGGACGCTCTCTTCCCCTGCTACCGCGCCGACGGCGATCTGATCGAGACGGGTCCCGTGACGCTCGGGAAGGACGCGGTCGTCGCCGAGGCCGCTGTGCTCGACATCGGGACCTCACTCGGTGACGGTGCCAGGCTGGCGCACGCTTCCGCCCTTCACACCGGGCAGACGGTACCGGCCGGCGCGCACTGGCACGGTTCCCCGGCGGAGCCCGCGGGCTCGGAGTACCCGGTGGTGGCGCCGGCGGTCTGCGGCCCCGTCCGCAGGTCGTTGCACGGCGTGGTGCAGTTGCTGAGCGCGCTGCTGGTGTATCTGCCGCTGGCCGTGGGAGCGGCCGGCATGCTCCTCGAGGAAGCACCGCAGCTCGGCGCCGTGCTGGAACCGGGGCCCACCGTCCTCACGAGCTGGGAGTTCTACCGTGACGGTCTGGTGATCACGTTCGCGCTGGTGTTCGTCGTCCTTCCGCTCCTCCTGCTGGCCCTCGCCACCCTGCCGCGTCTGCTCTTCCGGGTGATCGCGCCGGACCGCGTCTACCCCCTCTACGGCATCCACTACGGGGTGCACCGCGCGATCACCCTGATGACCAACCGCCGTTTCCTGACAAAGCTGTTCGGCGACAGCTCAGCCGTGGTCCCCTACCTCCGCCTGCTGGGCTACGACCTCTCACGGGTGGAGCAGACCGGGTCGAACTTCGGGACCGACGTGAAGCACGAGTCTCCGTTCCTCAGCTCCGTGGGGACGGGAACGATGGTGGCCGACGGTCTGTCGATCAACAACGCGGAGTTCTCCAGCACCTCGTTCCAGGTGTCCCGGGCCTCCATCGGAGCGCGGAACTTCCTGGGAAACAGGATCGCCTACCCGTCACGGGGCAGGACGGGGGCGGACTGTCTGCTGGCCACGAAGGTCATGGTCCCGGTGCACGGTGAGATCAGGGAGGGTGTGGGCCTGCTCGGCTCACCGAGCTTCGAGATCCCCCGGTCGGTGCGGCGGGACAGCAGCTTCGACCGGATGAAGAACGGGCAGGAGCTCACGGACGGTCTGGCGGGCAAGAACCGGCACAACGGCGCCACGATGGGGCTGTACCTGCTGACCCGCTGGATGTACCTCTTCGTCGTCAGCCTGGTGATCTCGGGCTCTGCCGAGCTCTACACCTCGGTCGGCGCCTCGGCGGTCGCCCTCGGCAATGTCCTGGTCGTACTCGCGAGCGCCGCGTACTTCATCCTCGTGGAGCGGGTCACGACCGCTCACCACCCGCCGGGTCCGTTGTTCTGCTCGATCTACGACCCCCGTTTCTGGCAGCGCGAACGCTACTGGAAGGTCCCTTCGGAGTCCTATCTCCAGGCCTTCAACGGCACTCCGTTCAAGACCCTCGTCTGGCGCCTGCTCGGCGTCCGGGTCGGTCGCCGGGTGTTCGACGACGGATGTGCCCTGACGGAGCGCCGGATGGTGACCATCGGCAACGGGTGCACGCTCAACGCCGGCAGCGTCGTCCAGTGCCATTCGCAGGAGGACGGCGCCTTCAAGTCCGACACCTCCGCCATCGGGGCCGGCTGCACGCTCGGGGTCGGCGCGTTCGTGCACTACGGCGTCACGGTCGGCGACGGTGCTTCGCTGGCGGCCGACTCCTTCCTGATGAAGGGCGAGACCGTCCCGCCGCACACCCTCTGGGGCGGCAACCCCGCCCGTCACATCAACCGGGCCACGCCCGGGACGAGGAGCTGACACCATGGACACCCGCGTACGCACCCGTGAGGAGTACTGGCGCGACGTCCTCCTGGCCGGTGAGCCGACCACGGTGAATCCCTGGACGTCCACTCCGGCACCCGGCGCTGCCGTGGTCGAGGCGGTCCTCCCGCAGTCGCTGGTCACCGACCTGCGCCGGATGGCGGGAGCCATGGGCGTCTCCCCCACCGCTCCGCTGCTCGCCGCCCACGCGAAGGTGCTCTCCGCCCTGTCGGGTGACCCTGTCGTCACGACGGGGTACGTCGCCGGCACGGGCGAGCGGCCCCTGCCGTGCAGGCTGGCGACCGACACCCCCTCGTGGCGCTCGCTGTTGAGGCGCGCGGACCACGCGGAGTCGGTGCTGCTCGCGGAAAAGGACTTCCCGGTCGGCTCTCTGCGCGACGAGCTCGGCCTGCCCTCCACGGTGCCGGAGGTGGTACTCGATCCGACCGGTGCCGAGGGGACCGAGGGGGACGCGGTCCTGCGGGTGGGATTCGTCCCGCGCGCGGACGGGGCCCTGCTGCGGTTGCGGTACAGCACGGAGGTCCTCGACGAGCGCTGCGCGCGTCGGATCGCCGGATACCACCTCACCGCCCTCGGGCTCATCGCCGCTGATCCGGATGCGGAGCACGGACGGCAGAGCCTGCTCTCGCCGGACGAGCTCCGCCACCAGCTCGACGGACTCGGCGGGCCGCACCGCGAACTGCCGGACGTACGCTTCCATCAGTTGTTCGAGCAGCGGGTACGTGCGCACCCGGAGTCGGTCGCGGCGGTCCAGGGTGCAAGGCGGTGGACGTACCGCGACGTCAACACCCGGGCGAACAAGCTGGCGCACGCCCTGCTCGACGCGGGACTGAGCAGGCAGGACGTCGTCGCGGTGGTGTCGGAACGCAGCCTGGAATGGCTCGTCGCGGTCATCGCCGTCCTCAAGTCCGGTGGTGCCTACCTGCCGGTCGAGCCCCGCTTCCCGGCCGAACGCGTCGAGAGGATGCTCGACCGGGCCGGCTGCCACCTGGTCCTCACCGAGTCCGGCAGCACCCGGACGCTCGACACCGCTCTGCACTCGCTGCCGGAAGTCCGGACGCTCGGCATCGACGCGGTCTGCGAGGGGAGCGGCGAGGAGACCGATCCGGGCGTGCCGGTGGGCCCCTCCGATCTCGCCTACGTCTTCTTCACCTCCGGCTCCACCGGGGAGCCCAAGGGCGCGATGGTGGAACACGCGGGCATGCTCAACCATCTCCTCGCCAAGACCGGCGATCTCGGCATCCGAGAGGGTGACGTGGTCGCCCAGACCGCGCCCCAGTGCTTCGACATCTCCCTCTGGCAGCTGCTCTCCCCGTTGACGGCCGGAGGGCGCACCCTCCTGGTCGCGCAGGAGGCGGTGCTGGACGTACGGCGGTTCGTCGGCACGCTCGCCGACGGCGACGCCGCCGTGCTCCAGGTGGTGCCGTCCTACCTCGACGTGGTCGTCTCCTTCCTGGAACGTCACCCGCGCCGACTGCCCGCACTGCGCTGCGTCTGCGTCACCGGCGAGGCGCTGCGGAAGGACCTCGTCGAGCGGTGGTTCCGCGTCATGCCCGGGGTCCGGCTGGTCAACGCGTACGGGCTCACGGAGACGTCCGACGACACCAACCACGCCGTCATGGACCGGGCTCCGGACACCGAGGTGGTACCGCTCGGCCCCCCGGTCGCCAACGTGCGCGTCTACCTCGTCGACGAGCATCTCTCGCCCGTCCCCCTGGGCGCCCCCGGTGCTATCGCCTTCTCCGGGGTCTGCGTGGGCCGGGGGTACATCAACGATCCCGAGCGCACCCGGGCGGCGTTCCTGCCCGATCCCCACCGCGCGGGCGAACGGCTGCATCTGGGAGGGGACTACGGCCGCTGGCTGCCCGACGGCAGTCTGGAGTTCCTCGGCCGCCGCGACTCACAGGTCAAGATCCGGGGGTTCCGCATCGAACTCGGCGAGGTGGAGAGCGCCCTGCTCCGCCAGGACGGTGTGCGCGACGGAGCGGTGGTGGCCGTCGAGGGTTCCGGCCACGGCCGGCGCCTGGTCGCCTTCTGGACGGGCGGCCCCACTGTGACCACGACGGCCTTGCGCGACCGGCTGAGCGGCACGCTTCCCCCCTACATGATTCCGTCCGCCTTCCACCGGAGGGAGACTCTGCCGCTGACCGCCAACGGGAAGGTGGACCGGCGCGAACTGGCCGCCCTGGCCGAGCAGTCGGAGACCTCCGACGGGCACGGCGCGGACAGTTCCCCCCGCACCCCCACCGAACGGCGGCTGGCGGCGGCCTGGGCCGAGGTGCTCGGTGTCCCCGAGGACCTGGTGGGCCGGCGGGACGACTTCTTCGACCGCGGGGGCACCTCGCTGTCCGCGGTCCGCGTGGCCGTGTCCATGGACCGGGAGCTCTCGCCGAAGGACCTCGTCCGCCATCCCGTGCTGACCGACCTGGCGGCGCTGATCGACACACGTACCGACCGATGACTTCCGCCCACTTTCCGAAGGAGACGCAGATGCCTTCCATCGACACGACCACCCGTCCGCTCGGTCCGGTGCACGGGCCCGGAGGTCCCGCGAAAGTGCGGATACCGGAGGACGAGGACCCGGCCCGCTGGGTCGCGGAACACCGTGCCGGGATCGGTGACACGCTTGAGGAGCACGGCGCGGTCCTGGTCCGCGGACTCGGTCTGCGCACCGTGGACGACGTCGGGGCGGTCCTCGGGCAGCTCGGCGCCGAGCCGGTGACGGAGCGGGAGTCCTTCGCTCCCAGGGTCACCCACTCCCCGGGCATCCACTCCTCGTCCGCCTGGCCGCCGAACCAGCCGATGTGCATGCATCACGAGCTGAGTTACACGCTCGGCTTCCCCGGCCTTCTCCTCTTCGCCTGCCTCGGCGAACCGACCAGCGGCGGAGCCACCGGGCTCGCCGACGCGGCGGCCGTACTCGACGCCCTTCCCCGGGAACTGACGGAGAGGTTCGAACGGGAGGGCTGGCTCCTCACCCGCAGCTACAACGGCGAGATCGGGGCGACGGTGACCGAGGCCTTCGGCACCGACGACCGCGACGAGGTGGAGCGCTACTGCCGGAGCCACGCCATCGACTGCGCCTGGCAGCCCGACGGAACCCTGCGCACCTCCCAGCGGCGCGACGCCGTCATCACCCACCCGGCCGGCGGCCACCGCTGCTGGTTCAACCAGATCGCCTTCCTGAACCGCTGGACGCTCGCTCCGGAGGTGGCCGAGTACCTGGTCGACGAGTACGGCGTCGACGGCCTGCCGTTCAACACGTGGTACGGCGACGGCGCGGCCGTCGAGGAGGACGTCGTCCGCACCATCAACGAGGTGTACGAGGAACGGACCGTGCGCGAGCCATGGGTGGCGGGCGACCTGCTGTTCGTCGACAACATCCGTACGGCACACAGCCGTGAGGCGTACGAGGGACCGCGCGAGGTGGTCGTCGCCATGGCCGCTCCCACCGGTCCGGGCAGCTCCTCGCCGGCGACGGCCGGGACCGGGCGGCGATGACGATGACGGACCACACCACCGCGTCGGCGTACGCCGCCCCCGGGGAGGCCGTCGTCCCCCCGTTCGCCGTGATCTCGGGATCCCAGGTCAGGCAGGCTCTCGACGGCCGTGAGAAGGAGATCGTCGAGGTGGTCGAAGCCGCCTACCGGCTCCACGGTGCGGGACGGACGGTGAACCCGCCCTCCTCCTTCCTCCGTTTCCCCGACCGCCCGGCCTCCCGGATGATCGCCCTCCCCGCCTCACTGGGCGGCGAGTCGCCGGTGGACGGGATGAAGTGGATCTCCAGTTTCCCGGGGAACGTGACGTCCGGGGTTCCGCGGGCATCGGCCGTACTGATCCTCAACGACCCGGCCACCGGTTACCCGTTCGCCTGCATGGAGAGCTCGATCATCAGCGCGACCCGCACGGCCGCGTCCGCGGCAGCGGCGGCGGACCGGCTCAGCCGGGACCGGCCGCGCCCGACCCGGGTGGGATTCTTCGGAACCGGTCTGATCGCCCGTTACATCCACACCTTCCTGGTGGGTTCGGGCTGGTCGTTCGACGACGTCGGGGTGTACGACGTCTCTCCCGGCAGCGCGGCCGGATTCCGCGTGTACGTGGAGCAGTCCGGCAGCGCGGCTGCGGTCACCGTGCACCAGGACCCCGAGGAACTGATCCGGACCAGCGATCTGGTGGTCTTCGCGACGGTGGCGGGACAGCCGCACGTCCACGCCCCGGAGTGGTTCGCCCACAACCCCGTGGTGCTGCACGTCTCGCTGCGGGATCTCGCTCCCCGGGTACTGCTGGCCTCCACCAACATCCTGGACGACATCGAGCACTGCCTGAGGGCGTCCACCTCGCCCCATCTCACCGAACAGCTCACGGGTGGGCGGGACTTCGTGCACGGCACGCTCGACGACGTGATGGCGGGACGGGTGGCCGTGCCGGGCGACCGGCCCGTGGTCTTCTCCCCCTTCGGGCTCGGTGTGCTGGACCTGGCGGTAGGGAGCTATGTGCACGACCAGATATCCCGTGCGGGTGAGCTCCGCTTCGTCGACGACTTCTTCCATGAACGGAGTCGCTACGGATGACGGAGCCCCGTCCCGATCCGCCGCCCTGCCCGGGCGCCGGCCGCAACAGGAGGAGGAGTTCACCGTGTCGGTCATCACCGTCCCTCAGGCCTTCAACGAGGAGGATCTCTACGTCGACGTCGAGCCGGTCTT
Source organism: Streptomyces sp. NPDC048590 (assembly GCF_043199535.1). Taxonomy (NCBI): domain Bacteria; kingdom Bacillati; phylum Actinomycetota; class Actinomycetes; order Kitasatosporales; family Streptomycetaceae; genus Streptomyces; species Streptomyces sp. NPDC048590. The sequence goes on along the minus strand of NZ_JBICWC010000002.1, from coordinate 814,535 downwards.
CGGCCGCTCGCTCCTCCTCAAGTGCGAGGGCTTCAACTTCGCGGGATCCATCAAACTCAAGGCGGCCGCCGAGATGGTCGCTTCGGCGGAGCGCGACGGCACACTGCGGCCGGATTCCGTCCTGGTCGAGTCCTCGTCCGGGAACCTGGGCGTCGCGCTGAGCATGATCGCGGCGAGCAAGGGATACCGGTTCATCTGTGTGACGGACGCCCGCTGCAACCTGGCCACACGGCTGATGATGGAGGCTCTGGGCGGCGAGGTGCATCTGGTGGGCACCCAGGAGGCCAACGGTGGGTTCCTCGCCGAGCGACTGGCCCATGTGCGGCAGTTGTGCGCCTCCGACGACCGGTGCGTCTGGCTGAGCCAGTACTCCAATCCGGCCAACTGGAGGGCCCACTACCGGACCACCGCGCCTGAGATCGCACGCGCGTTCCCGCACCTGGACGTCCTGTTCATGGGCGCGGGCACCACGGGGACCCTGATGGGTTGTGCCCGCTACTTCCGTGACCGGCGACGCCCCGTCCGGATCGTGGCGGTGGACATCGCCGGTTCGGTGGCGTTCGGCGGGGCACCCGGGCGCCGGATGATCCCCGGCCTCGGCATGAGCATGCGTCCGCCGCTCCTGGACGAGTCGTACGTGGACGAGGTGGTCAGGGTCGAGGAGACCGACACCATCCGCGCCTGCCGCCGTCTGGCCCGGCGAGGCTTCCTGTTCGGCGGCTCCACCGGCACGGTGGTGAGCGGAGCTGTCGACTGGCTGGCCCGGCAGGGGACCGATGACCTCACCGCGGTGGCGGTCGCTCCGGACCTCGGCGAGCGCTATCTCGACACCGTGTACCAGGACAACTGGGTCGAGGACCTCTACGGCAGCCGGACACTCGACGTCCCCGGCTCCGCCCCTGGCAGCGCGAATCTGACGGTGTCCGGGCCCGAGCCGGCCGCCCGCGCCGCCGCACGGGAAACGGGATGAGTGAGCGGGCCACCTCGGCCCGGCGGTCCGGCACCCCTCACCTGGTGCCGGACCGCCGGCACGAGGAGCGTGCGACACCCTCGGTCCTCGGTTCGCGAGGACTCCTGAGCCCGTCGTTCGCCGTCCTGCGTGGGCGCCCCGGGGCCGTACGCGAGGTCGCCGCCGCGGCGAGCGGTGATCCACACGGTCCGGCGAGGCCGACGAACGTGAGGAGTCGGTCCCGGTCCTGTGAACGAAGAGGCACCACTCCGCCTCGTCGGCTCCCCGCCACGAGGGCTTCCCCGTGATCATGGTTGTTAGCCTTTTCAGCATGACTGCCACGTTCGACGAAGCCGTTCGCGCCCGGCTGCGGGCACCCCACATCTGGTACGTCGGGACCGTGTTCCCCGACGGCGCACCGCAGGTCAGCCCGATGTGGGTGGATCTGGAAGGCGAGGGGGAGCTGAGCTTCAACACCTCGGTGGGCCGGGTGAAGGAGGAGAACCTGCGGAGTGATCCGCGCGTCTACCTCTCGCACGCGGACGCCGAGGACCCCTTCGACCGGGTGCAGATCAGCGGGGTCGTCGCCCGGTTCGTCGAGGGCGAGGAGGCGCGCACGCACATGGACCGGCTGGCACAGAAGTACCTGGGCAGCGAACGGTTCGAATGGCTCATGCCGGGCGAGGAGCGGGTCGCCGTGGTCGTACGTCCGCTCAAGGTGCGGCACATCGTCGGGGTGGAGCGCTTCCGTCCCGGCGGCCCCGTCCCCGCGCCCTGACCGTCGTCGGCCGGCAACATCCGTTCGCGGAGCCGGCCGCGCTCCCCCGGCCTGTTCCGTTCATGGACCCGGTGGTCCGATCGGGCGGGCGCGGACATCGCCGACTCCGTGCTCCGCCAGCGGTCCCACGCTCAGGCCGCGTTCACGGCACGCTGCGAGCAGACCCGGCAACGCCTCCAGCGTGGCCCGCCAGGCGCCAGGCGCGCTCCAGTTGTCCGCGTCGTGCAGGAGGACGGTGGCTCCCGCGCGCAGATCCTTCACGACCGACGCCCCTACCGAACGGGCGTCGGCGTCTCCCGTCCAGTCGCGGCCCCACGCCGACCAGAGCACCGGCCGCAGACCCGCGCGTCGGGCGGCGGCCAGCCGGCCGCCCGTCAGAATCCCGTAGGGCGGCCGGTACCACAGCGGATCGGCCCCGCAGACCCGGCGTACCGCTTCGGCCGCGCGCGCCACCTCCCGCAGATCGCGCGAGGGGTGCGGCAACCACGGACGGGAGTGGCGCCAGCCGTGCACGGCTACCTCGTGCCCTGCCGCCACGAGTGTCCGGCCGAGCTCGGGGTGGCGCGTGAGCGAGGTTCCGACGAGGAAGAAGGTGGCCCGGACCCCGTGTGCGTCGAGGAGCCGCAGGAAGTGCGGGGTGCTGGCCGGATCCGGGCCGTCGTCGAAGGTCAGCGCGACGTGATCGGCGCGGCCCCGTCCGTCCAGCGAGGGGGCGAGCGCCCTGCGCACGGGCGGAAGCCAGGTGGCGGCGGGGCCGATGTGCCAGGCGGCCACCGCTCCCAGCGCACACGCCGCCACGGCACGGGCCCGGTGGGAAGCGTCCGTGGATCCGATGTCCCTCACCATCGTTGCGCCTCCTTCCCCGAGACGAGCGGCGATCTGCTGAGATGCACGCAGGCGTACGCGATCAGACCGAGGGACGCTGCCTCCGGCAGGACGAGCAGGCCGAGTTCGATCCGTTCCTCGAACAGCGTGACGCCCAGGATGACGCTCAGCAACGCGTCCCCGAGGGTGAGTGCCGGCTGCGACGCCGCGAGCGAGCCCGACCTCAGGGTCACCTGGAGGGCCAGGAACGAGCCCAGGCCCACGGCCACCGCGGCATAGATCTGCCAGGTGGTGGGCAGGGCACCCGCTCGGCCGGACACCGTGCCGAGGCCGTCCTTGAGCAGCGCGGCGGTGAAGGCGAAGCCGATGGCCGTGGCCGACCCCAGCACGGCCGCTCGTGCGGAGCCCCGAAGCCCTCTGCCCACGACGCCCAGCACGGCGGACACGGCGACGGCGGGCACGGCGCTGACGGGCCACCGTCCGGGCGGCACGGTCTCCGTTCCGCCCGAGGGCGCTGCCAGCAGCAGGAACGCGGCCAGCCCCGCCGCCATGGCGAGGAACGCGCCCCAGGCACGGGCACCCGGTGGCCGGCGGAAGACGACAGCCGCGAGTACCAGGGTGAAGAGCAGCTCCGTCGTCATCACCGGTTGCACCACCGCCAAGGGGCCGGTCGCCAGGGCGGCAGCCTGCGCCACCCCGGAGAGGACCAGCATGCCCGCCCCCCACAGCCAGGCCGGGCGCCGGACCAGCCCCCGCCATCCCCGGGCACGGACCGGTCCGGCGCCCGCGGGCGGCGCGGGCTCGGCCGCGGCGGCTCGGCGCTGCAGCACGGAGGCCGCGGCGTTGCCGGTCGCGGCTACCAGTGCCAGGACGACGCAGAGGATGATCACGGAGCACCGGCCGGGGTCGCCCGGGCGTGCGCCGAGGGGTGCCCCGGCCGTCCGGCCGGCGGGCACCGCACAGCGGCGGGCGGGCACGCGGTGCGCCACCGTGCGGACGGCGTCGGCGCGGGCCGTGCCTCCCGCCGGCCCGCGGTCCGCTCAGCCAAAGCGCGCGGCCAGCCTGTGAAAGAGGTGCGGGGCCACGCCTTGCAGCCGGGCGGGTACCTCCATCCACCGCGGCACGGTGATCTCGTGCCGCTTTCCCGACAGCGCCTCCTCCACGGCCGCGGCGACCCGCTCCGCGGGGACCGGCCGTGGCCGGGAGCGGGTGTACGGGGTCCCCCGCCGGGCGAAGAAGGGGGTGTCGACGGGGCCGGGCATGACCAGGCAGAGACGTACTCCCGTGCCCTGGAGTTCGTAGCGAAGACTCTGGACGAAGGGGATCAGCGCGCCCTTGGTCGCCGCGTACGCGGCCTCGCCGCGCACCCCGAAGCGGCCGGCCACGGAGCCCAGCACCACCAGCCGGCCCGAACCCCGGGTGAGCATCGGCGGCAGCAGCTCGCTGACGAGATGCATCACCGCGCAGACGTTCACCTTCACCAGGCGGTTCACCAGGGCGGGTGTCATGTCCGTGTAGGTGCCCGCCCAGCCGAGCCCCGCCGCCGCGACGAGCGCGTCGACCCGGCCACCGACCGCAAGCGCTTCCTCCGCCAGGCTCCGGCAGCCCTCCTCCGACGCCAGATCCCAGGGCAGCGCGCTTCCGCCGGTGCGTGCGGCCACGTCGGAGAGCCGCTCCACGTCGCGGCCGTTGAGCAGGAGATCCCACCGCCCGCCGACGGAGAGTCGGTCCGCGACGGCCGCGCCGATACCGGACGAGGCTCCGGTGATCAGTGCCACCGGGCGCCCGGGGTGCGGGGACGAGTCGGTACCGGCCGCCTGTGTGCCGCGGTGTGGGGGGATCGCGCGCATGGGCCGTCCGTTCTCGGGGATCGCCGACATGCTGTGTTCCATTCCGGGCGGGACGTCCGGGCGAACCGGGCTGATGAATCCTTCATGCGACCGGCGCACGAGTGGCCCGGCGGGGCGTGCGGGACCGGATCTCCCGGGGCCGGGTGTGGCGGACCGGCCGGTCCGGGCGGAACATGCTGAAGTGAGCAGGTTTCTGGTGGTCAGCGCGAGTATGGGTGCCGGTCACGACGCGGTCGCCGCGGAGCTGGGCCGACGGCTGAGGGCGGACGGGCACCGGACCGCGCACATGGACCTGCTCGATCTCCTGCCCGCCGGTGCCGGCCACGGCCTGCGCGCCGGGTACCGGACCGCGCTCCGGCACTTCCCATGGGCCTACGAGGCGGTCTACTCGGCGTTCTTCCGCGACCGCGGCCCCGTCTGCGGCCTTCGGGTCCGGGCACCGGACACCGGTCCCCTGGCCGCCTGCCTCGAACCCCGGCTGCGCCGGGTCGTGGAACAGCGGCGTCCTGACGCGATCATCACCACCTTCCACCAGGGTGCGCAGGTCACGGGACGTCTGCGGTCGGCCATGGGTTCCGGGGGTCCGCCCAGCACGGTCGTGGTCACCGACTTCGCCGTGCACCGGCAGTGGCTCCATCCGGGCAACGACCTGTACCTCTGCGTGACGGGCACCGCCGCGTCGCACGTCCGGGCCGCGACCGGGTGCCCTGCGAAGGTGTGCGGCCCCGTCGTACCCGTCCGGTTCACCGTTCCCGCACCGGCCGGAGGGCAGGGTACGGACTCCCGGTGGGCCGGAGAACTGGCGCTGAGAGGCGCCGGCCGCCCCGCGGTCCTGCTGTCGGCGGGTGCCTGGGGTGTGGGGCGGGGGCTGACCTCGACGGCGCTCATGCTCGCCCGCGCCGGACATCTTCCGGTGCTGCTGTGCGGCAGGGACGAGAAGCTGCGTGCCCGTGCCGCCAGGCTTCCCGGCGTCCTGGCGCTGGGCTGGGTCCATGATCTGCCCTCGCTGATGGCGGCATCGGCGGCCCTGGTGGACAACGCCGCCGGACAGACCGCCGTGCAGGCGCTGGCCGCCGGGGTGCCGGTCGTCGGCTACCGGCCGATCCCCGGGCACGGCGCAGAGGGAGTGCTCGCGATGGCTGCCGCGGACCTCACCGAGTACGCCGCCGACGGGCCGGCGTTGCTGCGCTCGCTGGACCGGCTGGTCGGCCCCGGTCCGGTGCGGGAGGAGCGGATCCTGGCCGGACGGGCCGTGTTCGGCCGGGACGCGGCCCGCCTGGTGGCCCGCTGAGCCTCGTTACGCCCGGGCCGCCTCTCCCCGCGCCGGCCGGATCAGGACGACGGCGAACCCGGCGGATCCGAACGGGACGATCTGGACGGGGTGTGTGTTCCGTACTCTGGTGTCATGCGTATGCGCCCCACTCTGAGCTGGACGCCCACCGGGGACCCTTCGCCGGGGACCACGGATCTCGGGCCGCTCGCCGACGCGCTGGGTTCCGGAGGCGTGCTGGTGCTCAGCGGGGCGGGCATGTCCACCGAGTCGGGCATCCCCGACTACCGCGGCGAGGGCGGCAGCCTCAGCCGGCACACGCCGATGACGTACCAGGACTTCACCGGCGGCGTCCGGGCGCGGCGCCGGTACTGGGCGCGCAGCCATCTGGGCTGGCGCACCTTCGGCCGGGCGCGGCCGAACGCGGGGCATCTGGCGGTGTCGGCGTTCCAGCGGGAGGGGCTGCTCTCGGGTGTGATCACCCAGAACGTGGACGGGCTGCACCAGGCCGCCGGAAGCGCGGACGTCGTGGAGTTGCACGGGAGCCTCGACCGCGTGGTCTGCCTGTCCTGCGGCGCGTTCAGCGCGCGTCGTGAACTGGCCGTCCGGCTGGAGGAGGCCAATCCGGGCTTCGGACCGGTGGCCGCCTCCATCAACCCCGACGGTGACGCCGACCTCACGGACGAGCAGGTCGGGGACTTCCGCGTGGTGCCGTGCGCGGTCTGTGGCGGTGTCCTCAAGCCCGATGTCGTGTTCTTCGGTGAGGCCGTCCCCCCTCAGCGGGTCGAGCACTGCCGGCACCTGGTCCGCGAGGCGCGGACGCTGGTCGTCCTCGGCTCCTCGCTCACGGTGATGTCAGGGCTCCGGTTCGTCCGGCAGGCGGACCAGGCCGGTACACCGGTGCTGATCGTGAACCGCGACCCGACGCGGGGCGACCGTCACGCCCTCGTGCGGATCTCCCTGCCTCTGGGCAAGGCCCTCACGACGGTGGCCGGCCGCCTGGGGTTCGCCGTCGACGACGCGGCGGCCGGGAGCGCGTGACCTCACCGGACGGACCCGGCACGACGCGGGCCCGGGTCCGTCCGGGGGTGCTCACGCTTCTCGGTGGCGCGGGGCGCGGTACGACTGCGGCAGGGGCAGGCCCCTGGCGGCCATGATCTCGCGCACGCGGTCGGGGTAGTCGGTGATGATCCCGTCGATGCCCATGTCCATGAGCGCCTCGATGGTGGCGGGGTCGTCGCACGTCCAGGGAATGACGGCGAGTCCGCGCCGGTGGGCGTCGCGGATCATCTTCCTGTCGGGGTAGAACCGGAAGCCGGGATCCGCGACCGTTCCGTTCTGGGGGAAACCGTAGTTCGGCGACAGTGCGGTGACACCGGGGACGGCTGCGGCGGCCCGGACGAAGTCTCCGTCGTAGTCGTCGGCGTCGATGCCGCCGAGCCAGGGTGAGGCGCCGGGCTCGCCCACCTGGAGGAAGTCGTAGTTGGTGAGGGCCACCAGCGGATAGGAGGGGGCGAGCCGGTGCATCTCCCTCAGGGCTCCCCAGTCGAACGACTGGATGGAGACCTGCCGCTCGATCCCCGACCGGTGGATCTCCTCGAAGACGCGGCGGACGAACAGCTCGCGCGGCGCGGTCTGCTCAGGCGCTCCGGCTTCCACCTTGGTCTCGATGTTGAGCTTGACGTTTCTGGCTCCGTAGCTCTTCACCAGGCCCAGGACGTCCTTGAGCTCGACCATGCGGAAGCCGGCTGCCCGCTCCTGCTCCGGATAGCCGGGGAGCTGCTGGAAGCCGCAGTCCAGCGTCTTGATCTGCTTGAGGGTCAGGTCCTTGATGTACTTGCCGACGTACGGGTACATCGGGTCCCCGGCGGTGAGCGGACCGGTGTCCGCGCACTTCTGCGCGCTGATCTGCCGGTCGTGGTTGACGACCACCTTGCGGTCCTCGGTGATCTGGGTGTCCAGCTCCAGTGTGCTGACACCCAGGCGCAACGCCTTGCCGAAGCCCTCGAGGGAGGACTCCGTGGTGAGACCGAGGCCTCCGCGGTGGGCCTGGAGATCGAACGCCGCCCGGTGGACCGGCCGGTGCTCGTGGGAAACGGTGGCCGCCTGCGCCGACGCGGGAACCGCGAGCGCGGGTAGCAGGGCCAGGCCGGCGACTGCGTGCCTCAGGGACATGTGTGCCTCGTCTGTTGCGTGTAGCTGGACACGGCGAAGCCAAACCGGCGAATCCGGCCCGCGGAGGGACCGGACGTGAGGACGACGTGAACCCCGGGGGAACGGCCGCTCCCGGGACGTCCTGCCCGGAACGTCTCGGGCCGCGCCGCCTCCCCGCCCGGAAACACCCTGTTCAGAAGGTCCACCGGGTGTGGGTGTAGACGCCGTCCTGCCTTCCGAAGCCGTACGCCGTCGCGGGGGCCAGTGCGAACACGATCGCGCTCCCCGAACGGAAGGAGTCACCGATGCCGTGGAAGGTCCCTTCGGTTGAGGTGATGTGCTCCCCGTACTTCGCCTCGTGGACCGCGATCACCCGCTCCAGCTCCGCCGGACCGGAGACCCGTTCCGCGATCCCCTCGACCACGAGGTCGAGGCCCTCGCCGAGGGAGTTCCTTCCCGTGGTCAGGGCGCAGTGTCCGTCGTGAGCCAGGTTCTTCGCCTTCTGCTCCTCGGGACCCGTGGAGAAGTACACCACTCCGCGGTCCCACGCCGCGATCACCGGGGTGACGTGCAGCCGACCGTCGGGCCGCACGGTGGAGGCCCAGAAGATCTCGGCGGTCTCCAGCTGCCGCTGGGCGTCGGCCCACTCGGTCGCGGTGACGTCCGCGGCACCGGGACGGGGCTGGAGCGCGGAGCTGTAGCGTGCGTCGAGCTCGGTCCTCGGCCGCTGCGGAGGCTGCTGTTCCGGCATCTTGGTTTCCCGTCTCCTCGTCGTGAGCGCTTCCCCCACGACGGGGCGCGCGCTCTCACGCAATCCGTCACGAGACCCGGGTGTCCATCCGCACCGCCGGATCCGGACCCGATCGGTGGCCGCCGCCACCCGGATGGTACGAAGTCAGGTGTGGAGGAACAGAACCGGCCCGCGACCGTACGCGTCTTCATCGCCCTCGCCCCTCCGGACGAGGCGAAGGGGGAGCTCGAAGACGCTCTGCTTCCCGCCTACGCGAGTCACCCGCGGATGCGGTGGAACCGTATCGAGGACTGGCACATCACGCTGGCCTTCCTCGGAGAGCTCCCCGCCACGACCGTGCCTCTGCTGATCCCACCACTGGCCGGCCTGGCGGCGGCACACCGGCCACCCCTGCTGAGCCTGCGCGGCGGCGGGGCCTTCGACGACCGGGTGCTCTGGAGCGGCGTCGACGGGGACCTCGACGCTCTCCACGCGATCGCGGACGACGTGCGCGGCGCCGTCAGGGACTGCGGCATCGCGTTCGAGGGACGGCCGCTGCGCCCGCATCTGACACTGGCCCGCGCCCGCCGGGGCGACCGCTCGTCGGTGGCCGAGATCGCCGAGGGGATCGCCGGGTTCAGCGGGCTGCCCTGGGCGGCGGAGTGCCTGCACCTGGTGGGTAGCAACGCCGGCCGGAGCCCCGGCCCGATCCACTACCGCGACGTCGAGGCGTGGACGCTCGGCAGTGGGAGGGCGCGGAGCGGCACCTGACCGGAGATGCCTCCGCGGACCCACGGACGCGGTCGCCGACCGGCCTTCAGGGACGCTCCGTCTCCGCCGGCGCTCCTTCGGGTACGACGATCCGGGCCAGGGCCTCGGCAGCGGTGGGATAGGTGGGGATCAGGTGACCGACTCCCGTGATGTCCAGCAGCCTCGCGAGGTGCGGGGGTGCTCCGGCCAGGGACAGGGAGCCGTGGCGGTCCTTCGCGTACCGCAGGATGCCGATCATGGTGTTGAGGCCGGAGGAGTCACAGAATTCGACCGGTGCCAGGTCGAGGACGAGATGCGGTTCGCCCTGCCGGATCAGCTCCATGGCTCTGGACCTCAGGGCAGGCGCGCTGTCCACATCGATCTCGCCGGTCACCTCGAGAACGGCGATCGAGTCCGCCGGATGCCGGACGGTGAGGACGAGGGGCGGGTTGTGCGTCATGGTTGTCAGTACTCCAGGCCGGTGGGCGGTCGCCGTCGTGGCGGATCGGCGGTGACTGCTGGAAGATCACGCATCGGTTGTCGCTGCGAAACCGTACCTCATGGCAACTATTGCCATGAGGAAACAGATGAAGGACGTTCACAGCCTCGGAGGCTGCTGCCGACCGGGGTAGGATGTCCGGGGCCACGGACATGTCCCGAGATTCGTTGTCCTGGTCTTCCATACGAGCGCATCGGATGCCCGGCTCGTTCCTCGGTCCGGTGACGGGACGGACGAGTGAAGCGATGCCGGATCGGAGTGTCATCACCATGGGCCTGAGCCCCGAACCCGACCATCGGTCCCGGGAGGCGGCCCGCGAGGGTTCCGAGTTCGTCGAACTCCTCGAAGTCCTCTGGGAACAGGGCCGCGAAGCCGTCCCCACGGGCCCGGTCTCCCCCTCCCAGCTCCGCGTGCTCTACACGCTGGACCGCGACGAGGGCATCAACCTGCGCATGCTGGCCGAGGCGTTGGGGTCGGCGCCGCCCTCGGTCAGCAGACTGTGCGACCGACTGCAGGCGACCGGGCTGGTGGAGCGCACGCCCAGCCCGGTGAGCCGCCGTGAGCTCGAGCTCCGGCTGACCAGTCACGGCAAGGCCTATCTCGTCGATCTGCGCCTGCGCAGGGAAGCGGTGCTGATGTCCACGATCGACGCCATGCCGGCCAAGGCGCGGCGCGCGTTGCTCGAAGGGTTGCGGGCCTTCCGGAACGCGGCCGCGGCGCAGGACGACGACGGGGCGAGACCGTTGCGGTCGACCGGATAGGAGTCGGCCGACCGGTACAGCTCACACGGACACGTCGCCTGCGGAGGAACCCCGGCCGAACCAGTCCAGGCAGACCACGAGGGCGTCGTCGTCGAGCGGCACGGAGGACCGGTAGTCGCGCAGATCGCGCAGGACCGCCAGCGGCACCTGCTCGGACGGGAGCAGACGGTGCGCGGAGAGCGAGCGCGCCAGGGCACGTTCCCCGTAGCGTTCACCCGCCTTCGAAGCACCGTCGTAGACACCGTCGCTCCCGATGAGCAGCCGGTCGCCCGGCTCGACGACCAGGCGCTCGGTGACGTACTCCGTCTCCTCGAACATCCCGAGCGGAAGCTGGGCGTCGAAATCGAACGACTCGACGCCACGCCCTCGCAGCCGCCACATACGGGGGGATCCGGCGTCGACCGCTTCGACCTCGCCCGTGGCCAGGTCGAAGCGCAGCAGCAGGACGGACGCGTACAGCGCCCCGCGGTGCTGGGCGTACACGGCCTGATCGGCCAGGCTGGCCTGTCCGGCGAGGTCGAGTCCCGCCCGCCGCGCGTTGCGCAGCGAGTTGACCACCAGGTTGGTGAGCAGAGCCGCCTCCATGCCCTTGCCCATGCCGTTGGTCACGGTGAGCGTGAGGTGATGGGCGGAGACCGACCAGTCGAAGTTGTCACCGAAGATCGCGTACGCGGGCTCGAGATGAGCACCCATCGAGAACTCGGGGCGGGTGACGGAGCGTCCGGGCAGCAGTTGCCACTGCATCTCCGCCGCAAGGGTCAGCCGTGTGGCACGACGCGCCAGGAGGTAGAGGTCCGTGTCCCGCTCGGCGACGAGGATCTCGTGGCCGAGAGCCTCACAGATCTGCTGCATGCCCGCGAGCTCGTCGGGGGAGCAGGAAGCACGCGGAGCGGTGACACTGAGCACCCCCATGCGGTCGCCCCGGACCGACACCGGCAGATGAACAGTGGCCGGGCCCGTCTCGGCGAGAGGTTCCACATAGGGCTCCTGGGCGCCGAAGGCCCGCCCCTGCGGGCTGTCATGAACGGGCACCGGCTCGGCGAGCGGCGCCTCGGACACGACCTGGAGCGTGGTCATGCCGTAGTCGGCCAGCCTCAGTTCGACGCCCTCGACGTCGTACCGCTCGCGCAGGGCCGCCGTGGCGACGTCGAGAAGCAGATGGGGTGCGGCCTTGCGCAGTTCCCGCTCGACGGCAACGAATCTGTCCACGTGATCCTGTTTCTCATCGTGCTGCGCCGAAACCCGGACCATCCGAGGGCGCCTGGTCGTCGGCCTCCAGCGTACGGGGCCTGAGCCCGGTCCGATGCGTAGCACGCCAGGTCGCGCCGCCGGCCGGGGCTGCTCATCTTACGATGTCCAGGGACAACTGTTTCCACGCAGCAAGAAAATTGGGGAAGGTGACGCATGGGGATCCCGGCGCCGGGAAGGGGCTCGTCAGGAAGCGCTCGTGCGAGCAAGGGTGGGAACGAGAATGATCACTGAAGAGACTGTCGGGACCATACCGGCTGACGGGACGTCGACCGTGGAGGCCGCACCGGAGCATGTCGGTGAGCTGCCCTGGATCGAGGACACGGGCAAGGTGTCACCGAAGGACGCCCGTGCCCTGTCGGCCCTGTTCTTCGAGAAGCTGCAGGTCCTGGAAGAGGGCACGCACGAGTACCAGTACGCGCGCAACACCCTCATCGAGATGAACATCTCCCTCGTACGGTTCGCCGCACGCCGCTTCCGCAACCGGGGCAGCGGCGACATGGAGGACATCACCCAGGTCGGGACCATCGGCCTCATCAAGGCGATCGACAGGTTCGAACTCTCCAGGGAGGTCGAGTTCGCCACCTTCGCCGTTCCGTACATCGTGGGTGAGATCAAGCGCTTCTTCCGCGACACCACCTGGGCGGTCCACGTTCCCCGGCGACTGCAGGAGTTGCGCGTGGACCTGGCCAAGGCCAAGGACGAGCTGGCCACCGTGCTGGACCGCGATCCGACCGCGAAGGAGCTCGCGGAGCACATGGGGCTCAGCGAGGACGAGGTCATCGAGGGCATCATCGCGTCGAACGGCTACACCGCCGGCTCCCTGGACCTTCCGACCTCCGCCGGCGAGGCCACGGGATCCTCGGCCCGCACCTTCGCCGACATCCTGGGTGAGCCCGACGCCGCCATGGAGACCGTGGAGAACCTGCACGCCCTGGCCCCGCTCGTGGAGCAGCTCGACGACCGCGAGCGCCGCATCATCGAGATGCGTTTCGGCCAGGAGATGACGCAGGCGCAGATCGGGCTCGAGCTCGGCGTCTCGCAGATGCACGTCTCCCGCCTCCTCACCAAGACGCTCGGGAAGCTCCGTACGGGCATGCTGGAGTCGTAGGAACGACCGCCCCCACCGACCGGCGTCCTCCCGCCCGGAGGACGCCCTCCGGCTCCGGGTGGGGTCCGGTTGTCAGTGGCGGGTGCGAGACTTCCGGCATGATCGAAGCGAATCCGAAGGCGGAGCTCCTCAGGTATCTGCAGGAGGGCCGCGACGCGTTGCTCTGGAAGCTCGAAGGGCTCCCCGAGTACGACGTGCGCCGGCCGCTGACGCCCACCGGCACCAATCTGCTGGGGCTGGTCAAGCATGTCGCGGGCGTGGAGCTGGGGTACTTCGGCGACACGTTCGGCCGGCCCTTCTTCACCGGGCAGCCACCGTCCTGGTGGTGGACCCGGGATCCGGATCCCAACGCGGACATGTGGGCCTCCGCCGACGAGTCACGCGAGGAGGTCGTCGAGCTGTACCGGGCGGCGTGGGCACACTCAGGCGCGACGATCGAGGCGTTCCCCCTCGAAGCCGTCGGCCATGTCCCCTGGTGGCCCGAGGAGCGCCGGGAGGTGACGTTGCATCATGCGCTGATACGCGTCATCTCCGACACCCAGCGGCACGCGGGCCAGGCGGACATCGTGCGTGAGCTGATCGACGGCGCCGTGGGGTGCACGCGGAGCACGGACGCCATGCCTCCGCAGGACCGGAAGGCGTGGGAGGAGCACCGGCGACGGCTGGAAGAGGTGGCGCGGGAGGCGGGTGCCTGAGCGCAGGCCGGTCCCGCCGCCGACCCGGGGGCCGTGGGACGCCGCGGTGGCGGGCGCAGCCCCACGGCTCCCGGGTCAGGGGTCGGTTCCACGGTCACTCGAAGAACTTCAGGCTCCAGCCGGTGTCACTGGTCGGCCCCGGCACATTGGCGCGGCTGTAGGTGGTGTTGCCCCACCAGGCGAACGTGCCGGTGTACCAGTACCGGTTCTCCCAGGCGTACGGAGTCCCCTTGGGCACCGCGTGGAACATGGAGGGGAACTTCGGACCGGCGGGTGGGCTGGTGGCGATGTCACCGTTGAGCAGCACGAAGCTGTGGTGACCCGGCCCGTTGACGTACAGCGTCGGGTCCCAGCCGGACATCATCGTCGCGCGGTTGGAGCCGAACAGGCAGCCGTTGGACTTGTACCAGTCCCATACATACGTCGGGTCCCCGCCCGCACGCAGCCTGAGGTCCGCGAGACAGTACTGGTCGCTCCAGCTGCCGTTGGCCGAGTAGACGATGTGCAACTGGCCGTTCGGGTCCTTGATCGGCTCGGGCCCCTCGTTGATGAAGGGGTTGCCGACGACGCGTTCCCAGCTTTCCCGGGGCTGCGAGATGACGTATCGCGCGCCGGTCGGAGTGGTCGGGCTGCTCATGCGGGCTATGTAGAGGTTCTGTTCGACGTTGGTGTCGCCCGCCCAGCCGGACCAGACGAACCAGCGCTGCCCGTTGAATGTGAACAGCGCACCGTCGATGGCCCACTTGTCGTCGGGCAGCGCCAGCTTCGTCTCGGCGGTGTATCCGGTGTCGGGGGACGCCGAACTGATCGCGTACATCCGGTGGGCGGTGCCCCGGCCCGCGGAGAAGTAGACGTAGTAGCGGCCGCCGTCGACGACGATCTCGGGGGCCCAGACCTCGCCGAGCCCCCGGGTGTCGGACCAGATCTGCCGCGCCGCGGCCGAGGCGAGGGCAGCGGTCGACGACGCCTGCCGCACGGCGATGCCACCGCCGGTCGACTGTACGGAGATGTAGGTGCTCCCGACCCGCACCACGCTGGGGTCCGCCGCTCTGAGGCCGGTCTGTTCGGCTCGGGCGGACTCGGCGGAGGGCAGGGACATCAGGACGAGCAGAACGCCTGACAAGAGCAGGGCCGCGGCGCCGTACAGACAGCGAGAAATTCTCATGGCCTCGTTCCCGGGTTGGCCGCCGCCATACCGACGCCGACTTTTACATCGATGGAAGAGTGTCGTAACAGGATCGTGTTTTATCCTGAACATGTCAACCACTCGGTGCGGTGGCCGCTACGGATGGAGCAACTCCCGGGCGGTGCCGCCGCATCGGGGCGGCGGCACCTGTCGTCGCGGACCTCGTAGGCGAGAGGAGCGCCCCGGTCAGGTGTCCACGCGTGAACCGGGGCCGTCGGTCGCCCGCGGGGGCGCCGTACTCCCCCGCACCACCAGCTGGGTCGCCAGTTCCAGCCGGAGCTGGTCCGCGGGCTCGCCGTCGATGATCCGCAGGAGCGCGTTGGCCGCCACCGTGGCCATGTCGAACAGGGGCTGCCTGACGGTGGTCAGAGGAGGATGGGTCCACCGCGCGACCGGGAGGTCGTCGAATCCGACGACGCTGATGTCCGTGGGGATGGAGTAGCCCCGGTCCCGCAGGGCTTCGAAGGCGCCGAGCGCCTGGAGGTCACTGGCCGCGAACACCGCGGTGGGGGGTTCCTCGCCCGAGGCGCCGAGCCCGTCGAGCAGCCGCGCGGTCTCGGCCCTGCCGGAGGTGTCGTTGAACTCGCCGTGCACCACCCACCCGTCGGGCATCGGCAGCCCCGCGCGTTCCATGGTCGCCCGGAACCCGTCCGCGCGCGCCCGGCTGCAGAGCACCTGCCGTGGCCCCGCGAGGTGAGCGATCCGGGTGTGCCCGAGCGCGATCAGGTGTTCGGTGGCGCTCACCGCGCCGGCCCAGTTGGTGGCGCCGACCGTGGGTACGAGCGCGTCCACGTTGCCGACGGGGTCGAGCAGGACGAAAGGCACGTCGAGCGCGGTGAGGCGTTTGCGCTGCTGCTGGGTGAGGTCGGAGACGACCAGGATCGCTCCGTTGCTCCGGCGGGCGGCGAGCTGGTCGATCCACTCGCGGGTGTCGGAGCTGCGTCCGTGGACGGCGGAGAGGACCATGCTCGCCCCCGCCCCGTGGAGAACCTCGTCGACGCCCCGGATGATCTCCACCGACCAGAGGCTGTCCAGTTCGTTGAGGACCAGGTCGACGACCGCGCCGCGCCTCCGGGCGGGCCTGCGCTGGTAACCGAGCTGGTCCATGACTCCCTCGACCCGCTCCTTGGTGTCCGTGGACACGTCGGAACGGCCGTTGAGCACCTTGGACACGGTCGAGACGGAGACCCCGGCCTCGGAGGCGATCATGGTCAGGGTGACCCTGCCCGGCGCGTCCGGTGTGTGCGCTGTCATCCGAGGTGTCCGTTCGAGTGAGGGATTCGCCTGGGGCCGGTCAGGTCCTGACTGCCGAGTCTGCCACGGCCCCGAGGCCGCTCTCACCTGCCCTCATGAGGGCCGGGCGTCTCGCGGTACTCGGACCAGGCGAAGTCGGCGTGAAGAGCCGCGCCGGTCAGGTCCTGGACGCACAGCCCGGCGAACGCTCCGGTGAAGCCCCAGGACGAGTAGTGCCCGGAGGCCGGGTCACCCTGGGTCGCGCTCTCGTCGGACAGCCGGGTGACGTCGAGTTCCTGTCCGGTCTCCCGCCACTCGGCCGTGCCTCCCGGACGCCAGCCGAACCGTCCGCTCTCCCCTCGCACCACGAGCGTCAGCTCGACCGGGCCGACCGGGACCTGGACGGCCGGCACCTCCTCGGTGTATCTGCCGTGGTCGCACTGCCCGACGCGCAGGACGCGGCCCAGTTCCTCGTCCCAGGTGAGGTGAAGGTAGTGCCAGAGGGCGGAGTTGTAGTAGTGGACGATGCCCGCCATCTGCCGGGGTGAGGACGGTTCGGCCTCCACGCGCGCGGAGAAGTCGAAGGACGCTGCCTGCTGCCGTCGCGCGACCATGCTCTGACCATGGGTGGATCCGAGGGACTGGCCGCCTCTCAGCCTGAGGTGTCCGGGCCGGTCGGTGAGGCTCAGCCAGCTCGGATCCGGGTGGCGGCGCAGGGTGGACCAGGCGGCGCGGAGCCGCGGCTCGTCGAAGTGGTCGCGGGCACGGGGCACGGTGACCGGAGCCGGAGGCAGCGCGGGCCCCGGCACCTCGGTCCGCGGGAGCGGACTCGGGAGGGCCTGCGAGGCGGCGTCGGGAAGGGAATGAAGGCGCGGCCATCCGTCGGCGCTCCACACGACACGCTGGATCGCCGTCTCCCGGCCGAGCACACACGGGCCGAGCGGGGTGAGGGGACGGGCCGTGAGATGCGCCAGGTACCACTCGCCGTCCCGCGTCCGTACGAGACTGCCGTGCCCGGCCTTCTGAAGGTCCCAGGTGTCCCGGCCGGCCGAGGTGAGCAGTGGCCCCGCGGGGTCGGGCTCGTACGGGCCGGTGAGGGTACGGGAGCGGGCGACGGTCGCGGCGTGAGCCCAGGACGTGCCGCCCTCCGCCGTGAGCAGGTAGTACCAGCCGTCCTTGCGGTACAGGTGCGGTCCCTCGGTGTGGGCCAGTTCCGTGCCCTGGAAGACGCGGTGCAGCGGACCCGTGACCCGCCCCCCGGCCCGGTCCCACTCCTGCATCAGGATGCCGGCGAAGGGGTGGCGCCCCGGCCGGTGGTCCCACTCCATCCACAGCGCCCAGCTTCTGCCGTCGCCTTCGGGCCCGTCGTCGTGGAAGAGGGACGGGTCGAACCCGTGGGAGGGGAACGGCACGGGATCCGACCACGGCCCGTCGAGCGAGGGTGCGGTGATGACGAGATTGCGGACGTCCTTGAACGCTCCGGAGAGGTTGGTGACATCGCTGTAGACCAGGTGGAACAGGCCGTCGGTGTGGCTGAGGCAGGGTGCCCAGACCCCGCCGGAGTCCGGACGTCCGGCGAGGTCGACCAGCCGCTGTTCCCGCAGGATCCCTCCGAGCGGGCGCCAGTTCACAAGATCGCGCGAGTGGTGGAGGGCGACACCGGGCAGCCACTCGAACGTGGACGTGGCGATGTAGTAGTCGTCCCCCACGCGCAGGATCGAAGGGTCGGGATGGAAGCCCCGGAGCACCGGGTTGGCGATCGTGCCGGCCGAAGGGGCGGCGGGCTCCGAGGGGTGGGAGCGGCTCTGGCCGGGGACGGTGGGCACGGCGGTCATCGGTTCTCCCTGAGGTGGAGTGCACGGGTGGAAGGCACGCTCAGCCCTTGACCGCGCCGGCCATGACGCCGGAGACGATCCGGCGGGCGAGGACGGTGAACACGACCAGGACGGGCAGCACGGAGACGACGACACCGGCCAGCATGAGGGTGTAGTCCGTGTAGTAGCCCGCCGCGAGCTGGTTGAGCGCGATCTGCACGGTGCCGTTCTCGGGAGGCAGCGCGATGAGGGGCCAGAAGTAGTCGTTCCAGGCGAACATGAAGGTGAACATCCCCAGGACCGTGGCCGTCGTCCGTACTCCCGGTACGACGACGTACCAGTAGGTGCGCAGCAGTCCGGCCCCGTCCATGCGCGCGGCCTCGATCAGTTCGTCGGGGATGTTCTCCTCGACGGCCTGGCGCATCCAGAACACACCGACGGCGGAGACCAGGGCGGGCACGATCAGGGCGGAGAGCTTGCCGTAGAGGCCCATGTCGGTGACGAGCATGTACAACGGGATGATGCCGAGCTGGGTGGGCACCATGACGGTGACCACCACGCAGACCAGCAGCGCGTTGCGGCCGGGGAAGCGGAGCTTGGCGAAGGCGAACCCGGCCAGGGAGGCCAGGAGCACGTTGCTCACCGCGGTCGTCGAGGCGACGATCAGGGAGTTGCCGAGCGCCTGCCAGAAGGCGGAGAGCTCGAAGACCCGCTGGATGTTCTCGATCAGGTGACCGCCGGGTACGAGCGGTGGCGTCGTGCCCGCGAGTACGGAGTTGTCGTCGTGCGAGGCGACGACGAAACTCCAGTAGAGCGGGAAGACGGAGGCGGCGGTGACGGCCGCGAGGATCGCGTAGGCGAGCGGGCCCGCCCTGTCGAGCCGGCCGGGTCCCCGGCGGGGGACGGCGCGCGCGAGCGAGCGCGCGCTGCGGACGTCCGGGCGCGCGGCGGATGCCCGGGACGGTGTGGTGAGGGCCATGCGATTCTCCAGTCTGCTGCCGTGTCAGCCGCGGTCGGAGCGGCGTGCGAGCAGGAAGTTCACCGCGGCGACGACCGCGATCACGAGGAAGAGGACCCATGAGACGGCGGATGCGTATCCGGCGTCGTTGTTGATGAATCCGTACTTGTAGAGCATCAGCGTCAGTGTCTGGAACTGGTGCTCCGCTCCACCCTCCGCGTTGCCCTGCTGGTCGAAGAGGAAGGGTTCGGCGAAGAGCTGGAGACCGCCGATGGTGGAGATCACGACGGTGAAGACGATGGTGGGGCGGATGGAGGGCAGGGTGACCTTCCGGAAGGTCAGGAACCGTCCGGCGCCGTCGATCTGCGCCGACTCGTACAGGTCCCTGGGCACGGCCTGCATCGCGGCGAGGAAGATCAGGGCGTTGTAGCCGGTCCACCGCCACATCACCATGAAGCTGATGGCCAGGTGCGAACTCCAGGTGTCCGCTGTCCAGTCGACGGGGTCGCTGATCAGGCCCAGGCCCTGAAGCGCCCAGTTGACGATTCCGAAGTCGCGTCCGAAGAGCTGGGAGAAGACCAGGGCCACGGCGACGACCGACACGTACTGCGGCACCAGGACGAGTGCCCGCCACACGCTTGTGGCGCGCAGGTGGCGGTCGAGGAGCCAGGCAAGCGCCAGGGCGGCGACGAGCTGGGGAACGGTCGACAGGAGGAAGATGCTCAGCGTGTTGAAGGTGGCGGTGTAGAAGTCCGAGTCCTCCAGCAGCCTGCTGAAGTTGCCCAGGCCGACGAAAGCGCCCTGGCCGGCCAGCCGGTCCCAGTCGTGCAGGGAGACCCAGAAGGTCTGGAGCAGCGGATAGAGCCCGAAGACGCCGAAGACGACGAAGAAGGGCGCGATGAAGAGGTAGGGCAGAAGATGCCGGTCGGTGCGCAGCCGGGGTGGGCTGCTCCGGGGGTCCGGGGTGGTGCGGATGGCCTGGACCGCCATGCTGGTTCTCCGGGAGGTGGGAGGGTCGGGTCGGGGGACGTCCGGGGCCCGGCGGCTTTCGGCGCGGATCGGGCCCCGGTTTCGCCATGCGCCGCCCGCCGCTCGCCGTCCACCCGCGGCGGGGCGGGGCGGCGAGGGCGGAACGGGCTGGGAAGTGCGGTCAGCGGAGGTTCTTGTCCGCTTCCTCGATGGCCTTGTCCCATGCCTTGCCGGGATCGGCCTTCCCCTGCTCGACCAGCTGGAGAGCGTTGCCGAAGGGGATGCGGGCCTGCTGGTCCTTGGTCCCCCGGTAGTTCGGCTTCAGGCTCTTCGCGGACACCGCGAACAGCTCACCGGTCGGCGCGTCGTTGAAGTAGGCCTGCTTCGTCCCCTTGACCTCGGGATCGTCGAGCACGGTGACGAGCGAGGGCAGTGCGCCGACGGGGCCGGTGAAGATCTTCTTCTGGGACTCGGCCGACGTCAGGAAGTCGGCCAGTTCGGCAGCCTCCTTGACGTGCTTGCTCTGCTTGGGCACCGTCAGGAAGGACCCGCCCCAGTTGCCACCGCCACCAGGCACGGCGGTGATGTCCCACTTGCCCGCGTTGGCCTCGCCGGCCGCGGTCTTGATCTGGCCGGTCATCCACGCGGGACAGGTCATGGTCGCCATGCGGCCGAGCTTGATACCCGCGTTCCACTGCTGGCTGAAGGGCTGCAGGTTGGCCGACTGCTTGTCCGCGGTGGCGCGGGCCGTGGCCTCGAAGAACTCGCGCACCTTCGGGTTGGTGTCGCCTATGTACGTGTCCTGGGCATCGAAGAAGCCGAACTCGGTCTGGTTCATCATCGCGGTGAAGATGTTGCCCGAACTGTCGAACCAGGCCTTGTCCTTCACCTTGTCCTGGAACTTCTTCCCGGTGGCGAAGTAGTCGTCCCAGGTGGGCCAGAGCTTGGCGACCTCGGTCCGCTCGGTGGGCAGGCCCGCCTTCGCGAACAGGTCCTTGCGGTAGCAGATGGCGAGGCTTCCGACGTCGGTGCCGTAGCCCATGACGAAGTCCGAGGTGCCGAGCGTCCCCTGCTTCCACTTCCAGCCCAGGTACTCGTCGCTGCGGCTCAGGGCACCGTAGTCGGCGAGATTGGTGAACTTGTCTTTCACCGCACGGAACTTGGGGAGATACCCCTCTTCGATGGCCACCACGTCTGCCGCGCCGCTGCCGGAGGAGATCTGCGTGGAGAGCTGGTTGTGGTGCTGGTCGAACTGGGAGATGCGCTCCTTGACGACGATGTCGGGGTGGGTGCGCTTGTACTCCTCGATGAGCGGCTTGTAGCCGAAGTCGCTGAACGTCGCGACGGTGAGGGTGATCTTCCCGTCGGCCGCGTCCGAGCCCGACCCGCAGCCGGGGAGGGCGACGAGAGCGGTTGCGGCGGCGAGCGCGACGGCGGTTCTGCGGGCACGCGTACGGCCCATGGTGATCCTCCGGACAGGAGAGCTGGATGAGTGCGACCACGGTGCGGTTCAACCGAAACCACTGTCAATAGTTTCGCGAAAATTATCGCCAGCTAACTACCGGATTACCGACAGACGGACCGTCAGGCACCCCCGCGTAGAGGCAATGGCTTTGACCTGCATCTTTATATGCGGCCCCCGGAACCCCTGGCGAAGTTTCGTAAGCGCAGCCCGCTGAGCTGCGGCAAGTTACGAAACTTTCGCGAGCTGTTGACCTGGCTGCGTCAAGGCCTCCACCATGCGAACGCCCTGCGGCGACCGCCGGGGGCGCCCCACCCGCACAGACACAGACGGAGAAGCCCATGAGGTACTCGGGACATCGGCCTGCCCGAAGAGCGCTGGGAGCGGCGGCGGCCGCTGCCACCGCCCTGATCTCCCTGGCAGCACTGCCTTCCTCGGCCGAGGCGGGCACGGCATCCGCCGCCGCAGCCGTCCGTGGCGTGCCGGCGGACGGCAAGGTCATGATGGTCATGGGCCAGGACAGCGACACGCTCTCCGACTACCGTGCCGACGTGCTGGACAAGCAGTCGCTCGGAGCACCTGCTCCAGGTGGTGTGACGCTCTACACCAATCTGGTCCTCGGCGGCTCGCCCGAACCGCTCGCCGGGATGAACTCCCCCGCGAACTGGGGCGCGGGAACCGTCGACTTCGCCCGCACCATGCGGGAGTACCCCGACGCCACGGTCGCCGTCGGGCTCTACCTGTCGGACGCGACGTCCGGCTGCGGCAACCAGCCGCTGCGTGCCGTCATCGGGCGCGACGACGCCGATGTGACGGCCGGCAACCCCAGCCTCATCACGCAGTACCGCGCCAAGGTCGACGAGATGGTCAAGAAGCTCAAGGGTTACGACCGCGACGTGCTGCTGCGGATCGGCTACGAGTTCGACGGCCCGTGGAACTGCTACAACTCCGGCTACTACAAGGACGCCTTCCGCTACATCAAGGGGCGCATCGACGCCCTCGGGGCGTCGCGTGTCGCCACGGTCTGGCAGAGTGCCGCCTGGCCGGTGAACACCAGCACGGACCACCCCGAGTGGAACTACATCGTGACCGACCCCGGCCACCTCGACGCCTGGTATCCGGGCGACGCGTACGTCGACTGGGTCGGACTCTCCTCCTTCTACAACTCCCGTTCCGTACAGACGCAGTGGGGCTGCGGCTCGCACGACACCGATCCCGTGGGCCTGCAGAACCGGGTGCTGGACTTCGCCCGCGCACACGGGAAGCCCGCGATGGTCGCCGAAGCGGCTCCTCAGGGCGCCAGGACAGGGGCGAAGACGTCGAGCTGCATCTTCCGCAACAGCCCCGCGGCAGCGAGTGGGCAGGCGATCTGGGACGGCTGGCACGCGGGCTACTTCGACTGGGTGAACCGGAACAAGGATGTCATCCGTGCGGCCGCGTACATCAACACCAACTGGGACGCCCAGACGCAGTGGCAATGTGCCGCGGGAGCACAGGCCGGTGGACCGGGCTGCGCCAACGGAAACTGGGGTGACTCCCGCGTTCAGGCGGACTCCACCGTGCTGGCCAACTTCCTGACCGAGATCAAGAAGCCGATGTGGACCGGCGGGACGTCGGGGCCGGCGCCCACGCCCACTCCGACGCCGACCTCGACGGCGACTCCCACACCCACACCGACTCCTTCATCCCCGGGTCCCGAGGACGGCGGCTACACGCACGGTGTCACGGGTGGAGCGGGCACGACGGTCTGGTTCGCTCCCAAGGGGTTCACGGCCACCTTCGTGACCGTCCAGTACCGCATAGGCCAGGGCGCTCCGCAGAACTACTTCCTCACCTACGACTCCGCCGACAAGCGCTGGGAACTCCCGGTGAGCGTGCCGTCGGGGGCCGAGCTCTCCTACTCGTTCAACTACCAGCCCACCACGCAGACCAGTCAGAAGACGACACCTGTCTACCGGTGGACGGCCGCCTGAGCGGCCGGCACCGGCCCGAATCCGGGTGCCGTACACCGAATCCCCCGTGTGTACGGCACCCGGTCCTCCCTGTCCCCCCACCTCCCGAGCGGAACACCCATGCGACGACGACCATTCAGGACCGCGCTCCGGTCCCTCGCCACGACCGCCCTCGCCGGACTGCTGGTCTGGCCCGGCGCCACCACCGCCCAGGCCGACTCCACTCCCCCTGCAGGGGCTGCTCCCCGGGCAGCCGCCGCGGAGGCTGCCCCCGAACTGCTGCTGGGCCAGTCGACCCGTGCCGCCTGGGACGACTTCAACAGCTTCGGCCAGAACGCCGACGGCGGTTCCGTCTACTACGAACTGCGCAGCGGCAACTGGGTCAACGACGCCCACCGTGACTACGCGACCCTCCTCGCCGATCAGGGGAAGACGGTACAGATCGGGATCAGCTGGAAGGACAATCCTCCCGGGTTCGAGGGTGGGGACGAGAACGCCAAGGCCGCCCGGTCCCGGGCCGTCACCGCCGAGATCGCCGCGGGCGGCCACACGGCCGCCCTCGACCGGCTGCTCGCCTTCACCAACGCCCATCCGACGGCACGGTTCAAGCTGCGCCTCGACTACGAGGTCAGCAGCTTCTACCACTGCACGGACGCGAGTTGCTCCTCGTACAAGAACGCCTTCAACCGGCTCGCCGGCTATCTGGACGGCAGGTCCACCGCGCACAACCTGGAGTACGTGTTCCACCCCGTGCGGGGCGAGTTCGAAGCGATGTACCCCGGAGACGCGGCGGTCGACTGGATGGGGGTCTCGGTCTTCGCACATGAGCTCTGCCTGCCGATCCACGACCGGGGCTACCTGTACAACGGCACGCCTCCCCAGAACTACGACACCGGCACGAGCCAGTGCCGCAACGCGTACATCGGGACGGACCAGGCCGGGAACCCGGCGGCTGTCTGGCGGAACTTCGACCACGACGCGAACGTGCTCAAACTCGTGAAGTTCGCGAAGGACCACGGCAAGCCAGTCGTGCTCTCCGAGGCGGGGATGATGAACTTCACGGCGGACGGCACGACGACGGACGGCCTGGAGCAGACCCGCGGTGACCAGTGGGTCAAGCGTCTCTTCTCGCTGATGAACTACCAGGGCCCGATTCCCAACATGGCGGGTCAGTACGACCTCCGCGGGGTGATCCGGTCCGTCGTCTACATCGATCTCGACTTCCGGTACGGCTGGGACGGCATCGACGACGGCAGCTTCGACTTCCCGCCGGACACCACCTGGTTCGTGGACGGCAGGCTGTCGCGCTACACGGCTGCCCGGGCATCCTTCTGCCAGGGTCTGGCGGCGAACGGATTCACCGCCCGCTGCCGCTGACCTCCGGGGGTGCGGCAGGCCGGGGCCTCCCGCGCGTACCGCACCCCCGCTCGCGCGTCCGCCGTCCGTCCCGCGTCATACGAGAAAGGAAGTACCGCGTGTTCCGGTTACGTCTACCCCGCTTCCGTTCACATCGCCCGGTCACCGGCGGCACGTCCGCCACCCCCGGCTCACCAGGCTCCTCGGGCACAGCGGCGAGTGCCGCACCGCGCGCCTCCCGGGCATGGGGCGTACTGCCGGTGGCCGTGCTGCTGGTCCTGGCGCTTCCGGGATCCGCCGCGGTGGCCGTGCCGAGTGCACCCGCGGCCGCTCCCGCCCCGGCGGCCGCGACCGGCACCCCGCTCCGGGACGGCACCGGGCTGTATCCGCGCGCCGTCCGCCTCGCCCACAGCGGGGCCGCGAACGGCCGTGTCCTCGCGAGTGTCGTCACCTTCGCGGGGAACAGCGGGGTCGGCGCGATCCATGAGAGCACCGACGCCGGGGCGAGCTTCAGGGAAGTGGGCAGGGTAGGGGACCCGGAGTCCGCCGGGGGCCAGGGTCTCTGCTGCACAACACTGTTCGAACTCCCCCGGCAGGTCGGCGATCTCCCCGCCGGCACTCTGCTGTGGGCGTCCTCGGCCGGACAGGACGAAGGCGACCGCCGGATGGCGCTCCGCGTCTGGCGCAGCAACGACATCGGCCGTACCTGGTCCTATCTGTCGTCGTGCGCCGTCGCCACGGGGACGGGCGGGTTGTGGGAACCCGAATTCTCCGTGGCCTCGGACGGGGCGCTGGTCTGTCACTACGCGGACGAGACGGATCCGGGCCACAGCCAGAAGCTTTCGGCCGCCCGCTCCTACGACGGTGTCCACTGGCAGGACCGCCACGATGTCGTGGCCAGTTCCTGGGCGCCTGACCGGCCCGGCATGCCGGTCGTCCGGCGGCTTCCGGACGGGTCGTACTTCATGACCTACGAGATCTGCAACCCCGGCGGGCAGTACCAGTGCGTGGTCCACTACCGGACGTCCGCGAACGGCTGGGACTGGGGTGATCCCGCACACCTGGGATTCCGTCCCGAGACGGTCGACGGGAAGTACTTCCGGGCGGCGCCGACCATCGCGTGGTCGCCGTCCCCGGGCGGCGGCGCGAACGGCAGGATCCTGCTGATCGGGCAGCGTCTCCTGAACCGCGACGGCACGACGGCTGCGGACAGCGGCCGGACGGTCCTGGCGAACACGGAGAACGGGACCGGCCCCTGGTACGAGATCGAGTCGCCCGTGAAGATCACCGACCCCGGTGCGAACTACTGCCAGAACTACAGCTCTCCGCTCCTTCCGTCCGCAGACGGCACCCAGGTGCTGCAGATCGCCACCGACTGGGACGGCGACGTGTGCAGGCCGTACTTCGCGACGGGCCGGATCACCGGGAGCGCGGACGCCTCGGGGGTCACCGGCGGTGCCCTGCACCGGCTGGTCAACGCGAACAGCGGCCACTGCCTGGACGTCGCCGGTGACTCGCGGGTGGCCGGCGGCAATGTGCAGCAGTGGACGTGCAACGGCCTCGGCCCGCAGGACTGGCTGGTCACGTCGCGCGGTGGCGGCCGGTTCACCCTCACCGGCCGCAACAGCGGTCTCTGCCTCGACGTCGAGAACGGCTCCGAACTGCCCGGCGCCGATGTGCGGCAGTGGACGTGCAACGGCCAGGCGGCGCAGGACTGGCGGTTCGAGAACGTAGGCCGCGGCTACTACAGGCTGGTTTCGGCGGCCGGCAGCCGCTGCCTGGACGTCGAGGCCGGCTCACGTGCGCCGGGCGGGGACGTCCGGCAGTGGACCTGCAACGGTCTCCAGCCCCAGATCTGGCGGCTCGAGCGCCGCTGAGCCGCGCCGGACACCGACGGACGGAGGCCTCCCCTGGTCGCGGGGGAGGCCTCCGGTCGCGGTGCGCGCGTCAGTTCACCTGGGAGCGGCCCTCCTGCTGCTCAATGGCGGCAGGGCGCAGCTGCGCCGCGCGGATGCGGTCGATGTCGAGCTTGGTGCCCCGGTCGAAGCGGTAGACGCCGTTCTGCTCCTGGAAGACGTCGGTCAACTGGGTGTAGCAGTAGCCGAACATGGCCGGGTCGTCGAGCAGCACGCCGGTGAGCCCGCTGAAGCGGGCGTGGAACTCGTCCTCGTCACGTACGCGTTCGCCGTATCCCCATGACTCCGTGCGGTCCTCGCCCGACTGGGCGGCGGCAGCCTCCGGGTCCCACCAGATCCCGCCGAACTCGCTGACGAAGTAGGGCTGGCCGCGGTAGGGCTGGGAGTAGGCCTTGCCGTTCTCGTAGGCGTTGACGAACGGCGCGTCCTTCGCGAGGCCGGCCATCAGCCGGCGGAACGTCTCAGGGTCCTGCTCGTAGTTGTGGGCGTCGTAGATGTCGGTCTCGGCGACCCGGTGCGCGTAGCCGGACGCGTCGATGACGGGCCGGGTGGTGTCCATGGCCTTGGTCGCCAGGAACATGGCGCGGGTGACGTCGTCGAGTTGCGTGAGGCGGTCGTGCAGCTTCTGGTAGGTCTCGTTCAGCGGGCACCAGCCGATGATCGAAGGGTGGGAGTAGTCGCGTTCCACCGCTTCCAGCCACTGGCTGACGTACGAGGCGTCAGGCCGCTGGTTGTCGCCGGACGAGCCGCCGGTCTCGCAACCCCAGTCGCCGAACTCACCCCAGACCAGGTAGCCGAGGCGGTCCGCGTGGTGCAGGAAGCGCTCCTCGAACACCTTCTGGTGCAGCCGGGCGCCGTTGAAGCCGGCCTCCATGGCGAGCTCGATGTCACGGACCAGGGCCTCGTCCGTCGGCGCGGTCATCAGGCCGTCCGGGTACCACCCCTGGTCGAGCACCAGACGCTGGAAGACGGGGCGGCCGTTGAGGGTGACGGCCTTGCCCCGGAGACCTACGGACCGCAGACCGGCGTAGCTCTCCACACGGTCGACCACCTCGCCGGACCCGTCCAGGACTTCGAGGACCAGGCCGTACAGGTGGGGGTCCTCGGGGCTCCACTCCCGCCGGCGGGACGAGTCCACCGGGAGGTACAGCCGCGGCGCGAGGTCGAGGTCGGCCCGTGCCTCGGCGCTGTTGACCTCGCCTTCGGCGTCGGTGAGGACGGCCCGTACGCGGTGGCCGGGCCGGTTGCCGGACAGGGGCAGCTCGAGGTGGAAGGCGGAGCCGGCCAGGTCGGGCGTGATCCGCGGACGCCTGAGGTGGACCTCGGCGACGGGCTCCGCCCAGACGGTCTGCCAGATTCCGGTCACCCGGGTGTAGTTGCAGTCGTGGTTCGCGTACCGGATCGCCTGCTTGCCGCGGGCCTGTGGGCCTGAACGGGGATCGCGGGCCCGCACCGTGATGACGGTGTCCTCGCCGGAGCCGGCGATGTCACCGAGGTCGGCCGTGAAGGGGGTGAAACCACCGCGGTGACGAGCGACCTCGACGCCGTCGGCCCACACCGTCGTGTCGTGGTCGACGGCTCCGAAGTGGAGCAGCACACGGCGTCCGGCCCAGGACGCCGGCAGGGACAGCGTACGCCGGTACCAGACCGCCTCCAGGAAGTCGGTCTCCCCGATGCCGGAGAGTTCGGACTCGGGCGGGAAGGGCACCAGGATCTCCCGGCGCAGCTCACGCGTGAGGAGACCGCGTTCGAGTCCGCTGTCTCCCTGGTCGGTCTCGAACTGCCAGGGACCGTTCAGGTTGATCCAGTCCTGGCGGACGAATTGCGGTCGGGGGTACTCCGGACGCGGTACGGAGTGAGTGGACACACGTGCTCCAGTCGATCGGCGGGGCGGCGGTGGGCCGCACCCGGTGGTGCGTGGGGGTGGTGCGGAGGGCGCGGTTCCCGAGGGGCTCGGTCGTCGGTGACCGGGCCCTTCGAGAACCGGGGGTTTCGACGGGCCGGGGATGGTACGGCCGGGTGGCGGCGCAACGGGCCGCTGCTGTCACGCGCCGCCGAGGCCGGTGGTGGCGACCGAGTTGACGATGCGGCGCTGGAAGACGAGGAAGACCACGATCAGCGGGAGCGCGGCCAGCAGGGCGGCGGCCATGGACTGCGCGTACTGGATGCCGTACGCGTCCTTGACCGTGGCCAGGCCGACCGGAAGCGTCATCAGGGAGGGGTCGTTGGTGACGATGAAGGGCCACATGAAGTTGTTCCAGGCCCCGATGAAGACGAAGATCGCCACGGCGGCGACGATCGGCCTGGAGAGCGGCAGCACGACCGACAGGAAGACCCGCAGCTCGGAGGCCCCGTCGATCCGGGCGGCGTCCTCCAGCTCACGCGGGACGCTCTCGAAGAACCGCTTGAGGATGAACACCATCATCGGGGCGACCACCTGAGGCAGGATCACCGCCGCGTAGGTGTCGACCAGGTTGAACAGCAGCATCTGCTTGAACAGCGGCACCACCAGCAACTGCGGCGGAACCATGATCGCGGCGACGGTGACGGCGAGCAGTGCGCGCCGGCCTCGGAACGTCCCGCGGGCGAAACCGTAGGCGGCGAGTGTGGAGACGGCCACGGTCAGCACCGTGACGAGCCCCGCCACGAGGAGGCTGTTGAACGCCCAGAGCGCCACGTTCCCGCGTTCGAGGATCTGTGTGTAGGAGTCCAGGGTGAGCGCGCCCTTGAACGGGGACAGCCCGGGGGTGGCCACGTCCTGTTCGCTCTGGAGCGAGGTGGCGACGGCCCAGACGAAAGGCAGGAGCCACAGCGCGGCCAGGACGGCCAGCGCGGTCCCGGCGAGGACGCGGGGCGTCCTGCCCTGTCCGAGGAGCAGCGGCGAGCCGGCTCCGTGGGACAGCCGTCGTCTGCGGGGTGCTGTGACGGTGGCGGACATGATCAGTCCTCCCTGCGGAAGAATCGGAGCTGCGCGACGGAGACGATGACCACGATCGCGAAGAAGAGGTACGAGATGGCCGAGGCGTAGCCGAGCCGGTAGCCGGTGAACCCGACGTCGTAGACGTACTCGAGGATCGGGCGCGTCGAGGCGTTCGGCCCGCCCTTGGTGAGGATGTAGATCTGGTCGAACACCTTGAGCGAGGCGAGTATCTGGAGCATGGCCACCAGCACGGTGGTCCTGCGCAGTTGGGGCAGGGTGACCGACCACAGGCGGCGCCAGGCCCCTGCTCCGTCGAGTGCTGCAGCCTCGTCGTACGTCGAGGGCAGGGACTGCAGCGCGGAGAGGTAGAGCAGGAAGTTGAAGCCGACGGTCCACCAGACGGTGAGTGCCGCGATGGCCCACATGGTGACGGATTCGTCGGAGAGCCAGCCGACGGGCTCCAGGCCGAGCGTGGTCAGGAACTGGTTGCCGAGGCCCAGGTCGGGCTGGTAGAGCCAGGTCCAGATCAGCGTCACCACGGTCACGGGCAGCAGGTAGGGCGCGAAGAAGGCCAGGCGCCAGACCCATTGACCGGCGAGTCCGCTGTGCACGAGGAGCGCCATGGCCAGGGCGACGAGGACCAGCGGCACGCAGGAGACGGCGGTGAAGAAGGCCGTGTTCCCGAGGCTGCTCCACACATCGGGGTCGCCGAACGCCTCGGTGTAGTTGTCGAAGCCGACGAAGGTGGTGTCGCGGATCGCCAGGGAGGTGTCGGTGAAGCTCATCCAGAGGCCGTGGAGGACGGGCCAGACGAGGAAGAGCACGAAGACGATCAGGAAGGGCAGGACGAAGAGCAGTCCGCTGCCCGTGCGTCCGCGGGCCGCCCGGCCGGACGAGACGTTGCCGCCCGGTGAGGGGGTGGCCGTGCCGGCGGGCGCGTCGGCGCCCAGGGGTGCGGTGGTGGTCACAGGATGACTCCTTCGGCTCTCGGTCAGGCCACCGGGTTGGGCTGCCGGAGCAGCGAGTCCGCTTCACGGACCATCTGACGCACCGCCTTCTCGGCGGAGATGTTGCCCAGCAGGGCCGACTGGAGCGGCTGGCACATCCGGTTCTGGAAGTTGGAGCCGGCGCCGACGAACCAGTTGGGGGGATCGAGTACGGCGACCTCCCCCGCGTCCGCGTAGGACGACTGCGGGTCGAGCTCGGCGTATCCCGGTTCCGCGAGCACCGGCTGGTAGGCGGGTATGTGTCCGGCTCCCGCCCAGGTGAGGCTCTGCTTGATGATCTGCGCGATGTAGCGGTGGGCCTCCCGCCTGCGGGCGGGGTCCGGGTCGTTCTGGTGCGGGAGGACGAAGCTGTGGGAGTCCGTGTAGACGGCGGGCCGCTCGAAGACCTGCGGGAACGGCGCGGCTCCCAGAGGGACGGAGGACTTCTTGAGGGTGGGGAGCTCCCATTCGCCGAGCATGACCATGCCGCCGCGTCCGCCGATGAAGTTGGCCAGGGCTCCCTGGTAGTCGAGGTTGTTGGGGTTGGTCTTCCCGTCGAAGAGCTGCTTCATGAAGTCCACGACCCGGACCGCCGCATCGACGTCGATCTTCGGCGGCCCGCCGTCCGGGAGCGTGAAGGAGGCGCCGGTCTGTGCGTAGAACGCCGCGAACTGGCGCCAGTTCTGGGCCGTGTCGGTGACATGCCCGAAGAGGATGCCCGACTCCCCGGTGGCCTCGGCGAGTGCCTTCCCGGCGTCCAGCAGGGCCTGGGGCGACCCCATCGGAGCCAGGTTGCCCGCCGTGTCGAGGAGTCCGGCCTTGTCCGCCGCCTCCCGGTCGTAGAAGACGATGAAGGGGTGGACGTCGAGGGGTATCGCGTACACGGTCCCGGCGTGCTGGGTGCGCTTCCAGACGGCCGGTGTGAAGTCCTTCTCCGTGACCCCGAACTCGGCGAGCAGGTCGAGATCGAAGGGGTCCAGCAGTCCGCCGGGTGCGTAACCGGCCAGCCGGGACAGGTGGAGTACAGCGACGTCGGACGCCCTGCCGCCGGCCGCGGACATGGCCAGCTTGGTGTAGTACGACGGGCCCCAGTCGAGGATCGTGCGGTCGATCGAGAAGCCGTCGGGTCCCTTGGAGACGGCTTCGATCATCTCGTCCATCAGCATGCCGTCGCCGCCCTGGAAGAGGTCCCAGACGCTCAGGTCGGACGGACCCGAGGCGGCGGCCGGCGAGGCACAGCCCGCCAGTGATCCGGCGGCGGCGAGTGCCCCGGCACCGGCCAGGCCCGATCGCAGGATCCCCCGGCGGCTGACACCGCGTTCCGGGTCCCGCGCCCGGACAGGAGTCACCTGACGGGCAGGGAAATGAGAACTCATCGCGGACCTTTCGACGGCCGACGCTCATGCCGGAGGTGCGGAGGACCCTGGTCAGAACGGGGCCACCGCGCACGGCAGATGGTGGGCGCACCGGCTGAAACAGTGCGGTGGCATGTTTTTACATCGATGTACATTCGCTGTAAAGGGTTCGGTACGAACGTCTGCGAGACGCTCAGGTACCGAAGATCGCGCGAGGTGGTCCGGTGCGTGCGCGCCGCGCGGCCGGTCATAGACTCGGCCGCACACCAGGGAAGGGAGGGTTCGGTGGCACGGCCGAGGATCAAGGACGTCGCACGGCACGCCGGGGTGTCCGAGAAGACGGTGTCCAACGTGATCAATGACTACATCCATGTCTCCGAGCGCACCCGCAGGACGGTGCAGGAGTCGATCGCCCATCTCGGCTACCGGGTGAATCTGGCCGGACGCCACCTCCGCAAGGGCCGCACGGGCATCATCGCCCTCGTCGTACCGGAGCTGGACGTCCCGTACTTCGCCGAGCTGGCGCGCCATGTGGTGCGCGAGGCGGGTGAACGCTCGCTGACCGTGCTGATCCACCAGTCGGGAGCGGACCGTGAGCAGGAGCTGACCGCGCTGGCCGGCTTCGGCTCGGACTTCGTCGACGGGATCATCCTCAGCCCGCTCGCGCTCACCCCCGACGACCTGCGCCGCCGTCCCGGGGCTCCGCCGACCGTCCTGCTCGGCGAGCTGCTGGAGGAGGGCGCGGACCATGTCGCCATCGACAACGAGATGGCCGCGCGCGAGGCGACGGAGCACCTGATCGCTCTCGGCCGACGGTCCGTCCTGGCCGTCGGCGGGCGCGACGCGCCCGGCCTGGGCACGGCCGAGGCACGCACGCGCGGCTTCCGCGCGGCACTGTCGGCGGCCGGTGTCCCGTATGCCCCGGCGTCCCTCCTGCCCGTCGAGTCCTTCCGTATGTCCGACGGCGCCGAAGCGGTGGCACGCGCGCTGAACCTCGGTGTGCGGCCGGACGCGCTCCTGTGCTTCAACGACCAGTTGGCGCTGGGCGCCCTGCGCGCCCTGTACGACCAGGGCCTTCGTGTCCCGGAAGACGTCGCCGTGATCGGTTTCGACGACGTGGAGGGGGGCCGGTTCAGCGTGCCGACGCTCAGCACGGTGGCACCCGACAAGGCGGCGGTGGCCAGGACCGCGGTCCAGCTCCTCCAACGCCGCATCGACGAGGCCATGAGCTCGCCCACCGGGGAGGACGCCACGGGCAGCGGGAGCCCGGCCGTCCTGTCCACCCAGGATCGTGTGGTGGCGCACCGGCTGGTGCTGAGGGAGAGCACCGAGGGTCGCGCGGGGCGGTGAGACGGGCCTCGGGGAGCCGCGTCCGCCGGCCCGGGCGCGGAGCGAAACCTGGCGGCCCCTGTGCTTGCCACAAGCGCTCCACCAGCGGTTGTCCCCGAGGCCGGCCACCGGCAGTAGGACCGGCGGGCCGGCCCGAGCATCTGGCACGTCACCGGCACCCGGCCAGAGGCAGCGGCGGCGGCCCGGCCCGCGGACGACAGGTTCGCTTGCGACAGATACACCGCAGCCCTCCGCAGGACCTCGTTCCGAAACGATCAGTGAACCCATCCCTGATCGAGGTGGACCGTCCAGGTGTCTCCCACTGCCTTGTGCAGTTCGACCAGAGCCGCGACATCGGCGACGACTGCCGGGGCATCGGACAGGTGCAACGGGGAGTCAGGGACCCTGTTGCGGGTGTAGATCGGCAGCTCGCCGTCGCAGTGGAAGGCGTGAAGCGACGGGGGAACATCGTTGAACCATGCGGGACAGTTCTCCTCGGCCCATGCAGCGGCGGCGTCGACGAGATCCACATGCACCAGTAGATGCTCAGGGGCAGGCCCGCCACTGAACTGTACGAGGAAACCCTGAGCGTCCACCGCCCACCAGTCCCACGTGAATCCAGGTCGGGGGTGCCGCAGGACTGTCGTCATGCCCTCACCGTATCCAGGCCGGGCACGACCGTTGAAGGTGATCCGAAGGAAGCGGCCTGGCGGCCGAGGACTGTCCGGGCAGCCCTCCCCCGGGCCGACGCGGCACGCGCAGGCCGCCGGGATGGGCTTCCCTCGCCTGCAGTGCCTTCCTGACGCTCGGTCACATCTCGGGTGGCACCCGCCGGAAGGCATCGTTCGGCTCACCTGCGGTCGGACGGGAATAGCCCGCTCGGTCCGCTGTTGACGCCACCATGACCTCAGAGACACGCAGCAGTTTCGGACGGATCGGCATCTGGAGCAGCTCCCTCGCGTCGTCGCGGGCCGACGACTCGGGCAGGAAGGCCATCGCGGAGGCCGTCGCGGAGCTCGACGAGCTGAAGTACGGCACGCTCTGGATCGGCGGAAGCCCGTCGCCCGAGGACGCGGCCGCGGTCGTCGGCGCCACACGTAGGACGACGGTGGCCACCGGGATCCTGAGCATCTGGGATCACACCGCGGAGGAGGTGACGGCCGCGGTGGCGGCACTGGGGGCGGAGTCACGCGGGCGCTTCGTCCTCGGCCTCGGCGTCAGCCACGGTCCGATGGTTCCGCAGTACGAGAAGCCCTACAGCTCGATGGTCTCCTACATCGACGCGCTCGACGACGCCGCCCCGCCCGTCGACGCCGGGCACCGGCTGCTCGCCGCGCTCGGGCCCAGGATGCTGAAACTGGCCGCGGAACGGACACTCGGCGCCCATCCCTATCTCGTCACCTCCGAGCACACGGCGCAGGCTCGTCGGACGCTCGGCCCGGACGCCCTGCTGGCGCCGGAACTCTCCGTGGTCCTGGACACCGACCTGGACCGAGCCCGCACCACGGCGCGGAGCATGCTCGCCATGTATCTCCGGCTGCCCAACTACACCGAGAATCTGCTGCGTTCGGGATTCACGACGAGTGACTTCGACGGAGGGGGCAGCACCCGGCTGCTCGACGCCCTCTTCGCGCTGGGGGACACCGAGCGGGTGAGGTCGCGCACACAGGAGTATCTCGACGCCGGAGCGGACCACGTCGCTCTCCAGGTCCTCACCGCCGAGGAGGGCGGCGGAGGACTTCCGCGCGCCCAATGGCGTGAGCTGGCGACGGTGTTCGCCGACAAGCTGTAGGACGGCGCCGGAACGAAGGCAGCGGGCCCGTACCCTGTGAATCGCCCGCCGTCCGCACTCCGGGCCGGCGGCCCGGGCGGCCCCGTCGCGGCACGCCCCGGGCCGGCCTCCTGCCGTCCGGTGCGAGCCACGCCGGAGGGTGCGGACCGTCGGGCCTGCACGGGGCAATGGCATCAGGGCCACGAACCGGGCACCCAACCCTCTCATCGCCGGACGGCCGGGGTGCGGGGTGCCGTTCGGTGACGGCGCACGGAGGGACACTTCGTGCGCATGCCCGGACGGGTCAGGTTTTCGGGTGTGAGAACCGGACGGTGCGGTTGCGGGCCTGGACGCGACGACGCGGTATGGATGCGGCGACCTGAGTGCTGAGAGCGGCCGTTTGCGCTGGTTGCCCCAGGAGAGTGCCGTGACCGTTCTCCCACCTCGGGCGGCGGCCCAGGTACGGTCCCGGCCGGGGCCGCTAGTCGTGCACGGCTCCGGCCGGGGCTCAGACGGTGAGGTGCCGCTTGGTGCCGGAGTCGTCGGCAGTCGTCTCGGGGGTGATGCCGTGCTGCTCTTCTTCGGGGCGGCCCGTCTCGGGCAGCAGGAAGGTGATCGCGAAGAAGAGCACGAGCAGGCATGCCTGGACGATCAGCGCGCGGTGGAAGCCGCCGGTGAAGTCACCGGTCTCGGCCTGGGCGAAGAACACCGAGCCGAAGACCGCGACGCCGATGGAGCCGCCGACCGCCTGTACCGCCGACAGGACACCGGAGGCGGATCCGATCTCGTCGTCGTCCACCGCGGCCAGGATGAAGCTGAACAGGGCGGCGATCACCATGCCGGCGCCGATGCCCGCCACCGCGACACCGGGAGCGATGTCCCGGATCGAGAACGAGGCGGCGTCGAGGCCGTCGAGTTCGAACCACAGCACGGCAGCGCCGACCAGCTGGACCAGCGGTCCGATCTGCAGCACCTTGCGGCCGATCTTGTCCGCGAGGAACGCGCCACTGACCGCGCCGCCGATCGCGGTTCCCACCGCGAGGGGCAGGTTGCCCAGTCCCGCCTCGCCGGCGGTGAAGTGGTGTCCGATCTGGAGGAACAGGGTCAGCACGAGTTGGGTGCCGATGAGCCCGCCGAAGAACAGAGCGATGCCGCCGAGCCCGACGGTGAAGGCGGGCTTGCGCAGCAGGGCCGGGGTCACCAGCGGCTCGCGGCCCGCGGCGGCCGTGCGGCGCTGCTGGAGAGCGAAGAGGGCGAACCCGATGGCCGAGGCGGCCATGGACAGCCACGTCCACAGCGGCCAGCCGTTCTCCTGGCCCTGGTTGAGCGGCAGCACGAGTAGGGCGCAGGACGCCACGATCAGTGCGGCGCCGGTCATGTCGACCCGTACGGTGCGGTCACCCGCCTTCTTGGGCACGAATTTCGCGGCGACGATCAGTGCGGCGATTCCGATGGGCAGGTTGATCAGGAATACCGACCGCCAGCCCAGGCCGAAGAAGTCGCCCTCGACGAGGAAGCCGCCCAGGACCGGGCCGATGATGCCGCCCAGGCCGAGGACGGGTCCGAAGATCGCGAAGACCTTGGTGAGTTCGGGGCCGGAGAAGTTCTCCCGCAGCAGGCCCATGCCCTGCGGCAGCAGCATCGCTCCGGCGATGCCCTGCAGCAGGCGGAAGGCGATCAGCGACCCGATGTTCGGCGCGATCGCGCACAGGAGCGAGGCCGCGGTGAAGCACGCGAGCCCGAGCAGGAACATCCGCCGCCGCCCGTAGCGGTCGCCGAGCCGGCCGCCGAGTACGAGCCCGGCACCCAGGGTGAGGGCGTAGCCGCCGATCACCCACTGCAATCCGACGGAACCGGCGCCGAGGGATCTCTCCAGGTCCGGTCCGGCGACGTTGACGATCGAGGCGTCCAGGAGATCCATGATCTCCGCGACGATCATCACCGCCAGGATCAGCCATCGCCACCGGTAGGGCTCGGTCGTCTCCTCGGGGATGGGGGACGGGTCACGCATTCCAGATACCTCCATGGTGAAGTAATTCCACCATGAAGGTAAAGTGGTGGCGGTAGGTTGTCAAAGCGGAGTAGCCGTGCGGACCGCGTGACGCGGAGGGAAGGGCGAAGGCGTGGAGGAAGCAGTGCGCGACGGCGTCGCGGAGCAGCGCGAGCGGCTGATGGAGTCGCTGAGGATCTACGGCGGTCACTACGCTGAGCTCAGCCGGCGCTTCGCCGCCTGGCTCGGCCTGCACTCCACGGACGCGACCGCGGTCCTGGAGATCGCCGCCGCCGAGGAGCGCGGCGCCCCCCTGTCACCGGCGCGACTGAGCGAGCGGATCTCGCTGTCCACGGGCGCCACCACCGCCCTGCTGAACCGCCTCGAAGCGGCCGGACATATCTCGCGGGCCCGCGAGCACTCCGACCGGCGCATCGTCACACTGCGCAGCGGCGGGCACGTCCAGGAGAGGGCGGACGAGTTCTTCGGCCCGCTCGCCCACCGCCTCGACGCCGCGATGTCGCACTACCCGCCCCAGTTCCTGAAGAAGGTCGAAGCGTTCATGGCCGACCTGAACACCACCATGGACAGCCACCTCACGGAACAGGACACGGCGACACCGCGTCCCTCTCGCAGCCCTGCTGAAGGAACTCCCTGACCGGCTTGATGCCGCCCGGCCGGCTCTTCTCGCCCCGCCCTGCCTGCGCACCTCGTGCAGGCAGGGCGCGCCGGGCCGACAAGGGCTGTCATCTCACACGACCGATGCCCGGAAAGGATCAGTGGGAACGATCCCCGCCTCGTCGAAGAGCTCCTCCAACGCCTCGTGGCCCTGATGCCTGCGGAACTCGATTTCGGCGGCCGTCACAGGCAAGGTCCACAGGATGCGGGCGTGCCCCCCGGGCAGCGGACAGCGTTCAAGGTCAGGTCCATGGAGATAGGGCAGGCTGATCAGCAGGTGGTCACAGTTCGAGCCCGGCACCCATGGTTCACCGATCGGCATGCTGTGCCCCAGGTCGAGCTGATGCCCACCGCAGTGGTAGTACGTGATCATGGCCATGAGGTCGATGAACTGCTGGTCGCGGACGTGGGCGGTCATGACGAACTCAAGCCCGTGACCGTCCTCCTCCATCGCGGCCCAGCACCCGGCGGTCACATAGGCCCAGCTATCGCTGCGTGGACCGGGGCCGACAACGAGAACCCGCAGGTCGGGCAGGACCTCGCGCCGTTCCGGCCCCAGGTCGCAGACGACGACCTCGACGGAATGCCCCTCGAAGAACGCACGGACATGTGACTCGACGGCCTCCACGGCCAGCAGCCTCGCATCACTCACCGCGCGATCATGCCAGACCCAGTCAACCGGCCCGACTTCTCACCCGACGTCATGGTCCGTGGGCCTCAGCCGCGAATACACGACACCTCAACATGCGGGCCTACCAGTCTCACACCCGGTTTTGGAGCCGGCAGGGGACGTGACGGGCAGGCCCGGCCCGTCCGGACCCCTCTGAGCGGCCTCTTCCGCCCGGGGCCCGTCCGCCGGGGCGATGCCGCTTCCGCGCAGGGCGAGATGCGCGAGCGCGGTGACGACCAGGTTCACCCCGAGCGCGATCAGGCCGGTGTCCACGGTTCCGACGTCCACGCCCCCGAACGTCAGCCAGCCCAGGACGGCCACCCCGGCGACGATGCCGAGCAGCGCGGGTGTGGCGCCCAGCCGGACCCGTTTCGCGAGACCCATCACGATGGCGGGAGCGAGCTGGGTGAGGCCTCCGTAGGTCAGCAGCAGCAGGTCGGCGAGGAGGCCCGGACGGGTGAGGCCGAAGACGAGGGCCAGGCACGCCGCGGCCACCACGCACAGGTGGTTGGTTCGCAGCTGCCTGCGTTCGTCGCGAAGGCTGAAGAGGTTGCGGGACAGGAGACTCGAGATACCGACGACGATGGCCGCGGACGGCACCATCGCCGCCGAGGCCGCCGCGACCGCGACCAGCCCGACCAGCCAGCCGGGCAGGGTCTGCCCGGCCAGGGTGAGTGCGACGGAGTTGGGGGCCGCGCCCTCCGGAGCGAGCAGGACGCCCGCGAAACCGACGATCACCGGGATGCCGAGGGCGATCTGGTAGAGCGGCAGCCAGACCGCGTTGGAGCGCAGGGCTCGTCCGCTGCCGGCGGCGAGCACCGGCGGCCACAGGTGCGCCATGGTGCCGAGGCCGCTGCCGAGCGCGGAGATGACGACCGCGGTGACGAAGAAGGTCGCGTCGAAACCGGGTTGATCGAGCGTCAGCATCTGCGGATGACTCTCGCGTACCGACTCGAAGACACCGGGTACGCCGCCCTCGACGGACACCGCGACACCTGCGATCAGCACCACGAGCCCGATGATCATCAGCGCGTCCTTGAGGTACGCGACGCGGGCGATGCCCCGGATGCCGGACCACAGGACGAAGCCGACGGTGAGGACGGTGGCGAGGACCATGCTCCAGTTGCCGCCGGTGCGGCTGCCGGTGGCGAGCTGCACGATCATGCCGAGCCCGGTGATCTGGAGCTGCAGGTACGGCAGCAGGAAGACCGCTCCGACCACCGCGACCACCTTGCCGAGCAGCGGGCTGCGGTAGCGATCGACGAAGAAGTCCGCCTGGGTCAGGTATCCGCCGCGCAGCCCGAGTTGCCGGATGCGCGGGGCGGTGAAGTACTGCAGTACGAAGTTGATGGCGAGGTAGCACAGGGCGTACGAGGCGGCGACACCGCCGCCGAAGGCCAGGCCCGCAAGGCCCAGGAAGCTGAACGTCGTGAACGCCTCACCGGCCTGCAGGAACCAGGTGGTGAAGGTGGAGAAGCGGCGTTTGCCCACCGTCCACTCCCCCAGCTCCTTGCTGGGGGCACGGCGCCCGCCGATGCCGACCACCGCGATGGCGACGATACCGACGGTCGTGATGACCATGGTGCTGTTCATGCGTGTTCGCCCTCCTCGGCGTCCTCGTCGGTGCGGGTGAGCCGGTCGACCGCGGCGAGCGCGACGGTGGTCCCGGCCGTCCAGATCAGGCACCAGCACAGGACGGACGGGATGCCGAACCACAGGTGCGGCCCGTTGACGAAGGGGAGATACGGAGTACTGAGAAAGGCCAGGACGGGCACGGCGGCCCAGAGCACGTGCGGGGATCTCATCGGGGCTCCAGCTGAGGGAAGTCGAGCTCCTACGGAAGGATGGGGGCGCGCCGGCCGTGTCCGGTGGCGGCCTCGTGGGCGGCGCCGATCTCGAGCACGGTGCGCTCGGCGCGCGGAGGGCCCACGATCTGCAGGCCCACGGGGAGTCCGCCGTCGGTGAACCCGGCAGGGACGGAAAGGGCGGGTGCGCCCAGTACGGAGAGGAAGTACGCGGAGCGCATCCAGTCGAGGTACGTGTGCTGCGGCTGCCCGTCGATGACGGTCGGGTACTCCAACTCAACGTCGAAAGGCGCCACTTGGCTGACCGGGGCGATCAGCACGTCGTAGCGCTCGAAGAACGCGACAGCCGCGAGGTGGATCCGGGTGAGTTCGGCGCGGGCGCGGGCGAGCTCGGCGCCGGTGAGCTTCAGCCCCTCCTCGATGTTCCGGACGAGGCTGGACTTGAGGGAGTCTCGGTGCGCGTCGAGGAGCGGGCCGAACCCCTGGCGGAAGGCGTGGGCACGCAGCGTACGGAAGGCGTACTCGGCGCCGTCCAGGTCCGGGCAGTCCTCGACGACGGTGCAGCCCAGGTCACGGAAGACCGCGGCCTGCCGGTCGACGACGGCGCGCACCTCGGGATCGACGGGGACGCGGCCGCCGAGGTCGGGCGCGTACGCGACGCGCAGGCCCTTGATGTCGCGCTCCAGCGGTGCACGGTACGCGGTCGGATCCGGGACCTCGAGGGAGAGCGGGCTGCGCGGGTCGGGACCCGCCATGACCGACAGCAGCAGCGCGGTATCGGCGACGGTGCGGCCCATCGGCCCGGCGACGGCGAGGGTCTCCCACACGTCTCCGGAGGGCAGCGAGGGCACGCGGCCGGGAGTGGGGCGC
Source organism: Streptomyces sp. NPDC048590 (assembly GCF_043199535.1). Classification (NCBI taxonomy): domain Bacteria; kingdom Bacillati; phylum Actinomycetota; class Actinomycetes; order Kitasatosporales; family Streptomycetaceae; genus Streptomyces; species Streptomyces sp. NPDC048590. The sequence goes on along the minus strand of NZ_JBICWC010000002.1, from coordinate 773,695 downwards.
AGTCCGACGACGTTGCAGAAGGAGGCCGGGTTGCGCAGCGATCCCCCCATGTCACTGCCGTCGGCGATCGGGGTGAGCCGGGCGGCGAGCGCGGCCGCAGCACCGCCGCTGCTGCCACCGGCGGAACGCGAGGTGTCGTAAGGGTTGCGAGTCGCACCGAAGACAGTGTTGAAGGTGTGCGAACCAGCGGCGAACTCCGGCACGTTGGTCTTCCCGATACGAATCGCGCCGGCCTCCTGGATACGCCGGACGAGGAGTTCGTCCTCGTCCGGCACGTGGTCGGCGAAGATCGGCGAACCGTGCGTGGTACGCATGCCGCGAGTGAGGTGGGTGTCCTTGAAGGCCACGGGGAGCCCGTGCAGCGGGCCCAGCTCAGCTCCGGAGACCGCCAGCTCGTCGGCCCGGGAGGCGGCCTTCAACGCGCCTTCCCCGTCCAGCGTCACGATGGCGTTGACGGCCGGATTCACGCGCTCGACGCGGTCGAGGTGGGCGGAGACGACCTCGCGCGCGGACAGGTCGCGGCGGCGGATCCGCGCGGCGAGTTCGACCGCGTCGAGGGAGCAGAGCGCGTCGGCTTCAGCATGGCTTACGGGCATGGCGATCCTCGTACGGAAGGCGAATGTGTGAGCCACCACACTGAAGGCGATTGACCAGTTCAGTCAATGCCTTGCGCTTTATGAAGTTTTCAGACACGCGATCTACTCATTTGGCATTTTCGGTCACTCACCCACCATGGGCGCGGAGGAGGTCCCCCGCGCCGGCACGCCACTGCGCTTCCACGCCTCCACCACCAGGTGGGACTGCACGGACTCCGCGTACCGCACCCACGGCGCCTCCGTGAGGAAGGCATGCAGGCTCTGCTTCGACGGCTGGGTCACATCGGCCAGGAGCTGGTGCTCGCCCATCACCACGGCCGCGTACCGCACGAGCGGTGACTCGACGAGCAGGCGCCCCAGCTCCTCGACCTCGTCGGGCCGGGTCCTGATCCACAGGAGCGCCTCGACCGGCAGCCCGAGCAGCGCGGGCTCCACGGCGGCCCGGATGCTGACGACTCCCTGCCGGGTCAGCGACTCCACACGCCGCCGCGCGGTGGCCACCGACACGCCTGCCACGGCGGCGAGTTCGTCGTGCGTGCGCCGGCCGTCCTCGGCAAGGGCGCGCAGGATGGCCCACTCCTCCGGGGCGATCTCCACATCCGTCATCGAGACTCCGTCCACCGGCCGCGCCGCCGTGTCGCCCAGCGCCGCGACCTCGGAGTCGTCGAGGATCCCCGGCGCCCACTCGTGCACCGTACGGAAGTACCGCAGGACGGGTGAGACCTGCTGCTCGACGAGACCCGGAAACGCGGGCACGTCCTCCAGCATCAGTCGACCCAGCTCACCTGGGCGGCACTGCAGTTCAGCCACACAGTCGGCGGCGCCTGCGAGCACGTACGAGAAGATGGCGTCGGCCCGGCGAGCGGCGGCCGCGGCGGTGTCCCGCGCGGCTCCGGGCCGGCAGTTCATCCGCAGAATGACCGTCTCCCCCCGCACCACCAGTCCGCGCACCACCACGTCTCCACTCCCGAGCAGCCTGAGCCCCCGCCGCGCCACCTTTCGCTCGGGCTCTCCGAGCGCGGTGGCGATACGCCGCCAGGAGGCCCGTCCGTCGATCTGAAGGGCGGCGACGATACGACGGTCGAGGGGATCGAGCGGCGCGAGCGGGGAGAACGGGCTCGGCACGGTGCTCAGGTTCGGTTCGCTGGTCACGGGGCGACCCTACGCGGGGGCGGGAGGGTGGAGCGTGCTCGGTCGCCCCGCTCCACTCTGCCACTCCGCTCAGACGTGGCACGGGTCGGTGACGCCTGCCGCAGACCTGGCCCTCGGATACGAGATGGCCGTCGAGGCAGGCATACGGACCGGCGCTGTTCGAACCCGACGGCAGGCACCGGGCGGCGCCGGACTCACCCAGCGGGACCGTTCCTTCCCCAAGTCGCCACTGATCACTGGGACGGCGGCCTGCGCACGCCCTCACACTTCCCTGCGCATACAGACCCTCGGCCACCGGTCGAGGCCGTGTGCCGACTCCAGCCGACGGATCTCCCCCAGGCCGGGTCCGATCTCGCTCTCGTCAAGGGTGCGGAACCCGATGCGCCGGTAGTAGGGCGCGTTCCAGGGGACGTCGCCGAACGTGGTGAGGGTGAGAGCCGCCAGCCCTTCGGCCTCGGCGTGTACGGTCGCACGGTCCAGCAGAGCACGGCCGATCCCGTTACGGGCGTGGCCCGGGTGCACCGACACCTGCTCGACGTGGAGGGCACCGTCCACCTGACCGGCGATCAGGTAGGCGACCGGTACGTCCGCCCGGTCGACCGCCGCCCGGACGAGCCCTCGGCGAAGATGACCGGCCAGCTGACCGACGGAGGGCGGCTCGTCATCCGCCACCTCCGGCATGCCGATCTCCCTGAAGCACTCCCCCGCGGCTCGCTCGATGTCCTGGAGGAGCGGAAGTTCGTCGATGTCCACCGACCGGATTCGCATGCACCCATTGTCCCGGCCGGGACGGCGGTACAAGGACTACTGCCTCCTGGGCGACCAGGCGCTCAGGAGGCGTTCGCCGGGCCAGGCGTGAAAGCCGTTCCGGAGACGGCGACAGTCCGGCCCGCGCCCGAAGGCAGAACCTGATCGGTGGTCACCGCCGTCCGATGCGCCGCCCGTTGCCGACGCCCGACACGTGCAGGGCGAGCAGGAGCAGGCCGAGCAGCATCACGTTCGTCGACGCGAACACGTCATTCGTCGCTATGTCGGCGGCATTGATCAGGAAGGCGATGAAGAACAGTACGGCGGCGGCTATTCCCAGCATGGCTTGCTCCTTTGGTCGATGGAACACGTGTGCCCCTACGTGGCTGGTTCAGACCTGCTCGACGGCATCCGCGCGACGGCCTCTTCCAGATCCGCGCGTGCGTCCGGTCCGTTCGGCCGCGGCGGCGGACGACTGTCGGGGCGGGCGCGGTGGGCGTGCCGCCCGGATCGCTTGCTGGTGTGATCCGCAGGGCGGAGGCGGGGCCTGCCCCACCCTCGGTGGACCAGCCCACCGCATGGGCCGGTGAAGGTCTCTCCAGCAGGCTTGAGCGCATGCCGAACCGGATGCAGAACACAGTGTTCATGACCGTCTCCGTCGCCGTGGTGGCCGCCACGTTGACCACCACGCCGTCCGCCGCCCAGGCGTCGGGCGCCCCGTCGTCCCTCGACTGGCAGCCTTGCCCGTCGGCTCAGGCCCCCACCGGACAGGAGTGCGCCACCCTCCAGGTGCCTCTCGACTACGACCACCCGGGCGGCCGAACCGTCCCCGTGGCGGTGACCAGGCTGCGCAGCGACCGCCCCGAGAAGCGTCGCGGCACCCTGGTGGTGATCCCGGGAGGTCCGGGATCGTCCGGTGTCCAGCGGCTGGCCCAGAAAGGGCCCGCGCTGCGGGAGGAACTGGACGGGGCGTTCGACCTCATCAGCCTGGATCCACGTGGGGTCGGCTCCAGCGTCAAGGCACGCTGCGGTCTCCTGCCGGCCGACCGCCGGCTGGTGACCCTGCGGCCGTGGCCCGCGCCCGGCGGCGATGTCACGGAGAACGCCGACCGGGCACGCCGCACCGCCGAGTCCTGTGCCCGCAACGGGGGCGCAGTCCTGCGGTCCTTCACGACGGCCAACGAGGTCCGTGACATCGACCGTCTCCGTCAGGCGCTGGGCGAGCGCCGACTCAGCGTGTGGGGCACCTCGTACGGGGCGTACGTCGGAGCGGTGTACTCGCAGACACGGCCCGACAGTGTGGACCGGCTGGTGCTCGACAGCTCAGGAGACCCCGATCCGTCCCGGGTGGCCCGCGGATGGCTGGAGAACATGTCGCGGGGCGTCGCCGAACGGTTCCCCGACTTCGCGACGTGGGCGGCGGATCCCGCCCGTGACAAGGAGGGACTGCGTCTCGCCGAGGACGCCCAGGACGTGGAGGGGCTGTTCCTCCGGATCGCCGAGCAGCTCGACCGTTCACCGCGCGAATCGGGGACGCCAGGCGTTCCGCTGACCGGCAACGCGTTGCGCCAGGCCCTGCAGAACTCCTTGCCCGGCGACAGCTCCTTCCCGTCGATGGCCCGCCTCGTCAAGCAGGTCCAGGATCCCCAGGGGGTGCCGACCCTGCCTCCGGACCTGGCCCAGGCGATCCCCGACGAGGACGCCTCGCTCATGCTGGCGACGATCTGCAACGACGTACGCTGGCCCGGCCCCTCCCTGGACTACGCCGGCCGGGTCGCCACCGACCGGGAGCGGTATCCGCTGCTCGCCGGGATGCCCGTGAACATCACAGCGTGTGCCTTCTGGAAGGACCGACCGGCCGGGCCCCCCGTCCGGATCACGGACACCGGCCCCTCCGACATCCTGATGGTGCAGAGCCTGCGTGATCCGGCGACGCCCTACTCCGGTGCGCTGAAGATGCGAGCGGCACTCGGTGACCGGGCCAGGATGGTCACCCTGGACCAGGGAGGCCACGGAATGTACCTGGGCAACGGCAACGCCTGCGGAGACCGTGCGGTGACCCGCTTCCTGACCACTGGGCACCGCCCCGCTCACGACACCTACTGCGCGGGCTGACGGGCCGGCACCTGCGGTGCGGAAGTGATGGTCCTCCTCGGTGAACGGCGTTCACCGAGGAACGGCCCGTGTCTCAAGGGCTGTCCGCCTCCCATGCCCAGCGCGTCGGGTCGTCCGCCTGGGGCCCGTAGACCGCCCGTCCCCCGGCACCGAACTTTCCGAGTTCCGTCCCCAGCGCGGCCCCCGCCGCGAGGCGTTCCGCCGGCCAGCCGGTCACGTCGAGGAGCAGACCGTCGAGCGGACCGCCCACCAGCTCCACATAGGCGTGCCCCTGCCGGGGCCCCGGATCGGGGTCGTCGTGGTCGGCACCGTACACACGCCGTCTCATCAGCTCGTCCATACGTCCAGCATCACAGGCACCACCGACAGTCCGACTGCCGAGTCCGGATACGCCACGTATCGGCCGACCGGCCACGGCATGAGTCACGCGAGTCCCGGGAACGCGCGGTGCGGACGGTCCCGGCTGCCACGTCCGCCTTGTGGCAGCGTGGGACCGACGCCGATCATCCCGTGTGATCCACCGTCACAGGGAGACGTCACTCGAATCGGAGGAGAGAACATGTCGAAGCCGCCGCTTCCCGACGCCGCGGTAGCCATGCTGCGCAAGCCCAACCCCGCCGTCATCGCCACGCTTCGCTCGGACGGGCAGCCCGTGTCCACCGCCACCTGGTATCTCTGGGACGACGGCCGGGTGCTGGTCAACATGGACGAGGGCCGCAAGCGCCTCGAACACGTACGCCGGGACCCGCGTGTCACCCTCACGGTGCTCGACGAATCCGACTGGTACACCCATGTGACCTTGATCGGGCGCGTCGTGGAGATGAGCGACGACGACGGACTGGCCGGCATCGACCGCCTGTCCCGGCAGTACCTCGGTCAGCCGTACGCGGACCGTGAGCGCGGCCGGGTCAACGCCTGGATCGAGATCGACCGCTGGCACGGCTGGGGAGGCTTCCGGGACAGCTCGCAGGCCGCGACTTAGATTCCTTACGCGGTCGAGCCGCTGTTGCCCGAGATGGGGCTACGGCGACGGGCCTGCCGCCGGTACGGGGCAGGCGCCGCCGGCCCCCCGGCGCCGCACAGACGTGGTGCCGGGTGACCGCGGCTACGACGACGACACGTACCGCCGCCTGGTCCGGGACCTCGGCGTGAAGCCGCTGATCGCGCGACGTGGCGCCGAACACGGCTCCGGCCTGGGTGGTCGGCGCCGGGTCGTGGAGCGGGCGCCGACCACCTCCGCTGGTTTCGCCGCCTCCGGATCCGCCGGGAGACGGGCGACGATGTCCACGGAGCATTCCTCAAGCCGACACGCGCACGGACGCCGGAATCCGGACGCGCTCCCTGCGCGGGGGAAGACCGCTGCGAATTTCACCGCACGGTCGGTCGCCGGTGTGCGGACCAGTGTTCGGCAGCGGTGATTCCGAGAAGCACGACGTCGTGGTGGCTGCCGGCGAAGAACTCGTGCTCGCGCAGCCGTCCTTCCTCCACGAAGCCCAGCCTCCGGTAGAGGGCGAGGGAAGCGTCGTTGAACGCGTGCACCTCGACCTCGCACTTGTTGAAGCGCTGCTCGGCGAACATGTAGGTGAGGACGAGTTCGGTCGCCTCAGCCGCGTATCCCATGCGGCGACGATCGCGGATGATCTCGATGCCCGTCTTGAACCGTCCCGCTCGCCTGTCGGTCTCCCCGACCGTGACGGACCCTGCGAACGCGCCGTCGGCCAGCGCCTCGACCACCAGGCGGAACGCCTCACCTCCCGGCGGACGCCCGGCCCGCTCCGCGGTCCACAAGCGGAAGCCCTCGGCGGAGCGTGGCGGGTCGACCGCGTCCGCGTCACGGACGTCGCGGGTGTTGCGGGCGAGGTCACGGAAGCCCTCCCAGTCGTCGGGCTCGACACCCCGCAGCCGCACCCTCTCGCCGGTCCACATGTCACTCATGGCGCCCACCACTTCGGATTCGGTTGCAGGCACTCAGGCCGTGCTGGTCGAGGCGACACACTAGCGGCATGGCAGGCCCACCTTCGGGGCGCCGCCCTACGTCGCCGGACGACCGGTCCCAGCGTGCGTGCTCGCCGTGGCCCGTTCCGACACCTGTCCGCTCCGGTCCCCTGAACGGCCGAAGCGGATGAGCAGGTGGCGTTGCGGAGTGCGCTGGTGGCACTTCCTGGGCCACGGTGTTCCCTGGGGGCCCCGCCGTGGCCCCGCCGGGTCCGCGGCCGCGCCCAGGACGCTCCGCCCGGCCAGACACACCGGCTCTGCCGAGGAGGCTCCCATGAACTGGACGCTCGAGGTCGTACCCGTCCCTGTCAGCGACATGGACAGGGCGAAGGACTTCTACGCCGGAAAGGTCGGGTTCAAGCTGGACCTGGACGACCAGGTGGCGCCCGGTATGCGCATCATCCAGCTGACTCCCCCGGGATCACGCTGTTCCATCGCCATGCTGGACGGAATGCCCCCCTTTCCGGGTGAGAAGCCGATGGCTCCCGGGACCCTGCAGGGCCTCCAGATCTGCGTGACCGACATCGAGGCGGCGCGGGAGGAGCTCGTGGCCAAGGGCGTCGACGTCTCCCCCATCCGGCATGTGGGGGCCACTGGGTGGGAGGAGGGCAAGGGCGACACCTGGAACTCGTTCATGACCTTCGCCGACCCTGACGGCAACGGCTGGGTGGTGCAGGAAGCTCCGTCCGAGCTGTCCGCGCGCTGACAGTCCTGTCACCGCCGGCTGGAAGGGTCCACTCCATGGCGTCGGCGCTGGGCCGCAGCGCCGACGGTGGGCGCGAGGGTGACGCCGCCGGAGGTGGCGACCGGAACGGTGACTGCGGCCACGAGACGACCGCGGCCCCGCACAACGGGGTGCTGTCCTTCACCGCGCGCCCTCAGGACGGGCGCGCGGTAGGGGAACGCGGTCAAGCCCGAGACACCGGGTGACAGCGGGCTCATCTCCCGTCCCGACCGGCGTCACCCGAAGGCATCGTTCAGCGTGCCCGTGCTCCCTGACCAGCAGGGGCCGTCGCGGCGCCCGTGTGGGCCAGACCGACCTTGCCCGGGCGCAGCGTCCAGGGCACCGGCTCCGTGTTGGTGAGCCATCCCTCGGCGATCAGCCGTCGGATGACGAAGATCCTCAGCTGCCGGGACATCTTGCCCCAGCCCATGGCCTTGCACATCTGCTTCACGGACGGGCCGTGGCCGTGGGCCGCGCGGAAGCCGGCGGCGTATTCCGCGGCCGCCGGCCCCTGGCCGGGGTACTTCGTCTCCCATGCCTCGTACGCCGCGCGCACCTTCTCCGTGAACTGGGCGGGAACCGCCTTGCGCATGAACGCCTCCGACACGCGTGCCGTGGACACCGCGCACTCCGCGCAGGTCTCGACCGCCTCGACATGGCGCCGCAGCGCCACGCTCGCACGCCCCTTCCACTCGTCCCAGGTCAGCGCCTCCTGCTCAGGCTCCTCGGGACGGGAAGGCGGGGTGTCGGGCGCCGGCGGCCGCGATCCCGACAGGTGCCGCACGCTCTCGCCCAGCAGATACCGGCCGCCGCCGTCCAGCTCCCGCAGGAACCCCTTGGCGAGAAGCTCCGGAAGGGCGGCCTCGCACTCCACGGGCAGGTGCGCGGGGAGCATTCCGTGCTCGTCCGGCGGGCCGTGGGCCGCGACGAAGAGCGCGGCCAGCCGTACGGCGGACGAGCCCTTCTTGACCGGTTTGGAGCCCATGGTCCGCACGGTCCACCCCGACACCCGGGAGCGCATCACCTTCCCGAGGAGCAGCGGGGGCTCGGCCCCGGGTGCGAAGTCCGGCACGGTGATCGGGACCGGAGTGACCATGTCTCCATCGAGGAGAGGCTCGTAGCCACGCCACCCCAGGGCGCCCAGAGCGGTGACGGTCGCCTCGGGCTCGTCCAGGCGGAGCGATCTCAGGTCCTGGCCGGTCAGATTGCCGACGCCGCTCCGGGCTGCCCTGATCGCGACCACCGCGGCGAGGAGATGCGCATCGGCACCCTTCAGCGGCAGTGAGCTCAGATACGCCAGAAACGCGCGGGCCGCCTCACCCTGCCGGGGGGTGAGCAGGAAGGGCGTCACCCGCACCGCCGTCGCAGCCGGGGCGGGGGGCGAGAGGGGAGAGGAAGGGGACACGCCCTGAACAACGCGCGTCAGGACAGAAAGTCACCGTTCGAACTGTATGACGAACAGGAAACCCGCAAATCCGGCCCGCAGGGCAGACGTTGGCCCGGCCTCGGCCCTCTTCGGATCCGTCGGCCGCACCCGGCAACCTCCCGGGGACCGGTGACCACTGTCTCTCCGTCAGCACCTCATGAGGAAGCGGGAAAGCGTATGCGCGTCGTCGGTCTGTCCGTTGCGGTGATTCTGGGCGCCGCCCTCACGGCGACACCTGGCGAGGCGTCCGCCGCCGTGTCCCCCATCGTCGTCTCTCCCGACGGTGACGACTCCGCCGCGGGTACCCTCGCCGACCCGCTCCGGACCATTCAGAAGGCGGTCGACCGGGCAGGTCCGGGCGACGTGATCGCGATCCGGGGCGGCACGTACGCCCTGACGGACAACATCACCATCACCACTTCGGGCGAGGAGTCGCGGCCGATCACCCTCGGCGCGTACGAGGACGAGCGGGTCGTCATCGACGGCGAGTCGCTCCCGGCGAGTCACACTCCCGTCGGCGGCAGCATCCCCAGGGACGAGCGCGGCGCGATTCATCAGGAGGCCTCGCACTGGCGGCTGTCCGGCCTGGAGATCGTCAACGGACCTTACGGTTACTACTGCGACGGCTGTGACGACAACGTGTTCTCCGGGCTCACCACCCATGACAACTACGAAACCGGGTTCCAGCTCCAGGGCGAATCCAGCGGCAACCAGATCCTCGGCCTCGACAGCTACGGCAACCGCGATCCGCGGAAGAACGGCGAGAGCGCCGACGGCCTCGGCATCAAGGAGGGCGGCGGCGCGGGCAACGTGGTGCGCGGCGCCCGTTTCTGGAACAACGTCGACGACGGCTTCGACGCGTGGAAGTTCACCTCGTCCGTCCTGATCGAGGACAGCGTGGCGTACGGCAACGGGGTCAACCGCTGGGACTTCCCCGATTTCGCCGGTGACGGCAACGGGTTCAAGCTCGGCGGCGGAACACCGGCCCCGGCAGTGGGCCACACCGTGCGGAACTCCGTCGCGTTCGACAACGCGAAGCACGGCTTCACCGACAACGGCAATCCGGGTGGGCTCGCCCTGAGCGGTAACACCACGTACGGCAACGGCGGTACCGGCTTCGACGCGGACACCGCCGAGGCGCGGGCGGAGCTCACCACGAATCTCGCGGTCTCGGACGGCCGCCCCTCCGCGCTGGGGGCGGACACCGTCTCCACCGGCAACTCATGGGATCTGGGCGGAACATGGGACGACGACGCCGTCCTCAGCACGGACACGACCGAGGTCACCGGCCCGCGCGCCGCGGACGGCTCCCTGCCGTCCGCGCCGGAGTTTCTCGTCCCCCGGGACGGTACGGCGATCGGGGCCCGTCTGTGAACACCGCGACGCCCCGGCCCAGTCGGCCGGGGCCGGTACGCGTCACCCGCCTCGTGCCCCACCGCCCGTTCCGGTCAGGGCACGACGCGGGGTAACGTCCCCGGGTGACCGCCCTCGAACTCCTGCGTCCCGACCACGCTCCCGCGCTGCTCGCCTTCGAGCGCCGGAACCGGGCGTACTTCGCCGCGTCCGTCCCGGACCGGGGTGATGCCTACTTCGAGGAGTTCGACCAGCGTCTCGCCGTACTGCTCGCCGAGCAGGCGGCGGGAATGCACCACTTCCATGTGCTGACGGACAGCGACGGCTGTGTCCTGGGGCGCGTCAACCTGGTGGACGTCGCCGACGGCTCGGCCGAGCTCGGCTACCGCATCGCCCGGCACGCGGCCGGGCAGGGGCTGGCGACCTCGGGGGTGCGTCAGGTCTGTGCGCTCGCCGCCCGCCGGTACGGCCTGACCACCCTCCGGGCCAGGACCACGGTCGACAACGCGGGCTCCCGGGCCGTGCTCGCCCGTGCCGGATTCGAGGAGACGGACACGCTCGTCCTCATGGAGAAGCCCGGTCTGCGCTTCACCCTCGATCTCGCGCGTGCCCCTCTCTGAGACAGTTGTGCGGCGCCACGCCCAGGCCACGCGCGTCGGGGGGGGGGGGGCCCCCCCCCCCCCCCCCCCCCCCCCCCCCCCCCCCCCACCCCCCCCCCCCCGCGCACCCCCGGAAGGGAGACAAGCAGCGCGGGCGC
>NZ_JBICWC010000002.1:0-762820 GCF_043199535.1 Streptomyces sp. NPDC048590 | reverse complement strand
ATGCACACCCCGGGTCGGCGCTACCCCCCCTACCGCGCGGCCCCCCCCCCCGCACCCCCCGGGCCGCCCCCCCCCCCCCCCCCCCGGGGGGGGGGGGGCCCCCCCCCGGCGCCCCCCCCCCGACAGGCCCGTCCGAAACGGTGATCAGCCGTTGTCGACCTGCTCGTCCGTGATCGTGCCCTTGGCCGCGTCCACGTCGAAGGTGGTCTTGTTCCAGTCCTTGGAAACCACGTCGACCTGCCAGACCAGCACCTGGCTGTCGTTCTCGTCGAGGCCGATCGAGGTGACCCAGCCGTCCTTCTTGTCCGTCGCGACCTTGGCCGCCTGCTGGGGCGTCTGCGTCGCCTTGGAGAGCTGGTCGGCGAGCTCCTTCTTCTCCGCGTCGGTCTGGTCGGCGTCGGGGGCGGAGTTGATGACCTTCCCGGACACCGCGTCGATGGTCACGTTGTGCGCGGTGCCGTCCTCCTCGGCGACCTCCGCGACCCACTTCGGAGCCGCGCCGCTCCCGCTGGGGCTGGGGCTGCCGGTCGGGCTGCCGTTGCCGGTCGGACTGCCGCTCGGGCTGGCGTCAGGGCTGGGGCTCCCGGTCGGGCTGCCCGTCGGGCTCGGGCTGCCGGTCGGGCTCGGGCTGCCACTCGCGGCGTCCTCGTCGTCGAGGCCCTCCAGGTCCAGGTCGGTGAGCTTGCCACCGGACACCTCGCCGACCGCCGTCGTGGCCGCCTTGTCGAAGGTGATCTTGACGGAGGAGAGCAGATCCTTGCGCTTGGTCTGGTCCTCGGTCAACTGGGCCGTGGGGCTTCCCGAGGGGCTTGTCGTCTGGTTCGGAAGAACCTTCGCGGCCTCGGAAGTCTCCGCGGCCGTCCTGTCGCCGCTGTCCTGTCCACATCCGGTCACAAGGGTGGCTGCGAGGGCAGCGGCACACAGGGCGCCACCGGCGACGCGGAGCCGGCGGGCGCGCGCGGGAACGGTCTTGTTTCGACGGGGCTCAAGTCTCATGCCTGCATGCCTAGCCGCCCCTCTCCGCGGTCATGTTGTCCGACCGGCGGGTGTCACCCGTTCGGCAGTCCGGTCCGCCCGTTCGGCACGTCCCCTGTTCACCCTCGGTCATGAGGCCGAACAGGGGAATGGCGCCGGTTCGAGCGAACCGGCGCCATTCCCCCGAGAGGCCGTGTCCCGTCAGGCGGTCAGCTGGACCTCGGCCGACGCCGACGCGGTGCCCAGCGATCCCGCGGCCGGGACGGCGCGCAACTGCGCGGCTGCCGCGGCCAGCGCGTCGGGCACGGTCCTCGTTCCCGTGGTGACGCACAGGGTGTAGGAGACGTCCTCGAGTTGCCTGGCACTCTCGGAAGTGCCCAGCCGCGCGTGGGAGCTTCGCAGTGTCTCGTAGCGCTTGACGAGATTCCGCAGCGTTGCGGGATTGGCCATCAGCACGGCAGTTCCTCTCCACAGGGCGGCCGGGAGCCCGTGGGCCCCGCGCCGACGAAGTCCGATCGCGCCGGCGGAACCGCCTGGCGTCACGGGCGGCCGTGCGAGCTGACAGCACGCGTCCGATCCCTTGCAGATGATGGTCGCCCCGCCTCACCCATTCCGCATCCGCAATCACCGAAGGTCACTCGCCGGTCCTCCCGGGCGCCACGCGCCCCGTTGGGAAACAATGGAAAGAGCGGGCAGCGGCTGTTGCCGGGCCCGGTCGGGAGGTCTGTGATGGGTTACCCGGAGAGCTACGAACTCATATTCCAGGCGGGCGGTGCCGAGGACGACGTGGTCGCCGTGCACCTCACGGCCCGCTCCGGCGCCGGCGGCTACCCGGTGTACGAGGACGAGACCGGGATCGTACGCGCCGAGATCAGTGAGCGCGGTGAGGTGCGGATGCAGGCGAGCGGCGGGCATCAGGTCCTGGGTGCGCCGCTGCTGGCCCGGCCGCTGAGTCCCGGAGCCGCGGGCCGGAACGGCTGAGAGCCGTCCCTCGCGGCCGGAGCCGTCGTCCTGACCGCTTCGAGGGCTGTGCCCTGCCCTCATGAGGCAGGATCGCTCGACAGGAGCACGCCGGAGCCTGCTGAGGGCGCGGGGAGGACGGGACATGACGGAGCTGTGGGATCCGGCGGGTGAGGGCGTGATGCGGCTGCCCTCAGGCAGGCTGGTGCGCGGCCGCGGATTGCGCCACCCTCTCCCGGCGGGGCCAGGCCCCACCTTCGCCGTCCACCTGCTCGGCGGCACGGGACCAGCCGTTCCCTGGGAGTCGCGCCTGCTTCGGTGGCCTGACTTCCGTCTGCCCTCGGACAAGAACGCGGCCCGCGCCGTACTACGAGAGGCATGGAGCCGGGCCGTGGACGAGCGGGTGGAGTTCGCGTGCGGAGGCGGCCGGGGGCGGACCGGTACGGCTCTGGCCTGCCTGGCCGTGCTGGATGGAGTCCCGGCGGACGAGGCCGTGGCCTACGTACGCCGGCACTACCGCCGCCAGGCCGTGGAGACGCCCTGGCAGCGGCGGTATGTATCGCGCTTCGCGGAAAGCTGAGCGGCCGCCGCCGCTCGCAGGATCAGTCGACCGTGTGCGGAGCTGGAACGGTTGCTCCGCCCCCGGCACGTACCGCCTCCACCACACACTGGTGGAGGGCTCTGCTCGCTTCTTCGGAGGGGCACGGCACCGGACTGCCGGCCAAGGTGAACCAGTCGGAAGCGCCGCTGTACTGCACGGCCACCTCCGCCTGCTCTTCGGTCCACGTCGTGTGCACGGTCAGATCACCGCTCACGACACCAACCTCTTCGGTGCGCGCTCCGCCGGTTCCCGCGAAGACACCGAGGGTGGTCCACGATGCCCAGTTCATGACGCGTCGCCTTTCGGACAATGACAAGCCTGTCAAGCGGACTGGTTCCGAGTATGGCACCGCGACGCGTCACCCGCATGGGTGTGTCCGTGGGTGTCCGCACCGTGACTCCGCGGGGCGGGTCAGGGGTGCATCGAGGCACCCTTGAGGATCTTGTCGACCGCGTTGCGCGGCCCGTACACAGCCAGGCCCACCAGGTCCAGATCGCCCCTCGGCACCGCGCGGACCGCGGCCCTGTTGGCCTCGTCGTGCCCGGTGGCGAAGAGATCCGAGGTGAAAACCGCCGCCGTCACGCCCCTCCCGACCGCCTTGGTGTGCGCGGACGACAGGATCTCCTTGGACCCGGCGAAGACCAGGACGGGCTGCCGGAACATGGGCAGGTACGGGGTGTCGTCGGCGTCGGCGTACGGTGCTCCGACGACTTCGGGCACCTGCGTGCCCAGGCCGCTCACCAGGAAGGCGGTCACGTTGAGCCGCTGCCAGGTCTCGAGGTCGTCGCGGAGCAGCACGGCGATCTTGGTGTCGAAGCGTACGGGTGCGTTGTCGGCGTCGGTGTAGGTGTTGGTGTTGGTGTTGGTGTCGCGGCGATCGTTCATGTCGGGGAGTCTGCCGAGCCGGCCTGCCGCGCGTCTTGTACAAAGTTTGCGCCGTTCCCCGCCGGTGGGTCCCTGTACGCTTCGGGGCATGGGTGCACGTCCGGACATCACCGCGTGGCGTCCGCACGTCGAGGGAATCGACGAGGTCTTCCACGCCCACTTCGCCGACCACACCTATCCCATGCACACGCACGACGCGTGGACCCTGCTCATCGTCGACGAGGGAATGGTCCGCTACGACCTGGACCACCACGAGCACGGTTCCGCCGGCTCGGAGGTGACCCTGCTGCCTCCGCACATCCCGCACAACGGTGGCGCGGCCACTCCGGAGGGGTTCCGCAAGCGTGTCCTGTACCTGAACACCACGCAGCTCGGGGCGGATCTCGCGGGGCGCGCGGTGGCACGGCCGGTGCTGCGGGATCCGCTGCTGCGCCATCGTGTGCACCAGCTCCATCTGGCGCTCCAGCACTCCGGGGAGGAGTTGGAGGCCCAGAGCCGTCTGGCCCTGGTCTCCGAGCGCCTCGCCGGTCACCTCGGCGAGGAACCCGCTGCGTTCAAGTTGGCCGACCGCCGGGTCGCGCACGCGCTGCGCGATCTGCTCGACGAGCGTTTCGTCGAGGGCCTGACACTCCGTGAAGCGGCCGAGCGGCTCCACACCCATCACACTCACCTGGTGCGTGCCTTCGGCAGGGAGTTCGGCATCGCTCCTCACCAGTACGTGACAGGTCGGCGGGTGGACCTCGCACGGCGCCTCCTGCTGGGCGGCATGCGGGTGCCCGAGGTCGCGGTCTCGGCCGGGTTCTACGACCAGCCCCACTTCTCGAGGCACTTCAAGCGCGTGGTGGGTACGAGCCCGGGACACTACGCACGCACGGGACGAGGAGTTCCCTCGATCTGAGCGGGGCCCTCCCCGGCCGATCCGGTCCGCATCCGCCGTGTCAGCGGCGGCGTTCCAGCGCGCCTCGGACGAAGGCTGCCTGCCCTGCGTGCTGCAGGTCGTCGGAGATGACGCTCACCAGCCGAACGCCGAGGGTCACCGGCGGCGACCAGGAGTCGTCGACGACGCGGTCGAGGGCGTGGCCTTCGAGTCCGCGGACGAAGCCGAGAGTCTGCTCGGTCACGGCGTCGAAGTAGCCGAGGAGGAGGTCGGCCGAGGCGACCTTCACGGATCCTGCTTGCGCGCTGCTGTGACCGTAGCCGGTGGCCCCCCTCTCCAGCGAGAGGTCGAAGCGTGAGGCCCAGTCCTGGGAGAACCAGATCTGTTCGGTTCCGGCCGCGTCGCCGACGTGGTCGTCCTGGACGCGCGTGAGGTGCCAGACGAGCCAGGCGATCGAATTCGCGTCGGCGTCGAGCCGTGCGTTGAGGTCCTCCGGGGGAAGACCCTCCACCGCGGCATGCACCGACTCATGAATGCGCTCGAACGCGTCGGCGAGAATCCCTGCACAGTTCATGCGTCCACCATGGCCGTTCCCCGGACGGGGCCACGGCTCCGACACGCGGCGCCCCGGGCGGCGCGGCTCCGCCGTGGCCCCGGGACTCGCGGTCCGGGGCCACGGCGGAGGACGGGCCCGTGGATCAGCCCGAAGGATCGGCGTAGCGAACGGTGACCTGTTCGAATCCGAGCGATCCGAGCAGCCCCTGGAGCATCGAGGTGGTGTTCTTCTCGGCCCTCGCCGTCAGGCCGCTCTCCTCGGCGGCCTCCCCGATGTGCTTGGCGGCCAGTTTGTTGACCGCCTGCTCACTGCCGGGGTTGTCGGAGAAGAGGTCTCCGAGCCGGTCGAGGAGCCCACGTTGCTTGGACACCGCGTAGGAGCGGTCGGGGTCCAGCGCGGGCTTGCCGAGCACGGCGTGGGGCAGCACGAGTTCGGCCCTGGTGCGTTCCTCGTTGACGGTCACCCCCTCGGCACCCACCTTGCCGAGGTCGACGGAGGCTCCGACCGTGCCGGCGCCCACGTACAGCGTCCGGGTACCCCTGATGGCGTCGGGAAGGTACTTGGCGTCCTTCTCCAGGTCGACGACCACCTGGAAGTTGCCGGAGGCCGCCTCGTAGGCACTCATGTCCCGGATGGACTTGAGCACCGCGGGTCCGGAACGGTCCGTGGTCTTCTCCTCGAAGAGGTCACCCAGTCCGGGCAGCAGGGTGAGCCGGGAACCCAGGAACAGCAGGACCAGAGCAGCCGCGATCACACCGGCGAACGGGAGGCACCCTCGCATACGGCCACGCCCGCGCGGCGTGCCGCCGGGCCCCGGTTCACCCGTGCTGTCTGTCCTTACGTCTGTGGACGTCATGTCTCCCGTGTGACCCCGTCCGGCGGTTTCACTCCCCCCCGTGACGGCGAATTACGCCGACTGCTGTACGGGGAAAGGGCGTTGGGCCGCAGTGGTCCTGCCCGGCAGGGTGTCAGGACGGCCGACGGGGTTCAGTCCGCCGGCGGTCGGCCGGCGGACGGAACCCCGCGGTCCCTCTCGTTCTCGTTCACTCACTCCAGGAGATCTGCGTACGCCCCCAGAGCCAGTGCGACATCGGTCTGGGCCCAGAACCGGTGGTAGGTGAAGACCGGAGCGGCGCCGCCGTCCAGATATGCCTGCACCTTCGGCCAGTTCGGGTCGTCCTTGTAGAACGACCGGATGGAGAGGAACGTCGAGTCGTTGTCGACGGTGTCTCCGTTGGGCATGGCCCCTGTCCAGCCGTTCGGGACGTAGACCGGGTCGTCGAAGCGCTGGTAGTCGGCCCGTGTCTCCGGAACGGCCACACCGGCGTCGTCCTGGTAGTGGCTCCACATGCCGTCGAGGATCCCTTCGGCCGTGGCCTTGGCCTCGGCGTCCCCGGACTTGGCGGCGTAGTAGGTCAGCGTCCTGGCGTAGGCGCCGGCGACACCGACGTCATTGGTGTAGTCGGCCACCGTGACGTGGAGTCCGGAGTTCGACCCCGGGGCGGAGGCGTTCCAGGTGTCGGGCGCGCCCGACCACTGGAGGGTGGAGGGCATGAGGTAGGTGCCGTCCGGGTTGATGGTCGTCTCCGACAGGGCCCAGTCGACCCACTTGTCGAGTACGGCCTTCGCCTGGGCGTCGCCGGACTCGTGGTAGTACTCGGCGACGCGCTCCATCGACCACGCCTGGAAGCCGAACCACTGGTTGGACGGCGGGTCGTGGTAGACGGGCTTCTCGTCGTAGTACATGCCGTAGAAGGTCGGTGTACCCGCCGGCGGCTGGGCGTAGCTGCCCTTCCAGCTGTTCGTCGCACCGCCCGCGATGGCACCCTCGTCGGACTGGAGCCACTGGTAGAAGTCCATCTGCCGGTCCAGGCTCTTCGCCCAGTCCTGCTGTCCGGTGGCGGACTTCGGCTTGAGGTCGCCGACCGTGCTCAGGGCGTAGGCGGCCATGGGGTTCTGGTATCCGCCGTGCGCGTGGCTGGAGCCGATACGCCACGACCAGCCCGCCGAGGTGTCGGTGGCGCCGCCCCAGGCGTAGTACCAGGACATCAGGTAGTGCGCGCTGTCCTTGCCGCTGCCCGCGGGGCAGGCGGTCGGACCGACGCAGTTGCCGATCTTCTTGAAGTACTTGTCGAACATCGAGTAGCGAAGGTAGTCACCCATCTTCGCCGCCTTGCCGACGGTCGCCGCGACCTCGCTCGACTTGCCCTGCTCCTCCGCCCAGATGTCCGCCCAGTAGGCGGCCTGCACGGCACGGGCGTCGGCGTCCGGGGCGTTGGTGAACTTCCACTGCTTGGCGTAGGAGGCGTCCCCGGTGAACAGGTCCAGGTAGCCGTTGTCGCCGCCGTAGGCGAAGTTGTCACAGGTCGGGTGGGTGACCGTCTCCCACACCGACTCCTGCGGCCCGCGCTGGAAGGTGTTGATGTACGAGGGGCCGGTCTCGGTGGGGCCGGCTGAACACTTTCCGGGCGTGTTGCCGTACCCGTAGACGTTGTCGACGTCCTGGATCCAGTGCATGCCGTAGATGTCGTCGGTGCCGTAGGCGCTCTTCAGCTCAGCGGCGATCGGGTCCGAACCCGACGTGGCCGACCCGTCGAGTACGGCCGGGTACTCGTTCGGGGTGTCGTGCTCGGGCGCGTAGGTCGCCGGCTTCGACGCGTTGTAGAAGGAGTTCGTGGGCTGGTCGGCGTGGGTGGGGATCATGTACTTCTCCATGGTCGCCCACGCACCGTTGAACTTCGTCCAGTCCCCGGTGATCTTCCCGTACATCGCCTGGAGCCAGATCAGATAGCTGTACGCTTCCGAGGTCGTCTCGTGTCCGTGGTCCGGGGCTTCGACGATCAGCGTCTCGACGGAGTGGTAGGGGATGCCTTCCGACGAGAAGTAGCCGTTGGCCGGGTCGGTGATCTTCCCGTACAGGTCGAGGAAGCGGGAGTCGTACTCCTTGGCCTCGGCGAGCTGCGTGACGGTGACCTCGGCCTTGCTGTGCCCCGGCGCCGTCACCGTGAAGGTGGCGGCCCCCGTGCCCGTCGCGGCGGCCGAGACGGTCACCTTCTGCGGGGTCGACCAGTTGGACGCGGTGAACGTGAGGCTCGCCCCTCCGGTGACGCTCAGACCGGAGTTGCCGCCGCTCCGGGCCACCGTGACGGTGACCGGCGAGGACGGTGCGGTGGACAGCGACACGTCGAACGTCCCCGACTTGCCCGACTGGACGCCCAGTTGTGCGGGTGTGGCGACGAGTGCGGGGCCCGCGGCCACGGTGATGCCCGCGGGGGTGGACTCCGAGGAGGCGCCGAGGCTGTCGTACGCCCTGGCGTACACCGAGTGGCCGCCCGCGGAGAGTCCTTCGGCGCTGAACGTGTAGGGGGACGTGGTGTCGGTGCCCAGCAGCCGGGTGTCGTCGTAGAACTCGACCTTGCTGATCCCCGCCCCGTTCGCCGCGGCCGCGGTCGCGGCCAGGGGTACGGGATCACCCGCGCTGAAGACTGCTCCGGCCTTCGGACTGGTGAGGACGGTGATGGGCGGCTGATGGGCGCCCACGCAGGTCGTGCCGTTGACGGCGAAGGTGGTCGGTGCGGTGTTGGTGCCGCTGTAGGAGAACTGCGCGCCGGTCGTGACGGCGGCTCCGGCCGCGATGGCACCGTTCCATGCGGCGTTCTTGACGGTGACCGTCTTGCCCGACTGGGACCAGGTCCCGTTCCATCCGTTGGTCAGCTTCTGATTTCCGGCGTAGTCGTAGGTGAGAGTCCAGCCGTCGATCGCGCTGGTGCTCCTGTTGGTGACGGTGAGCTCGGTGCTGAACCCCGAACCCCAGTCGTTGGCCTTGTAGTCGACACTGCATTGGACCGCGGCGGCCTGGGCCGGTGTGCCGGCGGCGGCGGTCATTCCCAGGGGAAGGGTCAGCGCCGCCACCAATGCTGTCCACAGCTTCCGGTTTCCGGATCCGGTTCTACCCGGTCTTCCGGTCAACCACGTTCTTCGCGCGCGTCCCGATGGCATGCGCGGTTCCTCCTTGCGGCTCGGCGACATGGGGGGTGTGCGGGTTGAGCACAAGCCTTGAACCAGTGGGAGCGCTCCCAGGATGGTGATGGAGAAAAAGAGAGTCAAGAGACTTGAAGAATCGAAAAATTTCGACAGCAGAAGATGTGAACTGCCTTGTTGACCAACACCAGTTGACGCTCTAACGTCATGCCACACCAGTGGGAGCGGTTCCACCGGCGGACGTTCCGTAGGGGGAACGTCCACGGGCTCCGGGAATCGCTCATGCGGCACCCGGACGTATCGCACGAGCTCGTACCGCTCCCCGAGCGGTTGCCCGGCACGGATCGCGGCACCGTCGCGACCATGGCCACGGCCTCCGGTCAGCTTCCGCACGCACGGTGTGGACCATGCGGCGGGCTCCCGCCCGTCGGAACGGCCCCGTCCCAATTCCACCGGCGAACCGTGCGCCCCGAGCCCGGGCTAACCGAGTGCATCCGTGTGCTCGCGCGAGCACCGGACCGCACAGACACCACGCGAACAAGGAGATCCCCGCCTGGCCTGAACGACGAATCCCCCCACCCGGGGCCGGCCCACCGGACATGAGGCCTGTCCCGACATCCGCGCCGACACAGATGTCATCGGCGCGCGACCACGCCGGACGCGGGCGCACCGGACGGCCCGACGACGCGTGGAACATTCCCGGTCTCCTCATGTCCCGGGTGAGCGGCGGCTGTTGAGCCCACTCACGCCGGTCGCACCAGGAGTCCGAAACCGGCGGGACCCCTTCCCGGGGTGGCCCCGGACCATCCGGGGGGCCACCCCACGGCCCCGTCCCGATCAGCGACGACACGGAAGACCCCACCACCCGTACGAAGAGGGCTGCGCCGGTATCCCGCGCACCCCGACAGCTGAGGAAACGGATTTCGCATGAGCCGCACGAGCCGCACCACCCTGCGCCGATCCCGAATGGCACTCATCGCCGCCGGCGTACTCATCGCCGCGACCGCGGGCACCGCCGCCGCGGTGCCCTCCGGGATCACCACCGCCGCCGCCGAGCGGGTGAACAACCCCTACGAGGGCGCCAAGGTCTACGTCAACCCGGAGTGGTCCGCCAACGCGGCCGCCGAACCGGGCGGCAACCGGATCTCGGATCAGCCGACAGGCGTCTGGCTCGACCGCATCGCGGCGATCGACGGCGCCAACGGCAGCATGGGCCTGCGTGACCACCTGGACGAGGCGCTGGCCCAGAAGGGCTCCGGCGAGATGGTCGTCCAGCTCGTCATCTACAACCTGCCCGGACGTGACTGCGCGGCGCTCGCCTCCAACGGTGAGCTCGGCCCCACCGAGATCGACCGCTACAAGACGGAGTACATCGACCCGATCGCGGCGATCCTCGCCGATCAGAAGTACGCGGACCTGCGCATCGTCACCACGGTCGAGATCGACTCCCTGCCCAACCTCGTCACCAACACGGGCAGCCGGGCCACCGCGACGCCCGAATGCGACGTGATGAAGGCCAACGGCAACTACGTCAAGGGCGTGGGTTACGCCCTGAACAAGCTCGGCGACGCGCCCAACGTCTACAACTACATCGACGCCGGCCACCACGGCTGGATCGGCTGGGACGACAACTTCGGCGCTTCGGCCGACATCTTCCACGAGGCCGCGACCGCCGAGGGCGCGACCGTGAACGACGTGCACGGCTTCATCACCAACACCGCCAACTACAGTGCCCTGAAGGAGGAAAACTTCACCATCGACGACGCCGTGAACGGCACCTCGGTACGGCAGTCGAAGTGGGTCGACTGGAACCGCTACACGGACGAGCTGTCCTTCGCCCAGGCGTTCCGCGGCGAACTGGTCTCGGTGGGCTTCAACTCCGACATCGGCATGCTGATCGACACCTCACGCAACGGCTGGGGCGGCGCGCAGCGGCCGACGGGCCCGGGCGCGAGCACGAGTGTCGACACCTACGTGGACGGCGGGCGCATCGACCGGCGCATCCACCTCGGCAACTGGTGCAACCAGTCCGGGGCAGGTCTCGGCGAACGACCGCAGGCGGCACCGGAAGCCGGCATCGACGCGTACGTCTGGATGAAGCCCCCGGGGGAGTCGGACGGCTCCAGCGAGGAGATCCCGAACGACGAGGGCAAGGGGTTCGACCGGATGTGCGACCCGACGTACACCGGTAACGCCCGGAACAACAACAACATGTCCGGCGCGCTGGGTGACGCTCCGGTGTCGGGCAAGTGGTTCTCCGCCCAGTTCCAGGAGCTCATGAAGAACGCCTACCCGGCGCTGTAGCCCGCCGTCGGCCGGGCGCCGCGGGGGTGACCCCTCGGCGTCCGGCCTCCGGCAGCAGGCTCGCCTCGGTACAGGACGTACCGGGGCAAGCAGCGGCGGATCTCCGGGGCCCCGCCCCGGCCGAGGAAGCCCGGCGGCACTCGGCCTACGCGCCTCGCCGACGGGTTTTGGGCGCTCCCCCGCCCGGGCCCTCCCGGCGACCGCGCAACCTGTCGAACACGGCACGTCCGCGAGCCACCGGCGCGGACGCGTCCCGGCGGGCAGCGGGTTCGGCCGTCCGCTTGCTTCCGGACGAACCCGCCGAGGCCTTCGCCTTCCCGGCGACGGCGGCCTTCACCTTGGCAGCGGATCCGCCCTTGGCCCCGGAGCCGGACTTCCCGGCGGGCTTGCGCTCCGGACGGGGCGTGGTGCCACCCCAAAAGAACCGCCGGCTTCCGGCAGCCGCACCTGGAGTGCGCTTCGCACCCTCCGCCTGGGCCGGGTCGTCGGACAGCGCGTGATAGCGGTGACTGACCCGTCGACCGACCAGCACATAACCCAGCAGCGCCCCGGCGGTGTTGAGGATCACGTCATCGATGTCGAAGGCCCGTCCGGCCACGAGTGCGCCCTGGGCGAGTTCCACGACCGCCATGACCGACGCGGTCAGCACCGTCATGCGGAGCATACGGAGCTTGCGCGGGACCAGGATCGGCAGCAGCACACCGAACGGTGCTCCCAGCAGGAGATTCCCACCCGCTTGCTTGCACGCCGCGAGGAAGGTGTAGTCCTCGGCATACTGCCGGAGGGAGCGCCCCGGCTTCAGATTGGAGGTGACGATGTCCTCGGACGCGGGAGACGGCGTGAGCGTCACCTTCGCCAACACCACGGAGAACGCCACCAGGGCGAGAAAAGCTGCCGTCAGAACTGCTATGCGCAGCAGTAGACGTCCCATACTTCTGCGTCGTGCACCACGATCCGCCTCGGCTGTCATGGCGGAACGGATGCCCCCAACCTCGACGGACACACCCGGTACGAGGTGCGACCATGTGCGCATGAGCGCACAGAGCAAGGACGAACTGCTGACACAGGCCGTGCGGCTGCGTGAACAGGGGCATCCCGAGCAGGCCAGGGAGCGGCTCCTCGCACTCACCGCCGCGTTCCCCGACGCCGTCGACGTCGCGTACCAGACGGCGTGGGTCCACGATGTGCTCGGTCTCGAGGCAGAAGCGGTGCCCTACTACGAGCGCTGCCTCCAGAGCCAAGGGCTCACCGACGAGGAGCGCAGAGGAGCACTCCTGGGGCTCGGGAGCACCTATCGCGTCCTCGGGCGGTTCGGCCAGGCCGTGGAGACACTACGCCGCGGAGTCTCGGAGTTCCCGGACGACGGAGCCTTGCGGACCTTCCTGTCCATGGCGCTGTTCAACACCGGCGAACATCATGAGGCCATGCAGCTGCTCCTGCGCCTGGTGGCCTCGACCAGCGACAGCCCGCACGTCAGGCAGTTCCGTCCGGCCATCGAGCACTATGCCGCGGACCTCACCCGGACCATGTAGAGGCCGGAGCACCGCCCGCGGTTCAGGCAGCCGGGGCGGGAGCCGCGGGCCGGGCATGAGGAAGCCCCGGCCGGATCGGGGGAATCCAGCCGGGGCGGCTTGTGCGCGAGGGCGGGGCGATTCGCTCACGAGGGTTCGCCCGCTCACCCCTACGTATAGATGAACGATAAACCACCAGCTCCCGTTCCCGTGAATCCACCCCCGCACTTGTGATCCACACCACGACCGAAGCAGCTCAGGCGCCCTCACCCCATGTGCGCGCCTGCGGTCAGCGGGACTCGCGGAACACGACGTGCCGCCCGGCAGCCGGGTCGAACTTCCTCAGCTCGAGCCGGCCAGGGTCGTTGCGCCGGTTCTTTCGCGTCACGTAGGTGTGGCCGGTTCCGGCCGTGGACCGGAGCAGTACGACAGGCCGGGTATCACTGCGCGCCATGGGACCTCCAGACGAGGAATCCGACCCCGCACCCCGATGGTGACGGGTGTCGTTTTCATTTACACCCGGACCAACACACGGCCACCCCTCACCATTCCCGCATCCAACCCCTCCAGGCACCACACACCCCTCCCGTCCCCGCCTCCACAGGAGTCGCACCCCGTCCACGATCACCATGCCCGCCCCCCGGGCACCGGACGACAAAGGATCATGGTGCGGCAGCTCCACCTCCGGGCATATGCCTGCTCCCCGGTGGTGCGGGCCTCGGGCGCACGCACGCCCGGGCGCAAACCGACAGATTCACGCCGGGCGACTTGCGTCAACTCCCCGCCAGGCGCAAGGGTGTTCGGCGGACCCGCGCTCCACCTAGCCGACGGCATATGCCAGATGCAAGAACGCGTCGAGTGTTGCCAAACCCCTTACGGGTCACCCCGGCCTGTGCGACAGTCGTGTTCGGTCCACCCCCACGAACCGGCCGAACCGCCTGTATCGGAGTTCCAGATGCCGTCCCATCTGTTTGCGGACCGCCCCGCCCCACAGCCGCCCGAGCGCGATGCCGTCGAGGCACTGATCAACCGGACCCGGCTGCTGCGGGGCGACGTGGACGCGGTGCGTCGCGACACCACCGTGGTCGACGACGACGATCCTCAGCTGCGGTGGCAGCGAGCCCTGTGCGAACTCGCCGTCCACCAGCTCGACGACCTCGGCGAACACCTGGGCCAGCTACGGGACGGCATATCGGACCCGGCCGACGCGGGACACGCCTCGGAGGCCGCACCGCGGACCGCGCCCGAACCCTCCACAAACTCACTCGTCGGCAAGGTCGGCAGCGGGGAGTGGAACCTGCTCACCGACGAGGTCAGCTGGTCCGACGAGCTGTACCAGATCTTCGGCAGGGAGCCGGGTACGGGCGCGCTGTCACTGGACCAACTCCCTTCGCTGCTCCTGGCGGAGGACCAGCCGCTGCTCACATCGATGGTGACCGACTGCCTGGTGGACGGCCGGCCGATGGACGGCGAGTTCCGGATTCTGCTGCCCGACGGTTCCATCCGGACCCTGCACATGATGGGCGAACCGGTTCTCGACAGCGACGGCTGCACCGCCTCCATGTGGGCGGTGCTGCGGGACGTGAGCAGACTCCGCCGCAGCCAGCACGTGGTGGGCAGAACCCGGAACGCACTCCGCAGCCGCGAGGAGAGGGCCCGAGCCGAGCACCGGGTGGCGGTGGAGTTCCAGGAGGCCGTTCTGCCCCCGTGGCGCGGCTCGCTGCCCGCCCCCGGCCGGGGCGCGAACCGGCTCGACGTCGCCGCCCACTACCAGCCCTCGGGATCGAGCGACCTGATCGGCGGCGACTGGTACGACGCGCTGCCACTCCCGGACGGGGGGACCCTGCTCACCGTCGGCGACATGACTGGTCACGGAGTCCCCGCCACTTCGGCGATGGCGATGCTGCTCGGCGCTCTGCGGGGCATGGCGGTGGCCGGCATCGCCCCCGGGGCGGTGATGGGGCACCTCAACCAGTTGATCGAGTGTTCGGCGCAGCCCGCGCTGGGCAGCGCCGTGTGCTGCCATTTCGACCCGGCGACGAACACGCTGGCCTGGGCTCAGGCCGGCCACCCCGCCCCGCTGCTGTTCCGCGACGGTATGGGGAGGCCGCTGCCCGCACCGGACGGAGTGCTGCTCGGCGCGGCATCCGGTGTCTCCTACGAGCAGGACCAGGTGAACCTGCTCCCCGGCGACGTACTCCTCCTGCACACGGACGGCCTGACACGACGGAACGACCGGAGCGCCTGCCTCGACACCCTGATCGGGCTGGCACCTCGATTCGCGCAGGCTCGCACGGCACAGGACTGCGTACGGATCGTGGTGGAGGAACTCGGATCGACGGAACGACTCGATGACGCGTGTGTGCTGGTGGCCCGCGTCGGCGTCTGAAGGACGCCCCCGGCGCTTCACCGCCTCGTCCCGCTACCCGTGACGGGGCATCCGGCCGGGCAGCCTGACGCGTCCGGCCCTCGCTCCCGCGGAAGCCGCTCCGGGCTCAGGCCTGTGCGCCCTTCGTCTTCTTGTCGTTCGGACGCGGCGGCAGCGCGAGCTCGATCTCCTCGCGGAGATCCTCGATCCTGGCGTACCCCGCGAACTGACCGGTGAGCCGGTACATCTCGCGCAGCCGGTCCCAGGTGCGGTGCGACGAGGTCTCCCCCATCGAGACCAGCGCCAGTCGCGCGTAGCGGTCCGCCTGCTCCGGGTCGTCGGCGATGAAGCACGCCGAGGCGAGAGAGATGTAGTCGAAGATCTTCGATCGCTGGCGTCCGTTGACGCGCAGGTCGAGTGCCTGCTTGGCGTGGCGCTGAGCCGTGCCGGCGGCGCTGGGGTCGTGCTCGGCCAGCGTACGGAAGGCCAGGGCCTGCATCCCGTGCATGTCCGCCTCGTCGAACATCTGCATCCAGCTCGGCGGTGGTACATCACCCTTGTCGGAGACGAAGAGTTCCTCCGCCTCTCCCAGGGTGCGGCGCATGGCCTGCCCACGGCCCATCGACGCCTGGGCCCATGCCTCGATGGTGTGCAGCATCGCCCGTGTACGCGGGAGGGTCTCCTCCCCGGAACCGGACTTGGCGAGCTTCATCAGGTCCAGGGCGTCGTCCGGCCGGCCCAGGTGGACCATCTGACGGGCGGCCCGGGAGAGCGCCTCGCCGGCCCGCGGACGATCGCCTCCTTCGCGCGCCGCGTGCGCCGCGATGACGAAGTACTTCTGCGCGGTGGGCTCCAGACCGACGTCGTGGGACATCCAGCCGGCGAGTACCGCGAGATTCGCCGCCACACCCCACAGGCGCCGCTGAAGGTGCTCGGGGTGGTGATAGGCGAGCATTCCGCCCACTTCGTTGAGCTGGCCCACGACGGCCTTGCGCTGCAGTCCCCCGCCTCTCGAGGCGTCCCACGCGCGGAACACCTCGACCGAGCGCTCGAGCGCCTCGATCTCCTCCGAGCCCACGGGTGCGGCCTCGTAGAGGTCGTAGCCCGCGTTGTCGGCGTGCATGGGGTCGTTGAGGCGCGAGGCCCGGGCCGCCGGGGCGGGCTCCGAGTGCAGCCAGTCGTACATGGCGCCGGTGAGGGCTGAGCCGGCGGCGAGCGCCGCGCCCGCACCCACCAAGCCGCGTCGGTTGAGCATGAGGTCCATTCCCGTGAATTCGGTGAGGACCGCTGCCGTCCGTTCGGGCGCCCACGGCAGTCCGTCCGGATTCTCATCCGTCCCGGCCTTTCGCCGCTTCCCCACACGCCCGCGTCGGCCGAACCCGAGGTCCTCGATGGTCACGACACGGCCGAGTCGCTCGGTGAACAGAGCTGCCAGCACTTCGGGCACGGGATCGCGGGGGGACTCCCCCATGTCGATCCAGCGTCTCACCCGCGAGGTGTCGGTGGCCAGTTGGAGGTGGCCCATGGCCGCCGCCTGCCTGTTCACCATTCTCGCGAGTTCGCCCTTGGACCATCCGGTCATGCCGAACAGGTCGGAGAGGCGGGTGTTGGGTTCTCCGGTCACGTCAAGCCCCCAGGTTCTCGGCTGACTTGACCCTAGCCCCCTGGCGGATGCCCGGCGAATATTCGCCACGGTTCGCCAGGGGGCGCCAGATGTTGTGCCACCGGGCATCCGGTGTCAGGTAGGAATGCGCCACCCCGCCCGGCAGCCCTAGGTACTCCCCAGGGTGCCGAACGGCCGCCGGCCGGGGCGGCGCACGCAACTTGTCGGCGCACGAAGGGATCTGTCTCGCCCATGTACACAGCATCGTCCTCCGTGTCCGCCCCGCCCCGGCCGCTCCGACCCTCGGGGGCGGGCGGCGGACCGTATCTGGACCCCCGCGCCGCTTCTTCGGCGCCCGGCGCGGCCCGTCCCCGGCGGATGGCGGGCCCGGCCTCCCAACCGCTCAGCGGCAGACTGGACTTGTCGGGCGCCCAAGGGGCGCAGCTACGCATGGCCATCGCCTCGGTCCACCGGATCTGCCCGGAGTTCAACCCGGTTCAGGTGCTGCGCCGCAGCGGGCGCTCGGTGCTCATCGTCGGCACCACTGGTCGCGCGACCGCGGTGGCGAAGTGTTTACTCGATCACTCCCCCTCCTGGACGGAGCGGTTCCGGCACGAGATAGCTGCATACCGGACCTTCGTCAGGCACCGCCCGCCGGTCCGTGTCCCGCGTCTCATCGCAGCGGACCCGGAGAACTGCACCCTGGTGATCGAGCGGATGCCCGGCAGGGTCGCGGCGCTGACGAGGCATCCGGCTGAAGCTCCGCCCAGGGCTGACCTGCGTGCCGTTCTCGGCGCGATCAGCCGGGTCAACGCCTGGCGACCGCCGGCCGGTCTGTTCGACGCGCCGCTGGACTACGCCTCCCGAATCGCCCGTTACCACGAGCTCGGGCTGTTCACCGATCGCGATCTGGGCGACCTGCAGAAGCTGCTGCACGGTCTCGCACACGCGGGCGGGCGGTACGGCATGGGCCAGTTCTGCCACGGCGACGCCCTGCTCTCCAACATCCTCCTGCCGCCCACGGGGCCCGTCCTGGTCGACTGGGAACACGCCGGCTGGTATCTCCCGGGTTACGACCTGGCGACGCTCTGGTCCGTGCTCGGGGACGCACCCGCCGCGCGACGCCAGATCAGCCAGCTGGCACAGGCAGCCGGCGCCGCGGCGCGGGACGCCTTCCTCATCAACCTCATGATCGTGCTCACCCGCGAGATCCGTACCTACGAGACGGCGGTCCAGCGGGCCATGCGTGAAGGCTCACCCGCCGTCGGCGGACAGACACGGCCAGGCATGCTCACCTCCGGCGAGGAGCAGCGTCTTCTGCTGCGCAGGCTGCACGACGACTGCGCGATGGCCCGACGTGCTGTCCGTGCCGCGGTGGGCACCCGCTGACCACGCCGGGTCGCGCCGGCCTGACGGACGGGGGAAGCGCGCTGCGGGACCGGTGCCGACACACGGGTCCCGCAGCGCGTGTTCACGGTCTCAGCAGACGCTCATGACCCGGCGGGCACCACATCGACGTCGGACGTCTTCACGAAGCCGATCCGGTGGCCGATCTGAACCGTCACGTATTTCTGGCTTCCGCGGAAGTACGTGTGGTCGTACGGCTTGGAAGCGTCGATCGTCGGGGCGTAGTAGTAGCCGGTGGGTGCCTCGCCACCACCGGGGAACGCCTGCCCTGCCTTGATGGTGTAGACGAGGGGTGTGCCCACGGTCGGCTTCACGAAGTCCGCCGGGTACTCCCCCTTCTCCGGGTAGGCGACACCGTAGACCGGTACTTCCGTCCTGCCCGCCTTCGGCCGGACGACACGCCCGGATGTCGGGGTCGTCACGCGGCTCCCTGCCGGGGTGCGGAACCACGCCTTGTCCCCGTACCACCAGATGGCCGTCCAGCCGGGCGCCCGGTCGGCGATGACGGCCT
This sequence comes from Streptomyces sp. NPDC048590, assembly GCF_043199535.1. NCBI lineage: Bacteria > Bacillati > Actinomycetota > Actinomycetes > Kitasatosporales > Streptomycetaceae > Streptomyces > Streptomyces sp. NPDC048590. Next base: position 744,281 of record NZ_JBICWC010000002.1, on the reverse strand, counting down.
GCTGGCTGGCACTGATCTTGCTGCCCCAGTCCGCGGCGCAGTTGGTGCCCGGCGCGCCGTCCGGGTGCAGGCCCGGGTCCGAGAAGAGTGGCGCGTCCTCGGACGGTCCGGTGTGCAGCGGAACCGCGCTGCTGCCCTGCACGGGCAGATCGACGCCCTTCTCGCAGTCGCGGAACGCCTGCTGGTTCTTGGTGAAGTCAGGGCTGACGGTGACGAGTTCACTGGTCCGGTGGGCGCTCGGCACGCTGGGCCTGCCGAGGAGCGCCATGAAGCGGTTCCAGTCCCAGTACGGACCCGGGTCCCAGTGCATGTTCTTGGTACCGGCAGCGCTGGTGGGGGGTACCCCGTCGTGTCCGAGGATGTGCTGCCGGTCGAGCGGGATGTCGTACTTCGCCGCGAGGTGCCGGACGAGGCGTGCGGTCGAGCGGTACATCTCGGGGGTGTACCACTTGGCGCCCTCAGCGGCGAAACCTTCCTGCTCGATGCCGATGGAGTGCGTGTTGAGGTACCAGTTGCCCGCCTGCCACGCGACGTCCTTGTTCTTGACCATCTGCGTGACGTGGCCGTCCGAGGAGCGCACCACGTAGTGGGCGGAGGCCTGGTGGGTGGGGTTCTGGAAGATCTTCAGGGTGGTGTCGTAGTCGACCTCGGTGTCGTGCAGGACGATGAACTTGACGGAGTTGCTGCCGGGACGGTCGGCCGTGTCGTAGTTCCCGTAGCTCTCCTTGTCCTCCGGATCCCCCGTCTGCTGGTAGGCGGCCGGGACCCAGTCGCAGGACAGGCCGCGGGGGCAGTCCGGTCGTACGGTGTCCGCGCCGGCCACCGCCGGGGAGAGGAGGCCCACGCTCAGGGCTCCTGCCGTGGTGAGAGCGAGCGCGAGTCTGATCCTCTGCTTCGACGTCATGACAACCCTTCGTGGGGCATGGGTGGGGGAGCTGTACCCGGTGGTACTCCCCGTCTTCATCGGTCGGCGCACACTCTGTTGCGGCAGGTACGGGTGCGTCAAGAGTGCAGTGTGCAACTACACCTGAACTTGTGTGACTATTCCGCCCCGCGCGTGCCCCGGATGGCCGAGGGGTAGTGCTGGCGCCGACAGCACCGGTCCGTACGGACCGCGCGGAGTATTCGGAAAGGCCGGACGCACATGGCACAGCCCTTCTCCCTGCCGGACTTCTACGTGCCGTACCCGGCACGCCTCAACCCTCATGTGGAGGAAGCCCGTACACACACCCGGGAATGGGCCCGCGGGATGGGGATGCTGGAGGGTTCCGGCGTCTGGGAGGAGAAGGACCTCGAGTCCCACGACTACGCGCTGCTCTGCGCCTACACCCACCCCGACTGCTCGGCCGACGCGCTGTCCCTGGTGACCGACTGGTACGTGTGGGTCTTCTTCTTCGACGACCACTTCCTCGAACTGTTCAAGCGCACCCCGGACCGCGAGGGGGCCAAGCGTTACCTGGACCGGCTGCCGGCGTTCATGCCGATGGACCGGGGCGCATCCACTCCGGAGCCGGTCAATCCGGTGGAGGCCGGGCTGGCGGATCTCTGGGCCAGGACTGTTCCGAGCATGTCCGACGCCTGGCGGGCCCGGTTCGCGGAGGCGACCGAGAATCTGCTCGACGAGTCGCTCTGGGAGCTCGCGAACATCAACGAGGGGCGTATCGCCAACCCCGTCGAGTACATCGAGATGCGCCGCAAGGTCGGTGGAGCGCCGTGGTCGGCCGGCCTGGTGGAGTACGCGGCCAACGCGGAGGTTCCCGCCAGGGTCGCGGGCTCCCGTGCCCTGCGGGTGCTCAAGGACGCGTTCTCCGACGCCGTGCACCTGCGCAACGATCTCTTCTCCTACCAGCGCGAGGTGGAGGAGGAAGGAGAGAACAGCAACGGGGTCCTGGTCCTGGAGCGGTTCCTGGACTGTCCGACTCAGGAGGCGGCGGAGGCGGTCAACGACCTGCTGACGTCACGCCTCCAGCAGTTCGAGAACACCGCCCTGACCGAGCTCGGCCCGTTGTGCGCGGAAGAGGGGCTGACCGGTGACGAGACGCTCGCCGTCCTCGCCTATGTGAAGGGTCTCCAGGACTGGCAGTCGGGCGGCCACGAGTGGCACATGCGTTCCAGTCGCTACATGAACGGCGGCGGGGCGGGGGACGGCGTCCCGGGGTTCGGCATGGCCGCCGCGTCCCTGCGGTTCACTCCGCGTTCGGAGTCGTTCCGGGCCCGCAGCCATGGTCATGTCCCGTTCCGGCACGTCGGTCCCTCGCTCCTGCCGGAGTTCGACCTGCCCTTCGGCACGACGCTGAGCCCGCACCTGGACGGCGCCCGGGTACGGATCGTCGAGTGGTCCCACCGGATGGGACTGCTGGAGGCCCAGCCAGGGGTGCCCGGCTCCCACATCTGGGACGAGGAACGCCTCCTCGCGACGGATCTGCCGCTGTGCGCGGCCGGTCTGCATCCCGACGCCACCCCGGACGAGCTCGATCTGTCGTCGGGGTGGCTGACCTGGGGCACGTACGGCGACGACTGGTTCCCCGTGGTGCACGGCCGGACCCGAGACCTCGCGGGGGCACGGCTGGCGAACGAGCGGCTGTCGTTGTTCATGCCGCTGGACGACTCCTCCGCACCCGAGCCGGTCAACGCCCTGGAGCGGGGGCTGGCGGACCTCTGGCAGCGGACGGCCGGTCCGATGGACGAGGCGGGCCGGAGGACCTTCCGGGCGGCGGTGGAGTCGATGACGGCGAGCTGGCTCTGGGAGCTGGCGAACCAGGCGCAGAACCGGATCCCCGACCCGGTGGACTACGTGGAGATGCGCCGGGCGACATTCGGTTCGGACCTCACGATGAGCCTGTGCCGCCTGGGCCACGGCAGGAAGGTGCCCGAAGAGGTCTACCGGAGCGGCCCGATGCGGTCGCTGGAGAACGCGGCGGCGGACTACGCCTGCCTGCTCAACGACCTCTTCTCGTACCAGAAGGAGATCGAGTACGAGGGGGAGGTCCACAACGGTGTCCTCGTCGTGCAGAACTTCTTCGGGGTGGACTATCCGACGGGCGTCGCCCTCGTGCACGACCTGATGAACTCACGGCTTCGGCAGTTCCTGCACGTCGCCGAGCAGGAGCTGCCTGTGCTGTACGACGACTTCGGTCTGGACGCGGAAGCACGCGAGATCCTGGCCGGCTACGTCCAGGAACTCGAGCACTGGATCGCGGGCATCCTCATCTGGCACCGGGACTGCCGGCGCTACCGCGAGGAGGACCTGCGGCGGGGCACCTCGACCCCGTGGCACCTCGGTGGCCCCACGGGGTTCGGGACGTCCGCCGCGCGGATGGCCGGATTGCTGACGACGCAGGGACGTTTCAGCCCTGCTGGAACAGCTCCGCGGGAAGTGGCTTGAGCAGGGCGTAGAGATCATCGGTGATCGGCCGGTCCCAGCTGGCGATGGTGACGAGCACACCGTCGCTCCGGTCGAACTGGACGCAGGAGATCCGGCTCTCGGAGAGCTTGATGCGGTGCACGATCAGCAGGCTGTCGCCCTGCATGACGGGCACGTCCTCGGTGCCGGTGACCTCGACCGGCTCGTCGTTCTCGAGCGCGAGGAGCAGCTGGGCCACCTCGAAGGGGACCTGGCCCTCCTCGGTCTCGCGGGCCGGTGAACCCTCCGGCAGGTTGCCGATGATCATCGCGGGCCCGCGTCCGCCGAACAGGTCGTAGCGCAGGAACACGCCCTGGCAGCTCCCGTCGGGAGCGGGGAGCAGACCGGCGCCGAGGTTGCCGGGCCAGTCCCCCGGGTCCATGGCCAGGACGTCGAAGTCCGGGCCCGCGGGTGTGGCGGCGCTACGGCGGCGGAGGAAGGACATGGGGGCCATGTTACGTGTCCCGGCTCACCTTGCGGAGCCGGGCACTGCTACGCGGACTCCTCGGCCAGCGCCTCGAGCACCTGGACCGCCTGTGTCGCGCGCCCGTACGGGACGAAGAGGTGATCGTGGTGGAATCCGGCGACCACGTTGCAGCTGATCCCCGCGTCCGTGAGCGCCAGGGACACCGCGGCGGTCAGTCCCACCGCGTCGAGCGCCGAGTGCACCCTGAGGGTGATCCAGGCGGCGACGAAGTGGTGGTCGAGCCCGGATTCCCGGGCCTGCGCCTCGGGGACGACGAGCGTGAGCCCTTCGCTCTCGGCGACGGTGACCACGGGGGTGACTCCGGCCGGCACCTCCCCGCCCGGCAGCGTGGTGAAGACGTAGCGGCCGGACCGCAGCTCCGGTCGCAGTCCGTGCAGCAGTGTCCGCAGATCGCGCTCGCCCGTCATGGGAGCAGGTTACGTCGACCGCGGTCCGCCCGCGCCCGGCCCCTCGGCACCCTGGCGGATGCCACCCGGACCGTGCGCGTAAGCCATTCAGGCACGCCATGTATCCATACGCTCACCATGCGTGGCACCGGTGGTTGATCGCCCATAGCTTCGGCTCATGAGAAGAAAGCACATGAAATGCCTGGCGGGCATCACGCTCGCCACGGCGACCTCACTCAGCCTCGCCGCCGCCCCCTCGTCCGCGTCGGGACACGGCGAGCTCGTGGTGCACCCCGGTGAGTCGATCCAGCGCGCTGTGAACGCGGCGAAGCCGGGCGACACCGTCGTCGTGCTGGCGGGTACGTACCGCGAGAGCGTCCTGATCACGAAGCCCGGCCTGACCCTGCGCGGGACCGGCGAGCGTACGGTCATCGCCCCGCCCAAGGCCAAGACCGCCGCGCCGGCCAAGTCGAGCAAGCCCGGAAAGACCAAGGGCGCCGAGGCGGCCAGGGGCCCGCGCGCGGCCAACGCCTGCGCCACCGGCGGCAACGGCATCTGCGTCATCGGGACGAAGGGCCGTACCGTCGACGACGTCAGGATCCGCGCGCTGACCGTGTCGGGTTTCAGCAAGAGCGGTGTCTGGGCCTCCTGGACCGACGGTCTCTCCGTCCGCGGGGTCACCGCCCGCAAGAACGGCACCTGGGGCATCGCGCAGGAGCGCTCCACCCGCGGTGACTTCCGCTTCAACAAGGCGACCGCGAACGGCGACGCCGGCATCTTCGTCGCCAACTCGGTCACCGAGGAAGGCGGCGCCACCGACACCGGCGGGACTCTGGTCGTGGACAACTCCGTGACCAAGAACCGCATCGGTGTCACCGCGCGCCGAGTGCGCAACATGGTGATCGACGGAAATCTGCTGACCGGCAACTGCAGCGGCGTCTTCGTCGTCGGTGACGAGTCGAAGCCCGCCGCCGGAAAGATGACGATCAGTGACAACCGGATCGTCAAGAACAACAAGTTCTGTCCGGCGACTCCGCGTCTGTCCGCCATCCAGGGTTCAGGCATCGTCCTGACCGGCAGCGAGGCCACCACGGTCCGCTCCAACGTCATCGAGGACAACATCGGCTCGACGCCGCTGTCCGGCGGGATCCTGCTCTTCAAGAGCTTCGTGGGCGCGCTGAACACCGACAACACCATCCGCGACAACCGCGTGCAGGGAAACAAGCCGGCCGACCTCGCCAACCGCGACACCTCGGGAACCGGCAACACCTTCACCAGCAACACGTGCGGGACGTCCGTCCCGGCCGGCCTGTGCGCCCGATGACGGCGCACCTCCGCACAAGGAGAAACGAGACGGTATGACCACCGTGAGTCCCACCCCCGAGACGACTCCCGTCACGGCCCCCCTCACAGCACCGCAGCAGACCGCGGGCCAGTCCCCTCCGCCGTCCATGCGTCTGCGGGAGCTCGCCTTCGGAGCGGCCTGCGCCGCCGCCGTACGCGCGGCCGCCCGGCTGGGCGTCGCCGACGCGCTGGGCGAGACACCGGCTTCGGCCGCGGAACTCGCCCTCTCCGTCGACGCCGAGCCCGCGCCCCTGCGACGCCTCATGCGGGCGCTGTGCTGCTACGGCATCTTCAGCGAGACACCCGACGGGAAGTTCACCCACTCGGAGATGTCCCGGCTGCTGCGGGAGGACGACCCCCACAGCCTGCGCTACATCGCCCTGTGGTGCACGGAGCCCTGGACCTGGGAGGTCTGGCCGCGGCTCGACGACGCGGTCCGCTCCGGCACGAGCGTCTTCCCCGAGACGTTCGGCAAGGGCTTCTTCGACTACCTCCACCAGGACGCGGGCGAGTCGGCCCAGATCTTCAACCGCGCCATGACCACCTCCAGCGTGCAGTCGGCGCAGGATGTGGCCGACCTCCTGGACCTCACCGGGGTGTCCTCGGTCGTCGACATCGGCGGCGGTCAGGGACACGTCCTCGCCAGCCTGCTCGAGAAGCACCCCTCGGTCCGGGGCACGCTCCTCGACCTACCGGGTGTCGTCGCGCGCGCCGACGCGCGGCTGCGCGACGGCGGGTCCCTCGCTGACCGGGTACGGATCGTGCCCGGCGACTGCCGTGAGGACATCCCGGTCGAGGCCGATCTGTACATCATCAAGAACATCCTCGAATGGGACGACGAGAGCACGCGCCGCACGCTGCGCAACGTCGTGTCCGCCGCGCGCTCCGGGGCCCGGGTGGTGATCATCGAGAACCTGGTCGACGACACCCCGTCGATGCGGTTCACCACCGCCATGGACCTGCTGCTCCTGCTGAACGTCGGAGGTGCGAAGCACACCAGGGAGAGCCTGGTGAGCCGGATGTCCGAGGCCGGCCTCCGGGTCGGCCAGATCCACCCGGTGAACGCGTACCTGCACGCCTTCGAGTGCCTCGTGCCGTAACGGCCCGAAAGGAGATCGCCCCGGGCCCGGCACTCAGGTGCCGGCCCCGGGGCGATCGTCCGTGTTCAGGCGGAGCCCTGACGCTCCCACCGGTAGAACTGCTGAGCCATCGCGTCCTTCGGCCCGCGCCACGTCTGCGGGTCGTACGGGCTGACGTAGGCGGTGAGCCGGTCGCTGACGGCCTTGAACTCGGGGTGCTCCGTCACCTTGGCGATCTCCGGGCCCGGGGGCCGGTCGGACTCGATCAGGTGCAGGTACACGTCGCCGAACTGGTACAGGGTGCGCCTGTTGACCCCCACGAGGTGGGGAAGCTCGGTGTTGTCCGACTCCGCGAAGAGCTTCGCGATGTCCGGCGCGGATCCGGGCGCCATCCGGGCGACGATCAGTGCGTGGTGCATCTGGCTGCCTTTCGGGGCATCAGTTGGCGGGGACGGAGGCGGAGCGGCGCTCCCGGTCGCGCTGCTCGATCTTGTCCCGGATGAGCTCCATCTGGACGCGGGAGTTGCGGTTGATGTTGTCGGTCATCCACGCGTCGTCGACCGGGGCGTCGGGACGCATCGCGAAGTCCTGGCGCCAGTGCATGCGCGTGCCGCCGGGGACCTCGGAGTACTCCCACCGGATGTCCATGTGCTGGAACGGGCCGGGCTCGACGCGGCGGGCCCGGACGGTGAGGCCCTGACGGTCCGTGGTGCGCTCGGAGACCCAGCTCCAGACCTTGCCGTTCTCGTCCGGGTGCATGGTGAGCCGGAAGGTCGTCTTCTGGCCCTCGCGCGCCATGACCTCGACGGCCGCGTACTCGCTGAACAGCTGCGGCCAGTTCTCCAGGTCGTTCGTCATGTCCCAGACGAGGTCCAGGGGGGCCGCGATGGTGATCTCGTTCTCGGTGTGTCCGGACACGTCAGACTCCTGTCACTGGGGTGTTGTTCACGAGGTCGAGGAACTCGCCGGGCGTCCTGCACCGGTCGGCGTCCGCGGGCAGCGGACGGCCGTAACGGTTCTCCAGCGCGGCGACGATCCCGAGCAGGCCGAGCGAGTCCAGGCCGTACTCGTCGAAGGCCGAACCGGGACGGCTCGCCATCTCCGACGGGTCGACGGTCAGGCCGGCGCCGTTCTTCATGAGCACGGCCAGCTCTTCGTACGTCAGTCGGTCGTTCATGGGTGACTCCTCCTTCTCACACGGTGGTTTCGGTGGGACGCCGCAGCACCAGGGCGGCGTTGGACCCCATGAGTCCTCGGCTCAGCACCAGCGCCGTCCGCATGTCGGCGGAGCGCGCACGACCGGTGACCAGGTCCAGGTCGTGGCACACCTCGAAGACGTTGGGCGTCGGGGGGACCAGCCCGTGCTCCATGGCGAGTACCGCGGCGGAGGTGTCGAGGACGGGTGCTCCGCAGTAGGCGCGGCCGGTCCCGGTCTTGGGCGCGGTGACGGGGACACGCCGTCCGTGGGCGCCCAGGGCGTCCGCGATGGCAAGCGCTTCGGCCCGGTCCGCGGCGGGCACTCCCATCGCGTCCGCGAAGACGACGTCGATCTCCTCGGGTGCGCAGCCGGCCTCGCGGAGCGCCCCTTCGATCGCCCGGGCCAGTCCGGCCCTGGACTCCTCCCACCGGGAGGCACCGGTGAAGGTCGCGCAGTGACCGGCCAGTTCGGCCCGGACCCGGGCACCACGTGCGCGGGCCGACGTCTCCTCCTCGACCACCAGCATGGCTCCGCCCTCGGCCGGCACGAATCCGCAGGCGTCCGCGGTGAACGGCCGGTAGGCGCGGGTGGGTTCCTCGCAGAGGCTGAGGTCGTCGTAGCCGAGCTGGCAGACGACCGAGTACGGCGCGAGCGGTGCCTCGGCGGCGCCCACGACGACGGCGTCGGTGCCCCGCCCGATGGACCTCGCGGCGTGCATGATCGCGTCCAGTCCGCCCGCCTCGTCGCTCGCGACCACGGCGCACGGGCCCTTGAAGCCGCCCCGGATGGAGATCTGGCCGGTGCTCGCCGCGTAGAACCAGGCGATGGACTGGTAGGGGCCGACGAATCGCGAGCCCTCCCCCCACAGCCGTTGCAGCTCACGCTGGCCGAACTCGCCGCCGCCCGAGCCCGCCGCGGTGACCACGCCGACCTTGAACGGTTCGCTCTCGTAGTCGGCGCGCCCCATGCGTGCGTCGTCGAGGGCGAGGTCGGCGGCGGCCATCGCGTAGTGGGTGAACCGGTCGGTCTGGACGAGGAACCGCTCCTCGATGAACGCGACCGGGTCGAAGTCACGCACCTCCCCCGCCACCTTCAGCGGGAGGTTCTCGCACCCTTCGCGGGACACCCGGTCGAGGACGCTGACGCCCTCCTGGGTCTGCTTCCAGAAGGCGCCGGCGCCGGTGCCGTTGGGTGCGACGACGCCGATCCCCGTGATGACGGAGTTGCGCCTCTCCGGACGTGCGGAGTGGTTCATGGGTTCCTCCCGCCTGATCGGGTCATGGCGACGGCGGACTGGAATCCGCCGAAGCCGCTGCCGACCGAGAGCACACTGCGCAGCTTGAGCGGCCGGGCGGTGCGGGGTACGTAGTCGAGGTCGCACTCGGGGTCAGGGACCTCGTAGTTGGCCGTCGGCGGTACCGTCTGGTTCTTGAGTGCCAGTACGCAGGCGGCGATCTCGATCGCCCCGATGGCTCCGAGCGAGTGGCCGACCATCGACTTGATCGAACTCATCGGCACCTTGTACGCGTGCGAGCCCAGAGCCCGCTTGACCGCCGCTGTCTCATGGCGGTCGTTCTGCTTGGTGCCCGAGCCGTGCGCGTTGACGTAGTCCACCTGCGAACCGTCGAGCCGGGCCTGGGCGAGGGCGCTGTTGATGGCCTCGGCCATCTCCAGCCCTTCGGTGGTGAGCCCGGTCATGTGGTAGGCGTTGCCGAAGGTGGCGTAGCCGGATATCTCGCAGTAGACGGTGGCGCCCCGGGCTCGGGCGTGCTCGAGCTCCTCGAGGATGAGGACCGCTCCGCCCTCCCCCATCACGAACCCGTCGCGGCGTGCGTCGAACGGCCGGGAGGCGTGCTCCGGGTCGTCGTTGTTCGCCGAGGTCGCCTTGATCGCGTCGAAGCAGGCGACGGTGATGGGAGTGATGGGCGTGTCGGACGCCCCGGCGACGCAGATGTCGGCCCTGCCGTCCTCGACGGCGTGGAAGGCGTAGCCGATCGCGTCGAGTCCGGAGGTGCAGCCCGTCGAGACGGTCTGCACCGGACCGTGGGCACCGACCTCCTCCGCGACCGCGGAGGCGAGGGTGCTGGGCGCGAAGGCCCGCTCCAGGTGGGCTCCGGCCGGCCGGTGGTCGACGTCCCAGCGCGAACCGCTGCCGCTGACGGCGACGTAGTCGTGCTCCAGCCGGGTGGTGCCGCCGACCGCGGTCCCGAGGGAGACCCCGATGCGCCAGGGGTCCTCCTTGCCGAGATCGAGGCCGGCGTCACCCAGTGCTTCCCGGGCCGCCACGAGTGCGAACTGGATGTAGCGGTCGGAACGGGCGATGAGATCCGCGTCCAGGCCGTGGGCGACGGGGTCGAAGTCGCACTCGGCGGCGATGCGCGAGCGGAACTCGGCCGGGTCGAACAGCGTGATGCCCCGGGTCGCGGTGCGACCGTTGGACAGCAGGTCCCAGAAAGCCGGGGCCCCGATGCCGCCGGGCGCGACCACGCCCACTCCGGTGACGGCGACGCGCCGGGTCATGAGGCCGCCCCCGTTCGTTCTGGCGGCGCGTAGCCGTCACGGGGGTCCGTGGACTCCGTGACCTCGGTGTCCACGTGTCCGAGCTCAGGGCGCGGGGCGAGCGGACCGAGGTGGAAGACCATGCGGGCCTCGACGTCACCCACGTTGCGGAAGCGGTGACGCACGTGGGGCGGGATGAGCAGGCCCTGGTCGGGCCGCATGGCGAACGTCTCGCCGTCCAGGTCCACCTCGAGGAGACCGTCCACGACGTACACGAATTCCTCCGAGTACGGGTGGTAGTGCTCGCCGATGCGGTCACCGGGTTCGACGAGGGCCAGCCCCATGAAGCCGCTGGTGGCTCCCACCGTCGTGGGTGTGAGCATGGCGCGCAGGTCTCCGCCGCGCCGGCGGTTGGGCTGAGTCTCGCTGAGGTCCACGATGCGAGGCCGGTGGGTGGTCATGGCTGGTCTCCTCCAGGCACTTGTGCGGTGTGACGGCAGGGCGGGGGTGTCCCCGCTGCCGCTGACACGTCAGGAATCGGTGGCCTGACGGTCGGTGATCAGGTCCATCTCCGCCTGCGCGAGGAAGCGCGCGGCCTCCTGGTCGGTGGTCGGCATGCCGTTCGCACCGCCGTCGAGCAGCCGGCCGAGCATGGCCGCCTTGCGGGGGCCACCGATGCCGAGCGCCTGCGTGGGCTGCGCGTCGAGCGGGCCGCTGACTTCGAGGAGCCGGACCACGATGTCGTCGCGCTGGAAGATGGTGCTGCTCTCGATCGGGCTCGCGATGTCGTCCGCGGCCTCCTCGTCCTGGCCGGCGAGCAGCTTGGCCAGAGCCATGCCGCAGCCCTCCTTCGCCTGGTAGAACAGCGCGTGCCGGTCGACGCCGGCGGCGTTGTGACGGCCTGCCTTGACGTGGTGGACCGTCGGGAGCGCCGCACGGGTGAAGAACATCCGAGCGGAGTCCGGGTCGCTCAGGTCCCGGTCCTGCTCCAGGTAGGGATTGATGGCCTCCTCGACTGCCCTGACCTCGGGCTGGCGGGAGACGTGGCGCAGAGCCGCCATCAGATCGCCCTCGACCTCGACCGCTCGTACGACGCGGTTGCCGTGCATGAAGAGCGACGTGCGGCGCAGCCGGGTGTTCTCGTCGACGCGCGCCTGCGGGGAGTCGTAGTCGGCGAGGATCTTCGCGACCATCTCCTCCGTGCCCGGCTTGACCGTGAAGGTGAGCGCGTGGCGCACGACGCCGTCTCCGAGCCGGGGCGTGGACTGGAGGTTGCCCTTGAGCGGCTCGGCGGTGTTCTCAAAGGCCGCGCCGGTCTCCCGCAGGACGCTGAAGCGGAGGGAGCGGGTGTCGCGCACGCAGCTGTGGAGCGGCTGAACCGTGGCGACGTGCTCCTCGCTGTTCACCCAGGCGAGGAACGGCGGGGCGCTCTCCCACTCGCTGGTGATGAGCCACTGCGAGGGGTTCTCGATGGACTGGCACAGCTGGTCGCTGATGTGCCCGGGGATCGAGGCCACCTGGTTGCGCATGTGCTCGTACGCCTCGAGGAACTGGTTCTGGGCGCCGTCGTGCAGGTCCAGCAGCAGTATGACCCGGAGCCTCGAACCGTCGAAGGCGGACTGAGATATACGTTCCGAGAGGGTTGTCATCTTTCGCTCTCCTTCGAGACGGTGCGGCGGCCACGTCCCGTGGCCCCTCGTCATCCGTCGGTATCGGTCGGAAGCGGGTCAGGTCCCTGCCTGCGGCACGTGACGTCCGCCCCCGTGCCGCGGAGCATCGCTCCCGCGACTGATCGTGGAACGCTGGTACGGGCGGCGCGATATTTGTGAACCGTTCAGGTGAGGCGGCGGCAGATGTCCGGCCCAAGACCCTCGTCGAGGGCATGGACACTGCATCCGTCATGCGTCCCAGCTGGAGCAACTGATGAACGAGAACGTCGACCTACGCGTACCGGTCCTCATCGTGGGCGGCTCCCTGGTGGGCCTGTCCACGTCCCTCTTCCTGAGCCGGCTCGGCGTCCGCCACCTGCTGGTGGAGAAGCACGCCGACACCTCGACCCACCCGCGGGGGCGTGGCAACAACGTCCGCACCATGGAGGTGTTCCGGGCGGCGGGTGCGGAGCAACTGATCCGGGACGCCGCGTCGGTGCTGGCGGACAACCACGGGATCCTCCAGGCCGGGTCGCTCACCGGCGACGACCAGGAGTGGCTGTTCAAGGAGATCGACCCGGGTGGCGGGCTCGCCCGGTTCAGCCCGAGCGGCTGGTGCCTGTGCAGCCAGAACGACCTGGAGCCCGTTCTGGTCACCCATGCCCGGGCACAGGGCAGTGAGCTGCGCTTCTCCACCGAGCTGCTCTCCTTCGAGCAGGATGCGGAGGGCGTGACCGCCGTCGTGAAGGACCGGGAGACCGGGAAGCACACCACGGTTCGGGCGGACTACCTCGTCGCGGCCGACGGGCCCCGCAGTCCGGTCCGGGAGCAGCTGGGCATCGGCCAGACAGGTCCCGGTGACCTCTTCCACAACGTGAGCATCACGTTCCGCTCACGGGGCCTCGCCTCGGTGGTGGGCGACAGGCGGTTCATCGTCTGCTACCTGACCGCCCCGGAGGCGGACGGCGCGCTGCTGCCCGTGGACAACGAGGAGCGCTGGGTCTTCCACGCGCCGTGGCAGCCCGACCGGGGCGAGACACTCGAGGACTTCACCGACGAGCGGTGCGCGGATCACATCCGCAGGGCGGTCGGGGCCCCGGACCTGGACGTCGAGATCACCGGCAAGGCTCCGTGGCACGCTGCCGAGAGGGTCGCCGAGCGGTACGGCGTCGGCCGCGTCTTCCTGGCCGGTGATTCGGCCCACGAGATGTCTCCCACGGGGGCGTTCGGTTCGAACACCGGTATCCAGGACGCTCACAACCTCGCCTGGAAGCTCGCCGCCGTCATCGACGAGGTCGCCGGCCCGGGGCTTCTCGGGACGTACGAGGCCGAGCGGCTTCCCGTGGCGCAGGCCACGAGCGCGCGTGCGTCCGCCCGTTCGAGCGAGCACAGTCACCCGGGGTACGCGCCCGCCGGCGGCCCTGGTGGCCCGGGCGGTCCCGGCGGTCCGGGTGGCGGTCGTCAGGGTGGCATGCTCACGGTCGCCCTCGGCTACCGCTACCTGCGTGGCGCCGTACTGGACGTGGACCCGGGCCTCCCCGTGGTCCCGGAGGGCATGGGACTCACGGGCGAGCCCGGCACCAGGGCGCCCCACATGTGGCTCGGCGGGGACGGCGGGCGCGTGTCGACCCTGGACCTGTACGAGAAGTCGTTCGTGCTGCTGACCGATGCCCGTCACCAGGAGTGGCGTTCGGCGGCGCAGCAGGTCGCGAAGCGCCTCGGCATTCCGCTCCAGGCCTTCGGGGTCGGGACGGGCGGCGACGCGGACCTCGTGCCCGAGAACGGGGCCGACTGGGCCGCCGCGCACGGCACGTCCCCGCAGGGCGCCGTGCTCGTACGCCCCGACGGATTCGTGGCGTGGCGTTCCGAGGGCGCGGCGGCCGACCACGAGGCGACGCTGTACGAGGTCATGCTGACGCTCCTGCACCGCGACTGACGGGCTACTGGTCCTGTCCGACGGGGATCCGCCGGACAGGGGATCGGCCGGCGGGCCCCGGACGGGGCCTGTCAGCCGATGCCGAACGACGCGAGGGCGTCGAGAAATGCCTGCGGGTTGTCGGAGTGCACGAGGTGCCCGGCGTCCACGCGGACGTAGCGCCCGCCAGGTATCCGTTCCGCCATCGAGGCGAGCTCTCGCTGGTCGACGTGGCTGCGGGATCCCCCGACGACGAGTGTCGGGGCGGTGATGTCGCCCAGGCATTCCTGGACGGCCGGGTCCGGGTCGTTCAGCTGTGCGTCGACGGACGGGACGACCGGCCAGTCGAAGCCGAGTTCGCCTTCCGGACGTTCGGCGTGGGGGCGTGGCGGGTCGAGCGGGACGAAGGTCGGGGAGTCCTCGATCACCAGGGCACCGATCAGCGCGGGCTGGAGCTCGGCGAGGAGCAGGGCGGCCGCCCCTCCCATGGAGTGTCCGATCACCGTGGCGCCGGCCAGGTTGCGGGCCTCCAGGAACGCGTGCAGGTCGTCGCGGAAGAATTCGAGGCTGTAGCGGCCGGGCCAGTCGCTGAGGCCGTGGCCCCGGAAGTCGAGCGCGTAGACCCGGTGGCGTTCGGCGAGACGTTCGGCGATGTCCGTCCAGTCCCGGCTGCTGCCGCAGCGGCCGTGGGCGAGAACGACGGGCGGCGCGGACGGATCGCCCCAGGTGCGGTGGGCGAGCCGGATCCCTCCCGCCTGCACACTGGTGACGTCCGGGTCGAGGAAGGCCGCGACCGTGCGGAAGAAGGCGCCCGGGTCGTCCATCCAGGGGAAGTGGGCGGCCCCGCGCTGGACGGCGAACTCGCCCCGGGGGAAGAGGGCTACCAGCTCGGCGGCCCGGTCGGGCGTGGGGCCGCCGTCGTACTCCCCCGCGAGGACGAGCACGGGGACGGGCAGTTCGCGCATCGCGGCGACCGTGGCCTCCGCGTCGAGGCCGTTCTCCGGGTAGTAGAACGACGCGGCCTCCGTGTTGCGCTGCGAGGGGGACTGCGCGGCGTGCTCCTGGGCCGCCGCGTCCCAACGGCCGTAGGTGAACGGCCGGATGCCTTCCCACACCTCGGGGGTGACCCGTCCGGCCTGGAGTTCGTCCAGCGCCGCCACCGCCTCGGGGTACCAGGGTTCATGGGCGCGTAGCGAGGCGGCCTCCCGGCGGTCCTGTGCGGTCGCGGGGAGACCCAGGGTGCCGGTGCCCGGCGTGACGAGGGTCAGGGTGCGCAGCCGCCGGGGGTGTGCCGCAGCGTAGAGTGCCGCCAGTTCGGCGGAGGCGGAGTGAGCCAGTACATCCGCCTGTTCGAGGCCGAGATGCGCACGGAGCGCCTCGACGTCGTCCACCTGCCGGTCGATGCGGTACGTGTCCGGATCCCGCGGAACCGCGGAGTCGCCGGTGCCCCGCAGGTCGAGCAGGACGAGTTGCCGCACGCGCGAGAGTCCGCCCAGGTCGCCGAAGTACCGGGAGGCCCGCATCGGCCCTCCGGGCAGGCAGATCAGTGGTTCCCCCTCGCCCACGAGGTGATAGGCGAGCTCGGTCCCGTCGTACGTACTGAAGATCGGCATGGTTGCCATCCAAGCAGGGCCGGGCATGCCCTGCGGACCCGTCCGCCCACAGCGAATCAGGGATCGGCCTCGTTCCGGGAGGCCCGGCACCGTGCGCGGCCCGCGGAGGAGCGGGCCCGGCCCCGCTCCGGATTCCCGGACGGCTCGGCCCGGGTTTTCCACAGCTCGTACCCGGCCCTTGCCAGAACCCCTGACCACCTGAATTACTGCACGCAGAGGACGACCGAATGGTCGGTCGACGGACGGCGAGGGGATGATCCGTATGAACGCGCTGCTGGACTCCGGGGAGCGACTCGACCGCGACGAGCTCGAGGCCCTTCAGCTGGAGCGCCTCAGGGGCACGCTCCGGCACGCCTACGAGAACGTCGGCTTCTACCACTCGGCCTTCGACAAGGCCGGCGTACATCCCGATGACTGCCGTGCACTCGCAGATCTCTCCCGCTTCCCGTTCACCGTCAAGGCCGACCTGCGGGACAACTACCCGTTCGGGATGTTCGCCGTGCCCGAGGACCGGGTGCGGCGCCTTCACGCGTCCAGCGGCACGACCGGCCGCCCCACCGTGGTCGGGTACACCGAGCGGGACCTGGACACTTGGGCCGACGTCGTCGCCCGTTCGATCAGGGCGGCGGGTGGGCGCCCGGGGCACAAGGTCCATGTCGCCTACGGATACGGGCTCTTCACCGGCGGTCTCGGCGCCCACTACGGGGCGGAGCGCCTCGGCTGTACGGTCGTCCCGGCGTCCGGAGGCATGACGGCGCGCCAGGTCCGGCTCATCCAGGACTTCCGGCCCGAAATCATCATGATCACCCCTTCCTACATGCTGACCCTGCTGGACGAGTTCGAACGCCAGGGGGTGGATCCCCGGTCGACATCGTTGAAGGTCGGGATCTTCGGGGCCGAGCCGTGGACCGAGCAGATGCGCCGCGAGATCGAGGAGCGGTTCGCCATCGACGCCGTCGACATCTACGGGCTGTCGGAGGTGATGGGGCCGGGGGTGGCTCAGGAGTGCGCCGAGACCAAGGACGGCCTGCACATCTGGGAGGACCACTTCTATCCCGAAGTCGTCGATCCGTTCACCGGTGAGGTGCTGCCCGAGGGGGAGCGGGGCGAGCTGGTCTTCACCTCACTCACCAAGGAGGCCATGCCGGTGATCCGGTACCGGACTCGTGATCTGACCCGTCTGCTGCCTGGCACCGCGCGCACGTTCAGGCGCATGGAGAAGGTGACGGGCAGGAGCGACGACATGGTCATCCTCCGGGGCGTCAACCTCTTCCCCACCCAGGTCGAGGAGATCGTGCTGCGGACCCCGGGAGTGGCCCCGCACTTCCAGCTGCTCCTGACGCGTCGTGGACGGCTGGACGCCCTGACCATACGGGCGGAGGCGCGGTCCGGCGCGACACCCGGTGAGCGGAAGGCGGCGGAACTGTCCATCGTCGCCGCCGTGAAGGACGGCGTGGGGGTGAGCGTCGAGGCGGAGATCGTGGATCCCGGGACTCTGGAGCGTTCGGTCGGCAAGATCAAGCGGATCGTCGACATGAGAGAGGCGCCCTGAGGCTCCGGCAGGGGGGTGCAGGCGTCAGCGCGTGGCGGTCAGCGCGGCGAAGACCACCACGTTGTCCTCGTAGCCGGCCTTCTTGGTGAAGGCACCACCGCAGGTGATCACGCGCAGCTCCGCCCGGTCCGAGCGGCCGTAGACCTTCTCGTCGGGGAAGTTCTTCTTGTCGTAGACCTCGACGGCGTAGACGGTGAACACCGCGGTTCGCTGATCCGCCCGGACGACCTCGATGGTGGCCCCCTTGCGCACCGCGTCCAACTGCCTGAAGACACCGGGTCCGAGACGGGTGTCGACGTGGCCTGCCACGACGGCGGTACCGGTGGCCCCAGGCACGGTTCCGCCCGCGTACCAGCCGGCGAGTACGGGGTTGTTGTCAGGCGGAGGCTCCAGGGCGCCGTCGGCATCCAGGTCGAGCTCCATCATCGGCGCGTCCACCTTCACCGCCGGGATCCGCAGCCTGAGCGGTGTCGACACGGGGAGCGGCCGCACGGCGGGCAGCGAGGGATGCGAGCTGCGGGCGGGGGCGGGTGCGGCGCCCTTGCCGGCGGGACTGCTGGACGACGGTCCGGTGCGCGGGGCGTGCGGCGGGAGCAGCGGCGCGGGACGGACGGGCGGGACCGGCTGGAGCACGGGCGGCGCGGTGGAGCGCCGTACCAGGGAGGGAGGTTTCGCGCGCCCGTGTGCCGGGGCGAAGTAGTCGACGGCCGGAAGGAGCGGTGCGGGAGCGGCGGGCCGGTCGACGGGGGACGTGGTCGCTTCCCGGGAAGTGGCCGGTGCGGCGGCCGCGCCGGCCACCGGTGGCCGCGGCGGGGTCTCCTCTCGCAGTCCTGCGGCTACCAACGCCGTCCCGGCCACCAGAGCCCAGACGAGGTGTTTCACCGCCGGGAACGACGAGGGCGACGTGGTGCTGGTACTGCGCCCGGTTTCCATCACTGGTACCTCTGCCTCGCATCGGATCGTGAGGTGCTCGCGGGGGCCGTCCGGTGCGGCGGCCGGCCCCCGCGGGTTCGGGACCGGGGTCAGGAACGCGCGGCAGCCGTACGCCGACGCAGCCTGACCACTCCCCCGGCCGCGGCCGCGGCGAGCAGCACGCTGCCGGCGGCGAGCTGGGTTCCCTGGTCGGTGGGGGCTCCGAACCCTGCGTCGACCCCGCCGGAGGGGGCGCGCTCCACGATCTCGTAGGTATCCGTCATCTTGATCCTCGGAGGGCACTTCACCGTCACCGTGTCGGTGCCCGGCTCCGCGCCACGAGGGATTTCGAACACGCCGACGAGCGTGCCCTTGCGCTCCCCTTCGAAGAGGTGGAAGGCCCCTCCCACCTCGGAGGTGCCCTTGCCGTAGGTCTCCTTGCCGCAGGCTCTGGTGCTGACGGTGACCTCCGAGCCAGGTGAGGTCCTGGAGGGACTGATGTGAATGGTCTGTTCACCCGAAGGCTCGGCCGCCGCTTCTGCGGCCGGCGCCGCGAAGGCGAGGCAGCCGACGGCCAGACAGACACCCGCGCCGATGCGTGTGTTGCGCATGTGGATCCTCCAACGGAAGCAGGGGCCGGCCGGTCTGCGCGGCGCCTCTGCTGTGCTCCCGAGAGAACCGACAGACCGTCACCCCCGCAACACGAGGACCTTGGGTCCTCGTCACCCGGGCAGTCGCGGGCCTCCGGCGCGGTCGCGTCGTTTGCGCAGGTCACTCGATGAGTGAGAAGAACTGAGGAACGCTCACACCGAGGGCGGCGAACGGGCTAACCCGCGTCCCGTGACGAGTTGGGCTCCGGACTTCGACGTGCCCCTGCCCCTCACCGGCCCGGATTGCGCCCGGCGACGCCGTCCGCCCCGGAGGCGCGGGGACGCCGCCGAATCATCTGACGCGGTGTCGTGCGCGGCTCCGGGCCCGGCAGAGCGCTTCTTCTCCGGCACCTACGCCTTCCCGAGCCTCCCGCGGCTCGGGGAGCGCGGCGGTCAGGGGTGCGGCGGCCTCCGCGGCCAGTAGTTCGGCCGTCCGGCCCGGACCGGTCCGGCGGCCGGCCCCTGATGCTCGCGGCTGACAGGACATCACAACTCGGTGGTGAACCGGTCCCGCAGGTCCCGCTTGAGGATCTTTCCGCTGGCATTGCGCGGCAGCTCGCCGACGAAGAAGACCCTCTTAGGAGCCTTGAAATGGGCGAGTCTCTCGCGGGCGTGATCGATCAGTTCGGCTTCCGAGAGCCCCGGGGCCTCCCCGTCACCTCGGAGCACGACGACCGCGGTGACGGCCTCGATCCAGCGGTCGTCCGGCAGGCCCACCACCGCCACCTCTGCCACCGCAGGGTGGGTGTAGAGCACATCCTCCACCTGCCGGGATGCGACGAGCACACCCCCCGAGTTGATGACGTCCTTCACCCGGTCGACGACGGTGAAATAGCCCTCGGAGTCCCGGACGGCCAGGTCGCCGGAGTGGAACCACCCGTCCCGGAAGGCCTCCGCTGTCTCCTCGGGCTTGTCCCAGTAGCCCTGGCACAGCTGAGGCGAGCGGTAGACCACTTCGCCCTGCGTTCCGTCCGGAACCTCCTTGCCCTGCTCGTCGACCACCTTCGCCTCGACGAAGAGGACGGGCCGTCCGCAGGAGTCCATGCGCCCGTCGTGCTCGTCGGGGCCGAGGACGGTGGCGAGGGGGCCGATCTCGCTCTGGCCGAAGCAGTTGTAGAACGCGAGATCGGGCAGCCGCTCGCGCAGCCGCTCCAGGACGGGCACCGGCATGATCGAAGCGCCGTAGAAGGCCTTGCGCAGACCACCGAGATCACGGGTGGCGAACTCCGGATGGTTGGCGAGCCCGATCCAGACGGTCGGCGGCGCGAAGAGGCTGTCGGCTCGGCCCGCTTCGACGAGGTCGAAGATCCGTCCGGCTTCGGGAGCGTCGAGGATGGTGTTCTCCGCGCCCACCGCGAGGTAGGGGAGCAGGAAAACGTGCATCTGCGCGGAATGGTAGAGCGGCAGCGAGTGCACCGGACGGTCGGTGGCGCGCAGGTCGAGTGCGGTGATGGCGCTGATGTACTCGTGGACCAGAGCCCCGTGCGTCATCATCGCGCCCTTGGGCTGGGCGGTGGTACCGGAGGTGTAGAGCAGCTGGACCAGGTCCTCCGCCCCCGGTTCGCGCGCGGCAACGAAGGGGCGTGGGCGCTCCAGTTCCGCGAGGAGGGACTCCGGCGTGTCGCGCAGCGCCCGTACGGCGCGCCCCTCCGCGACGCGCGAGGCCAGACCGGGATCGGCGAGCACCAGTGCGGCCCCGGACTGCTCGAGGATGTAATCCAGATCGCCCCCCGTGAGGTTCTGGTTGACCGGCACGTGGACCAGTCCGGCACGTGCGCATGCCAGGTAGGCGATGAGGTAGGCATCCGAGTTGTGGGCGTAGGAGGCCACACGGTCGCCGGGGCGCAGGCCGTGCGAGGTGGTCAGCACGGAGGACGCCGTGCTGACCGCTTCGTCCAGCTCCGCGTAGGTCCAGGACCGTTCGCCGTACCGCAGGGCGGTCCTCCCCGGGCCACGCCGTGCGCTGCGGCTCACGATGCCGTCGACTGTGCTGCTGCGTACGCCTGTCATGCCCGTGATCCTGTGGGGCTGATCGCCAGGGGTCAAGGGTCCGGGGGGCCGGCGTCGCGGACGGCACGCCACCGGCACCGCGGGCTCGGCCTTGGACGGACCCGGACCCGGCGGCGTGGCGACGGTCGCGAAGGCCGGCATGCCCGGTCCTCCGGCCGGTCCGGGGAGGACGGCGATGTAGCACGAGGGCCTCCCCCTGACGGCGACTGTGCCTGTAACCTCCGCTTCGGCAAGAAGTTTCACCGGCGAACGAGATTTCGAAAGTTACTTTCACGCGAGTGCTTTCGGCTTGAGGGGAAGGGGTTCCGGATGACCGGAGACGTGTCGGACCGGGGAGTGAGCCGCCGCAGGCTGGGCGGCGGGATACTGGCGCTGGGCGGAGCACTCGCACTGGCTCCGGTCCCGTTCGCAGGGGTGGCCGGTACGGCCGCGGGTGCCGAGCGGACCCGGCAGCTGCCGGGCACACCATCAGGAGCCGGGACGGGTATGACATCAGGACGGGGCGGTCCCACGCTTCGCCGCGGGTCGGCTGCACGCGCCGGGCTGCTGGAGGACCAGCTGGAGCAGCTGGTGACCGATGCCGAGGCGTATCTCGACGCCTCACCGGCCCACCCCTGGTACGCGGGCGCGGTACTGCTCGCCGGCCGCGGCGGCACCGTGGCGCTGCACCGGCCGATCGGCCGCGCGGTTCGCTACTCGGCGTACGACGAGAAGACCGACACCGGGGTGGAGTTCCCGCAGGACCAGCAGATCGCGATGGCCGAGGACACCGTCTTCGACCTGGCTTCGGTGTCCAAGCTGTTCACCTCGATCCTCGCCGTGCAGCAGATCGAGCGTGGCGCGCTGGAGCTGGAGGCGCGGGTCGCCTCCTACCTTCCCGAGTTCGCCGGCGGCGGCAAGCAGGACGTGACGGTACGACAACTCCTGACACACACCTCCGGCTTCCGGTCCTGGATCCCGCTCTACAGCGCACCTACCCGCGAAGGGAAGCTGCGTCTCATCTGGGACGAGGCCCTCGCCTCGCCTCCCGGAACGAAGTACCTGTACTCCGACCTCAATCTCATCTCACTGCAGCTGATCCTCGAGAAGATCACCGGTCGTAGCCAGGACGCACTGCTCCGGGAGGAGATCACCGCTCCCCTCGGGATGCACCGCACGCGGTACAACCCCCCGGCCTCCTGGAAGCCGAAGATCGCGGCCACGGAGGACGCGCGGCTGCCCTGGTCCGGACTCGAACGAGGCCTGGTCTGGGGCGAGGTGCACGACGAGAACGCATTCAGCCTGGGAGGCGTCGCCGGCCACGCAGGGGTCTTCTCCTGCGCCTGGGATCTGGCGGTACTGGCTCGCACCCTGCTCAACGGAGGTGTCTACGGGAGGGCCAGGATCCTGTCCGAGGAGTCCGTCGAGCTGCTGTTCACGGACTTCAACACCGCGTTCCCCGGGGACGAACACGGTCTGGGCTTCGAGCTCTACCAGCACTGGTACATGGGCGCGATGGCCACCCCGCGCACGGCAGGCCATACGGGTTTCACCGGCACAAGCCTCGTCCTCGATCCGACGACGGACTCCTTCCTGATCGTCCTGGGCAACTCCGTGCATCCGGTGCGTAGTTGGCGATCAGGCAGCGCGCCCCGGGTCGCGGCCGCCAACCGCATGGCACGCGCGGTCCCGGTCCGACCGGCCCAGGGCAGGACCGCGTGGTTCTCCGGCATGGCGAGTGCCGGATCGGCGACGCTCACCCTTCCGGCCCTGCACCCCCGATCCTCACGCGCGCTGCTGAGCTGCGACATCTGGTGGGACACGGAACCCGGGTCGGACACGCTCGTGCTGGAGTCGTCCTCCGACTCGGGGGCGACGTGGCAGTCCCTGCCGTTCACCACCACACCGGCGGAGGGGAAGCCGCCTCGGCAACCGAGCTCACATCCGGAGGGTTCGGTATCAGGCTGGTCCGGGCGTGTCTGGCACAGGCTGGAAGCGAGCCTGGGGGGCTTGAGCGGCAAGGACGTGAACCTGCGCTGGCGTTACACCACCGACCAGTTGTACGTGGGTCGGGGCGTTTACGTCGACGGCGTTCGGGTCGAGGACGGCGGACGCACGCTCTTCGACGAGCGAAGGGCCGCGGACGCTCGGGGCATCGAGGCCACGGGGTGGACCGCGTCCACGGACTGACGACCGGCCTCCCGGAGTCCCGGACATCCGAGGATCAACAACCAGATGCCGGCTGCCGGGGCGCTGAACCGCGCGACGACCGGGCGGCACCCCGGCGCGGCTGCCCCCAGCCCTCCGGACACCCGGCGGCGTGATCCCCAGCGGCGCGTCATCCGCACTCGGCGGATGGCGCGCCGCTTCGGCGTCCCGTACCGCCCCAAGGCCGAGGAAGCCGGGGCGCGCACATCGCCGGACGGCCCGCCGGTGAGCGGTGAGCCGGGGACGCCCCTGCGAGCTCGTTTCCGCCCCTTCCACAGCACCGAAAGTTTCGAATTATTTCCCTCACCATTTCGAGAAATCGATCGGGCATCCTCCAACCTCAGGCGACCAGATCACGCAACGCACCAGCCCAGCACACATCTACACAGGTAGAAGCCGCAACTCCACTCGGATGAGCGGTAGTTGGCTCGGAAATATTTCGGAAATCTGGCGTTGACGCCTCTTCTCGCTGCGCGCATACTCTCCCTCGCTCCCCTTGTTCCACAGCTCGCGCTTCCGTCCGCTGATTCACCCCAGGAATCTCCGCGACGGCGCCGCAGAGCACCCGCACAGCACCTCGAACGGTCCGAATCCCCCTGCCCGGGCATCGGTTCACCCTGCCCGGCACCGGAAGAAGAGGCTGGAAAACGTGATGGACCAGATTCCCCCACGCGGTGCCCCCGTCCGACCGCCCGTCCGCGCCCGACGGGCCCTGTCGCTCGTCACGGTGGGAGCCCTCGCCGTCGCAGGTGTCGTCGCGCTCGCCGGCAGCGCCCAGGCCACCGGCGCGCTGGGGGACGCCGCGGCCGCCAAGGGACGTTACTTCGGGACCGCGGTCGCGGCGAACCACCTCGGGGAGGCACCGTACGCGTCGACCCTGGACGCCCAGTTCGACTCGGTCACCCCAGAGAACGAGATGAAATGGGACGCGGTCGAAAGTTCGCGCAACTCCTTCAGCTTCTCCGCGGCCGACCAGATCGTCAGCCATGCACAGGGCAAGGGGATGAAGGTGAGGGGCCACACCCTCGTGTGGCACTCGCAGCTCCCCGGATGGGTCGGCGGTCTCGGCGCCACCGATCTGCGCTCGGCGATGAACAACCACATCACCCAGGTCATGACCCACTACAAGGGCAAGATCCACTCCTGGGACGTGGTGAACGAGGCGTTCCAGGACGGAGGCAGCGGTGCCCGGCGCAGTTCGCCCTTCCAGGACAAGCTCGGTGACGGCTTCATCGAGGAGGCGTTCCGGACCGCCCGTACCGTCGATGCCGACGCCAAACTCTGTTACAACGACTACAACACCGATGGCCAGAACGCCAAGAGCAACGCCGTCTACGCCATGGTGAAGGACTTCAAGGCACGCGGCGTCCCGATCGACTGCGTGGGGTTCCAGTCCCACTTCAACAGCAACTCACCGGTGCCGTCGGACTTCCAGGCCAACCTGCAGCGCTTCGCCGACCTCGGCGTCGACGTGCAGATAACCGAACTGGACATCGAGGGTTCCGGCTCGGCCCAGGCCACCAACTACACCAAGGTGGTCAATGCCTGTCTGGCCGTCACACAGTGCAAGGGCATCACCGTCTGGGGGGTCACCGACAAGTACTCGTGGCGCAGCAGTGGTACGCCGCTGCTCTTCGACGGCGACTACAACAAGAAGCCGGCCTACGACGCGGTGCTCGCGGCGCTCGGAGGTTCGACCGGAGGCGGCGACGACGGCGGTGAGGACGGCGGAGGGAACACCGGTGCCTGCACGGCCACATACACCCGGACGTCGGCCTGGAACGGGGGATACAACGGGCAGGTGACCGTCAAGGCGGGCACCTCGGGGATCACCACCTGGTCCGTCCCGGTGACCGTCCCGTCTCCTCAGAAGCTCTCCTCCCTCTGGAACGGAACGCCCACCACCTCGGGCAGCGTGGTGACCGTCAAGCCCGCCTGGAACGGGACGCTGGCGGCCGGCGCCTCGACGACCTTCGGGTTCACCGTCACGACGAACGGCAGTACGTCGACGCCCGTGGTGGGCGCCTGCACCGCCTCTTGACGGACCCGCGCCGTCGACGGACGACGCACATCGCTTCCTGAGCCTCTCCGCCAGGACTCCGCCGGAACGGGATGCCGGCGCACCCGCACCCCCCTCCGTCCCGTCCGGCGGTACGGGGTGGGGGCGACGAGCCCGCACTCGTCGCCCCCGCTCCCCTCACACGCTCCGCTCCGCCCCCGCCGTCGCCCGGCCGGGCGGGGCGGAGCTCCGTATGCCCGTCCTCGGTCCGAAGGACCGGTGCCCGACGCGGCGTTCCTCCACCGTGCGTTCCTCACCCGCGAGGCGGTCGTCACCGGCCGAGCGCGGCCATGGCCGCGTTGTGGCCAGGCACCCCGCTGACGCCGCCACCGCGAACTGCCCCCGCGCCGCACAGCAGAACATTGGCGTGGGTGGTCTCCACCCCCCATCGGCCTGTCTCCCCGGTCGCGTAGGGGAAGGCCAGGTCCCGATGGAAGATATGGCCTCCGGGAAGTCCGAGATCGCGCTCCAGGTCGAGTGGTGTCCGCGCCTCGATGCACGGCCTGCCGTCGGCGTCCAGGGCCAGGCAGTCGGTGACCGGCTCGTCCAGATGGGCGTCGAGCTCGGCCAGGGTGGCCCGCAGCAGAGTGTCGCGGGCGGCCTCGTTGTCCGCCGTGAAGAGCCTGGCGGGGGTGTGCAGGCCGAAGAGCGTGAGGGTCTGGTAGCCGCGGGCGGCCAGGCCGGGGCCGAGGATCGACGGGTCGGTGAGGGAATGGCAGTAGATCTCGGACGGCGGGGCGGTGGGCAGATTTCCGGCCGCCGCTTCCCGGTAGGCGCCGGCCAGTTGCTCGTACCCCTCGGCGATGTGGAAGGTGCCGGCGAAGGCCTGGCGCGGGTCGACCGAGCGGTCGCGCAGCTCGGGCAGCCGCGTGAGCAGCATGTTCACCTTCAGCTGTGCGCCTTCCGCCGGGGCGGGCGGTTGCTCGCCGAGGAGTGTGGCCAGCGCCTTCGGCGACGCGTTGACGAGGACCTTGCCCGCGCTGATGACGGACTCCGCCTCGGGCGAGTGGACGGTGACCTCGGCACGGCTGCCGTCGGTCGCGACGCGGGTGACCTCGTGCAGGGTCCGGATCTCCGCGCCTGCCTTTCGGGCCGCCGCCGCCAGGGCGTCGGTCAGCGCGCCCATGCCGCCGACGGGGACGTCCCAGTCACCCGTGGAGTTGCCGATCACGTGGTAGAGGAAACAGCGGTTCTGGACCAGGGACGGGTCGTGGGCATCGGCGAACGTGCCGATCAGGGCGTCGGTGAGCACGACACCGCGCACGAGGTCGTCTGTGAAGGCGTCTTCGACGGCGACGCCGATCGGCTCCTCGAACAGCATCCGCCAGGCGTTCTCGTCGTCCACGCGTGCCATGAGGGAGTCACGGTCCGGAAGTGGATCGGTGAGGGTCGGGAACACCCGGCCGGCGACCCGCCCCGTCATCCCGTAGAAGCGCCGCCAGGCCTCGTACTCCCGGTCGTCCCCGGTGATCGCGGCGAAGGACTCCCGGGTTCCGTCACCGCCCACGAGCAGCCCCGTGTGCCTGCCGCCCCGCACCACCGGCGTGTACGAGGAGATGGTGCGCCTGCGTACGGCGAAGTCGAGGCCGAGCTCGTGGACGATCTTCCGGGGAAGGAGCGAGACGAGATAGGAGTAGCGGGAGAGCCTGGCGTCCACCCCGTCGAAGGGCCGGCTCGACACGGCCGCTCCCCCGGTGGTGCCCAGGCGTTCCAGCACCAGGACGCTCCACCCGGCTCGGGCCAGGTAGGCGGCGGCGACAAGTCCGTTGTGTCCACCGCCCACGATCACCGCGTCGTAGTGGGTGTGCGTCGGCCTGCCGGGTGAGGGCGTCTCGTCTGCGGGCATGCCTCTTGGTAACACGTGGCGCCTGCCCCTGGACAGAGGAGTGGGACGGGGCCGGGGTGTGCTCGCGCTCCGGAAACCCCGGGCGCCGGGCCCGGCCCCTGTGCCAGAGTGCCGGTCGGTCCGCGCGTTCCCGTCCGTCGTAGGAGTCACTGTGAACCCACCCGCCCGCCTGATCCCGCTGCTGAAGCAGTTCGACTGGGCCTGCGAACGCCTGACGAGGAGGATGGCGGGCCCCTTCGTCGACAGCGGGAACGGCACCGACGTGGAGGCTCCCCCACTGACCGACCAGGAGTACCTGTGGGAGCCGGTGCCGGAGTGCTGGTCCGTACGGCCTCACGCTGCGGGGCCGGGCCCGGGCGCGGCGACACTGACGGGTGCCGGTGAATGGGGGCGCGACACCGCTCCCTTCCCGCACCCGTCCCCGCCGCCCTTCACCACCCTGGCGTGGCGTCTGAGTCATCTCAGCGAGCTGCTGGCCCTACGGGCGGACCACACGGCGGGGAGCCACAGCGCGACCAGGGCGGACTACCGCGTGGCAGGGACGGCGGCGGAGGCGCTCGCCGGTTTCGGCTCCGCGGCAGCCTCGTGGCGGGCGGCGCTGCTGAGCGCGGACGACGCGGCGCTGGACACGGTCGGGTACAGCACGTACCCGTACGGCAGTGACCCCGAGGACGCCTTCCTGGACGTCGTGTGGTGGGTCAACCAGGAACTCCTGCACCACGGCGCGGAGATCGCGCTGCTGCGGGATCTCTACCGGGTGCGCGCCGACCGGCGCTGAGGGCCGGCGTTCGGCGGGGGCGCCGTCCCTCAGGCGTGCCCCCGCCGATCGGCGACCTTGCGGTGGAGGTCGGCCGCTTCCGCTCCGCGGCCGAGCTGTTCGAGGCACTGGGCTTCGTCGTCGCGTCCGGCGAGAGTGTCGGGATGATCCGGTCCCAGGGTGCGTTCACGGATGTCGGCGACCTTGCGGTATCCGGTGAGGGCCTCGTCCCAGCGGCCGAGCCAGCCGAGTGCGACGGCAACCTCACGGTGGCTGACCAGAGTGTCCGGGTGTCCCGTTCCCAGGGTGCGTTCGCGGATCGCGCTGACCTCGCGTGCCTCGTGGAGGGCTTCCTCCCAGCGTGCGAGGCGGCCGAGGTTGACGCCGAGTCCGTGCCGGGCCCGCAGGGTCTCGGGGTCCGTGGGCCCGCCGATGCGGGTGCGGTCGTCGACCAGGGAGCGATAGAGGTCGAGGGCTTCCGCGCAGTGGCCGAGGCGCCCGAGACTGATGCCCGTCCCGTAACGCGCGGAGAGCGTGTCGGGGTGGTCGGACCCGAGCACACCGGCACGCGCGTGCGCCACTTCACGGTACGTCCGCAGGGCTTCGGCCCAGCGGTCCATGCGGCCGAGCGAGCAGGCCACTTCGTAGAGGGTGGCCAGGGTGTCCGGGTGTGTCGCGCCCAGCACCCGGCGGCGGGCGCCGGCGACTTCCAGGGCCGTGCGGTACGACTCCTCGACACGGCCCATCATGCCCAGGTTGAAGGCCAGGTTGTGGCGGCAGCGCAGGGTATCGGGGTGGTCGGGCCCCATCGAGCGCTCCCTCGACGCGAGCACCGCGGCGTAGAGCTGATGCGCCTCGAAGGGACGGCCGAGCCGGCCGAGTACGTACGCACTCTCCTGGCGGGCGGCGAGGGTGTCGGGGTGGTCGGGCCCCAGGGTGCGCTCGCGGCCCTCGGACACTCGGGTGAACTCGCGCAGCGCCGTCGCGGTGTGTCCGGTGCGGCTGAGTGTGAGGGCGGCCTCGTATCTGCCGGCGAGGGTGTCGGGATGATCGGGGCCGAGCGCGTACTCGCGTTCACCGGCGACGTCCCGGTGCGCGGTGGCAGGCGGAAGCGGTGGGGGCACGGGGCCGCTCGCACCGGCCGGAGGGACGGCGGAGGCGGTGGTCCACGCCCCGGTCAGCGCGGTCGCCCGGTCGAGGGCTTCCGGCGTCCGGGACACCTGCCCGCGCGGCTTGTGACCGGTGGTCATGTCGCGTGTCCAAGAAGGCAGTCGGGGCTCATCGGCGCCGGCGACGGGTTGCCGACCGGACAGTGAAGGACGTATCCGCCCGGGCACCGGCTGTTCTCCCGTACGCCCCAGTGCGATCCGCCGGCGCAGGTCACCCGCGTCGGCGGGCCGCTCCCCGGGGGTCTTGGCGAGCAGGTCCAGGACGACCTCGTCGAAGAAGCCGGGGAGTTCGGCACGGTGGGACCGGGGCGGTTCGGGGACGGTGTCCCGGTGGCCCACGAGCACGGACCAGGCGTCCTCCATGTCGAAGGGCGGCACACCGGTGGCGATCTCGTACAGCACGCAGCCGAGCGAGTAGAGGTCGCTGCGGTGGTCGACCTCTGCCCCGCTGATCTGCTCCGGCGACATGTAGTGCGGCGTTCCCATGGCTATGCCGGTGCCGGTCAGCCGTGAGGTGAAGCCGACGTCGCGGCCGAGCCTGGCGATGCCGAAGTCGCAGATCTTCACGGCCCCGTCGTGGAGCCGCACGATGTTGGCGGGCTTGAGGTCCCGGTGCACGATGCCCTGCTGATGCGTGTAGCCGAGAGCGTCGGCGACCTGCTCCGCGATGTCGACGACGTCGGCCACCGGCAACGGCGCCCGCGCGTTGTCCTCCAGCAGCTGGCTGAGATCGCGCCCCTCCAGGAGCTCCATGACGAGATAGAGGACTCCTTCGGACTCGCCGAAGTCGTGGACGACGGTCACACCCCGGTGCTGCAGTGCGGCGGCCACCCGCGCCTCCCGGCGGAAGCGCTCGCGCAGGACACGTGCGAAGTCCTGGTCGTGCTGCGGGCCCATGGGCTTCAGGCACTTGACGGCGACCTGCCGGCCCAACGCTTCGTCTCGCGCACGCCACACCTCTCCCATGCCGCCGCGCCCGATGACATCGAGCAGCTGGTAGCGGCCATGGATCAGCCTGGTCTCCCCCATCGCCCGCCTTCGCCCCCGTCCGCTCCACTGCCCGCTAACGCTGCTGCGCCCTCCCCGGCCCGTCCAGTATGGCTGCCAGTCTGCGGAGTTTGTACGGGGTGGGTCGGCTCCCCTTGCCGAGCCGTGCCATCGCCTTGTTGACGTGTCCGGGCGGCAGACGCCGGCGGAGCCGGGCGGGGACGGCGCGCAGAAGGCTCCCGGCCGTGCGCAGTCTGCGGTCCACCACCGCGGCGGGCGGCGCCGGTCTGCCGTACAACTCGTGGGCCCAGGGCGGAAGGGAGTCGTAGGCGAGTGCTGCCACCCGCCGCCAGAACAGCGCACGCGCCGGGGTCAGCGGAGCCGGCACCGGCGGATCACGCAGGAAGTCGTCGACGTCCAAGGCCTCCGGCCCGGCGGCGAGTTGGCCCCTGACACACGTGAAGTACGCGCCGAGAGCGGCGACGGTGGCCGGGATGTCTGCCGGGTCGAGGCCCACGAGGCGGGCCGACTCCCGTTGCTCGTCGACATAGCGGTCGGCCTGTGCGCCGGTGAGCGGGAGACCTGAGCGGAGCAGGACCCGCAGATAGGAGTCGATCTCCGCGCAGTGCACCCAGAGCAGCAGCTCCGGCTCGTCGATGCCGTAGATCTCACCGGTCCGCGGATCGGTGGCACGGAGCAGCCGGTGGATCCTGCGGACCTTCGCGCCCTTCGCCTCGGCGGCCTCGGTGGTGCCGTAGGTCAGGGTGCCGACGAAGTCGGCGGTGCGGATCAGGCGCCCCCAGGCGTCCTCCCTGAAGTCGGAGTTCTGCATGACACCGCGGACCGCTCGTGGGTGGAGGGCCTGGAGGTACAGGGCGCGGATCCCTCCCACCCACATCATGGGGTCCGCGTGCAACTGCCAGGTGACCGAGCCTGGACCGAACAACCCCTGGTCCGGAGCCTTCATCGCCTCGTGACCTTTCCTGTCGGCGGAGTACGGGCGTCGTCGCGGGCACCCGCGGTCCGCGTCCCGGGGACGTGACCCGTGACCGCGGGGTGCGCCACGCCGGCCCGCGCGGGTCAGCGCCTGACGGCCCGCAGGACGACGAACTTCGGATCGCCGGCGACGGTGACGCAGTTGCCGAAGATCCTGCGGAGCTGGGTGTGGTATCGGAGGTGCCGGTTGCCGACGACCCACAGTTCCCCGCCCTGGCGCAGCGCGGCCCGCGCACCGTGGAACATGTTCCTGGCGGTGGCATCTGTGACGGCCTGGTGCGAGTGGAAGGGCGGGTTGCTCAGTACCAGATCCACACCGCCCGGCGGCACGTCCGCCATCGCGTCGCCGACCAGGAATGCTGCCTGGACATCCGGCCCGGCGTTGTCCCGGAACGTCGCCTCGGCGGACGCGACGGCCTGGTAGGACTCGTCGACGAAGGTGACGGAGGACTCGGGGTTGGCGAGCGCGGCGGCCGTGCCGACGACTCCGTTCCCGCAGCCCAGGTCGACGACCCGGTCTGGGCCGGTCCGCACGGGCAGGTGCTTCAGGAAGAAACGGGTGCCGATGTCGAGGCGTTCGGCGCAGAAGATGCCCGCGTGGTTGGTGACGGTGCGTCCGGAAACCACGCCGACGTCGTCCGGCAGTCGGTAGCGGTACGGCCACGGGCTGGGCGTCCTGGGCAGGGCGGGGTCGGGGGTGCAGAAGATGAGCCGGGCCTTCTTCACCGCGAGGGAGGTGCGGGTGGGCCCGATGATCCGCTCGAACAGTTTGAGGGTGGAGGTGTGGATCTCCTTCACCATGCCGGTGCCGATGACGACGGTCCCGGCGTGGACCGCGGGGGCGAGCCGGTGCAGCTGGTCCTCGAGGAGCGCCAGACTCTTGGGCACCCGCACGAGAAGAAGGTCCACCCGCTCGGGCGGGGTGTCGCGCGCGGAGCGCGTGTCCACCGAGTCCGGGGCGGCGCCGTTGCGCGCCAGGTTGGCGAGCGTCGCCCGCCGGGCGAGGTAGGAGTCGGTGATCTGTACGGGGCGGTACGCGGACAGCGCGGTGGACAGAGCGCCCCAGCGGTCGCCGAGGACGACCACGGTGCCGGCCGGCCGGACAGGCTCACCCCCCTCGCCCCCCTCGAGGTGGCGCAGCAGGTACTCGTCGGCGGCGTCCCAGGCGCGGAAGGGGTCGCGCGGGTTCTCCGGAAAGCGGGCGAGGTCGAATTCGCCCTGTGACGTCGTCAAACGGTTCATATTGTGTTCAGGCTAGCCGAGCGGCGGGGCGCGTCTCGCACGCTCCCCGCCGCCCGCGGGCAATCCGTGTCTACGGGAGCCGCTTGTCGATGGCCGACCTGCCCTCCTCGGAGATCCTGCGCCGCGCCCACTCGAGGCTTTCCGGGGTCAGGTCCCGCCCGGAGGCGAGGACCAGGTCCTCCGCACTGGGCTGATCGCTGCCGCCGGAGTGCAGCAGCCGGTCGGGGGTGACCCCCCGCACGTCCCGCGCGGGTGCGGATACGGATTCGGGCTCTTCGCTCATACCGCCTCCTCGTCCTTGCGGCAATTCTCGCGCCGGGCGGGCGTCGGCGCATCCGATGCGGGCAGGGCGGAGCCCCTGATGGACACTTGACCTGCACATGATGAATACAGGCCGTTCACACCACCGGCACCGTGCGTGTGGAAGGCTCCCGGCCCAGAGGAAGAATCCGGACACCACGACAGCGCTCAGCCGCCCCGGAGAGGACACCCCACATGTCCGTTCGTCGCCGTATCTACGCGCGTCCACTACTCGCCACGGCCGCTTCGGTCGTGATTCTGACCGGCATCGCCGCAACCGCCCCCGCGGCCACCCCGACGGCGCCGACCGCCGCCACACTCGACGACACCTACTACCAGGACGCCCTGGGCAAGACCGGTGCCGCGCTCAAGAGCTCGCTCCACACGATCATCAGCGACCAGACCAAGCTCTCCTACAGCCAGGTGTGGGACGCCTTGAAAGCCACCGACGAGGACCCCGCCGACTCCTCCCACGTGATCCTCCTCTACACGGGACGTTCGCAGTCGAAGAACGACAACGGAGGCGCCGTCGGCGACTGGAACAGGGAGCACGTCTGGGCCAAGTCCCACGGAGACTTCGGCACCTCGACAGGCCCGGGGACCGACATCCACCACCTGCGCCCCACGGACGTCCAGGTCAACTCCATCAGGGGCAACAAGGACTTCGACAACGGCGGGAGCGCGGTGTCGGGCGCACCGGGCAACTACACCGACAGCGACTCCTTCGAGCCCCGCGACGCGGTGAAGGGGGACGTCGCCCGGATGATCCTCTACATGGCGGTGCGGTACGAGGGCGATGACTCCTTCGCCGATCTCGAGCCGAACGACAGCGTGGACAACGGCTCGGCCCCGAACATCGGCCGCCTGTCCGTGCTGAAGCAGTGGAGCCAGGAGGACCCGCCGGACAGCTTCGAGCAGAACCGCAACGAGGTCATATACGAGCAGTTCCAGCACAACCGGAACCCGTTCATCGATCACCCCGAGTGGGTCGAGGCCATCTGGTAGAGGCCGGTCCGGACCGGCCACGGCCTGCGCGCGGCACGGACCTGCCCCTCTCCGGAGCCGGAGCGAGGCAGGTCCGTGCCGGTCCGCTCCCCCACCGGGACCGGCCGGCTCCGGTCGGCCGCCGGGATCCACCACGGCGGCTCGCCGGCCCTCCCGCGGGCGAGCCGCGACAGCCCCGCCCCTTCCGCGTCACTCCCCCTCGTCGCCGAAGATGTCGCGGAGCTTCGCCTCCCGCTCGGCGTCGAGGTTGCTGTGGAGCAGCTCCGCCCCGCCACCCGGAAGTGACTCGCTGATGCGGCTGGGGACCTCGTCCATGGTGAGGAGGAAGAGGGCGGAGGTACCCGGGGTCACCTTCTCCTTGACCTCCGCGATGAACTCGTCGTCGATGCCGATGTCGGCGAGCCGCCCTCCGAGAGCCCCCGCCGCCGCGCCGATGGCCGCGCCCAGCAAGGGCATCAGGAAGATGAGCCCGAAGAGCATCCCCCAGAAGGTGCCGCTCAGGGCACCCGCGCCGACCAGGTTGATCAGCTGCTTCGTCTTCGGCTTCGAACGCTCGACGGGCCATGTGACGACGGCGGCGTCAAGGATCCTGACCAACCCTTCCTTCTGCAGTGACTTCAGGGCCGTCTCGACGTTCTCCGCACCCTCGGCCGACTGGAATTTCCACACGGTGAGCGTGGACATGGCACACCTCCGAAGCGGGTCGAATAATTCGCCCATATTAGGATCAAAAGGTATGAATTGACTCGTCGAACGACCCGCTCCCCACCCAGGGGCGACATCAGCAACGCCGACCCAGAGCCCTCCGGGAGGGAACGATGGACACGGACGCACTGACGCCCGGCCTTCTGCAGGAACTTCGCGCGACCAGGGACTATCCGGCGCTGTCCCTGACGATGCCGACCCACCGCCGGGCGCCCGACAACGCGCAGGACGCCGTACGCCTGAGGAATCTGGTGGCCGAGGCCGGCCGCCGCCTGGACGAGGACCCCCGGGTGAGCCCGGAGGCGGGCAGTGCGCTGAAGGCCCAGCTCGACCGGGCGGTCGCCGAGGTGGACCAGCGCCGAGCGCTGGAGTCACTCGTCATCCTCGCCGACGCCCGCGAGTACCAGATCTGGCAGTTGCCGCGCACCGCGCCCGAGCGGGTGGTCCTCAGCGACAGCTACCTCACCCGCAACCTGGTCGCGGCCAAGGCCGGCGCCCAGCTCTTCCGGGTCCTCACCCTCTCCGCGGAGCACGCGTGCCTCTTCTCCGGCACGAACGACGGGCTCACCCCCGAGCACCGGGGCGGATTCCCCCTCACCGCGCCGCACGAGGCCCCCAACCCCCAGCGCGAGGAGCGGATCGGGGACACCCCCAGCACGTACAGCAGCGAGGACGCACGCAACTTCCTGCGTACGGTCGACGAGAAGCTGCGCGCTGTCATGGCCGCGGATCCGCGCCCCCTCTTCCTGGTGGGCCTCGCCCCCGCCCTCTCCCTCCTCGACGAGGTCGGCGAGAGCGCGAAGCCGGCCATCGGCAGGGTCGCGAAGGGGACGACCGCGGGCACGAGCGCCCCCGAACTGGCCAAGGAACTGGCTCCCGCCCTGGGCGAGTGGCGGCGGAAGACCGCGGCAACGCTCCGGACCAGGCTCGACGGCGCCCAGAGCAGCCACTCCTTCGCCGGGGGACTCGACGAGGTCTGGCTGGCCGTCAAGGAGGGCCGCGCCGGGCTGGTCGCGGTCGAGGAGCACTTCGAGCGGACGGTCAGGGTGACCGACGGCCACCTGGAGCCCGTGGGGCCGGACGTCTCACCGTCCTCGGACGACCGGATCCGCGAGGACATCGTCGACGAGCTGATCGAGGCGGCACTGGACAAGGGGTGCGAGGTCGCTTTCGTCGCCGACGACTCCCTCGCGGACCACGGGCGGCTGGCGGCGGTCCTGCGGTTCTGACCGCGTGTCCCTACGTGAGGATTATGTGAATTTTGTCTAGGTTTGGCGCTCCGAAGTCGATCTCACCGCGTGGTCTCGCCGATCACGTCGGGCACGAAGGAGAGCCATCCATGGACCGATTCAGGCGCGCGTCGGCTGCTGCCCTGCTGACAGCGGCGGCACTGGCCGGCGCGGTGGGCGGGGCCGCGGCATCGTCCGGTGTCCCCGCGCCGCCGTCCGGGGAGCGCGCTCAGGACCTGGCCACGCGACCCGCGCTCTCCGCCTACGCCACCGCCCGGAACGTGGCGGCCTGGGAGGAGTTCCGCATCCACGGCTCCGCCCGCAACGTCGTCGCCGGCACGCCGGTCACGCTGCAGCAGAAGCAGGGCGGACGCTGGGTGTCGCTGCCGGCCACGATGAGCACCAGCCGCACCGGCGAGTACAGCCTCCGGGTCAAGCTGGGGATGAAGGGCGAGAACGCCCTGCGGATCGTCGGCGGCGGCGCAGTCTCACCGGTCGTGCGCACGATCGTCGGCTGAGCCCTCGGCACGCGTACGCCGGCCGGCCGGCCTGCGAGCGAGCAGGCCGGCCGACGTACGTCGCGTGGACCTCAGCCGACGTCCACGTCGCGTGGACGTCAGCCCGCGTCGGGAGCGGGGCCGTACCAGACGGTGGTGACATTGCAGAACTCCCGGATGCCGTGTCCCGCGAGCTCGCGGCCGTAGCCCGATCGCTTCACCCCGCCGAAGGGCAGCGCCGGGTGGGAGGCCGTCATGCCGTTGAAGAAGACTCCGCCCGCGTCGATGTCCCGCACGCAGCGTTCCATCTCCTGCTCGTCACGCGTCCAGACGTTGGAACTCAGGCCGAACGGCGTGTCGTCGGCGAGCTCCAGGGCCTCGTCCAGGTCGGCGACCCGGTAGAGCGTCGCGACCGGCCCGAACGTCTCCTCGCGGTGGATGCGCATCTCCGGGGTGATCCCGGTGAGCACGGTGGGCTCGTAGAACCATCCCCGTTCCCGGCCGTCGGGGCGCCTTGCTCCGCACAGTGCGGTGGCGCCCTTGCCGAGGGCGTCCGTGACGAGTTCCTCCAGGTCGGCACGGCCCTGTTCGCTGGAGAGGGGGCCGACGTCGGTGGTCTCCTCCTGCGGGTCGCCCACCGTCAGGGCCCGCATCCCGGCGGTGAACCGCTCGGCGAACTCGTCGTACACGTCCGTGTGGACGATGAAGCGCTTGGCCGCGATGCAGGACTGGCCGTTGTTCTGTACGCGGGCGGTCACCGCGGTCGCCGCGGCCTTCTCGACGTCGGCCGACGGCATGACGAGGTAAGGGTCGCTGCCGCCGAGCTCGAGCACCGTCTTCTTCACCTCGTCACCGGCGACCGAGGCCACCGCGCGGCCCGCGGGTTCGCTGCCCGTCAGTGTCGCCGCCGCGACGCGTGGGTCGCGCAGTACGGATTCGACGGCGCCCGAACCGATCAGGAGCGTCTGGAAGCACCCTTCGGGGAACCCCGCCCTGGTGAACAGGTCCTCGATGTACAAGGCGGTCTGCGGGACGTTGGAGGCGTGCTTGAGCAGACCGGTGTTACCCGCCATGAGGGCGGGCGCGGCGAAGCGCATCACCTGCCAGAGCGGGAAGTTCCACGGCATCACGGCGAGGACGACGCCGAGGGGCCGGTAGTGGACGCGGGCGCGTGAGGCGCCGGAGTCCTTGACGTCGGCGTCGGCGGGGTGCTCGTCGGCGAGCAGCCGCTCGGCGTTGTCCGCGTACCAGCGCATCGCCTTGGCGCACTTGGCGGCTTCAGCCCTGGCCGCCTTGACCGGCTTGCCCATCTCGGTGGTCATGGTGCGGGCGATGTCCTGCTGGTCCTCGTCGAGGAGGTCCGCGGCACTGTGCAACAGGGCTGCCCGCTCGGCGAATCCCGTGGTGCGGAAGCTTCGGAACGCCCGGTGCGCCGTGGCGATCCTTCGCTCGGTCTCCTGCTCGTCCAGCGCGTCGAACGTCCTGATCGTCTCGCCGTCGGCGGGATTGACCGTCGCGATGGGCATGCTCTCTCCTTGCGTCGCTCTTCGTCCGTCACACGTCGCGGGCGCGCGACGCGGCTCCCCCACGCACACGTACCCGGCCGGCGCGGATCATGCGTGCTCCGGGCACGCCGTCCGCGCCGGCCGGGCCGGTGCCGGGCCGTTCGTCACACGAGTTCGGCCACCTGGACCCCTTCGCCGGCCGGTACGGCCTCGGCGGCGGGGGTGACGTCGGCGACCGGTGTGCCCTCGCCCGCCGGGCCGCCGAGGAACGTGCGGCCGCCGGGCAGCGGGGTCCGCGGGAGCAGGCCGGTGGTGCACGGCGTCTCCGCGTACCGCGTGAACCACACGACCTTGCCGTCGGTGGTGCGGCAGGTGCCCCAGCTGTCGCTCAGGGCCATGACACGGCTGAGGCCGCCGCCTCCGCCGTCGAGCAGCCGGGGCATCCGCGGGTCGTTGTCGGCCACGGACACCGTCAGGTGCCGGCCCGTCCAGCGGAGTTCGACGACACACTCGTTGTCGTCACCGACGTGCCTCTGGACGTTCGTCAGGAGCTCCTCCGCGGCCCGGCACACGGGCCGGACGTGCAGATCGAGACTCCAGTGACGAAGGTGCGCGGCGACTATGCGCCGCAGCTGGGAAATGCGCTCTGCCGACACCTGCAGTTCGACCAGATAGTGCCGGTCGAGTGGAACGGTCATCGTCGAGGCTCCTCACCACGCGAGGCCCACGGCTTCAACCCGTCTGAACCAACGACCCCCGAACACGAAGCGTGAGCAGTAATCACTTCTGGGTCACTCATCAGGGTGACCCCGGGGGGCCGGTTGCGCAAACCGGGACGGCCGTCACGGGGTGTCACGGCAGGTAGGGCAGCACCTTGTCGGGAGTGAGCGGCAGTTCCCGCAGTCGCGCTCCGGTGGCGTGGCGCACCGCGTTGCCGATCGCCGCCGCCGTGCCGACGATGCCGATCTCGCCGATGCCCTTGCTTCCCATGGGGTTGAGGTGGGGGTCGTCCTCGTCGATCCAGTGCGCCTGAATGTCCGGGACGTCCGCGCAGGACGGCACGTGGTAGGAGGCCAGGTCGCTCTCGGTGAAGTCGCCGAAGACCGGGTCCATGTCACTGCCCTCGGTGAGCGCCATTCCGAGACCCATGACCATGCCGCCGATGAACTGGGAGCGCGCTGTACGGGAGTTGAGGATGCGTCCGGCCGCGTACACACCGAGCAGCCGACGTACCCGGATCTCTCCGGTGAGCGAGTCGACCGCGACCTCGGCGAAGTGCGCACCGAAGGCGTGCCGGGCGTACGGCGACTCCTGCGCCGTCTCCTCCCGTGTGTCGGCGGTGACCGTGACGCCCTCGGGGGGCAGCGGCCCGGTGTGTGTGGTCAGCCTGTCCCGCAGCTCCGTCGCCGCCTTGTGCACGGCCGAGCCCCAGGAGGCCGTGCCCGAGGAGCCGCCCGCGACGGAGCCGGCGGGCAGGTCGCTCCTGCCGATGTCGGTCGTCACGCTCTCCACGGGAGTCCCCAGGGCCGAGGCGGCGATCTGAGCCAGCACGGTGCGGGCTCCCGTGCCGATGTCCGTGGCGTTGACGCCGATGCGGTAGGAGCCGTCGGGCGCGGCGTGCGCGGAGGCCGCAGACGGCGCGACGAGGACCGGGTACGTCGCCGACGCGACTCCGGTGCCGAGGAGCCAGGCCCCGTCCTCTCGGACGGCGGGCTCCGGGTCACGGCTGCTCCAGCCGAAGCGCTGTGCGCCCTCGCGCAGGCAGGCGGCGAGGTTGCGGCTGCTGAACCGCCGTCCGCTGTCGGGCTCGGTCCGCGGCTCGTTGCGCAGGCGCAGCTCGACGGGGTCGATCCCGAGGGCACAGGCCAGTTCGTCCATGGCCGACTCCAGGGCGTACATGCCCGAGGCCTCCCCCGGCGCGCGCATCCAGGACGGGCTGGGCACGTCGAGGGCCACGACCTGGTGTTCCGTACGGCTGTGAGGCGAGGCGTACATGACGCGCGCGGGGACCGCCGCCTGCTCCACGAACTCCTTGATCCGGGAGGTGTGGGTGACGATCTCATGGGTGACGCTGGACAGGGCGCCGTCGCGGTCCGCGCCCAGCCGCACGCGCTGCAAGGTGGGCGCGCGGTGGCCGACGATCGCGGCCATGTGGCGTCGGGGCAAGGCCAGTTGGACCGGGAGCCCGGTGTGCAGGGAGGCCATCACGGCGAGCACGACCTGAGGGCGGGGGGTCCCTTTCGAGCCGAAGCCTCCGCCGACGTGCTCGGAGACGACGGTGATCTCGCCGCTGTCGAGCCCGAACGCCTTCGAGAGGCTGTCGCGTACCGCCGTCGAGCCCTGGCTGGAGTCGTGGACGGTCAGGTGGCCGTCGTCCCAGGACGCCGTGGAGGCGTGCGGTTCCATGGGGTGGTTGTGCAGTCCGTGCAGTCTGTACACGGAGTCGATCCGGACCGGTGCGGCCTCGAACGCCCGCATGGCGTCGCCTCGTTCCCGCAGGCCGGGGTGGCCTCCGTTGGCCTCGTCCGGGGTGTAGAGCCCGGGGTGGTCGCCGGTGAGGACGACGTCGTGCCCATGGGTGTCGTACTCGACCTGCACGGCCGCGGCCCCGGCCCGCGCGGATTCGATGCTCTCGGCCACGACGAGTGCGACGGGCCAGCCCCGGTGGGGCACCCGGTCGTCCTGGAGCACGCGGAGGATGGGATCGTCGGGATCGGCCAACCGCGGGGCGTTCTCGTGGGTCAGGACGGTACGCACGCCCGGGTCGGCCAGGGCGTCCGCGGTACGGACAGCGGTGACCCGGCCGCTCGCGACGGTCGCGGGGACGATCCAGCCGTAGAGGCGGCCGGGCCCGGTGCGTTCGGCGGCGTAACGGGCGGCGCCGGTGACCTTGTCGCGGCCCTCGCGGCGTACGACGGGCGCGCCCAGCGCCCGGGGGGTGTCGCTCATGTCGGAAAGCCTCGGTTCCTCGGAGTGTGGCGAACGGCTCGCGGATCAGGCGCCTGCTGTCCGGGCGTCGAGTTCGGTCAGGGCGGCGACGGCCAGCCTCCGGGCCAGGACCACCTTGAAGCCGTTGTCGCGCAGAGGTGCGGCGGAGGCCAGTTCGGCGTCCACCGCGCGGGTGAGGACGTCCTCGGTCGCCCGGGCTCCGCGGATCATGTCCTCGGCGACGCGCGCTCGCCACGGCCGGTGGGCGAGCCCACCGAACGCGAGCGCCACGCGGTCCACCCGGCCGTCGCGGACACACAGCACCGCCGCGACGGAGACCAGGGCGAAGGCGTACGAGGCGCGGTCCCGTGCCTTGCGGTAGAGCGACACGGCACCGTCCGGCGCGGGAGGCAGCACCACTTCGGTGAGCAGCTCCCCGGGGCGGATCACCGTGTCCTGGTCGGGGTTGTCGCCCGGCAGCCGGTGGAAGTCGGTCAGCGGGACGGTCCGCTCGCCCTCCGGCCCGTGCAACTGGACCGTGGCGTCGAGGGCCGCGAGGGCGACCGCCATGTCGGAGGGGTGGGTGGCCACGCAGTGCTGCGAGTGGCCCAGCACCGCGAGATCGCGGTGCGCGCCCTCGCGTGCGGGACAGCCGGACCCCGGAAGCCGCTTGTTGCAGGGTTTGGAGACGTCCTGGAAGTAGGGGCAACGGGTGCGCTGAAGCAGGTTCCCACCGGTGGTGGCGGTGTTGCGCAACTGCCCCGACGCGCCGGCCAGCAGGGCCTGGGACAGGGCGGGGTAGTGGCGCCGTACGTCGGGATGGGCGGCGAGGTCGCTGTTGCGTACGGTCGCGCCGATCCGGAGCCCCCCGTCGCCTGTGGGGGTCACCCGGTCGAGCGGCAGCCGCGTGACGTCGATGAGCAGCTGGGGCGACTCCACCCCGAGCTTCATCAGATCGACCAGGTTGGTTCCGCCGCCGAGGAAGCGTGAACCAGGGTGTCCGGCGCCGGCACGGACGGCCTCGGCCACCGATCCGGGGCGCAGATAGGCGAAGGGCTTCACGGGGCCACGTCCTCGATCGCTTCGACGATATGGGGGTAGGCGCCGCACCGGCAGAGGTTGCCGCTCATGCGTTCGCGGATCTCGCCGGCGTCCAGTGGCATCGGACCTTCCGAGGCGAGCGCCGTCCACGGGGTCACGTGGGAGGGGAAGCCGTCCTCGGCCTCGCCGAGCATGCCCGCGGCGGAACAGATCTGCCCCGGGGTGCAGTATCCGCACTGGAGCGCGTCCCTGTCCACGAAGGCGCTCTGCAGCGGATGCGGCTCGTCGCCGGTGGCCAGTCCTTCGACGGTGGTGATGTGCGCGTCCTGCTGGGCGACGGCCAGGAGGAGGCAGCTGTTGGCGCGCCGCCCGTCGACGAGGACGGTGCAGGCCCCGCACTGCCCGTGGTCGCAGCCCTTCTTGGCGCCGGTGAGTCCGAGGTGCTCCCGCAGCACGTCCAGCAGTGTGGTGCGGTGATCGAGCGTCAGGGTCCGTTCCTCACCGTTGACGTGGAGGGTGAAGGTGGAACGGTCGCCGGCGGTGGGGGCCCGTGCCTCGTCCGTGCCGAGAGCCCCCAAGGTGTCGTCCATCTACGCGTGCCTTCCTGGTCGGGTGCGGTCGCCGTGGTCACACAGGGCGGTGGCTCTCCAGCCGCAGACGGATCTCCTGTTCCTGGTCCCCCGCCGCCGTCCCGACGAGCCGGACGGAGAAGGCTTCCGCCAGGAGGATTCGGAGCCGGTCGACAGCCCAGTAACCGCCCTGCGCCTCGACCATCACCGGCACGGAGAGCTGCTCGGGCCCCTGCCCGGACCTCGTCTCGGAGACGTCGACGGTCGCCGTCCACACGGTGGGGCGGGTGTCGGACGCCTCCTGCGGTGTATCGCTCTCGGGACGGTCCGACACGAAGGCGCGGCGCAGCACGTCGAAGACCGTGCGCGCGTCCTCCTTCGGGCAGCCGGTCACGGCGACCACGACATCGCCGCTCTCATGGTGTGCCTGTGTCTGTTCCTTCGTGCTGTTCACCCTGGTTCCTTTCGGTGGGGGCGTCCGAACGCCGCTCGCGGGACTTCCGCCGTACCGGCACCGAGCGGTCGTCGGCCGCGGCCCGTGACGCCACGGTCGCGCACTCCTCGTGCGTCCTGGGCCCTACTCCAGGCTCACCCCACGGCTCGGTGTCGGCGACACGAGCGGCGCCCGCGCCGGGACGGAGGGCGGGCGTCGGACGGCTCCGGTCCCCCGTCGCGGGCGTCCGCGGCCGGGACGAGGAGCGGGGCCCGCATGTCCGGCGTGTCCCCGGGCACTCGACGGAAGACGCGCGGACGGGTGAGTCCTGGGCCGGTTCCCTGGCTTCGGTGACGCACTCGACCGGGTCGCGGAAGCCTGCCCTGTGATCATCGTGTAGCCGATTCGAACCATATGAAACACATTTACCTTGACATCGCCATAAAACATGAATTCATGTCAATGGCTGTCTGTGATCGACTCCCTGGGGTATGCGCCATGCATGGACGTAACGAACGGAGCAAGGGACACGCTCGCCGCCACCCTCGCCGACGACGGACCGGGCGCGGTGGGTGTGATCGTGGGTGTGGTCGGACTCGCCGTGGTGGTTCTGCTGGTCGGCGCCTTCTGGTTCGGCATGCGGCGCCGTGACAAGGAGTCGCCGCCCCCGCGCCCCGAGGAACAGCCGCCCCGTCCGGACCACCGGACCGAGATCCAGGAGAGCGGCCGGCACCATGCGGACGACTTCCCGGAGGACGGCAGGGCGATGACCCCGTACGAACTCAGCGATCACGGCAGCGAGCCGGCCCGGCCGCCGGAGGACGACGAACGACGTGACTGAGTCAGGTTCCGCACGGCTGTCCGGGCCCGCACAGGAGCGTGTACGGACAGCCGTCCCCGGATCCGCGACCCCAGGCCTTCGATCGGAGGAACATGAAGACGGGGGGCATATGAACCAGCCCGAGTCGGACCGCAGGACCCGCGTCACCGTCCTCGTCGCGCTCGCCGCCAATCTCGTCATCGCGGCGGCGAAGACCGTCGGGGGACTCCTCTCGGGGTCCCCCGCTCTCCTGTCCGAGGCCGCGCACTCCGTGGCGGACAGTGTCAACGAGGTGTTCCTGCTGGCGGCACTGCGGCGAAGTCACCGTCCGCCCGATGCCCGTCACCCCTTCGGGTACGGCAAGGAGCGGTACTTCTGGTCGCTGCTCGCCGCCGTCGGCATCTTCGTCGTGGGGGGCTGCTTCTCGTTCTACCAGGGCTTCGAGGCACTGGGCCGGAACGATCAGGAGTCGTCGGGCGGGTACACGGTCGGCCTGATCGTCCTCGCGGTCGCGCTGCTCGCCGAGGGCGGCTCCCTGGTGCGGGCTCTGCTGCAGCTGCGCCGGGAGAAGGACGCCGGCCGCGACCCGGCCCTGCGCACGGTCATCGCCGAGGACAGCACGGCCGTGCTGGGCGTCCTGCTGGCCATGGCGGGAATGGTGCTCCACCTGGTCACGGGCAGTGTCGTCTGGGAGGCGTCGGCCTCCCTGGGGATCGGGCTGCTGCTGGTCTACGTCGCCTTCCGGCTCGGCAGGGACGCCCGCGACCGGCTGATCGGGGAGTCCGCCGACCCGGAACTGCGGCGCGGCGTGGAGGAGCTGCTCACCTCGCAGGCGGAGATCGACAACGTGGCGGCACTGTTCACCATGGGTCTGGGACTCGACTCCGTGCTGGTGGCGGCCAGGGTCGATCTGGCACCCGGCATCGACAGCGAGGAGGTGGAGCGGGTCTCCGTCCGGATCAAGCGGTCGATAGGCGGCAACTGGCCGGAGGCGGAGCACGTCTTCCTCGACATCACGAACGCTCCCCCTC
Source organism: Streptomyces sp. NPDC048590 (assembly GCF_043199535.1). Taxonomy (NCBI): domain Bacteria; kingdom Bacillati; phylum Actinomycetota; class Actinomycetes; order Kitasatosporales; family Streptomycetaceae; genus Streptomyces; species Streptomyces sp. NPDC048590. The sequence continues at coordinate 700,278 of NZ_JBICWC010000002.1, read as the reverse complement.
GGGGCGGGGTCTGATCACCTTCCCCGCGTGTTGCGGGAGTCGCCCGGGCACATGAGGCTGGTCCTGGCCGCGCGGCACCGAAGAGGGCATGCCGCAGAACGATAGGGCAGTGGACCATGACCTCCAGCGATCCGCGGACCGCGCCGGAACCGGCGGTCCTGAGCGGTGCGAGCGCTCCGTGCTGGGTCCATCTGGTGACCCGCGACCTCGAGGACGCACAGCGCTTCTACAGCGCCGTCCTCGGCTGGACCTTCCGCCCCGGACCTCTGGGCAGGGAGTTCGTGATGGCGCGCTCCCAGGGGGTGCCGGTGGCCGGGATCGGCGCCGTCGCGTCCGCCTACCAGGTGGCCGTCGCCTGGATGCCGTACTTCTCGGTCCGCGACGCGGACGTCGTGACCGACCGGATCCGCGAGCGCAGCGGGACCGTCGGCGTGGGACCGCTGACCGTCGGACAGGGACGAGCCGTGCTGGCGGCCGACCGCGACGGCGCCTCCTTCGGCGTCTGGGAATGGACGGGCCGGGCCGCCACCCTCGCACCGTCCGGCAACCGGGCCCACGCCTGGCTCCGGCTGCGCACACGGGACGCGTTCGACGCCGCGATCTTCTACGGCGAGGTACTCGGATGGGAGAGCGGGGAGCCGGGAGGCTGTGAGGTGGCGTATGTCAAGGAGGAGGTCCTCGTACGCTGCAACGGCCGTCCCCTGGCCCGGATCAGCTCCGGTGCGGTGGAAGCCGCCCCCGATCCGCAGGTGCGGCCGCACTGGCAGGTGCAGTTCCCGGTCGCGGACGTGAACTCGACCGTCGAGGCGGCGCGGGGGAACGGGGGGACGCTCATGGAGCTGCGGGACGTGCAGCACGGCAGTGAGGCGACCCTGCGGGATCCGGACGGCGGGCTCTTCACCGTGACGGACGTACGAGGCCCCGCCGACCCGGACGACGGCTGAGGACTCAGGGCTCCCGGTCCCCGGCGTCCTCGGCCCCGTCCGTGTCATCTGCCGCCCCGTTCCCGCTCCGGGCGATCGCCCGGAGCGGGAACACGAACCAGCACAGCGCGAACCACAGAGCCATCCCGCCCACCAGCCACAGCGCCACCACGTTGTGCAGCGCCACGCGCATGATCAGCAACAGGGTGCAGCACATGGTGCAGAAGAGGAGGGCCAGCCCCAGCTTGGTGAGGCGGGATGCCCAGGTCACCGTCTGCTGCTTCATCCGGCGCCCGGTGAGCAGCCGGTGGTACGACACGGGTCCGATGAGCGCGGCGGCGGTCGCCGATCCGAGCATGACGGTCACCACGTAGATGTTCCGGTCGGTCGTGGAGAGATCGGCGAAGCGGGGCTGGAAGACCACGGCGAGCAGGAATCCGAAGAGGATCTGGACGCCGGTCTGCGCGACCCGGAGTTCCTGCAGGATCTCTCCCCACTGCCGGTCGGCCCGCTCCTCCTCGGTCTCCCTCCGCCCGCTGCGCGGGTTGACCGTGTTCTCGCCTCTGCCGCTTCCGTCACGGCCCGTGGTTATCTGTCCCATGGCATGCCTCCGCCACCTCGTAGAGGTGTACTGGTGCCCCGCGGATCCCCGGTGAATCGCGGTGCCGCCGGGCCGTGGCCGCTGGACGGCGTACCCCGCCGGTTCCAGCCGATCACGGCCGCCGGGTGAGACCTCGACTCCTTGTGACGACACGCCTAGGATCGGGGTACGGCATCGCGCGTCGGTCACCGTCCGGGTGAGGCGTGGAGGTAGCCCGTGAGATGCCTTCTGGAGGCATTCCACCGTGTCCGTCGAGTTGAATCACACCATCGTCCACTGCCGGGACAACCGCGAGTCCGCGAGATTCCTGGCGCACATCCTGGGACTGACCCCCGGGGCGGAGTGGGGCCCGTTCATCCCGCTCGTCCTCTCCAACGGCGTCACCCTGGACTTCGCCACCGTTCCCGCCGAGTCGATCACGGTGCAGCACTACGCCTTCCTCGTATCGGAGGCCGAGTTCGACACCTCGTTCGAGCGCATCCGGACCGAGGGGATCACCTACTGGGCCGATCCCCACCGGAAGCACCCCGGGGAGATCAATCACAACGACGGCGGGCGCGGGGTCTACTTCCCCGATCCCAGCGGTCACGGGATGGAACTGATCACCCGGCCTTACGGCGGCTGGTCGTAGCACTCCCCCGTCCGCCGGCGGGATCCGCTCCGGGTGCTACGGGCGTTCCGTGGGCAGGACCAGCTCCGGCCGGTCCCACATCACCGCCGGCGGACGGGCTTCGACGGTTCCTGTGCGTTCGGCGCCCATGCTGCGGTAGAAGCCCTCGGCGGGCGGGTGCGCGACCACGCGTACGAAGGCCAGGCCCGCCCCGCGCGCCTCCTCCCGGAGATGGGACACGAGGAGCCTGCCGATGCCCCTCCCCTGCACGTCGTCCGCGACGAACATCAGATCGAGCTCGGGAGGGGACAGGATCAGGGAGTAGAAGCCGAGCACACGGCCGTCCCCGTCCACCGCGACATGCACCTCGTGGGCCTCGATGTAGTCCGGGCCGACCTTGTACCCGGCGACCATCGGCGCGTAGGGCCCCTCGTAGGCGCGTGAGGAGGTGACCAGGCGGGTGAGCCGTCTGGCGTCCCGCGCGACAGCCCGCCGCACGCCGACTTCGCCGCCCCGCCCGACGGTAATGCTCGATCTCATACCGCGAGTATTACGCACGCGCGGCACGGGGGATGCGCCCGCCCCTCAGCGGTCGCCCCTCGCGGCCTGCCACCGCGCGACGGCGGTGTCGATGTCCAACGGCTTGAGGTTCAGCGGCGGCCCTTCCGGCGGCCTGGCGAGCGCCGCACGGATCGCGTCGTTCGCGCCCTGCAGAATGCGCCGGACCTCGGCCTCCGACCTCGCTCCGGCCGCCTCCTCCTGGGCGTCCTCCACCGCCTTCCGCAGCGCCAGCGACGGCGGGAGGGCGGACAGCCCCTCGCGCTCCATCTTCGCCTTGATCCACCACATGGGGTCGTACGGCTTGTCGAGGCCCGGCAGCGGCTTGCCCGCACCCGGCAGGTCGGCGAAGGCGCCGCGCTGTTCCGCCTCACGGATCTGCCGGTCCACCCAGGTCTCGAAGCCGACGCCGGCGGGCTTGCGTTCGGTCACTCCGCGCCCCTCTCGCAACTCGTTCCGGACGAAGCCGTGTTCGGCCTGCCCCGCCCCGGCCGTGCGGCACGTTCCAGGATACCGGCGGCCCCGGCCGCTCCTCGGGATCGGAGGCCACGAGCACGGCTCGATCCGGAAGAAACGGCCTCGGCGGCATGAACCCGGCTCAGGGGGTAACACGGCTGGTGCACAGAGCCCGGGCCGAGCGCGGAACCGGGCCCGGACCGGAAGGGGTTGACGAGAGTGGAACAGCACGACGCACCGAACGCCGGCCGACGGGAGCGTCGGCCATGACCACTGTGCTGATCGTTGTCGCCGTACTCCTGGTAGCGGCGCTCGCCTTCTTCCTCGTCCGCGGACGAGGAACCGGCGGACACGGGCTGCGGCGACGCTTCGGACCCGAGTACGACCGGACCGTCGCCCGCCATGACGGCGACACGAAGGCGGCCGAGCACGAACTGGCCGAGCGCGTGAAGCAGCACGGCTCGCTGTCCGAGCAGCCCCTGTCGGCGGAGGCGCGCGAGGAGTACGCCCGCCGGTGGACCGAGGTGCAGGAGCAGTTCATCGACTCCCCCAAGGACGCCGTCGTCGCGGCGGACGCCCTGCTGGCCCGGCTGGCCCGGGACCGGGGCTTCCCGGACGGCGCCGGCTTCGAGGAGCAGACGGCCGCGCTCTCCGTCCACCACGCCCATGAGGTCGACGGCTACCGCAGGGTGCACACGGCGGTTCGAGGCCAGGGTGACACCGAGGAGATGCGGAAGGCCCTGATCGAGTCCCGGGCACTGTTCGACGTGCTCCTCGCGGACGCACCGGACACCCGCACCGGGACGGACCGACACGAAGCGAAGAAAGGCAGTGCGACAGCATGACAGACCGCATCGAACGCACCGACGAAACCGTTCCGGCCGCTGAGCACCCCCGCGGCGACGCCGCCGCGAACGGCGCCAAGCACGAGACCGCGCCCGCCGCGGAGCCGGGCAGAAGGCCGGGCAGGACGCCGGACTCCGACCTCTCGGCGGCTCCGGAGCACACACCCGCAGCGAGGCCCGGCAAGGCGCACGGCGAGAAGCCCGGCGCGACCGCCGGACTCACCGCCGGCGAGGACAAGGGCCCGAACCCCAAGCGCACGGGAAGCGGCGAACCTGCCGTGCCTCCCGCCCCGCGCACCGCACCCGCGATTCCGCCGACGGCCGGGCGGACCGGCCGTGACGTGACCGCCGGCACGGCTGGGCCCCTGGTGCCGCGTGACGACCAGGACAAGCTGGCGCAGCGGATGCAGCACGCCGTCACCGACTTCGTCGAGAGCCCGCGCCGGGCCGTCGAGGAGGCGGAGAGCACGTTCGACCAGATCGTCTCGGGCCTGACCGAGGCGCTCACCGAACGCAAGCGTGTGCTGCGTGCGAGCTGGCAGGAGCAGGACACCGAGGCGCAGACCGAGGAGCTGCGGATCGCGCTCCAGCGCTACCGCGACCTCAGCGAACAGCTGCTGAAGATCTGAGCGGCTCACCACCGGCGACGGGCCCGGTGCCGCGTCCTTTGACGCGGCACCGGGCCCGTCCGTGTCCCGCGCGCCCCGGAAGGGCGAACCGTCAGACGGGTACGGCCAGGTCGGCTCGGAGCCGCTCGGCCACGGCGGGGGGAAGGCGCAACGCCTTGACGAGGTATCCGTCGAGTCCGCCCCAGCGCTCGTTCATCGCGTCCAGGGCGGCATCGAGGTAACGGGGGCGGGCCTCGATGACCGCCGAGGCGATGTCCGGGTCCCCGCCCTCGTCGAGGAAGCGCCGGACTGCCGGTCCGTAGGCCGCCCGCACCGCCCGGTTGACCGCGAGGAACTCGGCCCGCACCACCTCGCGTGAGGCACCGGCCAGCATGAGCAGCAGCGCGGTGGCCCAGCCGGTCCGGTCCTTGCCCGTCGCGCAGTGGAAGAGCAGGGGACGTGACCGGGGGTCGGCGACTGTGTCGAGGAAGGCCCGGTAGGCGGCGGCGGCGCCCGGGGAGAGCACCATCTTGCGGTAGGTCTGAGCGAAGAGCTCCTCCGCCTTCCCCCCACCGAGCAGGGCGTTCGCCCCCTCGGGGTCCCCGAGGAGGGCCCTCAGCCTCGCCGGGGACACCCCCGGATTGTCGCCCAGGACGTCCGCCACGAAGAGCCTTGCGCCGGCCGGCAGCCGGTCAGGGGCCCATCGGCGCTCCTCGGCGGTACGCAGGTCGACGACGGTACGGATACCGAGGGCGGCGACCGCCATGTCGTGTTCGGCGTCGAAGTCGCTCAGCTGACCCGAGCGCAGGAGTATTCCCTGTCTCAGGCGGCGGGTGCGCCCCAGGGCGATACCGCCCAGGTCGCGAAGGTTGACAACGGTGGAGGCGGGGACGGCCCGGGCGGTCTGCACGATGAATGCCTCTTTCCCGACAGACAGCAGGTCGGAATCAACGTCGCACGGCGTGCGAGTGGCGACAAAAGGACGATGAGGTGCCGAAGTTCCTTCCGGCGGCGGTCAGTCGGCGAGAATCCTCGTCTTCTGCTCCGCGAACTCCGCATCGGTGAGAACGCCCCGCTGCCTCAGGTCCGCGAGCCTCTCCAGGAGGGTGATCACGTCGTCCCCGCCGTCGGCCGGCACCCGCTCGTGCGCCAGGAGCCGCCCTCCCGCCTCCTGGACCACACGGGTGAGTGGAACCGACCAGAGGTCCTCCCACGCGATCAGCGCGGCGGAGCTCTCGGCGGGCAGGCGTTCGAGGACCTCGAGGTCGGTGATCCGCGGCAGACCGGCGGGCGGGGCGTCAGGGCGCTCGAACGACACCAGACCCGCCGGGTCCATCTCCCGCAGCTCCACCGGCCGGGGAGCGCCTTCGCCCGCTCTGCGGGCGAAGGCGAGATCGAGGATGCGCACCGCTTCGGACGCGACCGCGTCGGACAGCACGGGCGCGATCACGTCGGCGAAGCTTCCGCCGGGAAAGGTGACGACGAGGTACTCCACGGGTCCCACGGCCACGGTGCGTCCTTCCCCTGCGGTTCTGGGTCGACAGCAGCATAACTTCGGACAATCAGTGACGCACTGTGAAATATCGATCCACTGTGCGACCGCAACCTCCCGAGCGTGGTCAGGAATCGAGAAGCAGAGGCTGCGCACCCCCCGTAGCGTGAGGCGCAGGGCCGCGCGGGCGGCCCGCGAGCAGATGGAGAGACGACGAGCATGGCCACGAGGAAGAGCACGGGGCCGTCCGGGCCGCAGGACTCCGACAACCACGACCGCATCCGTGTGCACGGCGCCCGAGTGAACAACCTGAAGGACGTCAGCGTCGAGATCCCCAAGCGGCGGCTGACGGTGTTCACCGGCGTGTCCGGCTCGGGCAAGAGCTCCCTGGTGTTCGGCACGATCGCCGCCGAGTCGCAGCGGCTGATCAACGAGACCTACAGCGCCTTCGTGCAGGGTTTCATGCCCACGCTCGCGCGGCCGGAGGTCGACGTACTCGAAGGGCTGACCACCGCGATCAGCGTCGACCAGCAGCGGATGGGCGCCGACCCACGGTCCACGGTGGGAACGGCGACGGATGCCAACGCCATGCTGAGGATCCTGTTCAGCAGGCTCGCCACGCCTCACATCGGCCCGCCCAGCGCGTACTCCTTCAACACGGCCTCGGTCCGGGCGAGCGGCGCGATCACGGTCGAGCGCGGCAACAGGACGAAGGCCCAGAAGGCGACCTTCCAGCGCACCGGCGGAATGTGCACGCGCTGCGAGGGCCGGGGCTCGGTCTCCGACATCGACCTCACCCAGCTCTACGACGACTCCAAGTCTCTCGCGGAGGGGGCCTTCACCATCCCCGGCTGGAAGTCGGACAGCCAGTGGACCGTGCAGGTCTACGCCCAGTCCGGCTTCGTCGACCCCGACAAGCCGATCCGCAAGTACACCAAGAAGGAGTTGCGGGACTTTCTGTACGGGGAACCGGTCAAGGTCAAGGTGAACGGCGTCAACCTCACCTACGAGGGGCTCATCCCCAAGATCCAGAAGTCGTTCCTGTCCAAGGACAAGGAAGCGATGCAGCCGCACATCCGCGCCTTCGTGGAACGGGCGGTCACCTTCACGACCTGCCCCGAGTGCGACGGCACCCGGCTCAGCGAGGGCGCCCGGTCGTCCAGGATCGAGCGCGTCAGCATCGCCGACGCGTGCGCGATGGAGATCCGTGACCTCGCCACGTGGGTCTCCGCCCTGGACGAGCCGTCCGTCGCCCCCCTCCTCGACTCCCTGCGCCACACGCTCGACTCGTTCGTGGAGATCGGTCTCGGATACCTCTCGCTGGACCGACCGGCGGGCACGCTCTCCGGCGGCGAGGCGCAGCGGGTCAAGATGGTTCGCCACCTGGGCTCCTCACTCACCGATGTCACCTATGTCTTCGACGAGCCCACCATCGGGCTGCACCCGCACGACATCGAGCGGATGAACAACCTGCTGCTCAGGCTGCGCGACAAGGGCAACACCGTTCTCGTCGTCGAGCACAAACCGGAGACGATCGCGATCGCCGACCACGTGGTCGACCTCGGGCCCGGCGCCGGTTCCGGTGGAGGCACCGTCTGCTTCCAGGGCACCGTCGCGGGGCTGCGGGCCGGTGACACCATCACCGGGCGCCATTTCGACGACCGTGCGACGGTCAAGGAGACCGTGCGCGAGGCCACCGGCGCCCTCGAGATCCGCGGCGCGACGGCGAACAACCTGCGCAAGGTGGACGTCGACATCCCCCTCGGGGTGCTCGTCGCGGTCACCGGGGTCGCCGGTTCCGGCAAGAGCTCCCTGGTCCACCGGTCGATCCCGGCGGGCGAGGGCGTGGTGACGGTCGACCAGAGTCCGATCCGTGGTTCGCGGCGCAGCAATCCGGCGACGTACACCGGGCTGCTCGACCCGATCCGCAAGGCGTTCGCCAAGGAGAACGGTGTCAAGCCGGCGCTCTTCAGCGCCAACTCCGAGGGCGCGTGCCCCACCTGCAACGGCGCGGGCGTCATCTACATGGACCTGGCCATGATGGCGGGCGTCGCCACCCCGTGCGAGGACTGCGAGGGCAAGCGGTTCCAGGCCGCGGTGCTGGAGTACCGGCTCGGCGGCCGTGACATCAGCGAGGTGCTGGCGATGTCGGTGGCCGAGGCCGAGGAGTTCTTCGGCACGGGCGAGGCCCACCTTCCGGCCGCGCATCGCGTCCTGGCCCGTCTCTCGGATGTCGGCCTCGGCTACCTCAGCCTCGGGCAGCCGCTCACCACGCTCTCCGGGGGAGAGCGGCAACGCCTCAAGCTGGCCACCCACATGGGCGACAAGGGCGGCGTGTACGTTCTCGACGAGCCGACCACCGGTCTTCATCTCGCCGACGTCGAGCAGCTGCTCGGCCTGCTCGACCGGCTCGTGGATTCCGGGAAGTCGGTGATCGTGGTCGAGCACCACCAAGCCGTGATGGCGCACGCCGACTGGATCATCGACCTCGGCCCGGGCGCCGGCCACGACGGAGGCAAGGTGGTCTTCGAGGGCACCCCGGCCGACCTCGTCAAGGCCCGGTCCACTCTCACGGGGGACCATCTCGCCGCGTACGTCGGCGGCTGACCGGGGCGGCTCCATCGCGGCCGTGGGCGGGCGGAGGACGTCCGGCGTCTGATGCCCGCTCACGGACAAGGCCGCGCCACCTGGGAAAATCGCCGCATTCCGACGAGGGCAAGGTCACAGCTGATGCCCCTGCTGCTCCTCGGAGCGCTGACCTAGCATCTGAGCATGACGGTCCTGCCTGCTGACGGGCTTTCTCCGACCGCCGATCTCCCCACCCCTTCCCATGACCGGTGGCAGAGCCTTGTAGAGGGTGTACTGCGCAGGTCGGGCAAGGAGGCCACGGGAACGGCCGCCGAGGAGGCGCTGTCCACCGCGCTCGGGGACGGGCTCACCGCCCGTCCCCTGTACACCTCCGCCGACTCCGCTCCTGACTCCGGTCTGCCGGGCTTCGCGCCATTCACCCGGGGAAGCCGGGCCGTGGGCAACGCCCCTGACGGCTGGGACGTGCGACAGCGTCACGCCCTGGCCGATCCCGCGCTGCTGAACGAGGCACTCCTCGGCGATCTGGAGAACGGCGTCACCTCGCTCTGGCTGGCCGTGGGCCGCCCCGGCGGTGTCCCGGTCTCCGGGCTCGCCAGAGCTCTGGAGGGTGTGCTTCTCGACCTGGCGCCCCTGGTCCTGGACACGGGCGCCGATCCCGGGGCCGCGGCACGGGAGTTGCTGCGCCTCTGCGAGGCCCGCGGCATGGCGAAGGAGTCCGTGCGCGGCGGTCTCGGAATCGACCCCCTCGGCGAGGCGGCCCGGGCGGGGACATCACCCGAGCTGGACGAAGCCGTCCACTGGGCGCGGCTGTGCTCGGACGCGTACCCGGGGCTGCGCGCCCTGACGGTGGACGCGCTCCCCTACCACGAGGCGGGCGGCTCGGCGGCGGAGGAACTGGGGCTTTCGCTGGCCACCGGTGTGGCGTACCTCCGGGCTCTCACCGGGGCCGGACTCTCCGTCGAGGAGGCATGCGAGCAGCTGGAGTTCAGGTACGCGGCCACGGCGGACCAGTTCCTGACGATCGCGAAGCTGCGCGCGGCCCGGCGGCTGTGGTCCCGGGTCGCCGACGTCTGCGGCGCTCCGGAAGCAGGGGCGCAGCGCCAGCACGCCGTCACCTCGTCGGTGATGATGACGCGCCGTGATCCGTGGGTGAACATGCTGCGGACCACACTGGCCTGTCTGGGCGCCGGCGTCGGCGGTGCGGAGTCCGTCACCGTGCTGCCGTTCGATCACGCGCTGGGGCTGCCGGACGCGTTCGCCCGGCGGATCGCGCGGAACACCTCGACGATCCTGATCGAGGAGTCGCATCTGGGACGGGTGACGGACCCTGCGGGCGGATCCTGGTACGTCGAGCGGTTGACCGACGAACTCGCGGCTGCCGCCTGGTCGTTCTTCCAGGAGATCGAACGGGAGGGAGGCCAGGCCGAGGCCCTGCGCTCCGGCATGGTCCGGGAACGGCTCGCCGCCACCTGGGCGGTGCGGAGCGAAGCTCTGGCGCGTCGGAAGGAGCCGGTGACAGGGGTCAGCGAGTTCCCCCACCTGGCCGAGCGGTCCCTGGAACGCACCCCCGCCGTGGAGGCCGCGGCGGGCGCCGGGCTGCCCCGCGTCCGGCGTGACGAGGCATTCGAGGCGCTGCGGGTCAGGTCGGACGCCCACCTGGCGTCCACAGGAAGCCGTCCCAAGGTCTTCATCGCCGCGCTGGGCCCGGCAGCGGCTCACACGGCGCGAGCCGCCTTCGCGACGAACCTGTTCCTCTCCGGCGGTGTCGAGCCGGTCCACGAACCGGTCTCCGTCGACGCGTCGACCGTGGGAGCCGCGTTCTCGGCGAGCGGGGCGTCGAGTGCCTGCCTGTGCTCGACGGACGCGCTCTACACGGAACAGGCCGAAGCCGTCGTGGCGGCTCTGCGGGCGGCGGGCGCGGAACGGATCTTCCTCGCCGGAAAGCCGGAGGAAGTCTCCGGGGCCGACGCCCATGTGTTCGCCGGCTGCGACGTCGTCGCCGTCCTCTCCTCCGAACTCGACCGCATGGGAGTGGCGTGATGCAGCCCCACGAGAACACCGGCTCCGCACGGGGCCCGGTACCGGACTTCTCCGGCATCGCCCTGACCGGGGACGCTCCTGCCCCCGTCCCCGAGGAGCGGTGGCGCGCCGCGGTCAAGGAGACGGCCGGACGGTCCGAGGAGGAACTCCTCTGGGAGACCCCGGAAGGAATCACGGTCAAGCCGCTGTACACCGGGCGCGACCTGGAAGGGCTGGACTTCATCGGCGGCTATCCGGGGATCGCGCCGTACGTACGCGGCCCGTACCCGACGATGTACGTCAACCAGCCGTGGACCATCCGCCAGTACGCCGGGTTCTCCACGGCCGAGGAGTCCAACGCCTTCTACCGGCGCAATCTCGCGGCCGGGCAGAAGGGCCTCTCCATCGCCTTCGACCTGCCCACCCACCGCGGCTACGACAGCGACCATCCCCGGGTGACGGGCGACGTCGGCATGGCGGGGGTGGCGATCGACTCGATCTACGACATGCGCCAGCTGTTCGACGGCATCCCGCTGGACCGGATGTCGGTGTCGATGACGATGAACGGCGCGGTGCTGCCGGTACTGGCCCTGTACATCGTGGCGGCGGAGGAACAGGGGGTTCCTCCGGAGAAGCTGGCCGGGACCATCCAGAACGACATCCTCAAGGAGTTCATGGTCCGCAACACCTACATCTACCCGCCCGGCCCCTCCATGCGGATCATCTCCGACATCTTCGCCTTCACCTCGCGGAAGATGCCCCGCTACAACTCCATCTCGATCTCCGGCTACCACATCCAGGAAGCCGGTGCGACGGCCGACCTGGAGCTGGCGTACACCCTGGCCGACGGGGTGGAGTACCTGCGGGCGGGGCAGGCGGCGGGCCTGGACGTCGACGCGTTCGCGCCACGCCTGTCCTTCTTCTGGGCGATCGGCATGAACTTCTTCATGGAGATCGCGAAGCTGCGGGCGGCCCGCCTGCTGTGGGCCAGGCTGGTCGGCAGGTTCGGTCCGGAGAACCCCAAGTCCCTTTCTCTGCGTACCCATTCGCAGACGTCGGGCTGGTCGCTGACCGCTCAGGACGTGTTCAACAACGTGACGCGCACCTGTGTGGAGGCGATGGCCGCCACTCAAGGGCACACCCAGTCGCTCCACACCAACGCGCTCGACGAGGCGCTCGCGCTCCCCACGGACTTCTCGGCACGGATCGCCCGCAACACGCAGCTGCTGCTCCAGCAGGAGTCCGGTACCTGCCGGGTGATCGACCCGTGGGGCGGCAGCGCGTACGTCGAGCGGCTCACGCACGACCTGGCGGAGCGGGCCTGGCAGCACATCGAGGAGGTCGAGGCGGCCGGCGGCATGGCCAAGGCCATCGACGCGGGCATCCCGAAGCTCCGGATCGAGGAGGCGGCGGCCCGTACGCAGGCACGCATCGACGCCGGGCGCCAGCCCGTGATCGGTGTGAACAAGTACCGGGTCGAGAGCGACGAGGCCATCGACGTCCTCAAGGTCGACAACTCCTCGGTCCGCGCCCAGCAGGTCGAGAAGCTGCGACGGCTGCGCGAGGAACGGGACGAGGCCGCCTGCCAGGACGCGCTGCGGGCGCTGACCGCGGCGGCCGGCCGGGACCCGGGCCCGGAGCTCGAGGGCAACCTCCTCGCCCTGGCCGTCGACGCGGCCCGGGCGATGGCGACGGTCGGTGAGATCTCGGACGCCCTGGAGAAGGTCTACGGGAGGCACTCGGGCCAGATCCGTACGATCTCCGGTGTGTACCGCCAAGAGGCAGGGGAGTCACCGTCCGTGGAGCGCACCCGTACGTCGGTCGACGCGTTCGAGCAGGCGGAAGGCAGGCGTCCGCGGATCCTCGTGGCGAAGATGGGGCAGGACGGCCACGACCGCGGCCAGAAGGTGATCGCGACGGCCTTCGCGGACCTGGGCTTCGACGTCGACGTCGGCCCGCTGTTCCAGACCCCGCGTGAGGTGGCCCGGCAGGCGGTCGAGGCGGACGTCCACATCGTGGGTGTGTCCTCGCTCGCCGCCGGCCATCTCACCCTCGTCCCCGCCCTGCGCGAGGAACTGGCCGCCGAGGGCCGGGAGGACATCATGATCGTGGTGGGCGGGGTGATCCCGCCGCAGGACGTGGAGGCCCTGCACGAGGCGGGCGCCGCGGCGGTCTTCCCGCCGGGCACGGTGATCCCGGACGCCGCCCACGGCCTGGTCGCGCGGCTTGCCGCTTCGCTCGGTCACGAGCAGTGAGCCGCCGGCGGTGGCGGTGAAAATCGATCTCGACGCCTACGTCAAGGGTGTGCTCGACGGCCGGCGGTCGTTCGTGGCCCGGGCCGTCACTCTCGTGGAGTCGGTGCGGCCCGATCACCGGGTGCTGGCGCAGCGGCTGCTGGGCGAACTGCTGCCGCACGCGGGGCGGTCCAGGCGGATCGGGGTCAGCGGGGTGCCGGGCGTGGGCAAGTCCACGTTCATCGACGCGCTCGGCACCCTGCTGACGGGCCTCGGTCACCGGGTCGCGGTTCTGGCCGTGGACCCGTCGTCGAGCCGTACGGGCGGTTCCATCCTGGGTGACAAGACCCGGATGGAGCGGCTCGCGGTGGACGAGCGGGCTTTTGTGCGCCCCTCCCCCACCTCGGGGACGCTCGGCGGGGTGGCGAGGGCGACCCGGGAGTCCGTCGTGGTGATGGAGGCCGCCGGATACGACGTGGTGCTGGTGGAGACGGTGGGGGTCGGCCAGTCGGAGACCGCGGTCGCCGGGATGGTCGACACCTTCCTCCTGCTGACCCTGGCCCGCACCGGTGACCAGCTCCAGGGCATCAAGAAGGGGGTCCTGGAGCTGGCCGACGCCATCGCGGTCAACAAGGCCGACGGTCCGCACGAACGCGACGCCCGCTCCGCGGCGCGTGAACTGGCGGGAGCACTGCGTCTGATGCACCCGGTCGACGCGGCCTGGACACCTCCGGTGATGACCTGCAGCGCCCGGGAGGCGACCGGGCTGGACACGTTGTGGGAGCGGCTGGAGCAGCACCGCACGCTCCTGGAGTCCACGGGCCGGCTGGCCGAGAAGCGCCGTGAACAGCAGGTGGCCTGGACCTGGGCGATGGTCCGTGACGAACTGCTGGACGGTCTGCGCAGTCACCCTGGCGTACGCGACCTCACCCCGGTCGTCGAACAGCGTGTCAGGGAAGGAGAGTTGACCGCGACGCTCGCCGCCGAGCAGATCCTGCGGGCCTTTCGCGGGGAGAGCTGAGGGTCCATGCCCTCGCTCTCCCCGCGCGGGGCCCGCGGGCCCTCGGTACGGCTCAGCCCGCGGAGCCCAGTGCCTCGGAGACCAGGGTCCTGGCCTCGTCCTGGACCCTGGTGAGGTGCTCGGGTCCCTGGAAGCTCTCGGCGTACACCTTGTAGACGTCCTCCGTGCCCGAGGGCCGGGCTGCGAACCAGGCGTTCTCCGTGCAGACCTTGAGCCCGCCGATGGCGGCGCCATTGCCCGGCGCCTCGGTGAGCACGGCGGTGATCGGCTCCCCGGCGAGCGTTCCGGCGGTGACCTGCTCGGGGGAGAGCCTGGCCAGGACCGCCTTCTGCTCCCGGGTCGCCGGGGCGTCGATCCTGGCGTAGGCAGGATCGCCGAAGCGGCCCGCGAGTTCGCCGTAGTGCTGGGAGGGCGTCGAGCCCGTGACGGCGGTGATCTCCGAGGCCAGCAGGGCGAGCAGGATGCCGTCCTTGTCGGTGGTCCACACCCTGCCGTCACGGCGCAGGAACGACGCTCCGGCCGACTCCTCGCCGCCGAAGCCGAGGGTGCCCCCGAAGAGGCCGTCGACGAACCACTTGAATCCGACGGGGACCTCCACCAGTGGGCGCCCGAGGTCGGCGGCGACCCGGTCGATCATGGATGAGGAGACCAGGGTCTTGCCGATGCCCGTGCCGGCCGGCCAGTCCCGCCGGTGCGTGTAGAGGTATCGGATCGCCACGGCCAGGTAGTGGTTCGGGTTCATCAGGCCGCCGTCGGGGGTGACGATGCCGTGCCGGTCGGCGTCGGCGTCGTTCCCGGTGGCGATGGCGTACTCGTCACGGCGCTCGATCAGGGAGGCCATGGCGTGCGGGGAGGAGCAGTCCATCCGGATCTTGCCGTCCCAGTCCAGCGTCATGAAGCGCCAGGTCGGGTCGGCGAGCGGATTGACCACCGTCAGGTCCAGGCGGTGCCGCTCCGCGATACGGCCCCAGTAGGCGACCGAGGCCCCGCCGAGCGGGTCCGCGCCGATCCGGATTCCGGCGTCGCGTACCGCGTCCAGGTCGAGGACGGCCGGGAGGTCGTCGACGTACGCGGTGAGGAAGTCGTACCGGCCGGTGGTGGCGGCGGCCAGGGCACGGGCGTAGGTGATCCTGCGGACCTCCTTGAGCCCGCCCTCGATCAGGGCGTTGGCACGGTCCTGGATCCAGGAGGTGGCCTCCGATCCGGCCGGCCCGCCGTGCGGCGGGTTGTACTTGAAGCCACCGTCGGCGGGCGGGTTGTGCGACGGGGTGACGACGATGCCGTCGGCGAGGCCCGACGCGCGGTCCCTGTTGTAGGCCAGGATCGCGTGCGAGACGGCGGGGGTGGGTGTGTAGCCGTCGTCGGAGTCGATCAGGACACCGGCACCGTTGGCCGCCAGGACCTCCAGGGCCGTGATCCGGGCGGGTTCGGACAGCGCGTGGGTGTCGGCACCGAGGAACAGGGGCCCGTCTGTGCCCTGACCGGCGCGGTAGTCGCAGATGGCCTGGGTGGTGGCCGCGATGTGGTCGTCGTTGAACGCCGCCGCGAGCGCGGATCCGCGGTGCCCCGAGGTGCCGAACGCCACCCGCTGGCCGGGTTCCGCCGGGTCGGGCCGTAGCGTGTAGTAGGCGGTCACCAGGCGTGCCACGTCGACCAGGTCTCCGGGCTGCGCCGGCTGACCGGCCCGTTCGTGAACCATCGATTCTCCTCTAGTGCTCGTCGGCCGTTCGCTGACCGTGACCGGGGCGATCGTCACGCGTCGCACCCGATACTGCCCCGTCCGCGGTGCTCACCGGTACACGGCACCTGGGGGCTGTCCCGTCGAGCCCCGCCGTCTCACACGTCACGCCGGCTCGCCCGGCAGGCCGCGAAATGCCACGCCCGAATGGCGGACAGCGCGGCGCGAGAAATTGCGAGCCACAACTCCGCCGCTATTTCGGCGCATTACCGCACGGGGCGTCCGGGGCCCGGAGGTGTGGCCGGAGGTCTTCGGCCGGACCATCATGCGCCCGCGTTCAGGGCGGGTCCGGCCAGGGGCATCTGACACGCCGTCGCATTCGGCAAGCGGGCGGCAGGAGTCCTGGCCAGCGGTAATCGGAGAGACACGAAGGCGAGTCCTGCGTGTTTTCCCAGGCACCTTCTGCCACAGTGCATTTCGGTTTTACCTACTTGATCCCCGCCAGCAATTTCCTACCGCCGGTGCTTTTCCGAAACCGGCTCCACGGGGTCCTGTGAAAGAGAGCCGTGCGTGCTGCAGAAGAGTTGCACCGATGAGAACCGACTGACGGTCCTTCACCTCGTCCAGCCGGTCGAAGGGGGTGTCGCGCGAGTGGTGACCGACCTCGTGGCGGCACAGGTCCGGGCAGGACTGCGGCCCGTCGTGGCCTGCCCACCGGACGGGCCGCTGGCGGCCGGTGCGGCCACCGCGGGCGCCCGGGTGTACCCGTGGCCGGCCGAGCGCTCCCCCGGGCCACGCCTCGCCCGGGAGGTCCTGACGGCCCGCCGTCTGGTGCGCGCGTGCGCTCCGGACGTGGTCCATGCGCACAGCGCGAAGGCCGGACTCGCCGGACGGCTCGCCGTGCGGGGCAGGGTTCCCACGGTGTTCCAGCCTCATGCCTGGTCGTTCGAGGCGCTGGAGGGCAGGGCCGCCGAACTCGCCACCGCCTGGGAGCGCTACGGGGCGAGATGGAGCGACCGCATCCTCTGCGTCAGCGAGTCCGAGCGCCGAAGGGGTCAGCACGCCGGTATCAGGGCGCCCTGGTCGGTGATCCGCAACGGCATCGACCTCGCGCGCTTCCGGCCCGCCCACGATGACGTCGCGGCGGCCCGGGCCGCCCTCCCACCGAGGGCCGGGATCCCGGCCGACGCACCGCTTGTGGTGTGTGTGGGACGCCTGAGCCGGCAGAAGGGCCAGGACGTACTGCTACGTGCCTGGCGCACCGCGGCGGTGGGCGACGCCCGGCTGGTCCTGGTCGGGGACGGCCCGTGCGCGCAGGAACTGCGCCGCGCCGCGCCACCGGGCGTGGTCTTCGCGGGGTCCTGCGCCGATGTAAGGCCCTGGGTCCGCGCGGCGGACCTCCTGGTCCTCCCTTCGCGATGGGAGGGCATGGCGCTCGCCCCGCTCGAGGCCATGGCCTGCGGCACACCGGTCCTGCTCACCGACGTCGACGGGGCGAGGGAGAGCCTCCCCCCGGAGCACCTGCCCCACTGCCTCGTACCGCCCGAGGATCCGGCCGCCCTCGCGGCGGCGCTGACGGCGCTGCTCGGCGACGCGGCGCTGCGGGCGGAACTCGGCCGCACCGCCCAGGCACGTACCCGGTCGGTCTTCGACGTGGTCAGGACCGCCGGCGCGGTCCTGACCATCTATCAGGAACTTGTCGGCATGTCCCGCCCCACGACGAGGAAGCGCACCGAGCGATGACGACGGAGAGTGCCCCTGTCCCCCGAGCCACCCAGGCGACCGCCGTGCGGCGTGCCGCCTCCGCGATCCGCCCGCCGCGCAGCGGCGATGACGGCACCCCGGTCCCACGGGATGCCGGCGAGGCGTCGCGCCGCCTGGCCCCCGCGGCTCTCCTCGCGTCCGACGTGCTGGCCCTGGGCCTGGCCGCGGCGCTCGCCGCCCCCGGCGGCTGGCCGGCGGCCGTCCTCCTCGCACAGGCCGCCGCCCAGGTGCTCCTGCACGCGCACCGGGGTCTCTACCGGACGGGGCTGTCCCCCTCCGTCCTGGCGGAACTGCCCGCGCTGGCCGGACTGGCCGTGGCCCAGTGGTACATCGTCGCGGAGGTGGTGTCGGCCTGCACCCCGCACCACTCCGCGGGCTGGGCAGCGCTCGCGTGCGCGGCAGGGATCCAGATCGCGGTGAGCTGCGGGGCGCGGGCAGCCGTCCACCGCAGCGTGCTGTGGTCGGCGGCGCGTCATCCGCGCTCCACCCTGGTGATCGGCGACGGCCCTCTCGCCGACGCCGTCACCGCGGTGCTCCAGGAGCACGGACGGTACGGCATGCGGCCCGTCGGCAGGGTCGCCGGTACCGGCAAGGACACCGAGGCGACGGCCGGCGCGGGTTCGGGCGAGGCTCCGCCGCTGCCGGTCCTCGCCTCGGTCCAGGACGCCGGCCGGGCGGTGGTGCAGAACTCCGTACGGCACGCCGTCTTCACCGTGCCTCCCGAGTCCGCTCCGGACGGGGAGGAGCTGTTCGCCCTCTTCACCCGCCACGGGTGCGAGGTCTGGCTGATCAGCGACCACGGGTCGGTGGTCCGCTCCCGGACCACCCCGCGCCCTGACCACATCTGGGGGTTCGCGGTCCACTCCCTCCATTCGGGACGGGCCGGGAGGCCGGCTCGCCTGGTGAAGCGGGCGATGGACGCCGTCCTGGCCTCGGCCGCGCTGCTGACGGCGCTTCCGGTGATGGCGGCTTGCGCGCTCGCCGTACGTGTGTGCGACGGCCCCGGCGTCATCTTCCGCCAGGAACGGATCGGGGAGTCCGGACGGCCCTTCGTCCTGCTGAAGTTCCGCACGCTGCGCCCGGCCGACGAGAACGAGTCCGCCACCCGGTGGAACGTGTCGTCGGACGGACGTATGAGCCGGGCGGGCAGGCTGTTGCGCAGGACGTCGCTGGACGAGCTGCCGCAGTTGTGGAACGTCGTGCGCGGCGACATGAGCCTGGTCGGCCCCCGCCCCGAACGCCCCTACTTCGTTCAGCAGTTCAGCCGGAAGCACCCCGGCTACCGGGCGCGGCACCGGATGCCCGTCGGCATCACGGGCCTGGCGCAGGTCAACGGGCTGCGGGGGGACACGTCCATCGAGGACCGGGCCCGCTTCGACAACCGGTACATCGAGACGTGGTCGCTGTGGCAGGACATGTGCGTGCTGGCGCGCACGGCCGGCTCGGTGTTCCGGCTCGGAGGCAGCTGACCCGTGGCCCTCACCGCAACCGTGTTCCACGCTCCGCCGTCCGCCCGGGAGACGACGCCTCCTCGCGACCGCGGGCACCGGTGGACCCTGGTGCCTCTGATCGCGGCCGTCCTTCTGGTGGCGCTCCCGCCCGACGTCCTCGGGGGAGGTCCTGCCGGGGTGCCGGTGGCCGATCTCCTCTCGGGTGCGGCCGTGCTCGTCTGCGCCGGCCGGATGCTGTTCCTCGGGCGGCGTCCGCTCTCCCCCGCCGCCGCGGCCGTGCTGGGGCTGCCCGTCGTGGGCCTGGCGGTGGCCACGGTCACCGCGGCGGACCCCGTGACGGCGCTCCCGGGATTCGTCCGGTACCTGCAGGTCTTCGTCCTCGTGCCCGCCGCGGTGGTCCTCCTGGTCAGGGACGCCAGGGACTTCCGCACGATCGCGGGCGCGGTCGTCGTGCTGGCGGTGATCGAGGGCGCGATCGGAGTGCACCAGTACATGACGGGCTCGGGCGCCTCCTACATGGGTGAGGAGATCCGGGCCGTCGGCACATTCGGGCCCGGGGACGTCATGGGGATGGCCACGGTCGTCGGCTACGGCCTGGTGGCGGTCACCGCGTTCGCGCTGCGCGGTTCCCGGGGAGCGGGCGGCCGGGCAAGGCTGTGGGCCGGTCTCACGGCGGCGCTGCTCGCCGTTCCGCTCACGCTGTCCTTCAGCCGCGGGGCGTGGATCGCTACAGCGGCGGGCGTCTTCGGGGTGATCGCGCTGACCGGCCTGCGGCAGGCCGTCCGCGCTCTGGCGGTGCTGGGCGCCGCCGCTGTCGTGCTGGTCGGCGGTTTCGGCGTCGGTTCCGACATGATCGGCCAGCGCCTCACCAGCATCACGGAGGTGACCAGCGCGCCCGACAGGTCCGTCAACGACCGCTACACCATGTGGGCAGCCGCCGCCGGAATGTGGCGTGAGCGGCCGGCGACCGGAGTCGGGCTCAAGGGCTTCCCGGCACACCGGGACGGCCATGCCTCGATCGGGCTCTCCTCCGGCAGCGACACGGAAGGGGCCGGTCAGGAGTTCCGTAAGCAGCCTCTGCTCTCCCCTCACAACATGTATCTGCTGGTGCTCAGCGAGCAGGGGCTCGTCGGCTGCGTCCTGCTGGCCGGATCGTGGCTCGCTCTCCTGGTGGGCGGCGTCCGAAGGCTGGCGAAGGCACGGGCCAGGGGCTCCGCGGCGCTCGACTGCGGCCTCGCCGCGGTCGGCCTGATGACATGGCAGACCGTCGACTTCCTCTACGCCGACATCGGCGGCCCTTCCACCCTCCTGACCGGGGTCGTGCTCGGTCTCGCCGCGTGGTGGGCGCTGGCCGGACGCGAGGAGGCGACCGCCGGGTGAGCGGGACGACGACGGGACCGGCCGCGGAGCAGGCGGCCCCCGATGCGCCGGTGTCCGGGGTATCGGCCCGATCCGGCGGGTTCCTGGTCCGGGCGGCGGGCGGAGCCGCGGGGCTCACCGTGGTCGCCGCCCTGCTGGGGCTCGTACGCGACCAGGCCGTCGCGCGGCTCTTCGGCGCCAGTCACGCGAGCGACGCCTTCCTGATCGCGTGGACCGTGCCGGAGATGGCGGCCACCCTGCTGATCGAGGACGGCATGGCGCTGTTGCTGGTGCCCGCGTTCAGCCTGGCGCTCACCCGGCGCGCCGCAGGCGGCCACACCCCGGACCCTGTGCGGGCGCTGGTGGCCGACACCCTCCCCAGGCTGTTCGCCACGCTGGCCTGCGCGGGCGGTCTGCTGGTGTGGGGCGCCCCCTGGGTCGTCGGACTCCTGGCGCCGGGGCTGGACGATCCCCGGCTCGCCGTGGACTGCACCCGTCTGACGGCCGTCACGGTTCTCACCTTCGGTGTCACGGGGTACTTCAGTGCCGCGCTGAGGGCGCACGGCCGTTTCCTCGCGCCGGCCGGTGTCTACATCGCGTACAACATCGGCATCATCGCCACCACCCTGGCCCTGCACTCCCTCTGGGGGGTGCGTGCCGCGGCCGCGGGCGTGGCTCTCGGCAGTCTCCTGATGATCCTGACCCTGCTGCCGACGTTCCTTCGGCTGATGCCCCCCAAGGGCGCCGGACGCACCGTGAAGGACCGTGGTCCGGCACTCCTCGGCGCCACGGTCCTGGCTCCTGTCGTGCTGTTCGTCGTGAGCCGCCAGGCGCAGGTGCTCGTCGAACGGATCCTGGCCTCCTCGCTGCCGGACGGGGCCATCTCGCACCTCAACTACGCGCAGAAGGTGGCCCAGCTGCCGATGGTGCTGTCGATGATGATCTGCACGGTGACCTTCCCGGTCGTCGCCCGGGCCATGGCCTCCGGTGACGCGGAGGGGGCGCGCCGCCGGGTGGAGCGCGACCTGGCGCTCGCCGGGACGGTGGTGCTGCTCGGCACCGCCGCGGTCCTCGGATGCGCCGAGCAGATCGTCGAAGTCCTCTTCCAGCGCGGCGCGTTCGATGCCGCCGACACCGCGGCGACCGCGGCGGTCATGCGGGTCTACGCGCTCGGGCTGCTCGGTCACACCCTCGTCGGCGCCCTGTGCAGGCCGTACTTCTCGGCCGGACGGCCCACCTGGTACCCGCTCTGCTCGATGGCGGCAGGGCTCCTCGTCACCGCCCTGGCCGGCCTCTTCCTGGCGGGCCCGTTCGGCGTCGAGGGCATCGCCGCTGCCAACGCACTCGGAATCTCGGCCGCCGCGCTGCTGATGCTGCTGGGCCTGGGCGCCCGGGTGGTGGCCGTGCGGGCGGGGGCCGTCGCCCTCTCGCTGGCCCGTCCGGCGGCAGCGGCCGCGGTCGCCGCCACCGCCGGACGGCTGGCGGCGGACCTGGCGCCCGGTCCGGTGACAGGTCTGGCGGCGGGCTGCGCCCTCGTCCCCGCGGCGTTCCTGCTCACCGCTCTCGCGCTCAGGGCACCCGAAGCCCTTCATCTGATGGCACTCATCCGACAGAGGTTCCCCCATGGCCGCTGACACTTCCGCGCTCCCCGCCCCCGCGCCGCCCCGCCGGCGTCCGCCGTGGATCCTGACCTACCACTCGGTCGGCGATCCCACCGACGATCCGTACGGCATCACCGTCTCCGCCGACCGCCTCGACGAGCAACTGACCCGGCTGCGGCGGCGCGGACTCACCGGCGTGGGCGTCTCGGAACTGCTGCGCGCCCGGGCCGCGGGACGTCGCGGCCTGGTCGGGCTGACCTTCGACGACGGATACGCCGACTTCCTCGACGAGGCGCTGCCCGTACTGCTGTCGCACGGCTGTACGGCGACGGTCTTCGTGCTTCCCGGCCGGCCCGGCGGCTCCAACGAGTGGGACCCGCTCGGCCCGCGCAAGCCGCTCCTCACCGAGGAGGGCGTGCTCACCCTGGCCGCGTCGGGGATCGAGATCGGCTCGCACGGCATGGTCCACCGGGATCTGACGGCGCTGTCCGACGACGATCTGCGCCGGGAGACGCACGGCAGCCGGGAAGCCCTGGGAAGGCTGCTCGGGGAGCCCCCGGCCGGGTTCTGCTACCCGTACGGGACGGTGGACCGCCGCGTGGTCGAGTCGGTCCGGGAGGCCGGGTACGCCTACGGCTGCGCACTCGTCCCCGGCCCCCTGTCGGGTCCGTTCGCCCTTCCGCGTACGCACATCAGCCACGCCGACCGGGGAGCGCGCCTGCGCGCCAAGGAGGTGCGGCACCGGCTGCGGCACCGGTCCGGCGGGCCGGGTGACGCCGGATGAGGGCACTGCACGTCATCACGGGCCTCGGCATCGGCGGCGCCGAGCAGCAGCTGCGTCTGCTGCTGCGTCATCTGCCGGTGCGGTGCGACGTCGTGACGCTGACCAATCCGGGTCCGGTGGCACAGGGGCTCCGGGAGGACGGTGTGGGCGTCCGCGACCTCGGGATGCGGAGCAACCGGGATCTGGGCGCGGTCCCGAGGCTCGCCCGGATCATCCGCCGCGGCGGTTACGACCTCGTGCACACCCACCTCTACCGCGCCTGCGTCTACGGCCGGATCGCGGCGCGTCTGGCCGGGACCACCGTGGTGTCGACGGAGCACTCCCTGGGACACGCGGAGATCGAGGGGCGGCCCCTCACCCGTGGCACCCGGGAGCTGTACCTGCGCACCGAGCGGCTGGGCGCGGCGACGGTCGCCGTGTCCGACACCGTGGCCGGCCGGCTGCGCGCCTGGGGTGTGCCGGCGGCCCGGATCCACACGGTTCCCAACGGCATCGACGTGGCGGCCTTCAGCTTCGACCGCGCGCGAAGGCGCTCCACCCGCGCCCTGCTGGGCCTGCCCGAGGCGGCCTTCGTGGTGGGAGGCGTCGGCAGACTGGTGCCGGGCAAACGCTTCGACCTCCTGATCCGCGCGGTCACCGCTCTCCCGGGCGCCTGGCTCGTGCTGGCCGGAGCCGGACCTGAGGAGGCGTCACTGCGCGCCCTCGCGGCGCGCCTCGGTGCGGCCGGCCGGGTGAGGTTCCTCGGCGAATGCGGAGCCGCGGACGCGGCCTTCGGGATCCCCGAGGTGCTGAGCGCCGTCGACGTGTTCGTGTCGGCGTCCCGCGAGGAGTCCTTCGGACTCGCCTGTGTCGAGGCGCTGGCCGCCGGGCTGCCCGTGGTGTACGCCGCCTGCCCGGCCGTCGAGGACCTCCCGGGCGGCCGGGTGCCGGGCACCACACGGATCGGCGCCGGGCCCGGGGATCCGACGGACGAGCTCTCCGCCGCGCTGCGACACCACATGGAGAGCCGCGCCCCCAGGCTGCCGCCCCCCGTGGCCGTCGACCACTACGACATCAGGCTCAGCAGCCGGCGCCTCATGAGCGTCTACGCACAGGCCACCGAGCACGCCCCCCTTCCCCCGACCGAGAGAGCGAACCCATGACCGAGTCGCCCGAGCAGCAGCCGGCCGTCCCCGGACGGCCGCGCAGGCTGCGCCCCGCTTTCGTACCGCCCCGCTGGTGGCCCCTGCCCGCCTGTGCCCTGCTCGGGGCCGCCTGCGGGTTCTCGTACGGGATGCTCGCCACGCCCCAGTACGCCTCGACCGGCTACGTCATGGTGACGGCCGGCAAGGACACCGATCCCGCCGCGACTCTGGGGTACGCCCAGTCGTACGGCCGTCTGGCCACCAGCGACACCACCCTCGCGTACGCCAAGGGAGCCGCCGGGGAACCGGTACGCGAACTGCGCACCCACGTGCGGTCCGAGACCTCACCCGACTCCCCCATGATCGCGGTCACGGGTACCTCCGCGGACCGGGACCGCGCCTCGGACATCGCCAACGCGGTGACCGAGGCCCTGGTCGTGGCCGGTGGGCACGTCTCCAAGGACACCGGGGTGAAGCTCATCAAGTTCTCGCACGCGGTCCCCCCGACCGATCCCGCCTCTCCCTCCACACCGCTCGGCACGGCCGTGGGAGCGAGCGCCGGCGGGCTGGCCGGCGCCCTCGTCCTGCTCGTACGTCCGCGCCCCGCCCGCCGGGATGTCACCGCCCAGGTACCCGGTCCGTCACACGGCGGCTCGGCCGACGAACGGGAGCTCGTGCGATGAACACCGACCGACGCGGACGGATCACCGTCACCCTCTGCCGGGACCTGCCGGACTTCGCCGATCTCGCCGTCGAGTGGGACGCGCTGCACCGGCGCTGCCGAACCGCGACACCGTTCCAGAGTCATGCCTGGCTCCACTCGTGGTGGCTCTCCTACGGAACCCCGGGCCGGCTCCGGGTCGTCCTGGCACGCCGGGACGGACGCCTCGTCGGGGCGGCCGCCCTGATGCTGGTGCACCGTCCGATGCCTCTGCTGGTGCCGATGGGCGGCCCGATCTCCGACTTCTTCGACATCCTGGTCGACGACGAGGACGCCCCGGCGGCGATCACCGCGCTGGAGCGGGGCCTGCACCGGGCTGCCGCCCACACGGTCGTGGACCTGCGTGAGGTCCGTCCGGACGCCTCGGCGAACCTCCTCTTCCAGGAGTGGTCCGGTGCCAGGAGCAGCCTGACGGACTCGACGTGCATGGAGCTGCCCGGCGAGCCCATCGACGCGCTGATCGGCCGGATGAGCGGTTCCCGGGCCCAGCGGGCCAGGGCGAAACTGCGCAGGATCGACACGCTGGGGATCGAGTGCCGCCCGGCGTCCGTCCACCGCGTGTCGGGGGCGATCGGCAACCTGCTGAGGCTGCACGAACTCCAGTGGCTCGGCCGTGGCGTGAACCCGGAGCACCTGCGGTCCCGGTTCTGCGCCCATCTGGTGCGTTCCACCCGCCGGATGGTGCGTGACGACGAGGCCACGGTCAGGGAGTTCGTGCTCGACGGGGAGGTGGTGGCCGCCGATCTGTCGTACCGGTCGGCGCGGCTCACCGGCTGCTACCTCTACGGCGCCGACCCCCGGCTGAGGGAGCGGAAGGTGGACGTCTCCTCGATGCTGCTCCGTGAGATCGCCAAGGAAGCGGGAGAACTGGACCTCGGTGTACTCAGCCTGCTGCGCGGTTCGGAGCAGTACAAGACGAACTGGGGGCCCGTGCCGGTCGTCAACCGGCGTCTGCTGCTGGCCCGCTCCTCGCTCGAGCCGCTGCTGCGGCTTCGCGAGAGCCAGGTGAACGTGCGGGACATGGCGGCCCGGACGGTGAAGTCCCGTTTCCCCGCCGCACGGGACTGGCGTGGCCGGCTGAACGAGCTTCCGTCCGCCGGACTCGCGTTCATCGGCCGCAGTTGATCCGAGATGATGACTTTTGCGGTGATCCGTTACCGTCTGTCGATTTTCGCGTTGGAAGGGCATACCGGTCGCCGCTCGGCAGCCGGTCCCGATCGTTACTAGGAGAACTGATGTCGCGTATCTCGAAGGTGGCCGCCGTCATGGCAGGTACCGGTGCCCTGATCGCCGGCGGCGCCGGCATGGCTGCCGCCGACGCCGGAGCGGACGCCGTCGCGGCCCACTCCCCCGGTGTCCTTTCGGGCAACGCCGTCCAGGTGCCGGTCCACGTCCCGGTCAACGTCTGCGGCAACACGGTCAACGTGATCGCCCTGCTGAACCCGTCGTTCGGCAACACCTGCGCCAACGTGTCCGACAGCCACGAGGACAAGCACGAGGACAAGGGCGAGTACGGCTACGGCCACTGACCCGTCCCGTCGTCACCGGGCCTCCCCGTTCCGCCTGTGTGCGGAGCGGGGAGGCCCGGCCCCGTTCGGGGCCGGTTGTCTCAGACGTACCGGTAGAAGCGGGTGTGGTCCATCAGCCGGGAGGGGGGCACGTCCCAGGGCGGCATCGGCCGGTCGAGCGGGAAGATCCGCTCGGCCTGCGGGTCACTCGCCGGGAGCGCGCGGGCCGGCAGGTACCGGGAGCGCGGATGGGCCTTCTGCCAGCGTGCCCAGAGCAGGTCGATGAATGCGTGGTGCAGCCAGAAGACGGGATCGTCGGGCGACGCGGCGCCCGCCATCGACCCGCCGATCCAGCGGTGCACCCGGTTGTGGTTCGCCACGCCGCGGCCCCCGCGGATGCCCCAGCCCTCGATCCTGTTGCGGAAACCGGTGGTGCTGACGCTGTTCCAGGGCGAGGCGTCGTAGACGGGGTCCTTCAGGGCACGCTCCACCTCACCCGCGCCGGGAAGGGTGACGGGCGAGGAGGGCCGGCCGAAGTTGCGCCGCAGGAAGGGGTCGTCGGTGACCCCGGCGCGGATGGGCCAGTCCCCCCGCCGGTAGGCGAACGGCCCGGTCATCACCTGCCGGTCACCGGGGCGCCCGTTGCCGCCCAGGAAGTCGTCCGCCCAGAGTGAGGCGCCCGCCGTGTTGTCCCGCGTCCAGTCCCAGTAAGGGACGGACACCCGGGGGTCCACGGACCGCAGGGCCTTCTCGAATTCGATCAGGTACTGGCGGTGCCAGGGGAAGAAGGACGGCGTCATGTGCGCGGGCCGCGGGCCGCTCTCGCTGTCCGTGACGTAGTACTGCCGGTGCAGGGCGACGAATTCGTCGTAGCGGCCGGAGCGTTTGAGTTCGAGGATCGCGTCGACGAGTCGTTTCTTCTCCGTGCGCGTGAGGTCGCGCTGATTCTTTCGGCTGTACACGTGACCGTCCTCGGGCTCAGATGGTGTGCGGGGAGGCGGCGGACAGCTGGGCCCCGCCGAGTTCGTCGACTGCCGCGCGGGCCGTCTCGAGAAGGGTCGGGAACGACTCGTAGTGGTTGACGGCGCTGAGGTAGCTGCCGTCCGCCCTCCGCATCACGTGCAGTGGCATCCCGTCGACCCGGACGTCGATGCCGGGCACCGCGGCCACCGTCCCGGCCGCGCCCGGTCCGTGCTGCGCCCCGGCGGGCACCACGACCGTGGCCGTGCCCTGGATCTCCCTGCCCCTGTAGACCTCGGAGAACCGTTCGGGTCCGACGGCGTCGCGCCCGGGGACGGGGCCGGCCGGCTCCGCGCCGTGGAGGACGACGGGGGCGAGCGCGGCGCCCGTGCCGGCGATCACCGCCGCGGTGAAGGCGGTGCGCAGCACGGCCCGGCGGCCCGGCCCCGGGGCGCCGGACGGCTCCTGCTTCGTTCCGTTGCTCGGCTTCATGGTGGGTGTACCTCCCTCTCGTCCGCTCCTGCGAGATGTCTCGCTCGAGTGGGCAACGAGGCACGGCACGTTCGGTTCTGATCACTGGGCCATCGGGCGACCGTGGGAATTCTCCGACCGCTCCGGCCGTGTCGGGCGCCGCGCGCCGCGCACCGGGACAGCATGGCGGTCCGAGCACCCGGAGGTCGTACATGAACGCGCTGACGCACCAGACGCCCACGGACCTCGCGGGAGGGGACGTCTCCACCGACCTGGCCGACCCCGCGTTCTGGCGGCTGCCGCGGGATCGGCGGCTGGCCGCGTTCGCCCTGCTGAGGGAGGCCGGCGGGCCGGTCCGGTTCGCCCCCAGGACCGGTTCACGCACGCCTTTCCACGCGCTGGTGACACACGCCGACGTGAAGGCCGCCAGCCGGCAGCCGCAGCTCTTCGCCAGCGCGCCCGGGGTGACCATGCCGGAACCGGCGCCCTGGGCGAAGGCGGTGTTCGGCAACTCCATGGTCAACATGGACGGCGCGGAGCACGCCGGGCTGC
Organism: Streptomyces sp. NPDC048590; assembly: GCF_043199535.1. NCBI lineage: Bacteria > Bacillati > Actinomycetota > Actinomycetes > Kitasatosporales > Streptomycetaceae > Streptomyces > Streptomyces sp. NPDC048590. The sequence continues at coordinate 672,349 of NZ_JBICWC010000002.1, read as the reverse complement.
GCAGGACCATCTCCCGCGCGTTCACCCCCCGGCTGCTGGCCGCCGCCGAGGAGAACATCGACTCGGTCGCCCGCCGCCTGGTGGACGAGATGGCCGTGGACGGCCCCGGGGACTTCATGCGTTCGGCGGGCGCCCGTATGCCGTTCGAGGTGATCTGCGACCTGATGGGTGTCCCGGAGCGCCACCGGGCGGACATCTCCGCGCGCGTCGACGGCGCCTCGGAGTACGTCGGTGTGCAGCGGCGCGGCCGGGCCCGGCTGCGGATCCCCGGTCGGGGTCTGCGCTCGCTCGCCCGTATGCAGCTGGACATGGCGGGCATCGCCCGGGAGCGGCGCCGCGCCCCCGCGGACGACGTGATCTCGGCGCTCGTCCGCGCGGACGTGGGCGGGCGTTCCCTGTCCTCGCGTGAACTCGGCGCGTTCTTCTCACTGCTGCTCGTGGCGGGCGTGGAGACCACTCGGAACGCGATCGCCCACGGGATGGTCCTGCTGAGCACTCACCCCGGTCAGCGGGCCCTGCTGGAGTCCGACTTCGACCGCTACGCCGACGGGGCGGTGGAGGAGATCGTGCGCCATTCGACCCCCATCATCCAGTTCCGCCGGACCGTGGCCGCGGAGTGCGAGCTCGGCGGCCACTCCTTCCTGCCCGGGGAGAAGGTCGTGCTCCTCTACGCGTCGGCGAACCGTGACGCCGCCGTGTTCGAGGATCCCGACGCGTTCGACATCACACGGTCGCCCAATCCGCACCTCGGATACGGAGGAGGAGGACCTCATCACTGCCTGGGCGCGCACCTGGCCAAACTGGAGATGAAAGCCCTCTTCCGTGAAATGCTCACCCGGCTGGACGGAATCCGGGCGACAGCCGCGCCCGGCCTCGTGGATTCAAATTTCGACAACCGCGTGCGCTCGCTTCCCTTCACCTTCGAGCGCTGTCACCCGAACAGTTCCGTCTGAATCTCCGCGTGTCGCGAATGGACTATCGCCGACGACCCCACCGCCCATTGTTGAATGTTTCTCCTTAAGGTCGAGAACGTCGGAGACCGGCCGCAACCCAAGGAGGAGCAGTGCCCGTGAACCGCCGTCTCATCAATTTCGGTGTCGGCGCGACCGCCTTCTGCCTCCTCGTCGGCGGCGCGGTGCTGGCCGATCCCGGCAGCAAAGACACACAGGCGGGAAAGAGCCCCGCCCAGGGTCCACCGGACGCGGGCGGCACGACTGCCCTCGGCGCATATCTGGACTACGGCCCGAAGGGCGTGCAGCGGATGGCGGAGCTTTCCCGCTGGCTCGGTGGCACTGAGCTCAGGGCCGGGCACAGCTACCTGCCGGGCGACCTGTGGGAGAACATCGAGGGCCGTCCCGGCTTCCTCGCCTCGTGGGCGGCATGGCGGAAGGCCGACCCGGACCGGATGTTCGTGCTCAACACGCCGATGCTGGAGCGGAACGAGGAACGCGTACCCGACGGCCAGGTGCGCGCGCTGCTGCGGCGGGGCGCGGCGGGCGACTTCGACCAGCACTTCGAGAAGCTCGCCGAACGACTGGTCCTGCTGGGCGTGCCGGACACCGTGATCGTTCTGGGCTGGGAGATGAACGGGACCACGTACACCCACCGGTGCGGCCCGGATCCCGTGGCGTGGAAGGCGTACTGGAAACGCATCGTGACCGCGATGCGCTCGGTGCCGGGACAGGATTTCCGCTTCGACTTCGCGCCGTCCAGGGGGCGGGACGCCGTGCCGTGGACGGAGTGCTACCCGGGCGACGACGTCGTGGACATCATCGGGATGGACTCCTACGACCAGCCCCCGGCCAGGACCTTCGAGGAGCAGGTGAGCGAGCCCTACGGGCTGCAGAAGCACGTGGACTTCGCAGCCGAGCACGGCAAGCCGATCTCGTACCCCGAATGGGGTCTGTTCCGCAACGGTGACAACCCCGCGTACATGCGGGGGATGCTGGAGTGGATGGAGCGCCACAAGCCGCTCTACCAGACCGTCACGGACTACTGCCCGCACGGTGTGTGGCAGTGCTCCGAGAACCCCGAATCCTCCCGGTTGTTCCGTGAGGCGCTGAGCGGACTTCCGGACGCCCCCGGGACGTCGCCCGACCCGAGCGGGACGCCGACGGCTCCCGAGCCGGAGATTCCCGAGCCGACACATCCCGCACCGGGCACCAACGATCCCGGGTGGTGCATCACCGTGCCGTTGAGCGAGTGGTTCGGACAGTGGATGGACGACCGCGAGTTCTGCGTGCGGGACTGACCTGACCTCACGGGGTGGTGATACCGGTGCCCGGCGCGAGAGCGCCGGGCACCGGCGCGTTCACCATCCGGTCCAGAGCAGGTGGTTGACGAGCAGGGCGACCGCCGCCTGCGCCGCCAGCCAGCCGCGGCGGCCGGGGTCCGGGAGCAGTGCCGCGGCAGGCATCAGCCAGACGACGAAGGGCTGCCAGATGCGTTCGGTCTCCGCCTTGCTCATCCCGGACAGGTCGGCCACCAGGAGCGCGAGCACCGCGGCGAGAGTGAGCAGCGCCAGCCTCTGGACGGCGGTGGTGGCGCCGGAGGGCAACGCTCGCACGGCACCTGGCGCGGCCGCCGCCGCGCGGCGAAGGCCGGCGACCGTGGCGAGGCCGGCGGCCAGTGTGGTGCAGGCGAAATTGGCCCAGACCCAGTACGAGTAGGGGCGGACGCCTCCGGCCCCCTGGTAGTAGCGCTCCACCAGTTGGTGATACGCCTCCCACCAGTTGAATCCGGCGAGTGTGAAGGCGACGGGAGCGATCAGGGCGCCGAGGACGAAGGGGACGGCCGGACGCAGCGTCCGGGCGAGCACCAGGACCACGGCCGGCAGGACCACGAAGAGCGTCAGACCGTAGCTCAGGTAGCAGGTGAACCCGAACAGGGCCCCGGCGCCCAGGGCGGCTGCTGCGGGGAACCGGACGGTGCGTGTGGCGGCGAGTGCCGTCAGAGCGACGCACCAGGCGGCGACGGCGGCGAAGTAGCCGTCCGCGGATGTGCCGGTCCAGACCGCGAAAGGGGCGAGCACGAGGAACGGGGCCGCGCGCCGGGCCAGGTGCTCGCCCGTCAGCGCGCGCAACGCGACCATGACCGCCGCCGCGGCGGATCCGCCCACCACGATGCACCAGAGCCCTGCCCAGGCACCGCCGCCGAGTCCGACCCTGTCCAGGCCCACGAAGGTGAGGGTGGCCCCCGGCGGGTGTCCGGCGACGTGCGCGGGCCAGTTGCCGGGCGGGCCGATCACGATGTGGTCGGTGAATCCGCGCAGGGCGGCCCCGACGTCGTCGAAGCGGTCGATCACCCGGAGGTATTCGTGCTTGGTGGTCAGCCTGCGGGCGACGCCCCGGTACCAGCCCTCGATCAGGGCGAGCGAGAGGATCCAGGCCACGGAGGACACCCAGCAGCCGAGGAGCAGGCGCCGCCAGGGGAGCCGGCCGGCGACCCGGGGGCCGTAGGCGATGACCGCCACCGCCACGGCGATCGCCGCGGGGGTACCCGGACCGAGATGTGGGTCCCAGGAGGCCAGGAGAGGCGGCCAGTGGACCTGCAGACTGCCGTCGCCCTCCTGGATGACCCAGCCGACGCCCGCCGCGGTGGCCACGAGCACCGCCCCGGCGGCCGCGGCCAGCAGATCCCGGCGCCGGCCGGTCCGGGCCGCGGGCTCCTCGTCCGCGCCGCGCTCCCGCGCGGGGTCGAACGGTTCGATGTGGTCGCTGCGCTGGTGGGTCGTCACGCAGGCACGTTACGCATCCGAAGGGCGCACCCGGCGCTGCGACGCCGCCGCGTCACACAACCGTCAGATCCGGCCCGGACGGCGGCGGGGGTGCCGGGGCCCGCGGAAGGGCGTCAGACTTTCGTCAGGAGTCACGGGCCCCTGCGGACCGGTCACCGGGCATAGCGTCCCCGTATGGGCGACACACATCTCGACGACCCGGCAGGACTCCGTTCACTGACGCTGCCCACCCGGCCCGTCTTCTGGCGCAGCCCGGTGCGCGGCGTGAGGTTCACGGCCGTGCTCGGCGTGGTGCTGCTCGCCGGTCTCACCCTGCTGTTCGTGACGGGGCTGCTGTCGTACGCGGCGTACAACCCCGGTCTGGCGGCGGTGAACGACAAGACACCGGACAAGGGGTGGCTGGGCTTCTACCTCTTCGACTGGCCGACGGGACCACACTGGCTGTACCGCCTGAACCAAGGGGTCCACGTGACCCTCGGGATCGTGCTCGTTCCCGTGCTGCTGGCGAAGCTCTGGTCGGTCATCCCCCGGCTCTTCACGCTGCCGCCCGCACGGTCGATCGGACACGCTCTGGAGCGGGTCTCGTTGCTGCTGCTGGTGGGCGGGGCCCTGTTCGAGTTCCTCACCGGGCTGCTCAACATCCAGCTGGAGTACGTCTTCCCTGGCTCGTTCTATCCGCTGCACTTCTACGGGGCGTGGGTCTTCTTCGCCGCGTTCACCGCCCACACCGTTCTGAAGCTCCCCCGCGCGCTGCGCGTGCTGCGTCACGGGATTCCCTCCGGTGACACGGACGAACTGGCCTCGCCCGACCCCGCCGAGCCGACCGTCTCCCGGCGCGGCGCTCTGGCCGTGGTGGGCGCGGGGTCGCTGCTCCTCCTCCTGACCTCGGCCGGACGGAGCTTCGATCCGCTGCGCCGCACCGCGCTGCTGGCGCCGCACGGCGGCGCGGAACCGGGGACCGGGCCGAACGGCTTCCAGATCAACAAGACCGCCGCGAAGGCGGGCATCGTCCCGGCCGAGACCGGGGAACACTGGCGGCTGATCCTCACGGGCCCGGCCGGGGAGCTCCGGCTGTCCCGGAGGGAACTCGCTGCGATGCGGCAGCACGGGGCGGCGCTGCCCATCGCGTGCGTGGAGGGCTGGTCGACGTCCGACCAGTGGTGGAGCGGGATCCGCCTGCGCGATCTCGCGGTGCTCGCGGGATGCTCCGGCTACGCGCCCGGCGTGCTGGTGGAGTCCCTCCAGCGCGGCGGTTCGTTCCGGATGGTCGCACTCCGCGAGAACCAGGTGCGCGACGGCCGCTCGCTGCTGGCGCTGGGGGTCAACGGTGCGGAGCTGTCACCGGACCACGGCTACCCGGCACGCGTGATCGTGCCCGCCGCGCCCGGCGTGATGAACACCAAATGGGTGAGCCGTCTGACCTTCGGGGAGCTGTGATGAGGCGTGTACGCCGCTGGTACGGGGAAGGCCCGCTGCATCTGGTGCTGATGGTCTCGTCCTTCGCCCTGGCCGGCTGGGCGGGGATGCGACTGCTGGAAGGCGAGACCTTCCGGATCCTCGTGTGGTTCGCCGGCGCCGCGCTGGTGCACGATCTGGTGCTGCTGCCGCTGTACTCGGCGGCGGACCGGGCGCTGCGGATGCCCCGCGCGCGACGGTCCGTCCGGCTCAACCACATCCGTGTGCCGCTCCTCCTGTCGGGCCTTCTCCTGCTCCTGTGGTTCCCCCTGATTCTGGGTCCCGCCGAGCGCTACGAGCCGGCGAGCGGGATGTCGCCCGACAGGTTCCTGGGGAACTGGCTGCTGATCACGGCAGCGCTGTTCGCGCTGTCGGCGTTCTGGCTCGTCCTGCGGACCGTGCGCGAGCACCGGAGGGCCAGGAAGGGACGTCCGTCTGCCTCCCACTGGTCGACCGGCCTCCAGCCTTCGGACCGGGCGTAGCCGAGGAGGGCGGACGCACCGACACGGGCCCAGGGGAAGTGCGGGGCGGCGGGCCCGCCGCCTCCCCTCCCGTCGTCGAGCCGTACCTCCACCCGCTCGTCGACGTCGTGCGGAGCCGCCTCGGTGATGAGCAGCCCTCCTGGGGCCAGCAGGGCCTCGACCCGGCGGAGGAGGGCACAGGGGTCGCCTCCGATACCGATGTTGCCGTCGATGAGCAGGGCGGTGTCCCAGCGGCCTTCACCCGGCAGGGGCTCGAAGACACTGCGCCGCAGTGCCGAACCGCCGAGCGCCTGCGTGTGCCCGATGGCGGCTTCGCTCACGTCGATGCCCAGGGCCCGGTGGCCGCGCGATGCCAGCGCGGCGACGAGCCGTCCCGGACCACAGCCGATGTCGATGACGGTGCCCTCGCTGCGGCGCAGCGCGGACTGGTCCGCGGCGTCGGCGTCCGCGCACCAGCGCTCGACATCGAGGGGCAGCAGCCAGCCGTCCGCGCGCCGCAGGAAGAGCGGCCCGCGGCCCCTGCTCAGTGCGCGGGCGTACGGGTCGGTCGCCCAGGCGGCGTGGCCCGCGCCGGCGGCGGGCGTCACCGTACTCATCGGACCACCGGCCGTCCGAGCCGGGAGAGGGCGGCGGCGAACAGTCCGTCGGGCGCTTCGGCGGCGACCCGCGCGGCGTCCTCGGCGGTGTCCACGTCGCGGAGTTCGGCGAGGTCGCGGACGGTGAGGCCCGCGTCCGCCAGCCGGGCCCGCTGGAGGCCTCCCGTGTACGGGAGGGACATCGGCACCCCGCGTACGAGTCCGGGGTCGGGCCTCGCAAGGCCGAGAGCCCAGAATCCGCCGTCCTCCGCCGGTCCGAACCAGGCGTCGCAGTCGTCCCATCCGTCCGGGGCGAAGGGCGGTGCCAGGTGGGCGGCGGTGATCTGCGGGGTGTCCATGCCGATGAGGAGGGCCGGTCCCGCGCACGCGCCGAAGGCCGCCGCGATGCGCTCGTCGAGTGTGCCCGTGCTCTGCGGCATGACCTCGAACCCCTGGGGCAGCCAGGGGCCGGGACTGCCCTCCAGCACCAGGACGTGTCGCAGAGCGGGCAGGGCAAGAGCGGCGCGCAGGGTGTCCTCCAGTGAGGCGGCGGCGAGTTCCGCCGCCTCCTGCGCGCTGAAGGGCGGTGTGAGCCGGGTCTTGACCCGGCCCGGTACCGGTTCCTTGGCGATGACCAGCAGTGTGGTGGGTCCGGTGGCGGGCGTGATCGCGTTCATCGGCCGGCCTCCGCCCTGACGGCCCGGGGGGCGGGCCGCGCGGGTTCCCGCAGCACCGCGCGCATGTCCCGTACGGCGTTCCAGGTCCCACGCCAGGTACCGGTCACCTTGGACCTGCCGGTCCTGGGCAGGTAGGGCACATCGGTCTCGGTGACCCTGAGTCCGGCGTCCGAGGCGCGCACCACCATCTGGAGCGGGTAGCCGCTGCGACGGTCCGTCAGGTCCAGCCCCAGCAGCGCCTCCCGGCGTACGGCCCGCATGGGCCCGAGGTCGTGGAGCCGCAGGCCGGTGCGGCCGCGGAGCATCCGGGACAGGGCGATGTTGCCGGCGCGCGCGTGGAGCGGCCAGGCGCCGCGGCCCGTGGGGCGTCGTCTGCCCAGGATCAGGTCGCTCTCCCCCGCGGCGATCCGGCGGACGAAGCCGGGGAGCAGGGCCGGGTCGAGCGAGCCGTCGCAGTCGCAGAAGCAGACGTACTCCGCCTCGGCGGCGAGCAGGCCCGCGTGGCAGGCGGCGCCGAAGCCGCGGCGCGGTTCGTGCACGACGGTCGCGCCGAGGGAGCGGGCGATGTCCGCGGAACCGTCGGTGGAGCCGTTGTCCACGACGACGGCCCGCCAGCCCGCCGGGACCCGGGCCAGCACCTGGGGCAGCGCGGCGGCCTCGTCGAGGCAGGGCAGGACGATGTCGGCCCGGACGGAGTGGGTGGGGTCAGCCGGAGAAGTGTCGGTCACGTTGATCACCCTACGGAGCGGAAAGCGACATTTCGGTCTTCGGGTTCTTACGAAACGTGGACGTCGACCGTGTGGCGGCCGGGTGCCCGTCCGCCCGGCCCGACCGCAGTGCCACAGTAGGCGGCATGCAGAACATCTCCTCCGTCCCGGACCCTCGTGTCGCGACTCCTCCCGGGCCCGGGAGCGCCGCGCCGCGCGGCCGCGTGCTCGTGGTGGACGACGATCCGACCGTCGCCGAGGTCGCGACCGGCTACCTGGAGCGGGCCGGCTACGACGTCGAGCACGCGGGCGACGGCCTCGCGGCGCTGGCCCGGTTCGCGGAACGGCGGCCGGATCTGGTGGTGCTCGATCTGATGCTTCCCGGCATGGACGGGTTCGAGGTGTGCCGCCGGATGCGGGCGCACGGTCCGGTGCCCGTCATCATGCTCACGGCGCGGGGGGACGAGGACGACCGGATCCTCGGCCTGGAGACGGGCGCGGACGACTACGTGACCAAGCCCTTCAGTCCCCGTGAACTCGTGCTGCGGGTCGACTCCGTCCTGCGTCGCGCCCGTCGGACCGAGGAGCACCCCTCCGCCGTGCTCGGCGGAGCGGGACTCGTACTGGAGCCCGCGGCACGCCGCGCGTCCCGCGACGGCACGGATCTGGCGCTCACCCTGCGCGAGTTCGACCTGCTGGCCTTCTTCCTCGGCAACCCCGGCCGGGCGTTCACGCGGGAGGAGCTGATGAAGGAGGTCTGGGGCTGGGACTTCGGCGATCTCTCGACGGTGACGGTGCACGTGCGCCGGCTGCGCGGCAAGGTCGAGGCGGACCCGGCCAGCCCCGGTCTGATCCGGACGGTGTGGGGCGTGGGTTACCGCCTGGACCTGCCTGCGGACGGGACGGGGAGCTGAGCCCGTGACCGACATGCTGCTGATCGCGCTCTTCGCCTTCCTCGGGGCGGCCGCCGCCGGGCTGCTGGGCGCCCTGGTCCTGTGGATGCTGCGCCACCGCTCCCTCGCCGTCTCGCTCACCGTCGTCGCGGCGGTGGCGGTCACCGCGATGCTCGCCGGCACCCTGACCGTGGCCTGGGCGATGTTCCTGTCCGCCCACGACCTGTCGGTGGTGACGACCGTGGTCGCCATGGCCGCGGTGGTGTCCCTGGCGACGGCGATGCTGCTCGGCCGCTGGGTCGCCGCGAGGAGCCGGGACCTGACACTCGCCGCCCGCTCCTTCGGTGACGGCGGCACGTTCGACGCGCCCGCCGAGCAGGCCAACGCGGAGCTCGCCACGCTCACCCGTGAACTGGCCGCAACCAGCGCGAAGCTCGAGAACTCCCGCGAGCGCGAGAGGGCGCTGGAGCGGTCGCGCCGCGAACTGGTCGCCTGGATCTCGCACGACCTCAGGACCCCGCTGACCGGTCTGCGGGCCATGTCGGAGGCGCTGGAGGACGGCATGGCCGCGGACTCGGGCCGCTATCTGCGCCAGATGCGCAAGGAGGTGGAGCGTATGAACGACATGGTCGGCGACCTGTTCGAACTCTCCCGGATCCACGCGGGCTCGCTCACCCTCACGCCTACCCGGGTCTCCGCTCACGACCTGGTCGGCGACGCGCTCGCCGGAGCGCATCCGCTGGCGCGGGAACACGGCGTACGCCTCGTCGGCGACCTGGTCGAGGAGGTTCCCGTGGAGGTCGACAGCAAGGAGATGAGCCGTGTGATGGGCAATCTCCTGATCAACGCCATCCGGCGCACCCCCGCCGACGGAACGGTCGCGGTGGCCGCACGGCGCTCGCCGGACGGAGTCGTACTCTCGGTGACCGACGGATGCGGCGGCATCCCCGACGAGGACCTCGACCGCGTGTTCGACACGGGCTGGAGGGGCAACCACGCCCGCACCCCTCCCGGGGGTGCGGGCCTCGGGCTCGCCATCGTCCGCGGCATCGTGGAGGCGCACGCGGGCCGGGCGGGCGTGTACAACGTGTCCGGCGGTTGCTGCTTCGAGGTCACACTGCCGGCCGTCGCAGGCTGATCACCGCGCCGTCAGGAACTACACGACGCCACCGCGCTGGGGCGCGGCGGCGAACTCCCGCATCCCCGCGGCGAAGTCGGTCTCCGGCTTCCAGCCGAGCTCCTCGCGGAGCCTGCGCGAGTCCGCGGTGACGTGCCGGACGTCGCCCAGCCGGTACTCGCCCGTGACCACCGGGTCCGGTCCCCCGTACGCCGAGGCCAGGGCCCAGGCCATCTCACCGATCGTGTGGGGGGTGCCGCTGCCCGTGTTGTACGCGTCGAAGCCGCCCGGCCGCCGGTCCCCGAGCGCCGAGAGCGCCACCGCGTTCGCCGCGGCCACATCGCGCACATGGACGAAGTCACGCCGCTGGCCGCCGTCCTCGAACACCCGGGGCGCCTCCCCCCGCGCCAGGGCCGAGCGGAAGAACGAGGCGACGCCGGCGTAGGGGGTGTCGCGCGGCATCCCCGGGCCGTACACGTTGTGGTAGCGCAGCGCGACGGCACGCCCGCCGGTGGCGCGTGCCCAGGCGGCGGCAAGGTGCTCCTGGGCCAGCTTGGTGGCGGCGTACACGTTGCGCGGGTCTCCGGGCGCGTCCTCCGTGACGAGGCCGGGCACCAGCTCGGCGCCGCAGGAGGGGCACAGCGGCTCGAACCGGCCGGCGTCCAGATCCGCGACGGCGCGCGGCCCCGGGCTCACTCGACCGTGGCGGGGGCAGTCGTAGCGCCCTTCGCCGTAGACCACCATCGACCCGGCCAGCACGAGGTCCCGGACGCCCGCCGCCGCCATTTCCGCGAGGAGGACGGCGGTGCCGAGGTCGTTGCATCCGACGTACTCGGGGGCGTCGGCGAAGTCCTTGCCGAGACCGACCATCGCCGCCTGGTGGCACACGGCGTCGATGCCCGTCAGCGCCCGGGCCACCGCATCCCGGTCCCGCACGTCGGCGACCGTCGTCGTGACACCGGGCGGCAGGTCTCCGGCCGTGCCCGCTGCCGCTCCCGCCGCGCCGTGCGCCGAGGGCAGCAGGGCGTCGAGAACCACCGGTTCGTGCCCGCCGGAGGCGAGAGCCCGGACGATGTAAGACCCGATGAAGCCGGCTCCGCCGGTGACCAGTACACGCATGACTGCCACGCTAGGCCGCCCGGGGCCGGGGAGCGCCGTACGGCACGCCCACGTCACCGGACCGTAAGGACGGTCCGAGGCCCCCTGTCCGCCCGCTGCGACGCGTCGCTTCCCGATCACCGGGGTCTCTTCGATACTGGGAGGCGTACGCGTCTTCACTCCGACGGCCGGTCGGCAGGACCGTCCGGCCGGCGCCGCTCTCAGGAGGAACCGTTGCGCATGCTCATCAACGTGCCGGAGACCGTGGTCGCGGACGGCCTGCGCGGAATGGCCGCGGCCCACCCGGAACTCGTCGTGGACGTGGAGAACCGTCTCGTCGTCCGGCGCGACGCCCCCGTCGCCGGGCAGGTGGGGCTCGTCTCCGGCGGCGGGTCCGGGCACGAGCCGCTGCACGCGGGGTTCGTCGGGCCCGGGATGCTGTCCGCCGCCTGCCCCGGCGAGGTGTTCACCTCGCCGGTTCCGGACCAGATGGTGCGGGCGGCCGCGGCGGTGGACAGCGGGGCGGGGGTCCTTTTCGTGGTCAAGAACTACACCGGGGACGTGCTCAACTTCGACATGGCCGCCGAGCTCGCCGAGGACGAGGGCGTACAGGTCGCGCGTGTCCTGGTCGACGACGACGTGGCGGTGGCCGACAGCACCTTCACCGCGGGCCGCCGCGGTACCGGGGCGACGCTGTTCGTCGAGAAGATCGCCGGTGCGCTCGCCGACGAGGGTGCGCCGCTGGAACGGGTGGAGTCCATGGCCCGGCGCGTGAACGAGGCCTGTCGCAGCTTCGGGGTGGCGCTCAGCTCCGTGACCACCCCCGCCAAGGGGACGCCCACGTTCGACCTGCCCCCGGGCGAGCTCGAGCTGGGCATCGGGATCCACGGGGAACCGGGCCGTGAGCGACGCCCGATGATGACGTCCGGGGAGATCGCCGACTTCGCGGTCCACGCGGTCCTGGAGGACCTGGTCCCGAGCGGCCCCGTGCTGGTGCTGGTCAACGGCATGGGTGCGACGCCGCTGCTCGAGCTGTACGGCTTCAACGCCGAGGTGCAGCGGGTGCTGTCGGAGCGGCGGGTGACGGTGGCTCGTACGCTCGTCGGCAACTACGTGACCTCGCTCGACATGGCAGGCTGTTCGGTGACGGTCTGCCAGGTGGACGAGGAGATGGTGCGGCTCTGGGACGCACCGGTGCAGACGCCCGCCCTTCGCTGGGGCCGTTGATCGGACAGTCCGCCGTGTGAGGAAAAGGAGATCTTGTGCTCGACACCGAGTTCTTCCGTCACTGGATGACCGCCACCGCGGCTGCCGTGGACCGGGAGGCCGACCGTCTGACGGAACTCGACGCCGCCATCGGGGACGCCGACCACGGGAACAACATGAGGCGCGGCTTCGCGGCGGTGGACGCTGTGCTCGAGAAGGAGACCCCGGAGACACCGGGCGCGGTGCTGACACTGACCGGCCGTTGTCTGATCTCGACCGTCGGCGGGGCCTCCGGGCCGCTGTACGGGACCCTGCTGAGGCGTACCGGGAAAGCCCTCGGTGAGGCACGGGAGGTGACTCGGGAGCAGCTGGCCGAGGCACTCGGCGCGGGCGTGGCCGCGGTGGCACAGCTCGGTGGCGCGAAGGCGGGTGACAAGACGATGCTCGACGCGCTGCTGCCGGCCGTCGACGGACTGAGTGCCTCGTTCGGCCGGGCCCGGGAAGCGGCCCGGGAAGGTGCTCTGGCCACCGTTCCGCTGCGCGCGCACAAGGGCCGGGCGAGCTATCTGGGCGAACGCAGTATCGGGCACCAGGACCCCGGGGCCGCCTCGGCCGCACTCCTTGTCGAGGCCCTCGCGGAGGCGGCGGGCACGGGTGACGGCTCGTGAGCGAGGGCGGTCAGGTAGGCATCGTGCTGGTCTCGCACAGCGGGCCGTTGGCACAGGCCGTCGCGGAGCTGGCCGTCGGGCTTGCCGCGGGTGGTGCCACAGCCCCGGTGGCGGCGGCGGGCGGGACCTCCGCGGGTGGTCTGGGGACCAGTACGGAGTTGATCGCCGACGCCGCCAGATCGGTCGACCGGGGCGCGGGGGTCGCGTTGCTGGTCGACCTGGGCAGCGCGGTACTCACGGTGAAGTCCATGCTCGCGGACGGCGACGAACTGCCCCAGGGTGCCCGGCTGTTGGACGCCCCCTTCGTGGAGGGGGCGGTGGCCGCACTGGTGACCGCCTCGGCGGGGGGCGATCTTTCGGCGGTCGAAGCCGCGGCGGCGGACGCCTACGGCTACCGGAAGGTGTGAGCCGCTCCCCCGTCCCCGCACGCCGGGGCGCCCGCACGGCTCCCCGGCGTCAGGGGGAGCGGTGCGGGCGCCCGGCCTGCTGTCGGTATGTCAGGCGGCCGGCGCCACCGCCCCGGCCGCGATGCGCACCGTCACCTGGCGGGTGACACCGTTGACGGTGACCGCGAGGGTGACAGTTCCCGTCCGCAGCGCGCTGAGTGTGCCGGTGGCCGGGTCGAACGACGCGACGTGCCGCCCCCGGGCATCGCCGTGCTCCCCGATGCGGAGGTTCGGGGAGCCCGTCCAGTCCACGCTGACCGGGGAGCGTGCCGGCACGGACCGTGCGCCCTGGGTGACCCGGGCGGTCACGGTCGCCCGCTCACCCGCGACCAGGTTGGCGGGGGCGTCGAGGGACAGTTCATCGACGTGCGCACGGGTCTGTACGGAGACCCAGTCGGGTCCGCCCTTCCACGGTTGCAGGCGCGCGGCTGTCTGCGCGCCGCCGGAGACATGGTCCGCCCCGATCAGGGACCAGCCCGTGAACCCTCCCTCGTCGGCGGGTCCGGACGGCGCCTTGCCCGAATTGCCGTTGACGAGGTACGGGACGCCGTTGACGTGCGACGCGTGGAAGACACCGACGTGGCTGCCGATCATCGCCGCGCCCTTGCCCGTCGTCCGGCGGAAGCCCGCGAGCCACTGTTCGACGAGGGCTGCTTCCTTGCGGTCGCTCAGCCGGCTCCCCTGCTGCACGGTGGGGTCGCGAGGGGGTACGTGCTCGATGAGCATCACGGAGCCCACCGACCGGTCCTTCGCGGCCGCGTCGAGCTGGGCGCGCAACTCCTTGATCTGCTCGAATCCGCCGCCCCGGATGCTGAGGGCGGAGGTGTCCAGGGTGATGAACCGGGTGCCCTCATGGTCGAACGTCCGCCGGGCCGGGCCGAATTCGGCGATGAAGTTGTCGATCTTCCCGCCCATCACCTCGTGGTTGCCCGGGACGTAGTACCAGGGCAGGGAGTCACCCAGCTCCTCCTGGAGCACCTGCCGGGCGAAGGCCAGGTCGGCCGGGGATCCCTCGTCGACGAGGTCCCCGTTGACCACGAGGAAGTCGGGCCGCGCGGCCTTGATCTCGCGCAGGGTGCGACGTGCCTGCCGGACGATGGCGCTGTCCGGCTCGCGCGCGACGAACTGCGCGTCGGACATCACCGCGAACTGCCAGTCCCTGCGCTCGGTGACCGCCGCCGGGTCGATCAGCGGGTCGGCGGGTTCGGCCTGTTCGGGCAGCTCGACGGTGGGGGGAACCTGGGCGGTGAGGTCGTCGATGACGATCTCACCGGTGTACTGCGCGGCCGCCGCCGTCTCGGCGAGGTAGAAGCGGTACACCGACAGCGGCATCGCGGCGCCCGCGGGAACGGCGAAGGTGACCTCCCGCCAGCCGGTCCAGGTGACGTAGGGGCCGCGCAGCAACTGGTCGGAGCCCGCGGCGTCCTTGAGGTGCAGGGTCGGCCACGCTCCGTTGCCGTCCCCCTTGATCCAGAGGGTGTACGCCTGCGGCTGGCCCTCGACGGCGACGGGCTGCGGGGGCGCGGCGTAGGCGGCGCGCGTCGCGGTCGAGCGTGTGAAGTCGTAGGAGAGCCGCAGTCCCGTCCCGGTGTGGCCCTCGGGCGTGGCGGCGAGCGAGCCGTCCGCGCGGGCCTGGCTGAACTTCCAGGAATCCGCGTCGTCGAAGTCCGAGACCGCCTGCCGGGTGAGACCCACGCTCACGGCGAGGGTGGTGCTGACGCCGCCGACGGTGGCCGTGACCCGGCCTGATCCGGAGCCGGTACGGGAGCGGACGGTGAAGGACCCCTCGCCGTCGTCGGCGATGTCGAAGAGGGTGCGGTCGAAGTCCAGGGCGATGTCGTCCGGCTCGATCGGCGCGCCCGCGCCGTGGGCGTCGAGGCCGACGATCCCGAAGGTTCCGGTGGCATCCGCGTCCGCGAGGCCCACGCGCGTGGTGGTGGCGCGGACACGGTCCAGCCGGTCGAGGACGGTGATCCGTGTACCGCCTCCGGCGCCGGCCCGCTCCGCGCGGACGTCGGTGGTGCCGCCGCGGCGCGCGGTGAAGGTGCCCCGGCCGTCGACCGAGCCGATCGCGGGGCTGACGGTACGCCAGTGCGGGGTGCCTTCGGCGGGCCCGTACGTCTCGTCGTACCCGGCGGCGGTGAGACGCCGTGTCAGGCCGGGGAAGACGCGCTCGGGGTGCCCGCCGGCGACCGGGTCGTCGCCCGGAGCCGTGGCGGGCGGGGTCCGGGTCTCGACCCAGAACCCCTCGAGCCGTCCGCTGCCGTCCGGGGCCGTGAGGGCGAGGCCGTTGGGCACGGTGCGCTCACTGCCGTCGGACGGGCTGTTCTCCACCTGGAGGGTGTCGCTCCCCGGCTCGCGGGCCACCAGCGTCGAGGAACCGCCGCCGTCCAGGTTCAGGGCGCTGTACGAGCCGGCCCGGCGCATCATCTCGCCCAGCTCGGTGAGGGTGACGCCGCCGCTGTCGGTCTGCCTGCCGTCGACGGTGACCACCTGCATCGTGCGGCCGTCCCGGGAGAAGCCGACGGCGGTGCGGGGCGCCGCCGTGTTGTTGCCCTCGCCGTCGTGGTTCTGTGCCACCCCGTCGACGACGAGGAGTTCCCGTCCGCCCACGGCCGTGCGCGGCACCGATCCGCCGTCGGTCCGCGCCCGGTAGGTGATGCCGACCGGGTCACCGGGCCGGAGTCCGGCGAGCAGCTCGGCCCCCGCCTCACGGCCGACGAGCACCACGGTGTCCTCCGGGACGGGCCCGGTCCCGGGCGCGTCCGACACCGAGGCGACCTTGCCGTCGCGCACGGCCACTTCGGCGACGGGCCGCGCGTCGTCGACGGTGAGCGCGCGGTCGGCGCCGCCCCAGGCGGAGGTGTAGGCGCCCACCCCCTGGGCCGGGACGTTCGCCGCGTTGTACGCGGCGAGCGGGTGGGTTCCTGAGGGGAGCGTCAGGGTGCCCTCGAAGTAGAGCTGGAGGACGCGGCCCGCGTTCTCGGGCCCGATGCCCACGGCCCGGTTGACTCCGGGAGCGGGCGAGTGGACGGTCTCGCCGTCCTGGATGCCCGGGCCCTGGGGCGCGCCCGTCTCGTTGATGTCGAAGAAGTCCGCGTTGATCGCGGCGACGGTGCGGCGCCCACGGCCGGCGTCGTGGGCCGCGGCGAGTTCGGAGACCGGGCGGCGGTCCGACACCTTGCCCGAGGAAAGGTAGTCGGCTCGCACTCCTGTGCCGTCGAGATCGACGGAGAGGCTGTCGACGCGCAGCCACTTGTCGGATTCCAGGCGGTCGTAGGAACTGAGGCTGACGCCGGGGGCGAGCGGCCTGGTCGCGCGCGCGGTCTCGATGCCGTCGCCGTCCACGACGGACCTCGCACCGCCGGGAGCGGAGCTCGCGGCGGGCGGGGCGACGGGTCTGAGGATCTCGGCGGCGGTGTGCGGGTGGGGGTCCGGAGCCGAGTCGGCGACCGCGGGGGCGACGGCCCCTGCCACCGTCGCCGACACGGTCGCCAGCAGCACGAGTGGCCGCAAAGCATGCCGGAGGGTGCCTGAGCCCACAAATCCTCCTGGTGCGGAGTCGGTTGCGCGTGGAAAGCGCTGTCGGCGGACAGCATGACGGCGGTCGCCGGGACGCACCAGAGGACAACAGGTACATCAGGGGGAACAGCACGCGGCGGCCGGGTGACCCCGTACGTCGCGGGAGCGTGCCCGCCGCTCACCGGACCGCGGCGAGTGGCGGGCACGGCGTGCCGGACCTGCCCCGGCCATCAGTGGGTCCGGCGTCCGGTGGCCTTCCGCCCGGCCGGGACGCATACTTGACGACATGTCGACAGTGCGGCGCAGTGCCGGGATCCTGGTGTTCCGGGTCGTCCGAGGAGAGGACGGCCTGCCGGATGCCGAGGTGCTGATCGGCCACATGGGCGGACCTTTCTGGGCCCGGCGGCAGGAGGCGGCCTGGTCGGTCCCCAAGGGCGAGGTGGAACCCGGCGAGGATGCGGAGGCGACCGCCCGCCGGGAATTCACCGAGGAGCTCGGCCTGCCGCTCCCGGAAGGCGACTGGGTGCCGCTGGGTGAGGTACGCCAGTCCGGCGGCAAGACCGTGACCGTCTGGGCCGTGGAGGGGGAACTCGATCCGTCCACCGTGGTGCCGGGCACCTTCACCATGGAGTGGCCGAAGGGTTCCGGTGTGGTGCGCGCCTTCCCGGAGATGGACAGGTTCGCCTGGTGCACGCCGGAGGAGGCGCGGCTCAGGCTGGTGACCGGGCAGCGGGTGTTCGTGGAGCGGTTGAGGAATCACCTCAGGGAGGGCCACGCTCCCACCGGCCGGTAGCACCGCGGCACCGAGGGCTGTCCGGCACGGCCCGGTGGGCCGGCGTGCGGCGCCGGACCCGGCGCTTCGGAGGCCGCAGGGCGCCCGCGCACCGGCCGTGTGCGGGCGCCCTTCGACGCGGCGAGGACGAGGGTCGGCCGCGTCCGCACGAGCGCGGCCGAGCGCTCGGGGACGTATCCTGCCACCGGTCTTCGAAGGTCAGCCGTCAGGGACCGGCGCTCACTTCGGGGCGTCCCTCGCGCAGCGCCAGGCGGTCGCCGGTGAAGCGCCGGCGGAAACTCCGGTCGTGGGAGACCACTACGACGGCTCCGGCGTACCGTGCGAGCGCCGCCTCGACCTCCTCCACCAGGCCGAGTGCGATGTGGTTCGTAGGCTCGTCCAGGATCAGCAGATCGGCCGGACGGCTCACCAGTCGTGCCAGGGCGAGCCTGCGCTGCTGTCCGACGGAGAGCGCGGCCACGGGCATGACCAGGTCCTCCTGGCGGAACAGACCGAGGGCGAGCAACTCGTCCGCGTACTCGTCGGGAAGCCCGGGCCGGCCCGCCGCGAAGGTGGCGAGCAGGGAGCGCCGGGTGATCCTGGCGGGGAGTTCCTGCGGGAGGTAGCCGGTCCTCCCCCGGCGCCGCACCCTGCCGGAGTCCGGGGCGAGGTCACCGGCCAGGACGCGCAGGAGCGTGGTCTTGCCCGCTCCGTTGGGGCCTGTGACCAGAAGCCGTCCGCCCGGCTCGACGCGGAGGGCGGGCAGCGTGAGCCGGCCGCTCACGACGACGGAGTCCAGCTCGGCCAGCGGGCCGGTCTCGCCCGAGGCCAGGGCCAGTTCGGCCGTGAATCCCAGGGGCCGTGGCGGCGCCGGTACGGGCGAACGCCGTAGTGCCTCCAGCCGGGTCCTGGCTGCGGCGACCCGCCCCGAGAGTTTGGCCTCGTGCGACCGGCGATGCTTGCCGAAGCCCTGCCCGGGGTCCTTTCCCGTGGCGGCGAGCCGCCGGCCCGCGGCGTTCACCAGCTCATCCGTCCGTTCGAGTTCGTCCAGCCATTCCCGGTGCTCCTGTTCCCTCCGGCGGCGCTCGGCCGCCCGGGCCGCGCGGTAGCCCTCCCAGCCGTCTCCGTAGCGGGTGACATTCCGCAGGTCGCGGTCGACCTCGAGGATCACGGAGGTGATCCGCTCCAGGAACGCCCGGTCGTGGGTCACCACGAGCACGGTGCCCGGGTGGGCGCGCAGATGGTCCTCCAGCCAGCGGACGGCGTCGGCGTCGAGGTGGTTGGTGGGCTCGTCGAGGAGCAGGAGTTCCGGTGCGGCGGCCAGTACGCAGGCCAGCGCCAGGCGCGACCGCTCGCCGCCGGAGAGGGTGCCGGTCCGGCGATCCCGTGGCAGTGCGCCGAGCCCGAGGCCGTGCAGTGCCGCGCCGGTCCTGGCGTCCGCCTCGTATCCGCCGCGTGCCTCGTAGGCGGAGAGCAGATCTCCGTAGGAGTCGAGCTGCTCGGCAGTGGGATCGGCGAGGGACAGGGCCTCCTCCGCGGCCCGGATCCGCTGTTCGAGGGAGCGGAGTCCGGCGAAGGCGGCGTCGATCGCGTCCTGGACGGTGGCCCCCGGGTGGGTCTCCGGTGTCTGGGCGAGGTAACCGGTCCCGCCCGGGAAGCGGACGGTGATCCGGCCGCTGTCCGGGGGCTCCGCACCGGCCAGCAGCCTGAGCAGGGTCGATTTCCCTGATCCGTTCTCGCCGATGATCGCGGCCTTCTCACCGGGGCGGACGGTGAGCGAGACCTGGTCGAGTACGGAACGTTCGCCGTAGGCCTTGGAGACGGCCTGTACGGCCAGTTGGGCGCGCGCGTGCTGTGGAGACATGGGTGTTCTTCCCTGAGGTGACGTGCGCTCGCGGCGCGCCTCGACATGCTGGACGCGGGCGCGGCGCGGAGCCGGGTACCGGACGGCGGGAGAGGACGCGGCTCACGGCGTGATGACACGCGGCGACGCCCGGCGTCGCGCGGCGGCGTCCTGGCCGTGCGTCAGAGAAAGAAGTAGTACGAACCCATCATGCGGTTCATTGTAACGACGGGGAGGACGCCGGCTACGGACTTTTCGGCACCGGCGCCGCGGGGCCGTGGCGAAGAGATCACCCCGGGTGCACGAGCGGTGCCCCGCATCGGTGCGCGATGCAGGATTCCGTCCGCGCGACGGGAGCCGGGGGCGACCGGGCGCGGCGCGGGGAACCGCGCGAAGAGCGCGGGCAGCGGTGCCGCTGTCACTTCAGGGTGCTGCCCGTGATGCTGCCGCGGGCCGGCGCCGGCCTGCTCAGGACCAGAACGGCGATGTCGTCCCGGCGGACTCCACCGGAGAACTGCTGCAGGTCGGCCTGGAGCGCGCGCAGCACCTCCCCCGGCTCGTCGGCCGCCCACTCCTGCAGCCGTTCGTCGAGGGGGTAGAAGGCACCTGCGGCGTCCCGGGCCTCGGTCACCCCGTCCGTGTAGACCATCAGGGCGCCGCCCGGTGGGAGGCCGAGCCATTCGGCGGTGCGCGGTTCGTCGCTGAGGTCCGCCATCCCCAGGGGTACGGATGTCCGGTGCAGCGTGACCGTGGAAGCGGTGCCGTCGTGCAGCAGCAGGGGAGGGAGGTGGCCGCAGTTGACGCACCTCACCCTGTCGCCGTCGTCGAAACCGAGCAGCAGTGCGGTGACGAAACGGTCCGCCTCGCCGGTCTCGGCGGAGAAGGCGTTGTGCCGGACGACCGCGTCCTCGACGGCGCCGGCCACGGCGGTGAGGTCGGTCTCCCTCACCGCCGCCTCCCTGAACGCCCCGAGCGCGGCGAAGCCGACACCGATCGCGGGGAGCCCTTTGCCCTGTACATCGCCGATGATCACCCGGGTTCCGTGCGGTGACTGCACGACCTCGTAGATGTCGCCTCCGACGAAGCGGTCCTCCTCGATCGGCTCGTACAGGCCGTACGCGCTGACCTGGCGTGTGAGGACGGGGAGCGGGCGCAGGATCTGGCGCTGCAGGGCCACGGCAGCGGAGCGCAGCCTCGCCACCTCCGTGGCGTGCCGGATGCGCGCCGCACACGCGGCCACGCCCAGGCCGCAGGCGAGTGCCGTGAACCCGAGGAGGAGGAACACGTCCCAGAAGGCCCCGGTCGAGGCCAGTTGGGACCCCACGACGACCAGGGTGACCCAGACGGCCACTCCGGTCGTCTGACGGACCGTGCAGAAGACGGACGCAAGGGCCGGGAGGACGATCATGAGCGGGATGAGCGGGAGCCCGTCGCCGGTGAAGGCGTCGAGCAGCACCACCCCTGCCGTCAGGACGAGGAGCGACAGAGCCAGCTGCAGGGTCCCGATACGGGCCTCACCCGCCGCGGTCTCGCTCGGATCCGCTCCGGGAAGTGGTGCGCCGCGCGACGCCGACGGACGCCGGAGCCCCATGACCACAGCGCGCCTCCAGCTCGTCCGTTCCCTAATGCCCCACTTGTTCCAAACTACCCGCCCCCAGGCCCGCGGGCCTGGCATCGGCGGCCTCGGGGACCACGGCCGAGAGGAACGCGGTCCTGCGGCGCAGGGTGAAACCGAGGGACTCGTACAGCCGGACCGCCGAGGTGTTCGACGCGGCGGCATGCAGGAACGGTGTCTCGCCCCGCTCCCTGATCACGTGGGCCACGGCTCTGACGAGCCGCGACGCGAGCCCCTGGCCCTGTACGGACGCGTCGGTGCACACACCGCTGATCTCGGTCCAGCCAGGCGGGTGCAGCCGCTCACCGGCCATCGCGACCAGCACCCCGGAGCGGCGGATGCCGAGGTAGGTGCCCATCTCGACCGTGCCCGGGAGGAAAGGGCCCGGCCGGGTGCGTTCGACCAGGTCGAGCATGTCCGGCACGTCCTGCGGTCCGAGGAGCAGCGCTTCCGGGTCCGGTGCCGCGTCCACCGCCTGATCCACCATCTGGACCCCCTCCGCGTGGAAGACGATCTCCCAGTCGGGCGGCGGTGGCTCCTCGAAGGCGGTGACGGTGACCGTCCCGCCCGGGCCGGCGAGCGCGGCGGCCTCCGCCCAGTCCCGGGCGTCCTGCTCGTCGGGGAGCGCGAGCCAGGGGGTGACGTCCGGCCGGTAGCGCAGGACACGTCCGTGCCGTTCGGCGAATCGGGCGTGCGGGCCGGTGAGCGAGGAGCGGACGGGGTTGTCCAGCGGGTGGGACCCGTCGACACCCTCGGTGGGGCCGGACGCCCGCGACGGTTCCGAAGCTCGCCGAGGCGGGTCCGCGGGCAGGGGGGTGGCCTCGGGCATGGGCCTTCTCACTCCGTTCGGTCGGCGGGCGGCGTCACGGAGAACGGTGTGCGGCGCCCGGACTATTCCCGCGGCTCCTGCGCCCCGGCCGCCGAGGCGGGTGCGCCCGGCTCCGGGATCCCTGGCACGACTCGGCACGATAGGCCCCCAACGGACCTCCGGCTGTGGCACCCTGAAGATGGCCGCCCCACCGGGCTCCCCCGTACTGGTGGGGCGGTTCTGCGCTCCGGGCACACGGCGCGCCTCCCCGTCCGTGGACACCCGAACCGGGCGGTAACAGCACTTCCCGGCCATTGCCTCCCGCCTTGTGGCCCAAATCTGCTTTTTCGCACATGAGTTGAGTGCCATCGGGCAGGCGAACACACCTCGAGGCATGCAACCTGAGGAGCGTGACGGGATGACCGCGCACCCTGCACAGACCGCCGGCGAGGTACGAGCGGACGCCCTGGACGCTCTCCCCTGGATCGAGGACGCAGGGCAGATCGCACCGAGGGACGCCCGGCGGATGTCGAAGCTCTTCTTCGACCGTCTCCAGGTCCTGGAGGAGGGAACCCCCGAGCACCAGTACGCCCGGAACACCCTGATCGAGATGAACCTGTCGCTGGTGCGCTTCGCGGCCGGACGGTTCCGTAACCGGGGCAGCGGCGACATGGAGGACATCGTCCAGGTCGGCACCATCGGCCTGATCAAGGCGATCGACCGTTTCGACCTCTCCCGCGAGGTCGAGTTCACCTCCTTCGCCGTGCCGTACATCGTCGGGGAGATCAAGCGTTTCTTCCGGGACACCACCTGGTCCGTGCATGTGCCGCGCAGGCTGCAGGAACTGCGGGTGGACCTCGCGAAGGCCAAGGAGAAGCTGGCGGCCGAGCTCGACCGGGACCCCACGGTGTGCGAGCTGGCCCAGGAGCTCGGGGTGGACGAGGCGGAGATCGCCGAGGGCATCGTGGCGGCCAACGGATACACGGCCGGCTCGCTCGACCTGCCTGCCGACGGGTCGGAACCCGCGAGCCGGGCGGCGGGCACGCGCACGTACGCGGACGTGATGGGTGAGCGCGACCCCGGGATGGAGGCGGTGGAGAACCTCACCACGCTGGCACCGCTCCTCGGCGAGCTCGACGCCCGGGAGCGCCGGATCATCGACATGCGATTCGGCCAGGAGATGACACAGGCTCAGATCGGTGAGGAACTCGGCATCTCCCAGATGCACGTCTCCCGGCTGCTCAGCCGCATCCTCCGCAAGCTGCGCAGCGGGATGCTCACCCAGGACTGAGCCGCGGCAGGCGCGTACCAGCCTCGATGGCCGTCCCGTGGTGCCCGACGGGACGGCCCTGGGCCGGCTGGGGCCCGCCGTACCTCTGTTGCGGCGGCGTTGCAGGTTCATGGCGAGGTGGGCCGGATCCTTCCTCCCTGCGCGGGCCGCCTCTACGGTCCGGTGCGGAAAGCCAACCGCAAGGCCCCTCAGCCGTCTCCGGCCCCGCCGTGCCGCCAGATCCCACGGAGCACTCACATGACGTCCGCACCCCGGTCGGAAGCCGCGTACGACCGTCTCCGGTTGCGCCAATGGACCAGGGGCGACGCCGCCTCGGCGGGGATCGACCGCCGTGATCTGCTGAAGCTGGTCGCCGCGGCCTCGGTCGCCGCCCCCTTGGTTCCGGCGGCCGCCTCCCCCGCCTCGGCGTCGCAGCCGGGCCTGCCCGGAGTGGTGAAGCCTCTGCCGCCGGAGCTCTTCACCCTGCGTGGGACCAACGCGGAGACCAACTTCGCGGCGCTGCGCGACACCGGGCTGCTCACCCCGGCCGACCGGTTCTTCGTGCGCAACCACACGACGACCCCCTCGGTGGACCCGGCGCGGTGGACGCTGACGGTGTGGGGCAGCGGGCTGCACGGCGGTCCGGTGGACTTCTCCTACGACGCGCTGCGTGCGCTGCCGTCGGTCACCCGGACCGCGTTCATCGAGTGCGCGGGCAACGGCCGGAGCTACTTCACCTCGCAGCAGGACCAGCAGGTCAGCGGCACCGCCTGGACCCTGGGCGCCATAGGGACGGCCCGCTGGCGCGGCGTGCGCCTCGCCGAGGTGCTGCGGCGGGCCGGGATCGACCGGCACGCGGTCGACGTACTCCCCCGCGGCCTGGACGCGGAGGTCGTCAGCGACGGGACGAACCTGGGCCGGGTGCGCAGGCCGCTGCCGGTGTCGAAGGCGATGGACGACGTGCTCCTCGCCTACGAGATGAACGGTGAGCCGCTTCCGCCCGACCACGGCGCGCCGGTGCGGCTGATCGTGCCGTCCTGGGTGGGCATCGCGAACATCAAGTGGGTGGGGGACATCGAGGTGAGCGCGCAGCCGCTGCTGAGCCCCTGGAACACGAGCCTGTACCGGCTGTTCGGTCCCGGGTACCCGGCCGAGGGCAGCGCACCGCTGACCGGGCAGACGCTCAAGAGCGCGTTCGAGCTCGCGCCGGGCGCCTCCTTCGCCGCCGGCCGACGGCACCTGATCACCGGCCGGTCGTGGTCGGGCGGGGCGCCGGTGCGATCGGTCGACGTCAGCACGGACGGCGGGGTGCGGTGGCGCCCCGCGCGGCTGCGCGACGAGCCACGGACGGGGAGCTGGGTCCGGTGGACCGCCGACTGGTCTCCACGGCGGACGGGCCCCGGTGTGCTGCTCGCCAGGGCGACGGACCGGTCGGGCCGTGTCCAGCCGGCCGTCACCGCCCACAACACGCAGGGCTATCTCTTCGACGCCGTGGTGCGACACGCCGTGAACGTGGTGTGACCGCTCACGCGCGGCGGCCCTTCAACGGGAGCCGCCGCGCACGGCGTGGGGTCACGGACGCCGGCCGGCGTAGTACGTGGCGATCATGTCCTCGTCACCGTGGCCGGCCGCCTGTGCCCGGGTGAACCGCTCGGCGGAGGCTTCGACCAGGTCGAGCGTCAGCCCGGCGGCCTCGGCGGCCTCGAGGATCAGCCGGGTGTCCTTGAGCGCGGTGGAGAGCGCGAAGCTGGGGCTGAGGTCGCCGGAGAGGACCGCGGCGGACTTGCCCTGGAGGTACGGCGTGTCCAGTGGTCCGCCCTTCATCGCGTCGAGGAAGAGCCTAGGGTCGAGATCCAGCCCCTCGGCGAGGTTGAGGCACTCCGCGACCGCGTTGACCATGTTGATCACCCAGGTGTTGGCCACGAGCTTGAGCCTGGTGGCCGCTCCGGGTTCCTCACCGACCCAGAGGGTCCGCTGCCCGATGGCCTCCAGGACCGGGAGCACGGTGGCACGGGCGCTGGAGGGACCGGAGACGAAGACGGTGAGGGAGCCCTGCTCGGCCGGCTGCCTGGTGCCGGAGACGGGTGCGTCGAGGTAGACGAGTCCCAGTCCTGCGGCCCGGTGGGCGAGGTCCGTCGTGGCGTCGGTTCCGACGGTAGAACTCTGCAGCCAGACCTGCCCGGGCCGCAGCCCGGGAGTGGCGTCACGGAACGTATCGGCGACCGCCGGGCCGTCGTTCAGCGCTGTGAGGACGACATCGGCCCCGCGCACCGCCTCCTCGGCCGTGTCCGTCACGAGGGCGCCGTGGGCGGACAGGGGCTCGGCGCGGGAACGCGTTCGGTTCCAGACCCGGACGGGGAGTCCGGCCCTCAGCAGGCTGCGGGCCATGCCCGATCCCATGATCCCGGTGCCGAGGACGGCGACGACCGGTGTCCCCGGCGGGGTGTCGGCGGGCGATGCGGTGGTCATGAGGTTCCCTTCGTCGCTGGGTACGGCTTCGGACCGGCCGGGCCTCAAGAGTGCCGCAGCGCACTCTCCAGGACGGCGCTGTGCACGGCCCTGGCGAGTCTCGCGCCCCAGCGGGAGCGCGGTCCTGCGAACGATTCACCGGGCAGCCCGGCGGGGTCGGGGGCCGCCACGCAGACCGCGTCGGTCGGCGTACCGGAGCAGTCCATCCCGGCTTCCAGCAGGGCCTGGACCTTGGCCTCCGTGGCGGTGGCCACTGCGTTGACGAGAGCGGCGTCGGAGAGCGGCTCGGGCAGGACGACGACGATGTTGACAGTGCCCGGGGGCAGTGCGGCATCGCTGCCCTCGGCCGGGGCGGCGGCCCATCCGCGCACACCGAGGCCGCTGGTGACCGTGGCCGTCGCGCCGCCGTCCTCCGCGACGGTGCGGTCGGTGACGTCCGCCGCGGTCATCAGCCCGGCTCCCGGGCCGTCGAGCGACTCGGCCGCCGCGATCTCCGCGAGGTGCCGGTCGGGATCGAGCCGTGGGTACCCGCCAGGGACCTGGGCGTTCAGGATCCAGCCGCGCGTTCCGATCCCGCCGCCGAGCACCGCGCTGCTGCACACCCGCCAGCCGGGCCCGAGACGCCAGACCAGATGGTGCAGCGAAGAGCCGTGCTCCTCGCGGGAGTGCAGTTCTCCTCGCTGCCGGGGCAGCGAGATACCTGAGGATCCGATGGCACACCCCCCCCGTGACGGGCCTGCCGACCCCTTCGGCAGAGCGTTGATCATACGGGCCGGTCAGCTCGCGGAATCCGGCGCCCACCTCCGGGCCATCACCCGAATGGCCTAATGCAGCGGGCGGGCGGATAACGGCGTGGAGCGGGGCCACCGCCCCTCCCAGGTGTCCGGGGCCGCTCACCGCGAGGACCGGGAAGTTGCACCGTCCATGCGGGTGAGGCGCGATGGAATCCGGACGCGCCTCCCCTGCTGGACCCACCCACAGGACGCGCCCGGGCGAGGAGGAATCGGCCATGGGAGCCGCTGACGGTTTCACGGATTCCGGAGAACTCGACGGTCTGACCGTCTACGACAGCGACGGTGAAAAGGTCGGAGCGGTAGGACGGGTGTACGTCGACGACGACACCGGCAAGCCCGACTGGATCACGGTCAAGACCGGCATGTTCGGCATGAAGGAGAGCTTCGTACCGCTTGCCGGGGCTCGCCGTGTGGGCTCCGACCTGCACGTCTCGCATCCGAAGGACAGCGTCAAGGACGCGCCTCGGGTGGACGCGGACGCGCACCTCTCCGTATCGGAGGAGGAGGAGCTCTACCGGCACTACGGCATGACCAGGAAGGGAGCCGGTGCGGGCGGCGACGCACGCACGACCTCCGGGACCGGAACGGCCGCCATGGGCGCCGCGGGTGCGGCCGGAGCCGCCGGGGCCGCAGGCACGGCCCGTAACACCGGCCAGCCCAAGCCCACCGGAACCAAGGCGGGCATGGGCGCCGCGGGCACCACTGCCGGTGCGGGCGCCGGAACCGGTCGGCACCGCGACATGGACGCCTCGTCCACCTCGCGTCCGCTCGCGGGTGCCGGCGCGGAGCGGTCCGCCGCAGGCGCAGGTGGCCGCGAGGAGATGATCCGGTCCGAGGAGCAGCTCCAGGTCGGGACGGAGGAGTACGAGAGCGGCACGGCGCGCCTGCACAAGTACGTCGTGACGGAGAACGTCACGCGCACGGTGCCGGTGTCCCACGAGGAGGTGCGCGTGGTGCGTGAGCCTCTGCAGCCGGGCGAGAAGGGAGCGGCCACCAAGGGCCAGCTCGGTGAGCAGGACGTCGAAGTCACCCTGCACGCCGAACGAGCCACCGTCCGCAAGGAGGCCGTCCCGGTGGAACGGGTCCGTCTCGAAACCAGCAAGGTCACCGAGCAGAAGGAAGTCTCCGCCGAACTCCGCAAGGAGAAGATCGACTACGCGGACGGCAAGGAGATGGGCAGCGACAAGGACACGGGCGGCGAGTTCGGCCAGGGACGTCGTCGCTGACCCCCTCGGAAAGCGGCGAAAGGCCGCGTGACAGAAGCGAGGGGCGGACCCGGTGGTTCACGGGCCCGCCCCCTCGTCCGCCCGGGCGCGGCCGGGAGGGTGCCGGAGTCGGCCCCGGCGGGAACCGTACCGACGGCCGGCGCTCCGGACTCTCCGGCGTCACCGCGCGCACCCGGTACACGGGAGGCGGTCACGAGGTCCGGCTGCCGGCCGCCACCCGGTCAGCGCGGGAGGCGAACCGATTCGCCGCTGCCGGTGCGCGGCCTCCCGGCGCGGTGGGCCAGCACGGACAGCGTTCCCCAGTAGCCCAGGAGGACGACCCGTAGCCCCAGGAGCTCCAGCCGCTGCCCCAGACGCGCCGCCAGGCGGGCGCGCCCACCGCTCATCGGGCGTCCTCGCGCGGGTCGTTCCAGGCTGCCGTCGGGTCGTCGTAGGCGTCCGCGTAACCGGGCCCGGCGATCGGCCAGTCGGCGAGCAGCTCCTCGGGGAGGGCGAAGGCGTCGGCCAGTTCAGGGGCATGGGCGGCGACGGCCGAGATCAGTTCCTCGGCGGCGCCGGGGAGCGCGTCGACCTGCTCGGCTGTCAGGAGGCCGGATGCCAGGAGGTCACCGCCGTTCCGTGCCACCCACTCGACCGCGAACAGCCGTTGCAACTCGCCGAGCCGGTCCCCCGCGGCCCCTTCGGGCAACGTGGCGCGGGCCTCCGTGAATGCCTGGAACGCCTGGTGGTAGGCGTAGGCCTCCACACCGCGCAGGCCCGCGCCCGAGGCGGCGTTCCACTGCCCCATGGTGTCGGCGGGGGACGCCCGCAGCGCGCGTTCGCCGGCGCGTGCGAACCAGATGTCCTGGACCGCGGCGAGCAGTTCGCCGAGGACGGCCGGATCGGCGAGGTCGCCCGGCCGGGACCCCGGCTCAGGCCGGCAGTGACGGCCGGGCTCGGGGGCGAGGAGCATGTCGGCGGCGGCCTTCGCGTAGAGGGCGATGTTGTCGCCCTCCGCGGTGATGGCTCCCTCCACCCCCGTGACGAGTTCGGTCATGCCGTTGTTCTCCAGCAGGGCCTGCGCACCGCAGCGTTCACGGCTCTCGACGATGACCTCACGGGCCCGCCAGGTGATCCACGCCTTGGCCACGTCGACCAGGCGTTCCGCCTCCGTCCGGCCGGCCTCGTCCGTACAGGCGTCCCAGCGCTCCTGCACCCTGCGGGAGAGCAGCGTCATGGCGAAGACCGTTGCCATGGCCGAGGCGAGGGGACCGTGGTGGGTCCGGTAGGCGTTCACCGCGACCGGAGGCATGCCCCGGCTGCCCGAGATCATCCGATGGCCGCCGTAGCGCACGGCGACGGCCAGGGCCGCGCGGGCCGAGCCGGCGGCGCAGGCGCTCATGGCGATCCGCCCCGGGGTGACCCGGCCGATCGAGGTGAGGAAGCGCCGCCTCCTGTCGCCGGGCCCGGTACGGAACTCGCCGGGCCCGGTGGGGGACTTTCCCGGCCCGGTGGGGGACTTCCCCGGCCCGGTGGGGGACTTCCCCGGCCCAGCAGAGGGCTTCCCCTGTCCGCCTGTTTCGTCGCCCGACTCGAGGAGGGCGTCCCTCGGGACGAACAGCCGGTCGAACGACGTCAGGCAGTGGTCCACGGGGCTGCCCATCCGGGCCGGCAGCCGCCGCACCCGGACCCCGGCGAGCGCGCGTACCTCGTCGGTGAGCGGCACCAGGAAGAGGCGTACCCCGTGGTCGGCTCCGTCGGCGACCAGACGTGCGGCGACCAGTCCGGTTTTGGCGCCGCCCGCCGGGCTGGTGTTGGGCATGAACTTCTGCGCACCCGCGTTCGGGGTGTGCAGGACGAACCCGTCCCGCTCGCGGTCGTACGTCGCCGTCGTCTCCATCGCGGCGGCGTTGTTGCCGTGCGCCACCTCCGTGCAGAGGAAGGTCCCGATACGACGCATCGACAGGTAGTCCGAGAGATCGCGAAGGCCCGCGCGGTCGTGGTCGAGAAGACTGCCGAGGAAGAGGTTGTAGTGGATTCCCGCCACGGTGGTCAGCGCGGGATCGACCGGACCGAGCCAGGCATGGAGGGCGGCGAGCGCTCGGGGGTCGGAGGCGAGCCGCGCCCCGCTGTCCAGGGAGCGGTTGAGGATCCGCAGGCGCTCGTAGGCGAGTTCCAGCCGCTCCTCGGGGGTTCCACCGGAGGGCCGACGGAACGGTTCTGTGCTGATCAGCCGTCGCCAGAAGCCGTGTTCGCGGCGGAGATCCGGACCGAGGAGGACGCCGGTGAGCTGTTCGGTGGTGGAGTCGGGGGCGGTGTCGGTGAGGGTCGCGGTCATGTCGGATCAACGACCGCGGCAGGGGCGAGGACACCCCCTTCCCCCGCTACCCCTCGGGAACCGGTGCGCTGATCAGGGCGGCGGCCAGTTCGTTCGCGTCCGGGGGAAGCGCGCCCGCCCGCGCCACGGTCACGGCGGCCGAGGCGACCGCGTGGCGCAGCACCTCGCCCAGCACCTCGGGGTCCAGCGTGCGGAGCCGGTCACGGCCGGGCGCCCCGAGGAGTCCTCGCCCGGCCAGGGCGTGCAGAGTGCCCGACATGAATGCGTCGCCCGCTCCCACGGTGTCGGCGACGGGGACGCTCTGCGCGCCGATCCCCACGGACGCCCCGGGCAGGAGGGCGAAGGCGCCTCCCTCGCCCTTGGTGACCAGGACGACGGCGGGTCCGGTACCCAGCCATCGCGCCGCCACCGTCTCGGGGGCTTCGTCCGGGTACAGCCACCGCAAGTCCTCGTCGCTGGCCTTGACGATGTCGCTGAGCGCGACGAGGCTTTCCGCCCGGTCGACGGCGCGCGCCCGGTCCCCCATCAGCGCCGGCCGCACGTTGGGGTCGTAGCTGACCGTCGCGTGCGTCCGGAGCGGGCGGATCAGGTCCAGTACGGTGTCGGCCCCCGGTTCCACGGCGGCGGCGAGGGAACCGGTGTGCACGTGGTCGGCCGGTGTCCCGGGCTCCACCGGCCCCAGGGTCCAGCCGATGTCGAAGGTGTAGGTGGCCCGGCCGGCGGCGTCGAGTTCGACGGTGGCGGAGGGGGTGGGCCCGCCGCGGCCGTCGGTGAGCACCCGGACCCCGGCCGAGGAGAGGTGCTCCTCGATGAGCCGCCCGTCCGGGTCCTGCCCCAACTGGGTGACCAGGGTCGTGTCGCGCCCCAGCCTCGCCAGGCCGTACGCGACGTTGGCGGGACTGCCCCCGGGGTGGGTCCGGTCCGGCTCGCCCGGCAGCCGGACGACGTCGGCCACGCATTCGCCGATGACCAGCAGGGCGGGGCTGTCGGACATGAGAGCGGTCTCCTGGAGAGCGGGCGGAGTGCCGGGGCACGGCGGTCACGGAAGCGCTGCGCCCGATTCTCCCCCGGGCGCCGCCGGGTGTGGCACCCGGGCCTGGTGCAGCGGTCTGCGGCGTTGCCGACGCCTCGGACCGGCGCGCCCGGTGCCGCGCGGAGTCCGTGTACGGTCCGGTGGACGCGGGGCGTACATCAAGGGAGAGCGACAGGATGAGACCGCTTCGATACTCGATCAACGTGACGCTCGACGGCTGCTGCCATCACGAGGCGGGGCTCCCCCCGGACGAGGAGTCCATGCGCTACTGGACCGCTGAGATGGAGCGAGCCGATGCGCTGCTGCTCGGCCGGGTGACCTACGAGATGATGGAGTCGGCGTGGCGGAAGCCGGCCACGGGCGTGTGGCCCGAGTGGATGGATGAGTGGGAGATCCCCTTCGCCGAAGCCATCGACCGGGCGAAGAAGTACGTCGTGTCGGGCACGCTGAGCGGGGTCGACTGGAATGCCGAGCTGGTGCGAGGTGACCTCGGGCAAGCGGTTCGGCGGCTCAAGCAGGAGTCGGGCGGCGGCCTGTGGGTGGGCGGCGTGACTCTTCCCCTGGCATTGGCAGACCTCGGACTGATCGACGAGTACGAGTTCCTCGTACAGCCGGTCCTGGCCGGACACGGGCCGACGTTGCTCGCCGGTCTGGGCGAGCGCGTCCAGCTCGAGCTCGTGGACCGCCAGGAGTTCCGGTCGGGGGCGGTGGCCCAGCGATACCGGCCCACGCGGCCTACCGCATGATGTGATGGTTTCCGGCACGTCCGTCGTTCCGTCGCGACGGAACGACGGCCCGGGGTCACGCTGCCCCGCGCCGGCCGTACCCCGAACGGCGGACAGACCGACGGGCACATCGCCGTCGAGGTGACCGCTCCGCGACAGTGTGGTCGCGGGTAGGGACCGGAGCGCCGTCCACGATGAGCACGGTAGTGAGAAAGACCGGGGGAAGCCGTGAACCGACCGCTGCTGTTCCTCGACGTGGACGGGCCGCTCAACCCTTACGCGGCCAAGCCGGAGAGGCGACCCGACGGCTACACCACAATCCGAGTCCCCCGCAACGACGCCCATGAGGTCGACAAGGGCCTTTCGTTTCGACGACGCCCCCTACGTGTCTGGCTCAACCCAGAGCACGGACGACTCCTGCTCCAGCTCGGCTTCGAGCTGTGCTGGGCTACCACATGGATGGACGATGCCAACCGGTGGATCGCGCCAGTCCTCGGTCTGCCGGCACTTCCCTTCGTCGACTTCGGCGACGTCCTGCTCCAGGAACGCCCCGATGGAGTCCACTGGAAGACCGGGCCGCTGGTGAACTACGCAGGCGGCCGTCCCTTCGCCTGGGTGGATGACGAGCAGAGCGAGCTGGATCAGACCTACGTGACCGCCCATCACCAAGGGCCAGGGCTCCTCCACCACGTCAACCCGCGGATCGGCCTTCGAGAAACCGACTTCCACGCACTCGCCGACTTCACCCGGTCCCTGGACACCTCACGAACCGCCGGCTGAGCACCTCACCAGCTCTTCAGGCTGCTCGGAATCTGCCTCCTGAGTACCGTCCGTCCGCGGCAGCCGGTCCAGGACTCTTTCGACGGTGGCAGCGCGCCCCGGCAGGACCCGCCGGACGAGCTCGGCTCGTTCCAGACCGCCCACAAACGACTGATCAGGTGGGTCGTGGATGGCACTTGGGAACGATTGCCTACCGGGCCGCACTCCACCTCGCGGCGATCCTCATCTGGGCCCACAGATGACCCACGGAAAAGCTCTAGGACTGGTCGCCGATGTCGAGTGCGCGAACGGCTCGCCGAAATTGTCGAACGGCACGGGCCGCGGGTCTTCACCGCGGTCGCCCGCCACCCCAGCTGTCCCTCCGCCCTGCTGCAATGGATGGCGGAGCACCCAGCCGGCACCAGGCGCGCGCTGCAAGAGATCGCCCGTCACCCGGCGGCACTGTCCGAGACACTGCTGCTCTGCCTGGCATCCGAGGATCTTGACACTCGGCGTCGCGTTGCCGCCCACCCCGCTCTGGCCCTCCCCGTCCTGGAAAGCCTCATCGACGCCCCCGACGGATCCCTCGCCCCGGACGCCGCGGCAAACCCGGCACTGCCCGAGCGAGTGATGGAACGGCTCATCACCACGAGCTCTGCGCGAGTAACGACCCGGAGTCGGTCCAATTCTGCCCCCGGGGCCTGTGCGGAGTCGTGATCAGGGCAGGGTGGCAAGTTCCGATGCGGCGGCGGTTATGGTCGGGTCATGTCAGCTGCCCCTGAATCTGCCCGCACGGCCGCTCTCACGCTGCGCCCTGCGGCACGCGCCGACCTGCCCGCGGTGCTCGCTCTGCTCGCTGACGAGGAGAGTGGTGGACCCGGCGACGCTCGTCATTGCCGAGGCGTACGAGCAGGCCTTCGCGGCGATCGACGCGGACCCGCGTAACGAAGTTCTGGTCCTGGTCGAGGGCGTCGACGACCGTGGTGACGGAGGCAGGGTGGTCGGCTGTCTGCAGGTGACGTACATCCCGGGGCTGGGCAAGGGCGGAGCTGAGCGGACCCTGATCGAGGCGGTGCGGGTCCGCGCGGACCGTCGAGGCAGCGGGCTCGGACGGATCTTGATGGGGCGCACGATCGGGAGGGCCCGCACGCGTGGCTGCGCGCTTGTCCAGCTGACGAGCAACAAGCGGCGCGAGGACGCGCACCGCTTCTATGACGGGCCGGGCTTCGCTCGCAGTCACGATGGGTTCAAGCTCGCTCTTCAGCCTCCATGAAGGCCTGGACCACCTCGGTGTCACGCCACCGGCGGGACCGGTCGTCGACCGTTGACGACCCCGAGCTCCGCCTGCATCTCACACCGCTGACTCCCGGTACGGAACCGCCGGATCGCGCCCTCGAACTGGTCCCGCAGCCGGTGCGGATACGGCCCGCACTCGCCTATCGGCAGCAACGGCTCCTCCAACACCCAATCGTCATCACCGAGTTCGCGTCTCGCCACGCGAACGTCCTACCGGGAAGCCGATCACGACTCCGCGCAGGGCGGTACAACCAGGGCCTGTCCGATGGGCCGTCCGAGCTGACGAGGGACGTGACCTACTGTTCGCTGAACGGAAGGGGTGCGCATGGCTCTCGAGACAGCCGAGGCAGAGGCGGGGATGAAGGGGATCACGTTTCCTGCCTGGCACGGAGAGCACTACGTGACCCTGGCCGAGCTACTGGTTCGCCTCGGCAGCTTCGGCCTGGACCTGACGTGGCGTGTCGAGTTCGACGAGATCGTCGATCCTCGCTGTGTCGAAATGGCGAGCAGGTCCGCCGACGCAGGGATGGACACGTTGACGCTGTTGTCGTTGACGACCCCCTCGCTGCAGTTGATCGACGCCGAAGCTCGCGGGTTCGCCGAGGACGAGCTGATGCTCGTCCTGACCGAATTCGACAGCTCGTCGTGGGATGTCCGGGCTGTCGACGAGCGCGTACTCAGGGAACTTCGCCGGCACTACCCAGGTGCCGAGGACCTCTGAATCATGCGCTTCACTGCACCGTGACGAATGGGCCTTGTCTCCGCCGACATGGTCGGGCCGGGTACGCGGCCGTCCACCAGCCTGTCGGGGCCGATCCGGCCCTCCACATCGGCGTCGGTCCGGACGGCCCGGAGATTTCGCTCCCACGTCCCGTCCGCCGACCACCTACGCCCCGTCGCCGTAGCGCCGCTCGAACTTGGCGACCTGCCCCTCCGCGTCCACCACGCGCGCCTTGCCGGTGAAGAAGGGATGGCTCTCGGCGGAGATCTCGACGTCGACGACCGGGTAGCTGTTTCCGTCGTCCCACTCGATGCTCTGCTCGCTCGACGCGGTGGACCGGGTCAGGAACGCGTAACCGGCGGACCGGTCCCGGAAGACCACGGGACGGTACGAGGGGTGCTTGGCCTGCTGCACGGCTGCTCCAGGGCTCACGGATCTCTGCGGACCCGGTCAGCCTCCCCGACGGGCGTGGGCCGCGCGATCCGCGTCGTCCGTACGGAGCACGGAGCCGTCCGCTCACCCGGTGACGGTGGCGCCGGTACCGGATGCGGAAGGCCTGGCCGGTTCGCCCGAAGGACCGCGCGCGGAGCACCTGCGCCCGCCCCCGGGTGCTCCGATCGGCTCAGCGGTTCAGTCGTCCCGCGATGCCTCCAGCGCCTGCGCCACCTGCCCGAGGAACCGCGCGTGCGCCTGCGGACTGCACAACGGCTCCGGATTCCACGGCACCCTGCGCAGAGCTCCCCCGGTCCGCGTCCAGACGGGATCGGTGACGGCGTCGAGCGGGAACGCGTTGGACCGGATGTCCGTCAGGACCAGACCAGGTTCGAGGGCGGACGCGTCCGCCCAGTCGACGGTGGCCCAGTTGACACCGGCACCATCGGGAGGGGACACCAATTCGACCCCGAGTTCCGCCAGTACGCGCAGCTCGGGCCACATCTGCGGGCGGGCGATGTACGCCTGGTCCGGGCTCGCGGGCGAGAGCGCCACCACCCTCGTGCCCGCTCCCGCGGCGGCCGCGCGCAGGCGCTCGCGAGCACCGTTCGACTCCCCCGCGGCCTCGGCCGCCGGAGCTCCGCCGAGCGAACGGGCGAGCTCGGCGAACCGCTCGGTGACGCGGTCCAGTGTGCGGGCCTGGCCGACGTCGATCACGACGACCGGTACGCGTTCCTCCAGGTGCTTGGCGGTGTCAGGGTCCAGTCCGTAGAGCTGGCCGTGTCCGTAACTGACCGCGACGACCAGGTCCGGGCCGCCGCGTAACAGCGTGTCCACGTCCAGACTGTCACCCGCGCCGCGGTAGTCCACCCGCTCCAGCGGAAGTCTGCCGGTCTTCGCCCGGTCCGGCTCCGCTCCGTCGTGCCCCGAGCCGAAGATCCCTTCCGGAAGGATCCCGTGGTCCCAGAGCGTCGCACCCGCCTGGACGTACGCGAGGATCCGGGACGGCGGGCGGTCCGCCACCGCCAGCTGCCCACGGTCGTCCGCGAAGCTCCAGGCGTTCTCGTCGGTCATGCCACTCACCCCTCCATGCCGGCGGTCCGGGCCCTCTCCCGGGCTCGCCACCCACTACCTGCCCACCCCGTCGGCTCCACACCCGTTGTCGGGCGTCCGAGATAGGTGAGCGGTCCCGGATCGGGTACGTCGATCACCTCGAATCCGAGCCGGTCGTAGAAGGCCCTGGCCGGTGAGTTGGAGGTGACCATCGAGAGATGGACGGCCTGGACGCCCTTCCCGTGAAGGGCGTCCAGGAAGGCGCCCATGAGTTCCCGGCCGAATCCCCGGCGCTGCCACGGCGGCAACAGGTCGATGTGCAGGTGGGCGGGATGGCCGTCCAGCTCGGGAAGAATCATGCGTTCGGGGCGGTACAGAAGGGCCGTCATCGCCTCGGTGAGGGTGCCGGGTTCACCGTCGGACTCGGGGAAGCGCTCCGTCACCCGGGGGATCCAGACGGTCCGGAACCGCTCGACGAACCGCCGCGTGTCCGCCGTTCCCAGGACATAGCCCACCGCGCGCCCCGAACCGTCGTCGAGGACGAAGGCCAGGTCCGGTTCGAGGTGGGCGTAGGGCTCGGCGAACAGAGCGGGCATGAGGCCGGGGTCCGGGTACAGATGGGTGCTGTCACCTCCGCCGTCCGCCGTGCGGATACAGATGTCCGCGAGAGCCTCGCGGTCGGCCGGGCGGTAGGGACGCACGTACGGGGTGCTCGTCATCGCCCCATCCTTCCCTCTTTGGGAGCGCTCCCACAAGGCCCCGGAGGGCCTCAGGAGGGTTCGCTCCCCTCCCCCGCACCGGTCCGTGCCAGCTCGACGTTGAACTGGGCACCCGCCAGGAGCGCCAGGTTGGTGAACCAGATCCAGATCAGGAAGACCACCAGCCCGGCCAGCGAGCCGTACAGCCTGCTGTAGCTGCCGATGTGCGTGGCGTAGAGCGCGAAGCCCGCGGACGCGATGAGCCAGAGCGTCGCGGCGAGGACGCCCCCGGGCAGGCCGGGCCGCACACCGCGCGCGGAGCGTGGGCCGGTGTTGAAGAGCACGACGATGAGGCAGGCGACCAGGCAGAGCAGCACCGGCCATTTGAGGCCCGCCCAGAGGGCCTCGCCGGCCTGTTCCAGGCCGAGCCGCCCGCCGAGCCAGCGTGCCAGGGGTCCGGTGAGGACGAGGGCGAAGGCGCTGGCCATCAGCAGGACGAGAAGACCCACGGCCGAGGCGACGATGATCGGCGCCTGGCGCAGCGGCGGCCTGGTGTCCTTGACGTCGTGCATGGCGTGCAGCGCGCGCCTGAAGACCGCCAGATAGCTGGAGGCGGACCAGACGGCGCTCACGCTCCCCGTGGCCACGAGGAGCCAGACCGCGGTGCGCTCGTGGGTCGCGGCTTCCAGGGGGCGGCGCAGAGCCGCCCCCGACTCGGCAGGGGCGAAGGCGGTGATGTCGGCGATCAGCGCGTTCGTCGCGCCGGGGTTCGCGAGGCCGATCACGGAGACGGTGACCAGGAGGGCCGGGAGGAGCGCGAGGATCGCGTAGTAGGTGAGGGCCGCCGCCCAGTCGGAGAGGTCGTCGTTCCACAGCGAGACGGGGGTGCGGCGCAGAGCGGTGCGCCACCGCCTCGCCGTGGTGGTGTTCCCGCCCGAGCGCGGTGGGTGGTCCGCGAGGGGGGTGGGGGTCCTGCTGGGCACGCGGGTACTCCGGGGACGTAGGAGGGCGGGGAGATGCGGACGGGCCGGGCGTCACAGCTGCTGCTCCGACGCCTCGGCCGCCCCCTTTCTCTCATGCCTCGATCCCTCGGGTGTACTCCAGGTCCGCTCAGTCGTTGACCGCCGTGAGCAGCACCACCGCGTCCTCCAGGGCCAGCAGCCCGTGCCGCTCCTGGGGGATGGGGTGCAGGCCGCCCGCCGCCAGCTCCACGTCGCCGGAACCGGCGGTGATACGGACCGCGCCCCGCAGCACCTGCAGCGATGCGGCGGGCGGCGCGTTGTGCTCGTCGAGCGCGGAGCCCGCGGTGAGCGCGATCACCGTCTGCCGCAGTGGCTCCTGGCGCAGCAGCAGGTGCGCGCTGCGCCCGTGCGCGTGGGCACGGGCCGCGGCCAGGTGCTCGTCGGCGAGAGCGTTGAGATCGTCCATGGAACCACCATGCAACAGCCCCCGCCGCCCCGCTATCCCTCCCCTCGCAGCCAGGCGGCGGCGTCGGCGGGAAGTCTGCCCGAGCCGTCGAGCGGGGCGCTGGTCAGCAGGACCGTGTCGTGGGCGGGCAGCTCCACGGGGTCCGACGAGAGGTTGACGACGCAGATCAGTCCGTGGGTGCGTGCGAACGCCAGGACGTCCGGTCCGGACGGCAGCCAGTCCAGCCGGCCGGACGCCGTCTCGCCGGGGGCCGCGGCGAAACCCGGTTCGGTGCGCCGCAGCGCCAGCGCCTCGCGGTAGAGGCTGAGCATGGACGCGGGGTCCGTCGCCTGCCGGTCGGCGGCGTAGGAGGCCCAGTCCCGCGGCTGCGGCAGCCAGGGCTCGGCGGTGGACCCGAATCCCGCGTGGGGCGCTTCGGCCGACCACGGCAGGGGCACGCGGCAGCCGTCGCGTCCGGGGTCGATGCCGCCCGAGCGCAGGTGCATGGGGTCCTGGATGCGATCGCGCGGGATGTCCGCCTCGGGCAGGCCGAGCTCCTCGCCCTGGTAGAGGTAGACCGCTCCAGGAAGCGCCAGCGAGAGGAGGGCCGCGGCGCGTGCCCGGCGGGTGCCGAGCTCCAGGTCGGTGGGGGTGCCGAAGACCTTCGCGGCGAAGTCGAAGCCGGTCTCCTCCCGCCCGTAGCGGGTGACGGTGCGCGTCACGTCGTGGTTGCAGAGCACCCACGTGGCGGGGGCGCCGACCGGGGCGTGCTCGGCGAGCGTGTCGTCGATGGAGGAGCGCAGGAGCGCGGGGTCCCAGGGGCAGGCGAGGAAGGTGAAGTTGAACGCGGTGTGCAGCTCGTCGGGGCGCAGGTAGCGGGCGAATCGCTCGGAGTCCGGCAGCCAGACCTCACCGACGAAGATGCCGTCGTACTGGTCGGCGATGGCGCGCCAGGAGCGGTAGATGCCGTGGAGTTCGTCGCGGTCGACGTAGGGGTGCGGGTCGACGCCCTCGGTGAAGTCGGGCAGCGCGGGGTCCTTGGCGAGCAGCGCGGCGGAGTCGATCCGTACGCCGGCCACCCCCCTCTCGAACCAGAAGCGCAGGACCTCCTCGTGCTCCTCGCGGACGGCGGGGTGCGCCCAGTTCAGGTCGGGCTGGCCGGGGGCGAAGAGGTGGAGGTACCACTGCCCGTCGTCGAGTCTGGTCCAGGGGGTGCCGCCGAATTCGGAGACCCAGTCGTTGGGCGGGATCTCGCCGTGTTCGCCGCGCCCCTCCCGGAAGTGGAAGAGCTCGCGCTCGGGGCTGCCGGGTTCGGCGGCGAGGGCCGCGCGGAACCAGCTGTGCCGGTCGGAGACATGGTTGGGAACGATGTCGATGATGGTGCGGATGCCCAGGTCACGAGCCTCCGCGATGAGCTTCTCCGCCTCGGCGAGGTTGCCGAACGCCGGGTCGATGGCCCGGTAGTCGGCCACGTCGTAGCCGCCGTCGGCCAGCGGGGAGAGGTACCAGGGCGTGAACCACAGGGCGTCCACGCCGAGTTCCACGAGGTACGGCAGTTTCGCTCGGACTCCCGCGAGGTCGCCGGTGCCGTCTCCGTCGCCGTCGGCGAAGCTGCGTACGTAGACCTGGTAGATGGCGGCGTCGCGCCACCACGGTGCGGTGGCCTCGGTCGGACGGATGGCTGCCACGTGACGTTCCTTTCGGGCAGGAGGTACTCCGCCCCCGGCCCGGACACGGGGCGTCGGGTGGTGGGCCGGAGGCGGAGTGCTGGTGGAGAGACGGTGGTTCGGCGGGGCGTCAGCCCTTGAGGCCGCCCGCGGTGAGACCGCTCATGATGTTGCGCTGGAAGAGCAGGAAGATGAGCAGTGTCGGCAGCGACGCGATGGTGAGCGCGGCGATGAGGACGTTCAGGGGGACCCCGTTGGAGAGTGAGTAGATGCCCACGTTGAGGGTCTGCTTGGCCGGGTCGGGCAGGGTGAGCATCGGCCAGAGGAAGTCCTTCCAGACCCCGACCACCGCGAAGATGGAGACGACACCCAGGATGGGCCGCGAGATCGGCAGCACGATGCTGCGCAGGGTGCGCATCGGTGAGGCGCCGTCGATGGCAGCGGCGTCGAGGAGTTCGCCGGGGATGGAGTCGAAGAACCGCTTCAGCAGGAAGATGTTGAAGGCGTTGGTGACCGAGGGGAGCCAGATCGCCCAGGGCGAGTTGAGCAGGTTCCGCTCGAAGATCGGCACGTCGAGGACCGTGAGGTACTGCGGGACGACGAGCACGGTCGCCGGGATCATCAGGGTGGCGAGCATCATGCCGAGGATGACCTTGCCGAAGACCGGCCGGAGCTTGGACAGCGAGTAGGCGGCCGCCACGTCGAGGACCAGCTGGAAGGCCAGCGCCCCGAAGGCGTAGTAGAGGGTGTTGAAGAGCAGCTTGGACAGGTCCATCACCGTCCACGCCTGGGTGTAGTTCTCGGTGTGGACGGACGACGGGACGAAGGTCGGCGGGCTCTGCACGACCTCCTGGGTGGCTTTGAGGCCTCCGGTGACCATCCAGTAGAGGGGGCCGAGGAACACCAGGGTGAAGGCCGCGACGACCAGGGCGAAGACGATCCAGTAGAGCGCCCTTCCCCGTGGGCGGCCGAGCTGGGCCGGTGAGATCAGGGTTCGCTGCCGGCCCCGGTCCATGTCCCGGCGCCGGCCTGCCCTGCCGCCGGCGCCGCGCCGGGAGACAAGCGTGTTGGATGCCATCGTCGTGCTCCCGTCCTAGTCTTCGCTGCTGCGGCTGAGGCGTACGTACACCGCGGAGAAGCCCGCGAGCACCACCAGCAGGACGAGCCCGAGGGCCGCGGCGCCGCCGTAGTTGTTGAAGTTGAAGGCGTACTGGTAGATGAGGTAGACGACGGTCGTGGTGGAGCCCTCGGGGCCGGCGCCGTTGGTGAGCAGGAACGGCTCGGTGAAGACCTGCATCGTCGCGATGATCTGCATGAGCAGCAGCAGCGACAGGATGAGCCTGGTCTGCGGGATGGTGACGTGCCAGATCTTGCGGAGCAGTCCGGCGCCGTCGAGTTCGGCCGCCTCGTAGAGCTCGCCGGGTATCCCCTGGAGGGCGGCGAGGTAGATCAGTGTGGCTCCGCCCATGTTCATCCACGTCGAGGCGATGACGACGGAGAGCATGGAGGTGCTGGGGTCCTGGAGCCACTGCTGGGCGGGCAGATGGAGGAATTCCAGGATGCGGTTGAAGAGCCCGTAGCCGGGGTCGTAGAAGTACTTGAAGAGCAGGACCGAGGCGACCGGCGGCAGCATGACGGGCAGGTAGACCAGCAGACGCAGATATCCCTGTGCGTGCCGGAACTCGTTGAGTACGACGGCGACGACGAACGGGACGGCGAATCCCAGGAGGAGCGCCAGGACCGTGAAGAGCAGGGTGTTGCGCCAGGCCTGCCAGAACGCCGGGTCGTTGAAGACGTAACTCAGGTTGGACCAGCCGGCCCAGGTCGTCTCGCCGTTCTCCGTCTTCTGGAAGGCCAGGACGAACTCCCGGACCATCGGGTACCAGGAGAAGAAGGAGAAGCAGAGCACCGCTCCGATCAGGAAGCCGTGCGCGGAGATGTTGCGGCGCAGGGCGCGCACGAACTCCTCGCGGCCGGAGTGCGGCCCGGAGGGGCGCTGGTCGTACCCGGGGGGCGGTGCGCTCGCCTTCCCGGTGGACAGGGTGGGGGCCGACATGGTGTCTCCTCGGTGCGGGTGCGGTCGCTCGCGGGCGACCGGTCCGGATGCGGGGCCGGGCCCGCCCGGCCCGGCCTCCGCACGTCCGTTACTGGTTCGCCAGGACCTGGTTGACCTGCTGCTCCGCGGTGTCGAGCAGCTTGTCGATGTCGGCGTTCTTGTTGGTCAGGACCGCCGACATCGCGTTGTCGAGGATCTTGTAGATCTCCTGGGCCTTCGGCGGCTCGGCCTTGCCGGCGACGGGGTTGTCCATGAATGCCTTGAAGTTCTCGACGGGCATCGTGGCGTTGGCGGCGCGGTCCGCGTCGTCCTTCGTCTTGCTCTCGCCGGTGAAGAAGTTCGGCTGCGGCAGACCGACGGGAAGCTTGTCCGCCTTGGTGCGGGCCCATTCGAACTGACCGGCACCCGGGGTCAGGTTCTTGAAGTTCAGCCACGCGACGGCTGCCTTGATTTTGTCGGGCGAACTGCCCTTCTTGATCATGTAGTTGTTGCCGCCGAACAGCGTGCCCTGGGCGCCGGGGATGGGGCCGAGACCGAAGTTCTCGTACTTCGCGCCGAGTTGCTGCACCATGTAGGCGATGTCGTCGGGTGCGGCCAGGAACATTCCGAGCTTGTCCGTGGCGATCTGCTTCTGCAGGTCGCCCCACTTGAGCAGCTGGGTCTGGCCCATGCTGTCGTCCTTCCAGCGCATGTCGTGCAGCTGCTGGAGTACCTGCTTGCCCTTGTCGTCGTTGAACGCCGCCTTCTTCCCGCTCGCGTCCACGACCTCACCACCGAGGCCGTACTGCGTGGCGGTGAAGTGCCAGCCGCCGTTGTTGCCGGCGCTGTACTCGCCGAAGCCGGCGATGCCCTTGCCGAGGGCGGCGATCTTCTTGCTCGCGGCGCGGACCTCGTCCCAGCTCGCCGGCGGGGTGTCGGGGTCCAGGCCGGCCTGCGTGAACAACTTCCGGTTGATCATGAGGCCCATGGTGTAGTTGCTGGTCGGCAGCGCGTAGAGCTTGCCGTCCTTGCGGGCGACGTCGAGCACCTGGGGCTGGATGTCCTTCAGGGCGGGGACGGACTTGTCGTTGACGTAGGCGGAGATGTCTTCGGCACCGTCGTTGTCCAGCACCTGCTGGAGGTCGG
Organism: Streptomyces sp. NPDC048590; assembly: GCF_043199535.1. Taxonomy (NCBI): domain Bacteria; kingdom Bacillati; phylum Actinomycetota; class Actinomycetes; order Kitasatosporales; family Streptomycetaceae; genus Streptomyces; species Streptomyces sp. NPDC048590. The sequence goes on along the minus strand of NZ_JBICWC010000002.1, from coordinate 629,681 downwards.
TGAAGTAGGCGTAGAAGACGTCCGGCTGCGACTTGCCCTTGAGCATCGCGGTGAAGCGCGGCGGCTCGAGGCACTGCCCAGGCGTCGACTTCCCGTCGATCTTGACGTTCGGGTACTTCTTGTTGAACGTCTTGACGTCTTCGTTCCACTCGCGCAGCTCCGCGGCCTTCGCCGTCGGCGGCATGCAGTCGATCGTCAGCGTCACCTTGGTCTTCGGGTCGAGCGGCGCGGACGGGTCGGACGAGCCGCTGCCTGAGTTGTCGTTCTCGTCGCCACTGCTGCTGCTCGTGCCGCAGGAGGCGAGGGCGGTCAGGGCGAGCGCGGTGACGACGGCGGCCGCGGAGGCACGGCGGGTACGGCGGAAGCCAGCACTTCTCATCGGTGGTCCCCTTCGGGCAAGAGCACGGAGGCCTCGGCCGACTCTCTGCCGGGGCGCGGCATACTCAACCACCGGCTTCAACCAAGCGCAATATCTCGCGCAGATTTCGTAAATGTTTGACAGCGCTCCGCATGTGACGGATGGACGACGTCAAGTCGACCCGGACCACCCGGAGACACGTCTGCCCGGCTCACACGAGGCGAGCCGGGCAGACACACACGGTCACACTCCACCTCCACGACAGAGGTGACCGAGAGACTCTCCTCGTCGCCCAGGAAGCCCGGACCGCAAGAGACGGACTTCTGGACGCAAAGAGATTACGTAGGGCCGTGGGCCCCCGCGGGGCCCGTCCGGACCCTCCCTGCGGGCCCGGACGGGCGTAGCCCCGGAGAGGGGCCCACAGGGTGCGCGGGCGCGCCCTGTGGCGCGTCCGCTACGGGTTGATGTTGATCTTGAAGGTGGAGGTCGTGTTCTTCACGTCCTGGGCGTTGCCGCTCAGCTTCAGCCCGTTGAAGGTGACTTCACCGACAGCGGGCCCCTGCCCCGCCTCCGGCATCTCGTTGGCCCACAGGCCGAAGCCGGACTTCGCGTCGAACGCGTCACCGCTCTTGCGTGCCCCGCTGATCGAGATGTCGGTGAGCACGGTGTCCTTGATCGGGAACTGCGGCTGACCGCCGACGTAGTTGGTCTGGAACATGATCCCGCTGTAGGTCGGGTCCACTATGTCCACATCCGAGATCCGGATGCCCTGGAAGACCTTGGAGGCCGAGAACAGCCAGATTCCGGGGAAGGTCTGCGCCCCCCAGAAGTGGCCTCCGGCTCGCACGACGGAGACGTTGTCGATCGCCGTGGGTCCGGTGCCGAAGCCGTTCATCGGGTAGCCGAAGTCGAGCGAGCTGACCGTGATCCCGGAGTAGACCAGGGTGTCGGCGATGTGGATGTTGCGGAAGGTGTTGTCGTAGCCGCCGTACACGGCGAGTCCCGCGGCCCGCCAGGTGAGGATGGACGTCAGGTTCTCGTAGACGTTGTTCTTCATGTCCGAGCCGCCGGCGTCGATCGCGGAGAAGAGGGCGAAGCTGTCGTCGCCCGTCGCCCGCGCCTCGTTGTTGACCACGTGGTTGTCGGTGGACCCGTTGGTCATGTTGATGCCGTCGGCGAACATGTTGCGGATACGGGAGTTCTTGATCGTGATGCTGTCGGTGTTCGCGCCCCAGTAGAGGCACACCATGTGCTCGTTCCAGATGTTGTCGATCACGATGTCCGAGACGTTGGAGAAGTCGAACACCTTGCCCGGCCCGTCGATCCGCGACGTGTAGTTGCCGAAGTACGCGAAGTTCGAGAAGGAGGAGCCCTTCGCGCTCGCCTCGGCCCGGAACCCGATGTCGGTGTTGTCCTGGGTGGACGGCGCCCGGAACCGGGTGAACCAGGGGCCGGCGCCGACGACCTTCACCGCCTTGCCGTAGACCTGGAACTTGCTGGAGGTGGCGTAGTCACCGGCGGGCAGGTAGACGCCCACCAGCTTGCCCGTGGTGTCCATCCTGACCTTGTCCAGGGCGTTCTGCACGTCCTGGTGGGTGAAACCGGCCGGCACCGTGTAGGTGGCCGGGTCCGGGTTCGCCACCTGGGTGACCTGCTCCAGGCTGACGAAGTCGATCGCGTACGTGCTGGTGTTGGCCGAGTCCTTCTGCAGCCGGATCTTGCTGCCCGCCGGAACGGTCTTGCCCAGCATGACGTTGGCCTCGTCGTAGATGTGCCGGGGCGCACCCGAGCCAGGGTCGTTGCCCGGACCGGTCTCGTTCCCGTACAGCCACGCGTACTTGGACGTGAGGTCGATGGCCTTCAGGAACGTACCGTCCACGTAGACGTTCAGCTTCGACTCGATGCCGCCGCCGCCCGCGGAGTCCGGGATGGAGAACCGGGTGACCAGGGTGTTCGTGGAGGCCCGTGTCGTGAACTCGACGTAGTTTCCCGTGCTGTCGAGGGTGACGGCCTTGCGGCCCGACGCCTCGCCCGCCACGTCGCCGACGGTTCTGTTGGGTCCGACGACCTTGGCGCCGCCGCCCGCGACCCCGTCCTCGGCCTCGTACATGTCGTACGGCATGTTGGCGCCGCGGCCGATGAACAGCGACTCGGTGCGGGTGTTGTTGGTGCGCTTCACCGGGAGTTCGTTCGCGTCGTCGGCGATCACCACCTTCGCCGTGTACGAGCCGTTGGCGGCCGTCCAGGTGCCGAGCGACACCGGCGCGGTCGTCGCACCGGCGGCGATGGCGCCGCTGTGCGAGCCGGTCAGGGTCTTCACGGTGGCACCCTTGGAGTCGGTCAGGGTGAGCGTGACGCCGTGACTGCCGCTCGCCGAGGCGATCGACCCCTGGTTCTTGAGGGCGACGGAGAAGGTGACCGTGTCACCGTCCGACGGGGAGGACGGCGAGGTCCTGACCACGTCGGCGACCAGGTCGGAGCTGGAGACCGGCTTGACGACCAGTGGCGCGGCCGCGGTGAAGCGGTTGTCGGACTCGTTCTGCTCGATGATCTCGCCGGCCGGGTCGACGGTCGCCCCCAGCGTGTAGCTGCCCGCGTCACGCGCCCCGATGCCTGCGGTGACCTGCGTGGACGCGCCGGCGGCGAGTGCTCCGACATTGGCTGTCGCGACCTTGGAGCCGCCGAGCTCGAAGTCGAGCTTGCCGGCCGGGGAGGCGACCGCGCCGGAGTTGCGGACGGTGGCCGTCAGCGTGATGGCGTCGGACTCGACGGGGGCGGCGGGCGAGGAGCCGACCGCCGTGACCTGGAGATCCGGGTTGGGGGCCGGAGCGCCCAGCACCTGGAACTCGGCGACCTGCCCTGCGCCGGAGCCGCTGTTGGAGGTGAATTTCAGCTGCACGTCGGCCACGCGGGCGGTGACGGGAATCGTCACCGTGTTGCCCGTGGCGGGGCTGAACGCGTAGTCCTTGGCGGCGGCCAGGCTCGTGAACGACGTGGCGTTCTGCTCACGTCCCAGGACCTGGATGTTCTGGGTCCTGGCCCCCCAGCTGCTGTCGGGGTTTAGCTTGACGACGACGTTCTCGGTGTCGGCGTTGGCTCCCAGCTTGACCGTGAGGGTGTTCGGGTAGCTGCCGCCCGCGCCCTCCCAGTACGTGGTGAGCGAGTTGTCGTTGGCGTTGGCCGCGACGTACGTGTGGACCACCGAGGACGCGGTGATCGGCTTGGAGACCGCGAGGTTGGAGGCCGCCGCCGTCGATCCGTTGCGCGTCACGCTGTTGCTCGCGCCGGAGGTGTTGCCCGCCGCGTCCTTGGCCCGCACGACATAGGTGACGGTCGTGGCGGCGGACTGGGTGTCGGTGTAGGTCGTGACGTCACCTGCCACGCTCTTGCGGAGCACGTTGTTGGCGTAGAGGTCGTACCCGGTGACGCCCTTGTTGTCCGTGGAGGCGTTCCAGGTCAGCTTGATCTGTCCGGCGGACGGCTCGGTGAACGCCAGGCCGGAGGGCGCGGTGGGCGCCTGCGTGTCACCGGAGGCACCCGTGCGGGTGACGGTGTTGCTGTTGCCGGACACATTGCCCGCCGCGTCCCTGGCGCGTACGTGGTAGGAGACCGTCTCGTCGGCCGGCCGGGTGTCGGTGTAGGTGGTGACTCCGCCGGCGACGCTGGTGAGCAGGTTGTTCCCGGCGTAGACGTCGTACCCGGTGACGCCGGTGTCGTCCGAGGACGCCTTCCAGGTCAACCTGATCTGCCCGGTTGCCGGCTCGGTGAACGCCAGATCCGCGGGTGCCGTCGGTGCCTGCGTGTCCCCGGAGCTCGGACCGTAGACCTCCAGCTCGGACAGCTGCCCAGCCGACTGTACGGAGTTGGCGGTGACGAGTACCCGGACGTAGCGGGTGGTGGTGGCGTCGAAGGAGATCGTCGCCGACTGCCCGCCCGCCGCGTTGAAGGTGTATGCCTTCGACGCGGTCAGGTCACCGAAGTCCGAACCGTTGGTGCTGCCCTGGATCTTCAGCGTCTGGGTGCGCTGCTCCCAGCCGTCGGGCAGGCGGAGCACCACGCGGTCGACGCGGACGGAGGAGCCCAGGTCGGCCTGGATCCACTGCGGAAGCGCGTTGTTCCGGCTCTCCCAGTAGCTGGCGCGGTTCCCGTCGTTCCCGTTGGAGGCCGCGTAGGTCTCGGTGTAGCTGCTCGCCGTGAGCGTCCTGCCCGAGGCGAGGTTGGCCGAGGACTCCCCTGCCGCCCGGACCTCCAGCTCGGAGAGCTGGGCGTTCTGCCAGCCGGTGTTGGCCGTGATGTTCACCCGCACGAAGCGGGTCTGCGTGGCCGGGAAGGAGATCCTGACCTCGTTGGAGGACCCGGGGCTGAAGGTGTACGCGGCGGAGGACTTCAGGGTCGCGAAGCTGGTGCCGTCGGCACTTCCCTGGAGCGAGAGCGTCTGCTGCCTGGTCTCCCAGCCCGCGGGAAGCTTCAGCCTCACCTCATCCACCCGGGCAGTCGCACCGAGGTCGGTCTGCACCCACTGCGGGAGGCTGCCCGTCCCTTCCCAGTACGTCGCCTGATTGCCGTCGGTCACGTTGCGGGCGACGTACTCGCCGGCACTGCTCGCGGTCGCCGTCCGTCCTGCGGCGATGTTGGGACCGTCGGCCGCCGAGGCGGTGAGCGACGGCCATCCGATCATCAGAAGACTGGTGGTGACGACGGCGGACAACGCCCGCCATCTCCAGCGTTGGGCTCTCATAGGTCCCCGATCTTCGGGCCACGACGCGGGACACGCCGAGGGCGCGGCTCTGTTGATCAGCCCGAAAGCGCTCATTTCTGCGCTTGCTGAGCTGAGTTTTGCGCTTTGCCGTCAGAGAGTTGCAGACAAGAGCCGAAGCGTCCACGGTTGGGACAGAAAAGCTAGCGCGGGCACGGAAGCACACGGCCCACCAAATGGGCTTCTGTGCACGGTATTTCACTGAGTTCTGCATACAGGACGGACAGCCCGGCAGCGCTCCACCTACGTAAGAAATTTGCGTAATAACGCAAGACCGAGGAAAGTGCCTGATCGAGGGCGTGCTCTGCGGCACACGGAAGAGCGGGGCCCGCTAAACGCGGACCCCGCTCAGTGGTGCGGCCGACCGTCGGCCTCCTGGTTCACCAGCCGGTCAGAGACCGCCGGTGTACAGGAGCCGGTCCGGGGAGCCGGCGCCCAGACCGGTCAGGACGTCCGGGGTCGCGTCCGCGGCGAGCTGGTCGGCGACCTGCTGAGGTGTCGCGTCCGGGTTCTGCTCCTTGTAGAGAGCCGCGACACCGGCGACATGCGGGCTGGCCATGGACGTACCGCTCAGCGTGGTGGATCCGCCGCCGAGCTTGGCGGACACGATGTCGACGCCGGGAGCGTACAGCCCGACACAGGTGCCCCAGTTGCTGAACGTGGCCTGACGGTCCTGCTTGTCGCTCGCGCCCGTGGCGAGCACTCCGTCCGCACGGGCCGGCGACACGTCGCACGCGTCCTGGTTCTCGTTGCCCGCCGCGACGACGGGCAGGGTGCCCTCCTCCGCCAGTGCGTTGAACGCGTCGTCGACGGCCTGGGACGCGGGACCACCGAGGGAGGCGTTGGCCACGGCGGGCTGCTCGGCGTTCTGGGCGATCCAGTCGAGACCCGCGATGATCCCGGCCCACGTGCCCGAGCCCTCGCAGTCGAGTACGCGCACCGGAACGAGCGAGGCACCGGGGGCGACCCCGTACGTCGCGCCTGCGACGGTCCCCGCGACGTGCGTGCCGTGGCCGTTGCAGTCCTCGCCGTCACGGCCGTCGCCGATCACGTCGAACCCGGAACCCACCCGGCCGCCGAACTCGCTGTGGGCGGCCTCGATCCCGGTGTCGAGGATGTACGCGGTCACTCCCTGTCCTGTGCCCGCCGCCTCGTAGGCGCCGTCCAGCGGAAGGTTCCGCTGGTCGATACGGTCCTGGCCCCAGCTTCCGGCGGCCACCCGCTGTCCCGACACCGCCTTGGCCGCGGGCGGCGAGACCGACGCCTCGCTGTTCTCCTCGACCGCCTGGACCCCGGCCGATCCGCGCACCTCCTCCAGCTGCTCGGCCGTCAGGGAGGCGGCGAAGCCGTGCAGGACCTTGCTGTACGTGAAGAGGGTGTCGACCCCGAGCTGCTCGGCCATGGCGCCCGGAGCCTGGTCCGGCGACAGGGTGACGATGTACTGACCGGGCACGGCGCGGGTGGACTTCTGCACCGGCACGAGCGTCTCGCCGGTGTCGGCCGTGGCCGTGGTGGTGCCGATCAGGGGCGCGATCAGCAGTAGAGCGGCTGGTGCCCAGCGGGCGCGCAGGCGCATACGTTCTCCCTTTGAGGTGAAGACGGGTCGCGGGCCTGGTCAGGCCCGCGACGTGCGAACACCTGACCTTTCGTCCACAACCCGGGAGGGCCTTGAGCCGCGTCAGCCGGACAGCGCAACGATCGGGGGGCGAAGGCCCGGCCGGGCGAGTGAAGATCACCTCACCATCAGCAGGACCGAGTCCGCGGGGGCCGCCTCGATCAGGTCAGCTTCTGACCTGTCACACGGCTAGCCTGCGGTCATGAACTCCTCGCAGAGACGGGCGGACACCTCGTCGGCCGACGACCGCGGCAGGAACGCGGGCGCCGGCCCGGGTACGGAGCCGCTGTTCTTCACAGGCCCCGACGAGCTGGAGCGGTGGCTGGACGGGCACCACGCCGTGACGCCCAGCCTGTGGATCAAGGTCGCGAAGAAGAGCACGGGGATCGAGACGGTCACGGCGTCCGAGATCATCGACACGGTGCTCTGCTACGGGTGGATCGACGGGCAGCGCAAGTCGCTCGACGAGACCTACTACCTCCAGCGGATCTCGCCCAGGCGGCCGGGCAGCGCGTGGTCCCTCGTCAACGTACGGAAGGTGGAGGCCCTGTCGGCCGCGGGCCGGATGCGCGAGTCCGGCGAGGCCCAGGTGCGCGCCGCGCGGGAGGACGGGCGCTGGGCCGCGGCGTACCCCTCGCAGAGGGAGGCCACCGTGCCCGCCGACCTCGCGGCGGCGCTGGCCTCCGAGCCCCGGGCCGCCGATCACTTCGAGACGCTCGGCAGGACGGAGCGCTACCTGGTGGTCCTGCACCTGCTTGCGGCGAGGACGCCCGGGCTCAGGGCGCGGCGTCTGGACCGGGCGATCACGAAGCTGGCGTCGGGGCAGACGCCCCGGCCCTGACGGCCACCCGCCTCAGTCGGCGGCGATCCCGAGCAGCTCGGGCTTCTCGGCCAGTTCGGCGAACCGGCCGGCCGGGTCCGGGATCAGCCGACGGGCCTTCAGATCGAGGATCCCGCCGACCCCGGTGATCTCCGCCGCCACAGCGCCGTCCTCCTTGATGATCTGCTGCCGGATGCCGAAGGTCTTGCGTGCGCCGTGGAGCAGTTCGCAGGTGACGCGCACCCGCTCTCCACCGGGCAGCTCCCGTAGGTACTTCACCGTCACCTCCAGCTGCACCGGACCGATTCCGTGGTCCAGGAGCTTCTCCTGAGGCAATCCCGCCTCGCGGAGGAGTTCCCAGCGCGCATGCTCGGCGTACTGCAGGTAGACCGCCTGGTTGAGATGGCCCTGGGTGTCGAGTTCGTAACCACGCACCGTGACACCGACGAAGTAGGTCATGCATCGCGGAACGCCGTCGCTTACCCGTGCATTCCCGGGATCACCCGCACGCCGAACCTCTTTACGGACCTGTCATGCCCCGGTAACTTCCTCGATGCAAGAGATTGCAGCAAGTCTCTGACAGGACTTTCTGTCAGGGTGCACCACTCGCCCGAACCCCGAGGCGCGTCCGGGTTCTCCGGCGGGATCATGACGGCCGCTCCTGGTGAGCGGCCGTGCTGTCGGCAGTCGCGGCCCACCCGCCCGCGGCCCTCCCCTGGAGACACACGAATGAGACGCACCCCTGTCCGGCTGCTCGGCCGCCCCGCGGCCGCGGCCGTCGCGGCGACGGTGATGCTGGGCCTCCTCACCCCCGCACCGGAGCCTCCGGGCGCCGGATCCGCCGTTCCGGCGGCCGCGTCGGAGTCCTCGGCCACCGTCTTCTACTACACCAAGACCAAGAACTGGTCGTCCTACAAGCTGCACTACGCCCCCGACGGCGGGGCCTGGACCACCGTCCCCGGTGTGGTCATGGAACCCGCCTGCACGGACTGGGTGAAACGCACCGTCGACCTGGGTGGCGCTTCCGGTCTGTCCGCGACGTTCAACAACGGCGCCGGGGTGTGGGACAACAACGCCGGCAAGAACTACGCCCTGGGCACCGGTGCGATCACCGTCAAGGACGGTGTGGTGGCCCACAGCGACCCGTGTGCGGAGGCCGGAACCGATCCGGAGGAGGAGGCGGCCGGCACCGCTTCGGTCTACTACTCGACGGCCACGGTCGGCTGGACGACGACCAACCTCCACTACCAGCCGGCAGGCGGATCGTGGACCACCGTGCCCGGAGTGGGCATGGAGCCGGCCTGCACGGGCTGGGTCAGGAAGACGGTCGGGCTCGGCGCGGCCACCTCGATGCTGGCCACCTTCAACAACGGCAACGGAGTCTGGGACAACAACAACGGGAGCAACTACACGCTTCCCACCGGCCTCACCACGGTGAAGGACAGGAAGGTGACGACGGGCGCCAAGGACCCGTGCGCCGCCGAGGCACCGGACACCGAGGCGCCGACAGCCCCCGCCGAGGTGGCGGCAGGCGCGGACGGGGTGTCCGTCGTGGTGACCTGGGAGCCCTCCACGGACGACCGGGGAGTGACGAAGTACCAGGTCACCCGTGCCGGTGGGACGAAGGGCACGGTGGTCAGCGACGTCGGCTCCACGGTCTTCTCGGACACCGGCCTAGAGGCCAGGACGGAGTACCGTTACACCGTCAGAGCGGTCGACGCCGCCGGGAACGTCTCGGCAGCCTCCGCCACGGCCACCGTGACGACCGGGGACAAGTCGACGGCCCCCGCCGCCGGGAAGCCCCTGGGCACGGACCCGCGCAAGGACCCGATCTACTTCGTGCTCACCGCCCGTTTCAACGACGGCGACCCGACGAACGACCGGGGCGGCAGCCAGCACACCAAGTCGGGGAACGCCGCCAACGACGACCCCATGTTCCGGGGCGACTTCAAGGGCCTGATCGAGAAGCTCGACTACATCAAGGGCCTCGGCATGTCCGCGGTCTGGATCACCCCCGTGGTCCTGAACCGGTCCGACTACGACTACCACGGCTACCACGGCTACGACTTCTACAAGGTCGACGCCCGGCTGGAGTCCGCCGGCGCCTCGTACCAGGACCTCATCGACGCGGCGCACGCCAAGGGCATGAAGATCTACCAGGACGTCGTCTACAACCACTCCTCACGGTGGGGTGCCAAGGGGCTGTTCACCCCGAAGACGTACGGCGTGCGCGACGCCCAGTGGAGCTGGTACTACGACGAGAGGAACGACGGCTTCGAGTACGACGGTCTGAGCGTCGAGACCAAGTCCGGGAAGTCGTACTACAACGGTGACCTGTGGTCCACGGCCGAGCCCGCGGGCAACACCTGTGTCAACTGGGGCACTCCGACGCAGTACACGTCGCCGGAGGGCTATCGGATCTACAACTGCCAGTGGCCCAACCCCACATCGGGCATGTTCCCGAAGGCGTACTACCACAACTGCTGGATCGGCAACTGGGAGGGCGAGGACTCGCGTTCGTGCTGGCTGCACGACGACCTCGCCGATTTCAACACCGAGAGCGCGCCCGTGCAGAACTACCTGATCGGCGCCTACGACAAGTACATCGACATGGGTGTCGACGGCTTCCGCGTCGACACGGCGGTGCACATCCCCCGGACGACCTGGAACCGCCGTTTCCTCCCGGCCATCCAGGAACGCGTGACGCAGCGGTTCGGCGCCGAGGCCGCCGAGAACTTCTTCGTCTTCGGAGAGGTCGCCGCCTTCGTCAACGACAAGTGGAACCGCGGTTCGGTCAACCACTCGGCGCAGTTCTACACCTGGAAGGAGCGCAAGGAGTACGACGCGGACGACGGGAAGGCCGCGCTCGAGATGTACGACTACGAGCAGCAGCAGGGCACCGCTTCCCAGCCCACGTCGACGAACGCGTTCCTGAACGGCAACAGCTACCACACCCCGGACCACAGCAAGTTCTCCGGGATGAACGTCATCGACATGCGGATGCACATGAACTTCGGTGACGCGAACAACGCGTACAGCAACGGCAAGGACTCGGACGACAGTTACAACGACGCCACGTACAACGTCGTGTACGTCGACAGTCACGACTACGGCCCCAACAAGAGCAGTGAGCGTTACGCGGGCGGCACCGACGCCTGGGCCGAGAACATGTCGCTGATGTGGACGTTCCGGGGCATCCCCACGCTGTACTACGGCTCCGAGATCGAGTTCCAGGCCGGCAAGAAGATCGACTGCGGACCCACCTGTCCGCTGGCGACGACCGGGCGCGCCTACTTCGGGGCCCACCTGGCGGGCGAGGTCCAGGCCTCGGACTTCGGCACGGTCTCCTCGGCGTCCGGCGCCGTCGCCGGCACTCTGGCGAAGCCGCTGGTCAAGCACGTGCAGCGACTCAACCAGATCCGGCGGGCCGTGCCCGCCCTCCAGATGGGGCAGTACTCCACCGAGGGCATCACCGGCTCGATGGCGTACAAGCGGCGGTACACCGACACCGCGAGCGGCGTCGACAGCTTCGCGCTGGTGACGGTCACGGGCGGGGCCACCTACACGGGCATCCCCGACGGCACCTACAAGGACGCCGTGACGGGTGACACCAAGGTGGTGAGCGGGGGCACGCTGACGGTCGCGGCGCCCGGGAAGGGCAACCTGCGGGTGTACGTCCTCGACCTGGGTGGCTCGAACGCGGCCCCGGGGAAGATCGGGACGGCGGGCCCGTACCTGAAGTGATCATGACGCGGCCGGTCACGCGGATGTGCGTGACCGGCCGCGGTGTGATGCCGGGGTGCCCGAGCCGTGTTCGGCGTGGCCTGCCCTATGCGGTCAGGTCCCGGCCGGCCAGATGCGGGAAGCGCAGTTCGGTCCTGCTGCGGGCCGTCTCCCCGGGGCGCAGCACGGGGCTGGGCAGGTCCGGCCGGTTGGGTGAGTCGGGCAGGTGCTGGGTCTCCAGGCAGATCGCGCCGTGCCGCTCGTGACGGCGGCCTGTCCCGTCGGTGAAGGAACCGTCGAGCTGGTTGGCGGTGTAGACCTGGATGCCGGGCTCCGTCGTCCACACCTCCATCACGCGGGCCGCGTCCGGGGCGGTGAGCCGTGCGGCCCGGCGGAGACCGCTTCCGGGGTCCCGCAGGACCCAGCAGTGGTCGAAGCCGCCCGCGGCGCGCAGTTGCCCGTTCTCGGTGGCGAGTCGTTCCGACAGGAGCCGTGGGGTGGTGAGGTCGAACGGGGTTCCGGCCACCTCGGCCGGGGGGCCCAGCGGAATGCCGTCGTCGTCCACCGGCAGATAGGTGTCCGCGTCGACCTCCAGGCGGTGGCCCAGGACGTCACCGTGTCCGGCCAGGTCGAAGTAGGCGTGGTTGGTGAGGTTGACGACCGTCGGGCGGTCGGTGACGGAGGTGTAGTCGACGGCCAGCGTGCCCGCCGTGTCGAGGGTGTAGGTGACCGTGGCGTCCAGAGCCCCCGGGAAGCCCATGTCCCCGTCGGGGCTGTGCAGGGTGAGACGTACGGACACGCTGTCGTCGGTACGGTCCTGCGTGGCCGCCCAGGCCTTGGTGTGGAAGCCGTCCGGTCCTCCGTGCAGGGCGTGGCCCCGGTCGTTGGCCGGGATGTGGTGTTCGGCGCCGTCCAGGACGAAGCGTCCGTGCGCGATGCGGTTGGCGTAGCGGCCCACTACGGCGCCGAAGTAGGGGTGCTTGGCCGTGTAGTCGTCGAGGGTCTCGAGGGACCGTACGACGGAGGCGCCGGTGCCGGCGGTGTCGGGCACGGTGAGACTGTGCAGCGACGCGCCGTAGGTCAGGATCTCGGCACGGACGCCCGTACCGCTGTCGAGGGTCCACAGATCGGTCCTGGTCCCGTGGGTGGAACCGAAGGGGGTGCGGTGCACGGTGGGGCGCGGCATCAGAGGTCCTCGATGGAGCCCGTTGCGGGCCCGTGGATGGTGGATTCGCGGACGACGAGGCGGTAGCCGGGGCGTGGCCTGCGCGGTTCGGCGACGGGCGCGCCCTTGAGCTGTTCGACGAGACTGTCGACGGCGAGCCGGGCGATGGCCTCCTTGTCGGGGGCGATGGTGGTGAGGGTGGTGGTCGTGTAGCGGCTCTCCTCGATGTCGTCGAAGCCGACGACCGCGACGTCGTCGGGGATCCGCAGACCTCGTTCGGTGATGGTCCGCATCGCGCCGATGGCGATGAGATCGTTGTAGGCGAAGACGGCGTCGGGACGCTCGTCCCGTTCGAGCAGGTGTGCCATGCCCGCGGCCCCGTCCTCCCGGCCGTAGCCGTCGGTGACGACGACCAGTGATTCGTCGGGGGTGATGCCGCAGGCGGCCAGTTCCTCGCGCCAGCCGCGCAGCCGCAGGTGGGCCGGCTGGCGTTCCCGTCCGGTGCGTGATCCGAGGAAGGCGATCCGCCGCTTGCCCTGGCCGACGAGGTGGCGCACGGCGGCCCTGGCCGCCGCCACGTTGTCGATGGCGATGTGCTCGTAGGGCGCCTCGTACTCGCGTTCGCCCAGCAGGACCAGGGGCGCCGTCTCCGTGCGCGCCATGAGGTCCTCGGTCTCCAGGTGGATGGGGCTGAGGATGAGACCGTCGATCACATGGGACCGGAAGCCCTGGCTGACCAGGAGCTCCTTCTCCCTGAGGCCGGCGGTGTGGTCGACCAGGACGGTGTAGTCGTGCCTGGCGGCCGCGTCGATGACGGCTCCGGCGAGCTCGGCGAAGTACGGGTTGCCGAACTCGGGGACGGCGAGGGCGATGATGCCGGTGCGGCCCTTGCGCAGATGGCGTGCGGTGAGGTTCGGCCGGTAGCCGAGCTCGTCGATCGCCTGCTGCACCTTGGCGCGCATCGCCGGTGTGACGTGCTGATAGTTGTTCACCACGTTCGACACGGTCTTGATGGACACGCCCGCCCGTTGTGCAACGTCCTTGAGGCTGACGCCCACGGCACTCCTTGGTTCGGCTCGGCTCGTCTTGGTTCCGCGTGGTCCGGCCGTGACCGGCCGGACCGACGTCAGGTGCTTCTGCGACTGCGCGCGAGATAGCGCTGGGCCACCACGACAACGATAAGGAAGCCGCCGCTGACCACCGACTGGTACGAGGAGTTGAGCGAGCCGATCTGGTTGATCAGGTTCTGGATGACCGCCAGCAGCAGGACGCCCCAGAGGGTTCCGCTGATGGATCCGGCACCTCCGACGAGCAGGGTGCCGCCGATGACGACCGCCGAGATCGCGTCGAGCTCCATGCCCACGCCGACGATGGTGACCCCGGAGGAGAGCCGTGCGGCGTTCAGCGCGCCGGCGAGTCCGGCGAGCAGGCCGCTGAGGGTGTAGACGAGGATCTTCGTACGGGCGACGGGGAGCCCCATCAGGGTGGCGGCGTCGCTGCTGCCGCCCACGGCGAAGAGTGTCTGCCCGAACGAGGTGCGCTGCAGGACCAGTCCTCCGGCGCCGAACAGCACCAGGGCGATGATGATCGGGTAGCCGAAGCCCCAGACCGCACCCTGGCCGAGCTCGCCGAAGGCGGAGTCCTTGGGGACCAGGTAGGTGGTCGCGCCCTCGTCGGTGAGGGAGAGGAGGAGGCCGCGGGCTCCCAGCAGGGTGGCCAGCGTGACGATGAAGGGGGCCATGTTCCCCCGGGCGATCAGGAAGCCGTTGAGCAGGCCGATCCCCCCGCACACCACCAGGGGCAGCAGCAGCGCGGCGAGGAATCCGTACTGCGAGGCCCAGGCGGCGAGGACTCCGCCGAGCGCGAAGACCGATCCGACGGACAGGTCGATCCCGCCGGTGATGATGACCATCGTCATGCCGAGGGCGACCACGGCGAGGAACGAGGCCTGGATGGTGATGCCACGGGCGTTGTCCAGCGACGCGAAGGTCGGGTAGATGAACGACGCGACGATCACGACGGCGAGCAGGACGGCCAGGACGCCCTGGCGCTGGAGGAGTTCGGCGGCGCGCTGCCGGCCGGTCCGTTCGGGTCCCGGGGAGGGGACGGCGGAGGGGGCCGGGTGCGCCGGGGCGTTCTTGGCCACCGGGGCCGGGGCGGCGGTGGCGGGCTTGGTTTCGTTCATCGGGACCGACGCTCCCGGGCGACGTAGACGGCGGCGATGATGATGGCCGCCTGGGCGATCTGTGCGGTGGAGTCGGGCAGGTCGTGCTTGACGAGGGTGGCGCGCAGGAGCTGCATCAGCAGGGCGCCCGCGACGGTGCCCAGGACCCGGACGGAGCCCCCGTTCAGGGGGGTTCCGCCGACCACGACGGCGGTGATGGCGGAGAGTTCCATCAGGGTGCCGAGGGAGGACGGGTCGCTCGCGGTGAGCCGGGCGGTGGCGAGGACGCCGGCGAGAGCGGCGAGCACCCCGCAGATCACGTACACGCCAATCAGGACCCGCTTGACGGGGAGCCCCGCGAGGCCCGCGGCGGCACGGTTGCCTCCGACGGCGACGACCTGGCGGCCGAAGGTGGTGCGCTGCACCAGGAAGGCGACGGCGACGGCGAGCACTCCGGCGATCAGGACGACGAGGGGTACGCCGAGGAAGGAGCCGGTGCCGAGCGACAGCAGGTCGGGGTTGACGATCTGCTTGAGCTGGCCGTCGGCCATGACCAGGGCGAGTCCGCGTCCTCCGACGAAGAGGGCGAGGGTGGCGACGATGGGCTGCAGTCCGACGAGCGAGACCAGGGCGCCGTTGACGGCTCCGACGACGGCGCCCGCGAGGAGCGCGACGACGAGGGCGGGTACGAGCCCGTAGCCCAGGTAGAGCGGGAGGAAGGCGGCGGCCAGCGCCATGGTCGAGCCGACGGACAGGTCGACGCCCTCCGTGCCGATGACCAGCGCCATGCCGAGAGCGACGATGACGATGGGGGCGACCTGGACGAGCTGGGTGCGGAAGTTGTCGGCGGTCATGAAGTGTTCGGTGAACAGCGCGTTGAAGAGCAGCACCACACCGACGGCCACGTACACGCCGTACCGCTGGTACCAGGCGGGGTCACGCAGCCGGGCGAACGGGCTCGCCGGCGTCTCGGGCCGGTCGCTCTTCGTGGGCGGGGCCACGGCGGTCTGGGTCATCGGGGGTCCTCCTGGGAGGCCGGGGCCGCCTCCGGTGCGTGGTCGGCGAGCACTTCGAGCAGCCGGTCCTCGGCCACGTCGTCGCCCGACAGTTCGCCCGCGACGGCGCCGCCGCGCAGGACGACGATCCGGTCGGCGCCTTCGATGAGTTCCTCGATGTCGGAGGAGATGAGCAGGACCGCGAGGCCCTCCTGCGCGAGGTCGTCGATGAGGCTCTGGACCTCGGCCTTGGCGCCGACGTCGATGCCCCGGGTGGGTTCGTCGAGCAGCAGGACCTTGGGCTCCAGGCAGAGCCAGCGGGCCAGCAGGACCTTCTGCTGGTTTCCGCCGGAGAGCTCTCCGACCTTCTGCTCGGGGCTCGACGCCTTGATCCGCAGGCGCTTCATGAAGATGTCGACGATCCGGTCCTGCTTGGCGCGTGAGACGACACCGGCCCGGGAGAGGCGCGGCATGGCCGCCAGCACGATGTTCTCCCTGACGGAGAGACCGGGCACGATCCCTTCGGCCTTGCGGTCCTCGGGCAGCAGGCTGATGCCGGCCCGGATCGCGGCGGCGGGGGTGAGCCGCTTCAGGGGAGTGCCGTCGACGGTGATCTCACCGGAGTCCACGTGCAGCGCGCCGGAGAGCGCCTTCGCCGTCTCGCTGCGGCCGGAGCCGAGCAGTCCGCCGAGGCCGAGCACCTCTCCCGCGTACAGGGAGACGGATATGTCGTGCAGCTGGAGGCGGCTGGAGATGCCGGTGGCGGTGAGGACGGGCGTACGGGAGGCCTCGTGGCCCTCGGCCGCGAAATTGGTGACGCCGTCGCGGCGGACCTCGGACAGGTCACGGCCGAGCATCATGGAGACCAGCTGCATCCGGTCGAGGTCGGCGAGTTCGCCGGTGTGGATGTGCCTGCCGTCGCGGAGGACCGTGACCCGGTCGCAGATCCGGTAGAGCTCGTCCATGCGGTGGCTGACGTAGACGACGGCGATGCCCTGGTCGCGGAGACGTTCGATGACGCGGAAGAGGGTCTCGACCTCGCGCGGTTCGAGCGAGGAGGTGGGCTCGTCCATGATGACGACCTGGGCGTTCACCGACACCGCGCGTGCGAGGGCGACCATCTGCTGAGTGCCGACGCCGAGGGTGTGCAGAGGGCGGCGGGGGTCGACGCGTACGCCGAAGCCGTCCAGCAGTTCGCCGGTCTCGCGGTGCATCCGGGAGAAGTCGATGAGGCCGAAGCGGTTCCTGGGTTCGCGGCCGAGGAAGATGTTCCGCGCCACGCTCATCAGCGGGACGAGGTTGACCTCCTGGTAGATCGTCGAGATCCCGGCCTGCTGGGCCTCGAAGGGCCGGGCGAACCGCACCGGTCCACCCGACATCCTCAGCTCACCGCCGTCCGGCCGGTAGACACCGGTCAGCACCTTGATGAGGGTGGACTTGCCCGCGCCGTTCTCCCCCACCAGGGCGTGCGTCTCCCCCGCGCGCAGGGAGAAGGTGACGTCGTCGAGTGCGACGACGCCGGGGAATCGTTTGCTCACCGAGC
Source organism: Streptomyces sp. NPDC048590 (assembly GCF_043199535.1). Taxonomy (NCBI): domain Bacteria; kingdom Bacillati; phylum Actinomycetota; class Actinomycetes; order Kitasatosporales; family Streptomycetaceae; genus Streptomyces; species Streptomyces sp. NPDC048590. The sequence continues at coordinate 612,542 of NZ_JBICWC010000002.1, read as the reverse complement.
GGGCTTCGAGCACGACGGGGGCGGCCTGGCCTGCCGCCTCCGGTGCCTCGGTTACTGCTTCGGGTGGTGCCATGGGTGTTCTCGGCCTTCCGCTGTCCAAGGGGGATGGCCCGGGGCCGCCGTGGGCGCGGTGCGCTCGCCACGGCGGCCGGGCCGTCGGTGTCAGGAGCCGGTCAGTACGCCCCGCCGAGCGATTCCTTGGCGTTGGTCTCGTCGTAGGCGCGGTCGGTGATGATGACGTTCTCGGGGATCTCCTCGCCGCCGTAGAACTTCTGGGCGGTCGCGAAGGCGAGCGGGCCGAAGCGCGGGTTGGACTCGATTACGGCGTTGTACTCGCCGTTCACCAGGGCCTGCACGGCGTTGCGGGTGCCGTCGACCGAGACGATCTTGACGTCCTTGCCGGGCTTCTTGCCGGCGGCCTTGAGCGCGGTGACGGCGCCGAGGCCCATCTCGTCGTTCTCCGCGTAGACCGCGGTGATGTCCGGCTTCGACTGGATCAGCTGCTCCATGACCTGCTGGCCCTTGTCACGGGCGAACTCGCCGGTCTGCTGGGCGACGATCTCGATACCCGGAGCCTTCGCCTTGATCTGGTCGACGAAGCCCTTCGTCCGGTCGGTGGTCACGTTGTTGCCGGAGGCGCCGAGGAGGATCGCCACCTTGCCCTTGCCGTCGGTCGCCTTGATCATCGCGTCGGCCGCGCGCTTGCCCTGCTCGACGAAGTCGGAGCCGAGGAAGGCCACGTAGTCCTTGCAGGCCGTGGAGTTGACCTTGCGGTCGATGGTGAGGACGGGCACCTTCTTCGCCGCGGCCGCCTTGAGCGCCGGCTCCAGGCCGTCGGAGTTGAGCGGGGCGATGATAAGGAACTGGGCGCCCTGGGACAGCATGTCCTGGATGTCACTGATCTGCTTGGACAGCTGCGACTGGGCGTTGGTGGTCAGCAGCTTCTTGACGCCGATCTTGGCCGCCTCGTCCTTGATGGACTGCGTCTCGGCGATACGGAAGGGGTTGGCCTCCTTCTCCGACTGGGAGAAGCCGACCACCGCGTCCTTGAGGTCGATCTTCGGCGCACCGTAGGTCTGGAGGGAGCAGCCGGCTCCGGAGGACGCCTCCGGGGTCTTGGCCGCCTGTGCGCCCTGGCTGCTGTCGCCGCCCGCGTTGTCCGCGGTCTCCGACTTCGAGCAGCCGGAAACGGCCAGCGTGGCGGTGGCGGCGAGCAGGCAGGCCGCTGCGAGGGTACGGGATCGACGCTGGATCATCATGCGCGGGACGCTCCTTGGCGAGGTGACGGCACACCAGGCGGCGTGCGGTCGGGCATGGCGGGAGGGTGCGTCAGCCGCTCGGCGGCGGATGACGACGTGTCCCTCACGAAACCGGCTTCCAACTGCGGAAATCGGTGTGCGTGAGGGCTTGTGCGGCCTCTCGGCGGCTCGGTTTACAACGTTATATAGGCGAGTCGGCGCCAGCGGCAAGAGAGTTGTGGCTGCGTTTCCAAAATGTGTCGCATCGCCGCACGCGCGCCCGGAGCCCCGGCCGCACGAGGTGCTGCGCCACCTCTGGACACCGGCATGACCGCGTGCTGTCATACCGCCGACATCAATTTTCCAACGTTGCATATGAGTTGTCGCGCCGATTGGTCCGGACGCGGCGGCCTCCTTCGCCATGCGCCGGCCCGTTTCGGGCCGGTCACCCCACACGCGTCCGGCAGAGCAGAAGCGGAGCCCCACACATGCCCCTGAACCGACGGCAATTGATGGCCGGCACTCTTGCCACCGCCGCAGCGACCACGGCGGGCGGGCGCTGGGCCACCACGGCGACCGCCGCCGAGGGGGTGGCGGTCGCGGCACGGGGCGGTCACTACTCCCCCAACGCCGCCCCGCTCGGTCCGACGGCCTTCCTGAAGCTGCCGCCGGGCAGGGTCCGGGCCCGTGGCTGGCTCGCCGGTCAGCTCCGGATGCAGCTGGACGGGCTGTGCGGCCGCTACGAGGAGTTCTCCCACTTCCTCGACTTCGGCGAGTCCGGCTGGGTACGCCCCGACAAGGGCGGCTGGGAGGAAGTCCCCTACTGGCTGCGCGGGTACACCGACCTGGCGATCGTCACCGGTGACGCCTCGGCCCTGGCGGGCGCTCGGCGCTGGATCGACGCGATCCTCGCCACCCAGCAGTCCGACGGCTTCTTCGGCCCGAAGTCCCTGCGGACCTCGCTCAACGGCGGCCCCGACTTCTGGCCCTTCCTGCCCCTGGTGCAGGCGCTGCGGTCCTGGCAGGAGTACAACGGCGACACCCGCGTCATCCCGTTCCTGAGCAGGTTCTTCCGCTACATGAACGCCCAGGGCCCCGGCGCCTTCAACACCAGCTGGATCGCGCTCCGCTGGGGCGACGGCCTGGACAGCGTCTACTGGCTGTTCAACCGCACCGGAGACACCTTCCTGCTGGACCTCGCCGACAAGATCCACCGGTACGGCGCCGACTGGGGCGACAACCTGGTCAACCCGCACAACGTCAACATCGCCCAGGGTTTCCGCGAGCCCGCCCAGTACGCGCTGCGCAGCGGTTCGGCCCAGGACACCCGGGACACCTACGGCACGTACGCCAAGGCCATGGACCAGTACGGGCAGTTCCCGGGCGGCGGGTTCGCCGGCGACGAGAACGCCAGGCCGGGCCACGGCGACCCCAGGCAGGGCTTCGAGACCTGCGGGATCGTGGAGTTCATGGCGAGCCACCAGTTGCTCACCCGCATCACGGGGGATCCGCTGTGGGCCGACCGGTGCGAGGAACTGGCCTTCAACTCACTGCCCGCCTCGCTCGACCCGTCCGGCAAGGCGATCCACTACGTCACCAGCGCCAACAGCGTCGACCTCGACAACGTGCCCAAGAAGGACCGGCAGTTCCAGAACGGCTTCGCCATGCAGGCATTCCTGCCGGGCGTCGACCAGTACCGCTGCTGCCCGCACAACTACGGCATGGGCTGGCCCTACTTCACCGAGGAACTCTGGCTCGCCACCCCGGACGGCGGTCTCGCCGCGGCGATGTACGCGGCGTGCGAGGTCACCGCGAAGGTCGCCGACGGCACCGAGGTCACCGTCACCGAGGAGACTGACTACCCGTTCACCGACACCGTCACCCTCTCCCTCAAGTCCCCGAAGCCTCTGGCCTTCCCGCTGGTCCTGCGTGTTCCCGCCTGGTGCGGCGAGCCGGACATCCGGGTGAACGGCAAGCGGGTCACCGCCCCGGCCGGCCCCGCCTTCACCCGCATCGACCGGACCTGGCACAACGGCGACAAGGTCACCCTGCGGCTCCCGCAGCGGACCGAAGTCCGCACCTGGGCGGACAATCACGGTTCCGTGAGCGTGGACCACGGACCGCTGACCTACTCGCTGCGCATCGGGGAGTCGTATGAACGCATCGGCGGTACCGATCAGTTCCCGGAGTACGCGGTCCACGCCACCACGCCGTGGAACTACGGCCTCGTCCTGGACGGTTCACGTCCGGCGTACTCCCTGCGGCGGCACTCCACGCGCCTCGCCCCGGGCGACAACCCGTTCACCCTGGAGAACACCCCGCTCACGATGACCGCCCGCGCCCGGCGCGTCCCCGAGTGGGGCGCCGACGACGAGCATGTGGTGGCGCCGCTCCAGCAGAGCCCTGCCCGCAGCACCGAGCCGGTGGAGGAGGTGACGCTCGTCCCGATGGGCGCGGCCCGTCTGCGGATCACGTCCTTCCCGACGGTGAGCCCGGACGCCGCTCCCTGGCTGGCGGACCGCTGGTACCGGATCGGCAACCGGAACTCCGGCAAGGTCCTCGGTGTGGACGGCATGTCCACCGCGAACAGCGCCCATGTGGTGCAGTTCGGCGACACCGGGACGGCGGACCACCTCTGGCGGCTCGTGGCCAACGGGGACGGCTGGTTCCGCATCCGCAACCAGCACTCCGGCAAGGTGCTCGGCGTCGACCTGATGTCGACGGCGAACAGCGCCCATGTCGTGCAGTTCGACGACAACGACACCGCGGACCACCTGTGGCAGCTCGTGCCCGACGGCGACGGCTGGTACCGCATCCGCAACCGGAACTCGGACAAGGTCCTCGGCGTGGACGGCATGTCCACCGCCGACAGCGCCCATGTCGTGCAGTTCGACGACAACGGCACGGCCGACCATCTCTGGCGGCTGATCTGATCCCGGTTCCGCACCCCGGCGTACCACTCCCCGCACCGCTCCGGTGCGGGGAGCCCTTCCTCCTGGAGGAGTTCCCGGAATGCATCCCGCACCCGCACCACGCAGCCGTACCTGGTGGAGACGGTTAGTCTCCGGCACCAGTCTGCTAGCCCTGCTCGCCACCGCGGTCGTGGGGGCGGGCACCGCTCCCGCGGCGGCCGCTCCCACCGCCTGGGCCCCCAAGCCCTCCCCCATGACGACCCCCTGGACCAACCAGGTCTCCGTCGACAACCCGCTTCCCGAGTATCCCCGCCCCCAGCTCACCCGGCCCGACTGGGCGAACCTCAACGGGATCTGGGACTTCGCGGTGACCGGACGTGACGCCGGACAGCCGTCGTCCTTCTCCGAACAGATCAGAGTCCCGTTCGTCGCGGAGTCCGCGCTCTCCGGGATCAAGCGGAAGATCACCGAGAACGACAAGCTCTGGTACAAGCGCACCTTCACCGTCCCGTCGAACTGGAACGGCCGCCGTGTCGTGCTCAACTTCGGCGCCTCGGACTGGCAGAGCACGGTCTGGGTGAACGGCACCCAGGTCGGCGCCCACAAGGGCGGCTTCGACTCGTTCTCGTACGACATCACGCCGCAGCTGAACGGTGGTACGAACACCGTCGTGGTCTCCGTGTTCGACCCGACGCAGACCGGCGGCCAGGCCGTCGGAAAGCAGCGGATCAACGACGTGAACCCGCACGCCGGCGGCGGGATCTTCTACACCGCGGCCTCCGGCATCTGGCAGACGGTGTGGCTGGAGCCCGTCGCGGCCGCACACGTCACGCGCCTCGACATGACGCCGAACCTCGGAAACAGCACCCTGCGGGTCAAGGTGCAGGCCGCGGGCGCCTCCGGGCGGACCGCCCGGGTCACCGTGTCCAGCGGCGGAACGGTCGTGGGTACGGCGTCGGGCGCGCCCGGAGCCGACATCCCCGTCTCCGTACCGAACCCCCGGCTGTGGAGTCCGGACGACCCGTTCCTCTACGACGTGCGCGCCGAACTGCTCGACGGCACGACCGTGGTGGACAGCGTCGGCAGCTACGCCGGCATGCGGTCCATCGCCGTAGCCAAGGTCGACAACATCCTGCGGCCGGTCCTCAACGGGAAGTTCGTCTTCCAGACCGGCACCCTCGACCAGGGCTACTGGCCGGACGGCATCTACACGGCTCCGACGGACGCCGCGCTGAAGTCCGACCTCCAGGCGCACAAGGACCTCGGGTTCAACATGGTCCGCAAGCACATCAAGGTGGAGCCGCAGCGCTGGTTCTACTGGGCGGACAAGCTGGGTCTCCTCGTCTGGCAGGACATGCCGGCGATGGACACCGGGAAGACGCCCGACGGCGCGGCCCGGACGCAGTGGGAGGCCGAGTACCACGCGATCATCGACCAGCACCGCAGCTCCCCGTCCCTGGTCATGTGGGTGAACCAGAACGAGGGCTGGGGGCAGTACGACCAGGCCAGGATCGCCACCGAGGTCAAGGCCTACGACCCGTCGCGGCTCGTGAACAACATGAGCGGGGTGAACTGCTGCGGTTCCGTGGACGGCGGCAACGGCGACGTGGTCGACAACCACATCTACGTCGGCCCCGGCAACACCGCGCCGACGGCGACCAGGGCGGCCGTCCTCGGCGAGTTCGGGGGCCTGGGATGGAAGGTGTCCGGCCACGAGTGGTATCCGGGCGGCGGCTTCAGCTACGAGGACCAGTCGAGCGTCTCCGCCCTGAACAACCGCTTCGTGGGACTGCTCGACGCCATCCGCGTCGGCCAGCTGCCGGCCGGGCTCTCGGCCTCGGTCTACACCGAGATCACCGACGTCGAGAACGAGGCCAACGGGCTGCTCACCTACGACCGCCAGGTGGTCAAGGTGGACACCGCCCGGGTGAAGGCCGCCAACCAGGCCCTCATCCAGGCGTCGAAGACGCCCGCGCCTCCCGTCACCCTGCCCACCGGGCAGTACAAGTCGCTCCGGGTGACCACTCCCGGTCACACCAACAAGTACCTGCGCCACTCCGAGGCGCTCGCCTACACCGCGGTCGTCGACGGCGGCAGCAGCGCGCTGTTGAAGAGCGACGCCACCTGGAAGGTCGTCACGGGCCTGGCGAACAGCAACTGCTATTCGTTCGAGTCGCGCAACTACCCCGGTGAGTACCTCCGTCACCGGGACTTCCGGGTCCGCCGCGACGCGAGCGACGGCTCGGCCCTCTTCAAGGCCGATGCCACCTGGTGCGCCGTCGCGGGCACCGGCGGGGTCCGGCTGACCAGCGCGAACCTGCCCGGCAGCTACATGAGGCACATCGGCTCCGAGGTGTGGCTGGCCACTCCTGGAGGCAGCCACGCCTGGGACAACCCGGCCACCTTCACCGAGGACACCACCTGGTCGGTGGACGCTCCCTGGGCTCCCTGAGGTGAACCCACCGGGCCCGGTGCACGGCCGTCACGGCCGGCGCCGGGCCCGGACAACGTGTCGGCGTCCGCCATGTGTGCCGACGAGGTGCCGTGAGAGGCTGCCCCGCATGATCGCCCGTCTGCAGTGTGTCGTCCTGGACTGTGCCGACCCCGTCGAGCTGTCCCGGTTCTACCAGTCGCTCCTCGGCGGGACGGTGAACCTGCCGGACCCGCGGTGGTCGCTCGGCGAGGACTGGGCGACGCTCCACACGGACGGACTCGTGCTCGCCTTTCAGCGGGTGGAGGACCATCGGCCACCCTCGTGGGGCGACCCCGCCCGGCCTCAGCAGCTCCACCTCGACCTGGGTGTCGAGGACCTCGACCGAGCACAGCGAACCGCCCTTCGTCTGGGCGCCTCGCTGCTCGACGAGGGTGACGGGAGGAGGAGTTGGCGCATCCTGGCAGATCCGGCGGGCCACCCCTTCTGTCTCGTACGGGACCGCCAGGAGGTGCCGTGGCCGCCTGGGGACGGTGCCGGCGACCGCGAGCGGTGACCCGCCAGGACCGGTGAGGCACTTCCTCGTTCTACGCTCTTCTTGTGGACGTCAACACGTGGTTCGAGGTCGAGGATCCGGAGGCGTACGGCGAGGAGCCCTGGGATTTCGACGAGGCCGAACTCGCCTTCCTGGCAGCCCTGCGGACACGGGCCGCCGATTGGCGGGTGCCGTGGGCCCACAGCCTGGTCGGACGCCCCGAGGACGAGTCCTCGTTCCTCGTACACATCGGCCTCGTCGACGAGGCGCGTCGGCTGCTGCTCGGCGAATGGGCCGTGCACTTCTACGGTGACCATGTGCGGGCAGGGAAGGTCCGGGACCAGCTGTTCAACCTTCACGAGCCGCCTGATCAGGCGTTCTTCCAGGCATCCGGCACGGTCGAGGAGTTGGCGGGGCTCTGCGCCGACTGGTTCGAGGCATTGCTGAGCCGCCCTGTCGTCCGCCTCGAATGGCCGTCCGAGGGTGGCGGGTATGCGACTCGCTGGGAGTTCCCCGACACCGGCGAGGGCCTGGCGGTGAGCGGCTCCGTCCCGGCCGACGGCTCATCCCCCGCATACCGCGTCCAGGTCCGCCCCTGATCCGGGCCCGTCCCCGCTCTGTCCGGCCCGCCGCCGGAGAGTTCACCCACCGATCTGATCCGGTGATCCGCCGCCCTCGACGGCTTGGGGGTGCCGGCCTTGCTCACGGCACTCGCCGCGACAGACCGTCCGGCCCCGGGGCCGCCCCTTCCCGACGCCACGACGAACATGGAGGGGAGGCCATTCGGAGGGCCGAAACGCAACTTCGACATGGGCGACGAGGGCAGCTACCTTCGCCTGGTCCTCGGCGATCGCCCACGGTCGCGCCGGACTCTCCTCAGCTGAGCCGCCCCTCGGGGGACGGGCCGGTCGCGCGCCCCTCGCGTCCCGTCCCCGCGTGGGCCGACACACCAGGCACCCCCGATCAGGGAGAGACGCATGCCCCATCTTGCTCTGTACACCTTCGGCGTCCTGAAGTCACCACTCGCCGATCCCGCCCCACTCACCCGTGAACTGCGGGAGAGCAGTGAGGCCGTCTACCCGAGTATCGGCCGGCACCCCGGATACCTCGCCCATGCGGAAGCGGTGAACGAGGCCCCCGGCGCGCACTTCGACCTCGACTGGGGTGTGTGGGGAGAGTTCGCCGTACCGGCCTGGTACGACAAGGGACGTACGCCGGACACCATCGCCCTGGCCACCACGCTCTCGCTCTGGACCGAACCGCACCACGCCTTCGACGCGGTTCACACGGGTCTCCACCGTGAGGCGCTGCGCAGGCGCCACGACTGGTTCGAGAACACGGCACACCCACGCCACGTGTCCTGGTGGGTCTCCGACGGAGCGATCCCCACCTGGAGGGACGGGGTCGCCAGGCTGGAACACCTCCATGGGCGGGGCCCCCAACCGCACGCCTTCACCTTCCGCCATTCGTTCACTCCGGAGGGCGCTGCGGCCGGGACCGCCCGCGCACCACTCGGCACGGGCGCCGTGCCCCCGCTCACGCGCTCGCGTACAGGCGCCTTGGACTGAGACCCGGTTATCAATTCCTCCTCGGCGGAGCCGACATGTGCGATCATCCTCCAGGTGGACAGTCAATTCCTCGGCATCGACGAGCTCTCGGAGACCCCGGCCGTGGCGGTCGTGGTCGACGTCATGCGCGCTTTCACCGTGGCCGCATGGGCATTCGGCCGGGGTGCGACGAAAATCGTGCTCGCGGAGTCGCAGGCCGAGGTCCTCGCGCTCAAGGCCCGCAACCCCGGGTGGGTGGCGATCAAGGACGGGCCGCCCGCCCCGGGATTCGACGCCGTCAACTCACCAGGGCTGCTGCGGTCCCTGGACCTCGCAGGGCGGACGGTCGTCCAGAAGACCACGGCGGGCACCGTCGGCGCCCTCGCCGTGAAGGAGGCGTCCCTCGTGCTGTGTGCCTCCTTCGTGGTGGCGGAGGCGACGGCCCGGCTCCTGCGGGCCCGTGCGTGCGGCGACGTCACCTTCGTCGTCACCGGGGAGGGCGGTCAGGCCGACGAGGACCTGGCCTGCGCCCAGTACATCGCCCGCAGGGCCACCGGGGCCGGGACCGACGCCGCCGAATATCTCCGTCGCGCCGACACGTCACGCGCCGCGGACGAACTCAGACAGGGAGTACGCAAGGGCGTCCATCCCGATGATGTCGCACTCTGTGTGGAACTCGACCGTTTCCCCTTCGCCATGGTGGCCGCTCCGGAGGATTCGCTCATGGTGCTGCGCCCGTCCGCCGCGCCCTCCCGCGGGGAGGCGAGCAACGGGCGGGCCGAGGTTCCACCCGTTCGAACACCCGGCGTGTGAAGGGCGGTCGGAAAGGCGTTCTGAGGGGGGCCGAGCGGATGGATTGCGTCGTCCGGAACGACCGCGCCGACTCGGGTCCGTACGCCTGACGCGACAGTCGATCATGGTTCGGAGCGCACTTCCCGCACCTCGAACATCCCTGCCGACCGCCCCGCGAAGGAAGCCGGATCAGATCATGGACGCCGCAGAGCAACAGGACGCTCCCCCACTCCACCTGTACGACCGGTCCGGGAACCGTTACAGCCTGGACGACCCCCGCTGGCGGGGCGAGGACGGCAGCCCTCTGGCGGTCGGCCCGACGGCCGGGTTGCGTCCTGATCAGATCGACACGGCTGAACGGTCCCTCTGGCGTTACGGTGCCGCGCTCCCCGTCCCTGCCGGACACCGGGTGAGCCTGGGCGAGGGGTGCACCCCGATGATTCCGCTGGAGTGGTCGGGCCGGCGCGTCCACTTCAAGCTGGAGTGGTTCAACCCGACCTCCAGCTTCAAGGACCGGGGCGTGTCGGTGATGATCTCCCACCTGGCTGCGCACGGTGCCCGCCGTGTGCTCGAGGACAGCTCGGGGAACGGCGGTGCGGCAGTCGCCGCCTACGCCGCCGCGGCGGGTATGCATGCCAAGATCATCGTTCCGGCCGCCACCTCGGCTGCCAAGATCCTTCAGGCGCGCGCCTTCGGAGCCGAGATCGAGCTCGTCGGAGGAACTCGCGACGAGGTCTCGGCGGAGGCGATTCGGCAGTCGGAACATATCCCCTACGCGAGCCACAACTGGCACCCGATGTTCATCCAGGGCACGAAGACGATCGCCTACGAGATGTGGGAGTCCCTCGGCTTCACGGCACCTGACAACGTCGTCCTGGTGGCCGGGGCCGGCAGCACCGTCATCGGCTGCGACCTCGCGTTCGGCGAACTGCTGGAGGCGGGCCGGATCGAGAAGCTCCCGCGCCTGTTCGTCGGGCAGCCCGAGCACTGGGCCACGATCGCCGACGCGGTGAACGGTGTCGACCCCGACAGCCGCGGGGAGCGGGTGCCGACGATCGCCGAAGGCGCGTCCATCGCCAGTCCGGTACGGCTGCCGGAGGCGGTGGGGGCCATCGCACGTTCGCGGGGCGCCGCGTACGCCGTACCCGAGGACGAGATCCGCAGCGCCGTCCGTGCACTTGCCGCGCGGGGTCTGTACGCCGAGCCCACGAGCAGTGTCGCCGCTGCGACCCTCGATCACTTCATCGCCACCGGAGACATCGCCCCGGATCAGACGACCGTGGTCGTGCTCACCGGCGCCGGTCTGAAGTCCGCCGAGAGAATGGCCGCCGTGTTCGACGAGCCCACCGGCTGACCAACCCGTCGCTCTGGCGCACCGCTCCCGACGGCCGCGCGCCCGCCGACGCGAGAGCTCCCGGCGGCGCGGCCTGTCGCACACGTCGCCGGGAGCGGTCCTGCGGGTACTACGGGCACTGCTTACGGCTGGTCGCCGTCGTGGAGCGCGGTCACCTCCTGGTCGGTGAGCGCCTTGTCGTACACCTTCACCTGGTCGATCGAGCCGTTCCAGAAGTCGGTGTCGGAGCCGCCCCACTTGGCGCGGCCCACGGCCAGCGAGCCGGAGCTCACATCGGCGGTTCCCGCCTCGGCGGTGGAGGCGAGCTTGCCGTCGACGTACAGCTTGATCTCGTCGCCGCTGCGCACGCCGACCAGGTGGTACCACTTGCCCAGCTCGGGCTTGATCTCCAGGCGGGCGCGGTGGGCGCCCGGGGTGGAGAAGGCGAAGCCGCCCTGACCGTACTGGAGGTAGAAGGGGTTCTCCTGGCGGCGGCCGTCCTGGCTGACGATCGTGGCGTAGTTGCCCGGCAGCGCGTCGAGCGACGCCCAGGCGGAGACGGTGTAGTCACCCGTGGTGTCCACGACCGGGCCGTCGGTCTCGGCGTACTGGCCCTGGCCGTCGAACTTCAGCGCGGAGCCCTGGACGCCCTGTGTCCAGGACGTGCCCTCGGAGAGGGTGAGGTCCTTGTGGTTCGGGCCGCTGTCGGCGGCCTTGGTCCCCTTGTTCTCGTCGAGCGACCAGGAGCCGCCCCCCTTGATCTCGTCCCGCTCACCGGCTGCGGCGCCGGCGGCGATGACCTCCTGGTTGATCTTGCGCACCTTGGCGGGGTCGACCTTGATCTCACGGCGGTCGTACGTCCACAGGCCGTTGAGCTCGTTCTCCAGGTCGGTCACCTGGGTGTAGATCGAGCCGGAGAGCTCGGCGCGTGCGGCGTCCAGGTAGAAGGTGCGGGTGTTGTCGACGTACTTCGCGGTCAGGGCGTCCTTGTCGGCGACACCGCTGTAGATCGCGGTGGGCGCGCCCGGCCACATGTGTCCGGGCATCCGGAGGGTGAAGCCGCCGTGCTCACCGTCCATCGCCGCGCGGGTGGCGTCCGGGAAGGCAGGGTCCGTGTTGTTGTAGTCGTGGTGGTCGATGATGTCGCCCTTGCCGCTGTCACCCTTGGAGTTGCAGCAGTTGACACCGCTGTGGGCGTTGACGACCCGGGACGGGTCCGCGGCCTGCACCTTCTCCGTGATCTTGCCGGTCTCGGTGCGGTCCCACTCGCCCCAGCCCTCGTTGAAGACGATCCAGGCGCCGATGGAGGGGTAGTTGTGCAGCTGCTCCATCATCTCGGCACCCTGGTCGAGGAAGGCCTTCTGACCCTTCTCACCGGTGATGTTGCCGGAGACGAAGTCCTGCCAGACCAGCAGACCGAGCTGGTCGGCGTGGTAGTACCAGCGGGCCGGCTCGACCTTGATGTGCTTGCGCACGGAGTTGAAGCCGAGGTCCTTCTGGGCCTTGAGGTCGAAGACGAGTGCCGCGTCGCTGGGCGCGGTGTTCAGGCCGTCGGGGTAGAAGCCCTGGTCGAGCTGGGCGAGGGAGAAGAAGGGCTTCCCGTTGAGCACCAGCTTCTGGTAGCCGCCGACCTTGGCGACTCCGAACGAACGCATGCCGAAGTAGCTGTCGACGGTGTCCTTCGAACGGCCGTCCCGCAGCGTGACCTCGAGGTCGTAGAGGTACGGGTCGTCCGGCGTCCACAGGTGCTGCTTCGCGACCGGCAGGCTCAGCTCGCTGTTGGCGGCGCCGGTGACGGTGCCGACGACCTTGCCCTTCTTGTCGCGGGCGACGGCGGTGACCCGGGCGGACTTCGAGGCGTCCTCGGAGTTGACCTTGAGCGCGAGCCGGCCCTTGTCGATGTCGGGCGTGGTCGTCAGCGAGTCCACGGACGCGGGGGCGACGGGCTCCATCCAGACGGTCTGCCAGATGCCGGAGGAGGCGGTGTAGAAGATGCCGCTGGGGTTGGCGGACTGCTTGCCGGTGGGCTGGTCGGCACCGGTGGTGTCCGTGACCGCGACGATGATCTCCTGCGGGCCGCTGCCCTTGAGGGCGTCGGTGATGTCGGCGCTGAAGGCGGTGTAACCACCGGTGTGCTCGGCGACCTGCTTGCCGTTGACGTAGACCGTCGCCTGGTAGTCGACGGCGCCGAAGTTGAGCTTCAGGCGGTCGTCACTGCTCCGCTTGCCCACCGACCACTTCTTCGGCACGGTGACGAGCTTGCGGTAGAACATGTGGTCCTCGTGGCGCTCCAGCCCGGAGAGCTGGGACTCCACGGGGTAGGGCACGGTGATGCGCTCGTCGAGGGACTTGCCGAAGACCGGCTTCTCCCCGGCGGCGGCTCCCGCGAACTCCCACGGTCCGTTGAGGTTCTTCCAGTCGTCGCGCACCTGCTGCGGGCGGGGGTACTCGGGCAGCGGGTTCTTCGGGTCGACCTTGTCGCCCCACGGCGTGGTCAGCCGGTGCGTCGAGAGGTTCTTCGCCCTGCGGCTGATCTCCGGGACGGTCTCGTCGCCGTTCTTCAGCCCGGCCTCGCCGTCGTAGTCGAACCTGACCTGCTGGTTCTTCTGGACCGCGGCGCCCAGGGTGACGATGAGCGACTTGCGGTCGTTCGAAGCCCTGGCGACCGACTTCACCGGCATCGGCACGGTGTCCGCCTCGACGACGAGGTGGTCCTTCACCTCCTCGACTCCGGTCAGCTCATGGTCGAAGGTGGCCTGCAGCTTCTGGCCGTTCTCGGCGACGCTCAGCCCGACCGGGTAGACCTCGAAGTCGGCCGGCGGGGTGAAGGCGGACTCGGGAACGATCTGCTTGGCGAGCTTCGCGCTCGACCAGCGCAGGAACATGTTCGCCCCGCCGGTGTCCTGGAACATCTCCAGCCGGAACGTGTGCTGTTCGCCGGCCTTCAGGGTGACCGGCGCGCTGGTCTGCTCCTTGTCCCAGTCCGGTTCCCAGTGGTCGATGACGGCCTTGTCGTCGATGAACAGACGGAAGCCGTTGTCACCGATGGCGGAGAACGTGTAGTCGCCGTCCTCAGGAGCCTCGATCTGCCCCGTCCAGCGGGCCGTGGTGTTCTCGGTCTGACCGGTGGCCGACTCGAACGCACCCGTCAGGCCGGGGAAGTTGATCTCCGGGTCCAGCGCGGTGGCGCCCAGCTTCGCGAAGTCGCGCGCTCCGGGCGCGGACATCGCGAAGTACTCGCCCTTGAGGCCGTGGACCTCGGTGGAGGGGTCCTCCTTCACGAACGCGGAGGCGGCGGCGCCGGCGCTCGCCACGGCGTCCGTGGCGGGAGCCGCGGACGCGGCCGGGACCAGGGTCGCCCCAACGGGGAGCAGGAGGGCCGCCGTACAGGCAAGGGTTCTCAAAGCCGTACGGGGGCGGACTAGTTGTCGTATCAAGGCGTCGTCCTCGTCGAAGAAGCCGAAGTGCCCCCGGACTGCGGGGCACTGCACATAGTCGAACATTGAGCCACAGCCTCAAACACCTGACAACGGTCGTGCACAGGAAATTTTCAACGATATAAAGATTGCTCGCCCCTCCCGTAGGTCTCCCGGGCATGCCGGAAGCGGTGGGCGGCTGTCAGCCGCCCACCGGGATTCCGACCGCCCCTCCCGGGTGCGCTACTTCGGCAGATCCGCAGGTCCGGTGGCCCATGCGGTGTTGGGGCCGTCCGCGAGCCGGTAGGTCAGCGACCCCCCGCGGGTGACCAGCCGGGCATCCGCCCAGGACCTGTCGGTCGTCCGCCCGTCGACCTTGACCGCGTCGATGTACGGATGTGTCGCATCCGCCTGCGGAGCACTGATCCGGATGTCCCCGCCCTGCGGCCGGTCCAGCACGGCCGATGGGAAGAGCGGGGTCCCGAGAAGCAGCGTGGCGCTGCCCGGGGTCTGTGGGTAGAGGCCGAGGGCGGAGAAGACGTACCAGGCCGACATGGTGCCGAGGTCGTCGTTCCCCGGCAGGCCACGCGGCCCGGTGCCGTAGACCGTGTCGAGGATCTCGCGTACGGTCTCCTGGGTCTTCCACGGCTGTCCCAGCGCGTTGTAGAGCCAAGGAGCGTGGATGCCGGGCTCGTTGGTGGGGTCGTAACGCAGCGGGTCGCCGCCCTTGACCGACCAGGTCCCGTCCGCCTTGTGGAAGAACCCGTCCAGGCGATCCGCCGCGGCCTCCCGTCCGCCCATGGCCTCGGCGAGGCCCTGTACGTCCTGCGGGACCATCCAGGTGTAGGTGGCGCTGGTCCCCTGCGCGAAGCCCTTGTCGCTTCCGGGACTGAAGGGGGTCACCCACGAGCCGTCGAGATTGCGCGCCTGGATGTAGCCCGTGGTCCCGGCGCCGTCCGTGGCCCCGGAGTTGAACACATTGCGCCACCAGCGGCCGCGTTCCTCGAAGGAGGCGGCCTCGTCGTCGCGTCCGAGCATCCGGGCCCACCGGCCCAGCGCATCGTCGGCGACCGCGTCCTCCAGCGTCTCCGCGGCCCCGCCCCAGCAGTGGCACACGTCCTGCGCCGCGTAGTGCGAATCAAGGTACTGCGCCAGGTTGGGCCGCTGGCCGGTGCACTGGCCCGGGCAGCCGGCGTCGGAGAGGCCGTCGGGGTGGGGCACGGTGGCCTGCCTGGCCAGCGACTCGAAGGCCCCCTCGTAGTCGAAGTTGCGTACCCCCATGGCGTAGAACGTGGCGAGGGTGGCCGCCGTGGGGTCACCGGTCATCACGTGGGTGGCACCGTTGACGTGCACCCACCGGTCCCAGACCCCGCCGTTCTGCCGGGCGAAGTTGTAGAGCGACTGAGCGAAGTCACCCGCGATCCTCGGCTTGAGGAGCGCGAGGAGCTGGATCTGCGCGCGGTACTGGTCCCAGCCGGAGAAGTTGCTGTACTGGGCCTGCTGCCCACGTGTCACACGGTGCGGCTGACCGTCCATGCCGGGGTAGCGGCCGTCGGAGTCGCTGATCAGGTTCGGCTGCATCAACGAGTGGTACAGCGCGGTGTAGAAGGCGGTGCGCCGGTCGTCGGACCCGCCGCCGACGCGTACGGAGCGGAGTTCTCGGTCCCAGGCCGCGCTCGCCTCCCTGGCCACGTCGTCGACGCTCGCCCGCGGCGCGATCTCCCCACGGAGGTTGGCTTCGGCTCCCGCCTGGCTGACGTAGGAGATCCCGATCCTCATTCGGACGTCGTCGTCGGCGGTCGTGTCGAAGCCGACCCAGCCGCCGGAACCGCGTCCCGCCCGGTCCGCTCCCGTGGCGTAGCCCTCACCGCCGCTCCCCTCGGTCGCGCCGGGTGCGAGCGTGGAGTCGCGCCAGGTTCCGGTGGAGTCGAAGTCCCGGTCGAAGGAGGCGCTGAAGTAGAGCCGGTAGTAGCTCTTGCGGTTGTTGGTGCCGCCGTTGGCGCGGCGCCCGCAGAAGGCACCGGTGAGCACCGAACCGGTCACCTTGCGGTGCGCGGCGTCGATCCGGATCTCCGCGTCCTCGCTGCCGTTGAGGGAGTTGGACACCCGGAAGAGCAGATTGGCGGGTTTGCCCGCCGGGAAGGCGAAGTCCGCCACGCCCGCGCGCTCGCTGACCGCGAGGTCGGCCGACGCGCCGGAGTCCAGGCCGACGGTGTAACGCCCGGGCACCGCACGCTCGTTGTCGTGGGAGAATCCCGAGGCGTAGACGAGGTCCTTCGAGTCGGCGGACGGCGAGGACGTCACGTCTCCGACGAACGGCATGATCGGCACGTCTCCCGCGGCACCGGGGTTGCATCCCGCCCCGTTGACGTGGGTGAGGCTCAGGCCGCGCATCCTGGTCACGCCGTACTCGTAGCCGTTGGCCGCGCCGGTGCTGGTCTGGTCGCCGGTGGTGCTGGTGGGCGACCAGGCCATCATCCCGTACGGGCGGACGGCCCCGGGGTAGGTGTTGCCGCCGTTGGACGTGCCGATCATCGGGTCCACGTAGGCGGTGGGGTGCGCGACGGGCGCGTCGGCCTGAGCCGTGGGCGGTGTGACGGCGCCGGCGAGGGCGCCGGTGACGACGATCGCTGCGGCCCGCACGGTGAGGCGCCGGACCGCGGATGGTCTGGAAGGCATGTTCTCCGAATACCTCCGACTGGGTGGACAACGTTGTCATATGTGCACGATGAGCACGGACAGCGTTGATCGATTCGGAGCCGAGCGTAGGCGCCGACGGCGCGCGAGGGAATGCCATGGGCAGATCCGGCCGGTGAACGCACCATGAACGCGCGCCCGGACCGCGTCACTCGGCTAGCCAGCACCCGGGCGGCCGTCCCACCGACGGCGCCCCCGGCCCGCGACACCGCACGGGCCGGGGGCACCGGTTCTCCCCCTCGGGCTGTCAGACGGATCCCCGGTCCGTCGTCACGGTGTGGTGATGGTCGGCCGGGGAGCCGTCGCCATGCCGCTCCCGATCGCGAAGCTGGGGTGCGGCGGCTGGTTGTAGGCCGTGTTCTGCCAGGCCAGCGCGGTGCGGTACATGGTGTCGTGGAGCAGCGTGGTGATCTTCGTGCTGGTCTCGTGAGGCGTGGAGTAGATCCTCAGGGCCGTGTTGTTGGTGGTGGCCCAGACGACCTCCTCGCGCCAGTCGCCGAGGATGTCCCCCGACAGTGCGGGCGTGGCCTTGGTCCCGTTGTTGGAGTGGACCGACGCCCCGGTCAGCAGACGGGTGTCACCCGACGTTCCGTACTTGTCGATGTGGGTGCCGTCGAGGAGTTCGCGGGTCGTGTCGCCGTCCCACCAGGACAGGAAGTTGGTGCTGGACGGCTTCCGGCTGCTGACCTCGCTGCCGGACGGACCGCGCACCCCGGAGACGGCGGAGGACCAGGACTCGGCGCCGGCGCTCCCGGCCCAGATGTCGGCGGACACGCCACGGCCGTTGTCTCCGCTCGCCGGGGTCGACCAGATGATCTTCCCGGTCTTCGCGTCGGCCATCCACGACGACGGCTTGGAGCTGTCCTCGTCGACCTTGAACTCCTCCAGACCCGCCCGTGAGGGGTCGAGGTCCCCTACGTGCATGGCATCTCCGTGGCCGTTCTTCGTCGTCCACAGCCCGCTGCCGTTGTCGTCGACGGCCATCGCGCCGTAGACGATCTCGTCCTTGCCGTCACCGTCGACGTCCGCGACGGACAACTGGTGGTTGCCCTGTCCGTCGTATCCCTTGCCCGTGTTGGTCGAACTGTTCGTGTCGAAGGTCCAGCGCCGGGTGAAGGCCCCGTTCCGCCAGTCCCAGGCGGCTATGACGCTGCGCGTGTAGTAGCCGCGCGCCATGATCAGGGAAGGCCGCGCACCGTCCAGGTAGGCCGTTCCGGCGAGGAAGCGGTCCACCCGGTTGCCGTAGGAGTCACCCCACGAGGAGACGGTCCCGCGAGCGGGGACGTAGTCGACGGTGCCCATCGCGGCACCGGTTTTCCCGTTGAACATGGTCAGGTACTCGGGGCCGGACAGGATGTAGCCGGAGGAGTTGCGGTGGTCCGCGGATGAGCTGCCGATCACCTTGCCCGTCCCGTCGACGCTGCCGTCCGCGGTCTTCATGGCGACCTCGGCCTGGCCGTCGCCGTCGTAGTCGTACACCTGGAACTGGGTGTAGTGGGCGCCGGAGCGGATGTTCCGCCCGAGGTCGATGCGCCAGAGCCGGGTCCCGTCGAGGCGGATCCCGTCGACGATCGTGTTGCCCGTGTAGCCGGACTGGGAGTTGTCCTTGGCGTTGGTGGGCTGCCACTTCAGGACGAATTCGAGGGCGCCGTCACCGTCCAGGTCTCCGACGGACGCGTCGTTGGCCTCGTAGGTGTAGGCGACACCGTCGGGTGTCGTACCGCCCGCCGGCGGGCTGATGGGGACGTCCTTGTATCCGGCTCGGAACTGGACCGCGTGCACGGAGTCGCTCTGCTCCACGCCGTCGACGACCGCGCGGACGGTGTAGTCGGCGGTGGCGGGCGCTCCGGAGTGGAAGTAGTTCGTCGAGCCGGTGACCGGCGAGGAGTTCACCTTGGTACCGGCCCGGTAGACGTTGAACGACACATTGTCGGGGTCGGTGCCCAGCCAGCGCCAGCTGACCAGGTTGCCGCTGTCGGTGTGCACGCTCACGACGCCGCGGTCGAGCGCCTCGGCCTGCCGGGCGGTCGCCGCCTGCGAGGCCGGGCCGAGCGCTACGAGACCGCCGGCCGCGAGCAGGCCTGCCGCCAGGGCACCGATCAGCGCCCGGGTGCGGGTGACACGGCGTCTGCGGTGGGGGCGGGATTCGGAGGGGGGAAGCAGAGGCTCCACGAGAGGCACCTTCTGGCAGGGGATGGCTTACGCCCCCTCAGTTGCTCCCGGGCGCCGAAAGGTTGCCGTCCTGTTGCCTCGGCGTTGCGAACGCCTTGGGCCGCCCGACACCGGCCGCTCGCGCCGCCGAGTGAAGCGAGCGCAGGGCCAGCAGCAGGAAGCCGACGTCGTCGAGGTAGACCGGGTCGGGCACGAGGTCGACAGGAGAGACGGTGTAGATGACCGCTGCCCAGACGAGTGCCTTGTCCCGGAGGGGGATCCCCGCGTCGACGAGGAGTTTCCTGGCCCGGATCACCCGTACCAGGAGGACCGCCGCGGCACCCGCGACGAGCAGGAGTACGACCGCCGCGAGGATCAGCCAGACCGAGATGTCCATGGTTCATCGTCTCCTGCGGGACAGGGCGGAGCCGTCATGCCTCATCCGTGGCTCCTGGCCTGCTGACGGGCGCGGCGGCGCTTGAGGGCGCGGCGTTCGTTCTCGTCCATGCCTCCCCACACGCCGGAGTCCTGTCCGTTCTCCAGGGCCCACTCCAGGCACTGTTCCCGGACCGGGCAGGTCCCGCACACGGCCTTGGCCTCCTCGGCCTGTACGAGCGCGGGCCCGCTGCTGCCGATGGGGAAGAACAGGTCGGGGTCCTCCTCGCGGCACGCCGCGTGCATCCTCCAGTTGTCCATGTCACTCACTCCTTCTCATGGGGATGTGGACGTCGGTGCGTGTTCCGTACAGTGCGCGTGACCCTCAACGGGCGTCCGAAACCCACAACTGGCAAGAGGTTCAAGGGTTTGCCTGGCCTTTCCCGGCGCCCGGCAGCGGGGTGCCCGGGTGCGGTGCGGCCGCGCAGGCCGCGTCCATCCGGATGCGGTAGTCCATGACGGCCGCCGGGTCGTCGATGACGTCCACCCTGCCAGGTGTCTCCACCACCACGCGGTCGCCTACCTCGGGGACGGGTACGCGCAGCAGGTGTACCGGCGGAACGCCGGTCATGGGGTGCGGCGGATCGTCGAGGGGCACCACCTGGACGGTCAGATGGCGCAGATGCGCGGCTTCCTCCAGCACCGCCCGCTGCGCCGCCATCACCGCGGCACCGCCGACCGTCGTACGGAGGGCGGCGGCCGGGAACAGGGCCCAGAGGGCCGCGCCACGCTCTTGGAGCCTCCGCCGGCGCTCCGCCAGCAGTTCCAGGTACCGGTCGCCCCTCGACGAGGGCTCGGCGGTGAGGGTCCGGCGCAGGGCGGCCTCGTAGTCGGGGGTACGCAGCAGTTCGGGGACGAGTGCGGGGTGCCAGGTCCGGATGAGTGCCGCGGACGACTCGATGCCGATGACTTCCTGCTGCCACGGCTCCATCGCGTCACGCCACTCGTGCCACCAGCCCGGAAGACTCGCCGCCGCCAGCCCTCTCATGATCGGCTCGGCTTCCTCGGCGGGGACGGCGTAGCGCTCCAGGAGGACGCGGACCTGATGTGCGTCGAGGCCGGTCTCGGCACGTTCGATGCGCCGCACGGTGGCGGGGTGGGCACCCAGTGCCACAGCCGCGGCCTGGAGCGTGACACCCGTGCGTTCCCTGAGCATGCGCAGCCGGGCCGCCAGAACCCGGTGTTCCACGGTGGGGCCGGACCGGGGCCTCATCCACCTTCCCTTCCACACGTGCTCGGATGCGGTGGCCCGCACAGCGGTCTCGGTGACGAATCGGAGCCATCGAGGCATTCTGCCTCTTGCAAAGTATGCACATTGCGCGGAGAGTGCGTACATGTCGGAAATAGTCACGTGCGCACGTCTGACCCCTGAGGTGTCGGGCGGGCGGAGCGCACACAGCTGGTGGATCCCCCGCCTCCCCAGGGGTGTCCCGGTGGCGAGGCACCGCGTGCAGGAAGCCATGCGGCGCTGGGGAGAGCCGGACGAGCGCGTGGAGGTTGCGGCGCTGGTCGTGACCGAGCTGGTCACGAACGCGGTGGAGCACACCGCGGGGCGCCGGATCCGCTGCCGTCTGCTGCGGACACCCGGCCGCGTGCGCATATGCGTGTGGAACCGTGGCCGGCGCCATGTACCGGGCCTGCCGGGCCCCCGGGACCCGGACGCGCACGGCGTGCGGACCGTCGCGGCTCAAGCCCCGGCCGGCGCCGAAGGGCCCGGCCCGGTGGCCCTTCCCGGGCCCGACGGCGCGGACGAGGGGTTCGCCCTGGCGTCGGTCGCCGAGGGCGGCAGAGGGCTGATGCTGGTGGACGCCCTGGCGGCACGCTGGGGCACGCGCACGAGCGTGTCCGGACGGCTCGTCTGGGCCGATCTCTGACGACCGGGGCACGACACCGCGGTACTCCCCCGGCCCGACAGCCGGCTTTCGGACTCCCCCGGCCCGACAGCCGGCTTTCGGCCCGTGGCGGCTCAGGCGGGAGCGACCCGGCATTCGGGGTGACCCCAGCCGTTCGGGTTCTTCGCGATCATGTCCTTGGCCGCGTACTGCTTCCCGCAGTGACAGCGGCCGGCGAACTTCGCCCTGATGGTCCCCCCGGTGCGCGCTTTGCCCGCCGTACCACTCTTCGTGGCGGCGCCGGAGCGGCTCTTCGTCGACCGCGCGGGCGCGGGTACGGGCATCGCGGCGCTGCCGTGGACCGTCCCCGCCGCCTGCTGTGAGACGGCCGCCTCACTGGCGGCCTGGTCGGCCAGGGCGTTCAGCGGGTCGCCGTCCACCTGGTGCGCCGGGACGTAGCGGAAGGTCACGGTCCGGCCGCTCAGGAGCTCGTCGATGCCGACCACCAGCTCACGGTTGGCGACCGGCTTGCCGCCCGAGGTCTTCCAGCCGTTGCGCTTCCAGCCGGGCAGCCACTTGGTCACGGCGTTCATCGCGTACTGCGAGTCCATCCGCACCTCGACCGGGACGGCCGGGTCCGTGGACCTCAGGAGTTCGAGCAGGGCGGTGAGTTCGGCGATGTTGTTGGTGGCGGTGCCGAGCGGGCCCGCCTCCCACCTCAGCGGATTCCCCTCGGCGTCCGCGACGACCCAAGCCCAGGCCGCAGGTCCCGGATTGCCCTTCGATGCCCCGTCACACGCGGCGATGATGCGCTCGTCCATGGCCTCGATCATGCCAGCCCGCACGCTCGTCCCACGACCGAGCCGGTACGGGCGCCGACAGCACGGGGCTCCCGGCCGATACCTGCGGCCGGGAGCCCCGTCGTGTGCGTCAGAGAACGCCGGAACCGGAGACGGCGATCGCCGCGCTGGTCCGGCCGCTCTGCGAGCCGTACGACTCGATCTTGCGGACGAGCTTCATGCTGTCGTCGTCGGCGACCTCGCCGAACACCACGTGCTTGCCGTCGAGCCACGGCGTGAGGACGGTGGTGATGAAGAACTGCGAACCGTTGGTGTTCGGGCCGGCGTTGGCCATCGAGAGCAGACCCGGCTTGTTGTGCTTCAGGGTGAAGTTCTCGTCGGCGAACTTCTCGCCGTAGATGCTCTTGCCGCCGGTGCCGTTGCCGTTGGTGAAGTCCCCGCCCTGGAGCATGAAGTCCGGGATGACGCGGTGGAACGGCGAGCCGGCGTAGCCGAAGCCCTTCTCACCGGTGGCGAGGGCGCGGAAGTTCTCCGCGGTCTTGGGGGCCACGTCGTCGAAGAGGTTGAACACGATCCGCCCGGCGGGCTCGTTGTTGATGGTGATGTCGAAGTACGCCTTGATGGTCATGGGTCCATCCTGACATCAACCGGCACCCTCCCGCGCACGGCCCCCACCGTGACGACCCGCGCGAACCACATGAAAACGGCGTACCACGGGTGACCCGTGGTACGCCGCCGTCAGTCAGGGAGAACGCCGCATCTCCCTACCGCCCGGTCTCATCGGTTGCCGCGGTGACCCCCGTCGCGGTGGCCGCCGTCACGGCGGTCGTCGCCGCGGAAGCGGCCCCAGGACTTGGTGTCGACCCGGTTGCCACGGTTGTCACGGAGCGTGGCGGTGTCCTTGCTGTCCCACACGTAGAAACGGCGGTCCTGGTAGACGTCGTGCCGGGTGTCACGGCCGACACCGGTGTGGACACGGACCGAGGAACGGGCGGGCAGCCGCATGTCGAACCGGTAGGTGCGGTGGCTCTCGTCGCTGAGCGTCCAGCCACGCAGGTTGACGGAGTGGCGGCTGGTGTTCGTGACGGTGACCCACTCGGCGTTCAGGCTGCGGTTCGAGCCGTTGTCGCGGCCGGGGCTGTCGTACTGGACCTTGCCCAGGACGATCGCCGAGCGGTGGGTCGGCCTGTCGTGGCCGTGGTCCCGGCCATCGGCCGATGCCGGCAGGGCCGCTGCGGCGAGCAGGGCACCCGAGGCGAGAACGGTGGCGGTGATCCGTCGTGCGGAACGGGACATGGAAACCCCTCATCATGCAGGCCCGGAATGAAGTGCCGGGCGTTTTTCCGATCTCGGCGTCGTGCCGAGAACGCAAACTTTGTCCCGCTTTCGAGGCGGCCGGAAGGCGCCCCGGTTCGTGTGACGAAGTACGGACATTTCTGTCACACACGGCTGCATCCGGCATGGACCCGCCCGGTCGTAGACCTGTCAACCGTTGATCGTTGCACCGACCCTTTCGGGGGACCACGCACCAGGCGGGGGCACCCACCCCGCCACACCTGCGCCTCCCTTGATCCCGTGGGTCCGAGGGGTCACATCCGTGTAACAGAAGCGACAGCGCTTACCTGGACAAATGTTTCGTTACCGCCAGGAAAGGAGTTCGCGCGTTCGAGCTCTGAGCATCCACCGCGAAGGGGCGAGACGGACACGCTGGCCGGTGACGAGGGCGTTCACGGGCGCCATCGGGTCGAGCGCCATCGTCCTGGCCAGCAGAACACCCGCGGCGAGCGGGATCAGCGTCACGGCCAGGGCCGTGCCGGCGGTGGTCAGGTTCTGGAGACGGGGGCGCGTGGGCGCTTCGGAGGCCATACGCCCATTCCACCGGGCCGGGACCGGCCCGGGATCCGGCGGCGTACTCAGAACGTCGCTCCCCCGTACTCAGACCCGGCGGGAGGGGGCGGTCAGGACCCTTCCGGTCCTGCCGACGGCCCCCAGTGGGAGAACCGGGGCAGCCACTTCACCTTGTAGTCCGGGTGTCCCGCGTGCTCGGCGGCCATCTGACGGACGACGAACCCCAGCCCGACGGCCCTGCCCGAGGAGAAGTCCTGGGCCGGCCGGTCGGCGTCCAGGGCTGCGATCTCCTCGTACTCGTCGAGCAGGACCCGGTTGGTCTCGATGCGGCGCAGGGTTCGCGCCGGGTCCTGGAAGGCGATGTGCCGGTCGTAGCCGCGCGACCGTACGACGAACGCGATGCCGCTCGTCCGGTCGTGCACCTCACCGGGTGCCTCGGCGGGCATCCGCCAGCCGTCGCCACCGGCCGCCCGCGCGATGTCCTCCTCCTCGGCGAGGCGTGCCCGCACGAAGGCCAACAGGTCCGTGTTGTCTGCCATCTGGTTCCGCATCCTTCTCCGTCACGGACCGCGGCGCCGGTTCCACCGATCGTCACGGACCCGTCCTGCCCGACCAGCAGAGGATGCCTCACCGGGGCGCCGGGGTCGCAGTCCCCCTCCGCCCCGGTCCGCATGACGGACACGCGCCGGGCCGCGGCCGGCCGTCGGTCAGACGTCCGGCGGCCGGCGCGCGGCCATCAGCAGCGCGATGTCGTCCGGGCGGTCCTCGTCCAGCCGGGCCTGTCCGATGACCCGGTCCGCCGCTTCGGCGAGCGGCAGGTGGCCCACCGCGGCCAGGGTGCTGCGCAGACGCTCGATCCCCTCGTCGATGTCCCTGCCCGCCTTCTCCACCAGTCCGTCGGTGAAGAGTGCCAGCACCGCTCCGGGGCCGGGCCGCAGCTCGGTGACCGGGTAGGAGGCGTCCGGATCGACCCCGAGCACGACCCCGCCGGCGAGGTCCAGCACCTCGGCCCTGCCGTCCGCGTGGCGCAGCACAGGCTGGGGGTGTCCCGCGCGTACGGCCCGGGTGACACCGGTGACGGGGTCGAGCTGTACGTAGCAGCAGGTCGCGAACTGACCGGGATCGAGCCCGATCAGCAGGCGGTTGGTGTCGCTCATCACCTCCTGCGGTTCGTGACCGGTGAGCGCGAAGGCCCGTACGGCGCTCCGCAGCTGGCCCATGGTGGCGGCCGCGGTGACACCGTGGCCCTGGACGTCCCCGATGACCAGCACGAGTCCGCCGTCGGTCTCGATCACGTCGTACCAGTCGCCGCCGACGTCGATGTCCTGTGTGCCGGAGAGGTAGCGCCCCACGGTCTCCACCCCTTCGACGGCGGGCAGGCGGTGGGGCAGCAGGGCGTCCTGGAGTCCCCTGGCGAGTTCCGACTCGGTGTCGTAGCGCCTGGCCCGCTCGAGCGCCTGGGCGATGAGCCCGGCCAGGGCGGTGAGTACCGTCCGCTCCTCGGGGCTGAACCCCCGGGGCTGGTCGAAGCCCAGGATGCACGATCCGACCGGACGGCCCGAGGCGATCAGGGGCAGGAAGGCGCGCGCTCCGACGCTGGCGTCCATGGGAATGCCGGGGTAGGCCTCACCCAGTTTCTGCATGGACTCGAAGAACAGCGGCCGCCCGGTCGTCAGCGTCTCCACGCCGGGGATGCGTGCGTCGAGGCGGACCCCGTCGAAGCCGTCCAGGAATCCCTTGGGGAAGCCCGTCTCCCAGGCGAGGTAGAGGCGGCGCTCCTTCTGGAGGTAGATGGCCAGCTGTCTGCCGCCGAAGGCGGGCAGCAGTTCCTCCGTCACCACGGCCGACACCTGGCGTGCTGTGACGGCCTCGGTCAGCGCGATGGCCAGTGCCACCGGCCTGTAGAGGATGGCGGCACGATCCGCGGGCGAGCCCAGCTCCACGCCCGGGGTGGCGTCGGACTCGGGGGTGCGTCCGGGGCTGCCGGACGGGCTGAGCATGACCGTGACACCGTCACGGCCGGGGAAGAGCGAGACCGACAGCCATTGGGTGGGGGTCCGTCGGGCGAGGAAGTACACGGGGTCGTCGGAGAAGAGTGCCGCCCTGAGGTGGTCCTCGTAGGAGGGGTGGGCCAGCCACGGCAGCGCCTCCCTCACCGGCCGCCCGGTCAGCTCCGCCCCGCTGCGCCCCAGGAGTTCCTCGGCCCGGCCGTTCACCTGGGTGATGCGTCCCAGGCGGTCGTGGGTGACCATCGCGCGGGGGATCAGACGAGCGGCTTCCGGGACCACGGGGTCCGTGCCGGGGTCGAGCAGGATGCCGTTCAGCAGGCCCCCGTGCTCACTCCGGCCGGAGAGCTCGACGAGGAGGGGACTCCCGCCCGGCCCCCAGACCCGCATCCGGCGCACGTGGGGTTCCGGCGACCTGGCCGCAGCGGCTGCCAGGGTCCGCAGTCCGTACACGTCCTCGGGCAGCAGCGCCGACGCCAGCGTCTCCACGGCCCCTGCGGGCGCGCCCGGAGGCTCGACGCCGAGGATCTCGTACGTACCGTCGTCGGCCGTGAGGGTGCCCCCGGCGGTGTCCCACTCGAACCGTCCGACGCGCAGGGGTCGCACGGTGCCCTCGGGCAGCCGTACCGGCAGGGGGTCCTCCTCCCACACCGCCGGGTCCTTCAGCGCGGCGATCTCGTCGCCCAGCCGACCGGCGAGGGTCTCCAGCTTGCGCCGGTCCGCTCCTCCGACCGGTACCCCCCGGGTCGCGTAGCGCAGGACGACGAGCACACCGACCGGGCCGTCCCCGCCCGGCACGGGCACGTAGAGCGAGGCGAAGGGGAACGGAAGGCTCGCCATCAGCTGCGGGAACCGCCGCATGGCCTCCTCCGCGTCACCCAGGTAGACGGGCGTGTCCGAGGTGTAGGCCTCGGCCACCGGGAAGGGGCGGTTCACCTGCATCCGCCACCAGGGGCGCAGCATCTGCGGCGGCAGCCCGGCGAGCACGGCGAGCAGCAGCAGTCCTGGGGTCCCGGAGCGCAGGTAGACGCCGCCCCCGTATCCGCCGACGGTGTCCACCGCGCTCACCACGGTCCGGGCGAGCACCAGCTCCAGCTCGTCGGAGGTCCGGCTGCCCTCACGGCTCCAGGTCACACAGCAAGGATGCGCACCTGGGCGCGGGGACGCACGTCCACGGAGTGCCGCCCACGGGTGCTCGGTGGCAGCTTCCCGCCGCCGGCAGGGGCGTCGTGGTGGCCGAGCAGCGGGTGGGGTCGCCCTCGACCGCGTCGTGGCCGGTGCGGCCGGTCGGCGTGGCCGGCCGTGGTCCGGTGCGACCGCACCAGGGGCAGCGGTGGATGGACGACGGTGCCGAACTCGGCACGGTGTGCGGGCGAGGGCAGCCCCGGCCGACGGGTGCCGGCGAGATCGGCCGGAACGGTTCGCGGCGGCCCTGGCGGTGGGACGCCCAGGCCTCGCACGCGCTCCGCGCGGAAGGGTCGCGTCCAGGAGTTCGGGCGAGGCACCCAGGGCCAAAACAGGCCCGTTCAAGGGAAGTTGCTGGCAGACTGCGCAGTCGGAGCGGCCATCTCATCTGCAGCGGAGTTGTCATGACGACCGGAACATCCCAGCCCCCCATCGACACCAGCAGGCCCCACTCGGCCCGTGTGTACGACGCGTTGCTCGGCGGCAAGGACAACTATCCGGTGGACCAGGCCGTTGCCGAACACCTGCCGGCCGAGGCGAAGGCCGGGGCCTTCCAGAACCGGGCCTTCATGAACCGGGCGACGGCGTGGCTCGCCACCGAGGGTGTCGATCAGTTCCTCGACATCGGCACCGGTATACCCACCGCGCCGAACCTGCACCAGATCGCCCAGGCGATCGATCCGGCCGCGCGGGTCGTCTACTGCGACAACGACCCGATCGTCCTGCGGCACGCCGAGGCGCTGCTCATCAGCACCCCGCAGGGGGCGACGGACTACGTGCACGCGGACGTCCTCGAACCCGCCGCGATCGTCGAGGCGGCCCGCAAGGTCCTGGACTTCGACCGCCCGGTCGCCCTCTCCCTCCTGGGCCTCCTCCACTTCCTGCCCGACGACGTCGACCCCGTGGGCATCGTGCGCACTCTGAGTGCCGGGCTCTGCCCGGGCAGCTACGTGGTGCTCTCCCAGGGCGCGTCGGACGTGAACCCGGAGCGCGGGGAGCAGGGCGCGGCCGAGTACGGCAAGGGGGGCATCCGGCTCGCGTTGCGGACGAAGGCCGAGTTCTCGCGGTTCTTCGAGGGGCTGGAGATCGTCGAGCCCGGGCTGGTGACGGCCCCCGAGTGGTTCCGTGACACCCCCGCTCCCGCTCCGGAGCTGAGCGGCGTGTACGTCGCGGTCGCCCGAATCCCGTGACGACACGGTCCTGAAAGGACGTCCTCATGACCGACAGGCACCCCCACGCGGCGGCGGTGGCGTTCGACGCCATCGGCGACGACTACGAACGTGCCTTCGCGGGCTCGGTCGCGCACCGGGAGTCGCTGGACCGGCTCCTCGGCCGGCTCGCTCCCCGCAGCCGGGTGCTGGACGTCGGCAGCGGCACGGGAAGGCCGACCGCCTCGACGCTGTCCGGGGCCGGGCACGAGGTGCTGGGCGTCGATGTCTCGCCGGTCATGGTGGAGCTCGCCTCCGGCCGGGTCCCCGGGGCGTCCTTCCGCCAGGCCGACATCAGCGAGTTCCCGCTGGAGGCGGAGAGCTTCGACGCGGTCTGCGTGTACTTCTCGCTCCTGCAGATGTCCCGTGCGCAGCAGCGGTCCCTCCTGAGCCGACTGGCGGGGGCGCTGCGGCCGGGTGGGCACCTGGTCCTCGCGACGGTCCCGCTGGACGTGGAGGGGGTGGATGCCGTCTTCATGGGTCAGCGGGTACGGGTGACGAGTTTCGGCCCGGAGGCGCTCCGCGGCCTGGCGGCGGAGGCCGGGCTCGCCGTGGACGAGGAGCACGCGACCGTGTTCACCCCGTCGCATCCGGGCGCCGTCCCGGAGCCGCATCTCTTCCTCCACTGCCGTCGGAAGACGCGGGAGCCGATACCGTGAGGCGGCGGCCGTCCCGTGCCGTCACGCCGGACCCGGCCCGCCCGACTGGAGCAGCTGCTCCGTCCAGATGACCTTGCCGCCGCCGTCGGTGTAGCGGGTTCCCCACCGTTCGGCCATCTGGGCGACGAGGAACAGGCCCCGGCCGCCCTCGTCCATGCTGGCCGCCTGACGCAGGTGGGGCGAGGTGCTGCTGCGGTCCGACACCTCGCAGATGAGGGTCCGATCGCGGAGGAGGCGCACGCGGATGGGGCCGGTCGCGTAGCGGATGGAGTTGGTGACGAGTTCGCTGAGAATCAGCTCGGTCGTGAACGCCTCCTCGTCCAGACCCCATTCGGCCAGCTTGCGGGAGACCGCCGCGCGGACGTCGGCGACGGCAGCGGGATCCGAGGGCACCTCCCATTCCGCCACGTTCCCTGCGGCCAGGCGGAGCGTCCGGGCGACGAGCAGGGCGACGTCGTCCCGGGCACGTGCGGGAACGAGGGCGCGGAGCACCGCCTCGCAGGTCTCCTCCGGCGTCCGGTCCGGATGTCCCGCCAGGGTGCCGCGCAGCAGTTCCAGGCCCTCGTCGATGTCGCGGTGCCGTTCCTCGACGAGGCCGTCCGTGTAGAGCACCAGCCGGCTGTTCCGCGGCAGCTCCACGTCGAGGGTCTCGAAGGGCATCCCGCCGAGGCCCAGCGGCGGTCCGCCGGGGACGTCGGCGAAGGTGGCGGTTCCGTCGGGGTCGACGATCACCGGCTGGAGGTGGCCGGCCCGGGCCATGGTGCAGTGCCCGGTCGCCGGGTCGTAGATGGCGTAGAGGCAGGTCGCCCCGGTCACCCCGGCACCCTCCGACCCTTCGGCGGACTCGTCCTGGTCGATGCGTGCGACGAGTTCGTCGAGGTGCCAGAGCAGCTCGTCCGGGGGCAGGTCCAGGGTGGAGAAGTTGTGGACCGCCGTGCGCAGGCGTCCCATCGTCGCGGCCGCGTGCAGCCCGTGCCCGACCACGTCACCCACCACGAGCGCGACCCTGGCACCCGGCAGGGGGATGATGTCGAACCAGTCTCCGCCCACCCCGCCCAGCCCGCTGAGGCCGGCCTGCGCGGGGAGGTAGCGGTAGGCGGCGTCGATGGCGCTCTGTTCGGGGAGCCCTTGTGGCAGCAGGCTGCGCTGGAGGGTGACCGCCACGTTGTGCTCACGTGAGTAGCGGCGCGCGTTGTCGATGCTCACCGCGGCACGGGCGACGAGCTCCTCCGCCACGGAGAGATCTTCCTCCTCGAAGGGCTCCGGGCGCTGCGAACGCCAGAACATGGCCACGCCGAGCATGACGCCCCTGGCCCGCATGGGGACGGCCATCAGGGAGTGGAAGCCGGATTCGACGATGCGCTCGGCTCGCTCCGGCTGCTGCTGCTGCCACCCGGAGCGAGCGGTCAGATCGGTGTCGAGAACGGCGTCGCCCCTGAGGAGGCCGGCGCCGATCGCCGTGGTGGGGAGGAAGCGGATGACCGAGCCGAGGGGGTGGAGACCGGTGTCCTGGCGGTCGCCGCTGAAGGCGGACCGGCGCAGCCCCTCGGTGCTGGCACGCGTGGCCGCGGGCTCGTCCCCGCGGAGCACCCCCTCGGCCAGGTCCACGGTGGCGTAGTCCGCGAACCGATCCGTGGCGAACCCCACCAGTTCCTCGCACGTCCGTACGACGTCCAGTGCGGTGCCGATCTCCGTGCCCGCGTCGTAGAGCAGTTTCAGCCTGCCGCGCGCCATCGCGGCGCTTCCGCTGAGCGCCTGGAGTTCGGTGGTGTCGCGCAGGGTCGTCACGCTGCCGGCCGGTCCTCCGTTGCGGTCGGTGGCCCGCTGGCTGACCGCGAGTAGCCGGTCCCCGGCGGAGTGCACCTCGTCGGTGGCACTCCGCCCCGAGGCCAGGAGCTCCGCGACGTCGGGGGCGAGGCCGAGCTCCTCGACCGTCCTGCCCTCGACGTCCGGGGGGAGGTCCAGGAGGCGTCGTGCCTCGTCGTTGGCCAGCAGGAGCCGCCCGTCGCCACCGACGATGAGCACGCCCTCCCGCACGGAGTGCAGGACGGCGTCATGATGCTCGTACATCCGGGTCATCTCGGTCGGGCCGAGTCCGTGGGTCTGCCGGTTCAGGCGTCGTGTGACGAGCGCGGTGCCTCCCATGGCGAGCAGCAGCACCCCGGCCGCGGAGCCGAAGAGCAGGGGGAACTGGTCGTCCGCCACACCGCTGATGTTCTTGATGGTGATGCCCGCGGCGACCAGGCCGACGACCTCGCCGTCCGAGCCGAAGACGGGGACGACGGCCTGGATGAGCGGGCCGATGGTGCCGTCGATCTCCTCGGTGACGACATGGCCCCGGAGCGCGGGCCCGACGTCTCCGACGAACTTCTTGCCGATCCGGTCGGGCAGAGGGTGGGTCAGGCGGATCGATTCGAGGTTGGTGACGACGATGAAGTCGACCCCTGAACCCTTCCGCGCGGCCTCAGCCTTCGGCTGGAGCACCGCAGTGGGATCGGGCCCCTCCAGGGCCGCCTCGGTCCCCGGGGCGTTGGCGAAGGTCTCGGCCACGGCGACCGAGCGGTTGCGCGCTTCGCGCGTGCTGTCCGCGCGGGACTGCAGCACCAGGGCCGCCACGGCGGCAGCGACGATCAGCACCACGATCGCCACCTGCAGGAGAAAGACCTGACCAGCGAGGCTTCTCACCCGGAGAAACGAACGCGGGCGGCCGTAGCGTCCGGCCATGTCCCCCTTTGTACACCCTGGGCAAACGCCGGGCGAGCGGTGCGCCGCGCGCGGCCGCGGGCCGTCACGGTGTCCGCGTGGTGCGGTGGGCGGCTATTGCAGGGCTCGTACGGCGGCATCGAAGAGGGGTGGGAGGCGGTGGGCCGCGGGCACGATCATCGGTGCGGTCAGCGGGTGCCCGGCGGCGCGGAGAAGTCCCGCCGTCAGCAGCCGGTGCCGCCTGGTGAGCCTGGCCCACCGCGCCGGGTAGTCCTCCGGCCGCCCTTCCAGGAGGCAGTCGACGGCGGCGCAGGCCGTACGCACCGCCAGTGCGACGCCCTCTCCCGTGAGGGCGTCGACATAGCCCGCCGCGTCCCCCGCCAGCAGGATCCGCCCGGCCCGCGGCGTGCTCACGGACCGGCGCAGGGGTCCGGCCCCGCGTACGGGTCCCGCCTCCGTTCCCCGGAGCCTGTCCAGCAGTGCGGGGAAGGCGGAGAGGTGCTGCTCGTGGGTGCGGCGGTGGCGGCTGAGCACGGCGACCCCGACGAGCTCCTCCCCCACCGGTGTCACGTAGGCCTCGCCGTCGCGCGTCCAGTGGACTTCGACGAAGTCCGTCCAGGGGGCGATCCGGTAGTGGCGCCGGAGTCCGTATCTGCGCGGGGCGGGGGTACCGCGCTCCAGGCGGAGCGCGCGGCGCAGGGGTGAGTGAAGGCCGTCGGCCGCGATCATCCACCGGGCTGTCAGCCCGGCCGCAGTGACGTCGGCGGGCCCCTGCAGCACGGAGGTGGCCCGGGCGGCGACGACGCGTACGCCGAGATCGAGGGCGCGGCGGTGCAGGGCCGTGTGCAACTCGGTCCGGCGGACGCCGAGCCCCGGGCCGCCCCGGAAGGAGGACTCGGCCCGGTGGGCGCCCTCGATGTAGCGGATGCCTCTCAGCTCCCGGCCCACCGGTGTGACGCCCAGAACGCGCAGGGCCGACACGCCGCTGGGCATGATTCCTTCGCCGCAGGCCTTGTCCACGGGCACGTCCCGAGGTTCGAGCACCACGGTCTCCAGCCCGGCCGACGCGGCCCGGATCGCCGCCGCCAGCCCGGCCGGGCCGCCTCCCACCACCAGGAGGCCGATCACGCGCGCACGTCCGCGGGCGCGAGGCGGGCCAGCGCTCCGTCCTCGCACCGGACGCGTACGGCCAGGAGTGCGGCGTTGCCCAGGGTGAACGCGACGGCGGTCACCCAGGCGCCGTGGACGAGCGGCAGCGCCGCCCCCTCCGCCACGACCGCCACGTAGTTGGGGTGGCGGAGCCATCGGTAGGGGCCGCCGGTGACCAGCGGCAGGCCGGGAACGACGATGACCCGGGTGTTCCAGCGCCGCCCCAGCGTACGGACGCACCACCAGCGCAGCGCCTGCGCGGCGACGACCACCCCTGCCATGGTCCAGCCGAGCCAGGGCAGGAAGGGGCGTGCGGCCAGCCAGGGCTCGGCGAGGCAGGCGGCGAGCAGCGCCGTGTGCAGGGCCACCATGACGGGATAGTGCCCCTGTCCGGCCTCGGTGCCACCCCGGGCCAGGCTCCAGCGGGTGTTGCGCAGGGCGATGGCGACCTCTGCCAGGCGTTCGGCCGCGACAGCGGTGACCAGCGCTGTGTACCAGATCATGGGTGCCTCCGGGCTACCAGCGCAGCAGGACCAGTTCGGAGCAGAATCCCGGGCCCATCGCCATCAGCAGCCCGGGGGTTCCCGGTTCGGGCCGCCGCTGTTCCAGGGTGTCCCTCAGGACGTGGAGGACGGAGGACGACGACAGGTTGCCCACCTCGGCCAGGGACCGCCGGGTGATGTCGAGGGCCCCTTCGGGCAGTGCCATGACGTCGGTGACGGCGTCCAGGACCTTGGGACCGCCCGGGTGGCAGACCCAGCGGGCGATGTCCTTGGGCTTCAGCCCGTGGGGCTCGAGGAAGCCCTGGACGTCCTCGGCGAGGTGGCGCCTCACGACGTCGGGGACGGCCGGGTCGAGCACCACGGTGAAGCCCGATGAACGGATGTCCCAGCCCATGACGTGTCCGGTGCCGGGGTAGAGGCGGCTGCGGGTCCCGACCACTTCCGGCCCCGTGGCGGGTGTGGGGTGTCCGTCGCCGACGAGGACGACGGCCGCCGCGCCGTCGCCGAACAGCGCGGTCGCCACGAGGTTGGCGGGGCTCGCGTCGTCGCGCTGGAAGGTCAGTGAGCAGAGTTCGACCGAGAGAAGTACGGCGACCTGTCCTTCCGTGCCGGTCAGATGGTCGTGGAGCCGCGCGACGCCGGCGGCTCCGGCGACGCAGCCGAGGCCGAACACGGGGAGCCGCTTCACGTCGGGGCGCAGCCCGAGGCGTCCGACGAGCCGTGCGTCGACGGAAGGCACCGCGATCCCGGTGACCGTGGTGAACATGAGGACGTCCACGTCGGCCGGGGTCAGCCCGGCCTTGCTCAGGGCTCCGTGGACCGCCTCCGCCCCGAGGCGGACCGCGGCGTCGACGTACACGTCGTTGGCCGCTCCGAGGCCGTCCAGCTTGTCGTACTCCTCCAGGGGCAGCACCGTGTGCCGGGTCCGTACCCCGGCGTTGGCGTGGATCCGGTCCAGTACGCGCCGGTCGGCTCCCGGGGGCAGGCAGGTGCGGGCGACCATGTCGGTGATGTCCCGCTGGGCGTGGCGGTGGGGCGGCAGCGCCCCGTGCACGGCCACGATCCGGGTCATCCTGGCCACCGCCGCGGAGAGTTCATGGCTCACATCCTGCCGACAGAACAGGGCGAACCCGGGTACATGCGGCGCGCGGCTGTCGTGTCCCCGCGCTCCGGCGTCCTTACGATCGCCGTCGTGGACACCACGGACGGTCTCTCGGCACCTTCTCCCCCGTCGCGCCTGCCGGCCGCGCTGGCCATGTCCTGCCATCCCGGCCCGGTCCTGGCCGTGACCGTGCTCGTCACGGCGCTGACCGTCGGTTCCGGCCCCGCCGGGCCGCGTTGGGTCCTCGTGCCGGCGGCGGTGCTGGCCGGGCAGCTGTCGGTGGGCTGGTGCAACGACGCCTACGACGCGCCACGCGACGTGGCCGCCTCACGCTTCGGGAAACCGGTGGCCCGCGGTGCGGTGAGCGCTCGCGCGGTGTGGGGCGCGGCCGTCACCGCCCTGGGTCTGTGCGTGGTGCTCTCCGCGACGTGCGGTACGGCCGCCGGAACGGCTCATCTGCTCGGGGTGCTGGGGGCGTGGGCGTACAACCTGCGCCTCAAGGCCACCGTCCTGTCCTGGCTGCCGTACGTGGCCGGATTCGGCAGTCTTCCCCTTCTGGTCGCCCTCAGCCTGCCCGGTCACCCGTGGCCGGCCTGGTGGGCGGTGGTGGCTGCGGCGCTGCTCGGCCTCGCCGCCCATCTGGGCGACGTCCTGCCGGACATCGAGGAGGATCTGCGGGCCGGTGTCCGGGGCCTGCCCCAGCGGCTGGGCCCGGCGCGCACCCGTCTGCTGCTCCCGCTGCCGCTCGTCGCGGCCACCGCGGTGCTGCTGCTCGGGCCCTCGGTGCCGGGCGGGCGGGCGGCCGTGGTTCTCGGACCGGTCGCCCTGCTCGCCGCCGCGGTCGGCGCGAGGGCCGCAAAGGGCTTCGACGGCCGGGAGACCGGCCGCCGGCGCAAGGCGGCTCTCGCGGGGACGGTGGCGGTGGCAGCGGTGGATGTGGCGCTGCTGGTCGCGCGGGGGGCGGATCTCACACGGTGACGGGCCCGCACCGGCAGCGGTGCCGGGGCGGGCCCGTCGTGGCTCGGCCGTACCTCCCGGGTCCCGGGTCAGGCCCGCTCTCGGCGAGACCCGGAACGGACGGAGTCACTGCCCGGCGAGTCCGGTGTGCGCGATACCCCGCACGATCTGGCGCTGGAAGAACGCGAAGACGATCAGTAGCGGCATCCCCGCGATCACGAGTGACGCCATGATCTGGGCGTACCTCACCCCGAAGCTCGACTGGACGTTGACGAGGCCGACGGGCAGGGTCATCCCGCCGGGGTCGGTGGTCACGAGGAACGGCCAGAGGAAGTTGTTCCAGGTGGAGATGAAGGTGAAGATCGCGACGGCGGCGAGCACCGGACGGGAGAGCGGCATGACGATGGTCCAGAAGACCCGCCAGCGCCCGGCGCCGTCCACGAAGGCGGCCTCCTCGAGTTCGCGGGGAACACCCTCGAAGAACTTCACGAGGATGAACACCATGGCCGGCACGGCCACCTGGGGAAGGATCACACCCCAGTAGGTGTCGACCAGACCCAGCTGCACCATCTCCTGGAACAGCGGTGCGATGAGGACCTGCGGGGGCACCATGATGCCGGCCAGCACCAGGCCGTAGAGCAGCCGGCGGCCGCGGAAGTCCGTGCGGGTGAATCCGTAGGCGGCCATCGCGCAGGTCACGACGGTCAGGAGGGTCGTCATGACGGAGATGTAGGCCGAGTTCATCAGCCAGACCATCAGGTCGCCCGACTCCCACACCTTGCTGTACGCCTCGAAGGTGACGCGGGAGCCGATCCAGGAGAGCGGCGTCTTCGTGGTGTCGCCCTCCGGCTTGAGGGAGGTGGCGACGGCCCAGGCCAGTGGAAGCAGCCAGACGGCGGTGAGCAGGAGGGCCGCGACGAGCAGGGCGATCCGGCCGGGTGTCCAGCGCGGGCGGCGTCCGCCCGCGTCGGCCGGACTCCCGGTCCGCGTGGCGGGGCGGGTGGTGACGGTGACGGAACCGCTCACTTCGCGGCCTCCTCAGCTCGGCGCCGGGACAGCAGCGGCTGTACCAGGGAGACGGTCAGGATCAGGGCGAAGAAGATGTAGGAGACGGCCGAGGCGTATCCGATCCGATAGCCCGTGAAACCCTGCTGGTAGACGTACTGGAGGATCGGGCGGGTCGAGTCGTCGGGGCCTCCGCCGGTCATGATGTAGACCTGGTCGAAGATCTTCAGCGAGGCCAGGACCTGGAGGACGACCACCAGCCCGGTGGTGCGGCGCAGCAGCGGCAGGGTGATGTGCCACATCCGCTTCCCGGCGCCGGCGCCGTCCAGTTCGGCCGCCTCGTACAGATGGGCCGGGATGGCCTGCAGGGCCGCGAGGTAGAGCAGGAAGTTGAAACCGACGGTCCACCAGACGGTGGTCGCGACGATGCTAAGCATGGCGTACCGCTCGTCGGTCAGCCATCCGATCTCGGGCGTCAGGCCGACGGAGGCGAGGAGCTGGTCGGCGAGGCCGAAGTCGGAGGGCAGGATCATGTTGAGGAAGAGCAGGCAGACGACGCCGGACGGCAGCAGGAACGGTGCGAACCAGCTGAGCCGCCACAGCCATTGCACGACCCGGAGCTCGTGGGCGAGCAGCGCGAGGACGAGTCCGACGACGACGAGGGGGACGGTGGACAGCACCGTGAACCACACGGTGTTCCACAGCGAGGACCACACCTCGGGGTCGCGTACGGCCTCGGCGTAGTTGTCGAGCCCGACGAACTCCCCACCGGTGCCCGTGATGTTCTCGCTGGTGAGGCTCGTCCCGAGACCGGATATCAGCGGCCAGAGCAGGAACGCGGCGTACACGAGGAAGAACGGTGCGACGAAGACGAGTCCGTGCTCGGTCCACTTGCGCCGCACGCCCCTGGCGGGACCGCCGGGCGCGCCTGCCACGTGCTTCGCCGGGGGCGCGGGGGCCGCTGTCGTGGTGGAGGTCATGACGTGGCTCCCGGAAGGGGGTTACGGGTGTCGAGGAGCTTGCGCAGGCGCGCCTTCGCCTCGGTGAGGGCGTTGCGCGGGGTCCGCGAGCCGGTCAGGACCCCGGAGAACACGGCGCCGAGCTCGATCCACATCCGGGAGGCGGAACCGGCGAACCAGGCGGGCTGGTCCAGTGCCACGTCGTCGATCACCCCGCGGTATTCGGACTGCGGCTTGAGGGCGAGGTAGGCGGGGTCGTCCAGGACCGGCAGGTACGCGGGTACGTGACCGCCCTTGGCCCAGGCCACGGAGTTGCGCAGCATCCATGCGACGAGGATGTGCGCGGCCTCGTTCCGGGCGCCGCCGCGGTCCGCCTGGTGCGGCAGGACGAAGGCGTGGCAGTCGGCCTGGGTGGCGGCCGTGCCGAAGAGAGCGGGGATGCGGGTCATGGAGAACGGGAGTCCCGTGGTGGTGAAGGTGGTGATCTCCCATTCGCCGTTGAGGTGGAACGCGGTCTTCCCGCCGCTGAAGACACCCACCGATCCCGGGTAGTCGACGCGACGCACCATCAGGCCTTCCTCGACCAGCCGGGCCAGGTACTCCAGCACCCGCAGGGCCTTGGCGTCATCGAGCGCGAGGCGCTTGCCGTCCTCGGAGAGGACCGTGCCACCGGTCTGCGCGTAGAAGCTGGAGAAGAGACGCCAGGGGGTGATGCAGTCGGGTCCCAGGGTCTCGGTGACCAGCCCCGGCTGCCCGGTCGCCTTCTTCGCGGCGCGCAGGGCGTCCGCGAACTCCTCCGCCCCTTCGATCGGCTTGAGCCGCCCGCCCGACATCAGTCCGGCCTTCTCGCAGATCTCGGTCTGGTAGTAGAGGACGAAGGGATGGGTGTCGAGGGGAACGGCGTACTGCTCGCCTCCCATGCGTCCGCGGCGCCAGATGTCCGGCGGGAAGTCCTCCTCCTTCACGCCGTGTTCGGCCAGGAGGTCGAGGTCGAACGGGTCGAGGAGCCTGCCGGGTGCGAACCCGGCGAGCCGCGCGAGGTGCAGCGCGGCGAGCTCGGGGGCGCGGCCGCCGGCTCCGGCCATGCCGAGCTTGGTGTAGTACGGCGCTCCCCACTGAAGGGTCGAGGCCTCCAGGGCGATGCCGGGGTGCTCGGCCCGGAAGTCGTCGAGCATGCCCTGCATGTTGACGCCGTCGCCACCGCCGAAGAGGTGCCAGTAACGCAGCAGGGTCTGTCCCGGACCCGCGGCGGTGGCAGGGGCGGCGCAGCCGGACAGGGAGCCCAGGGCTCCGGCGGCGGCGATGGCGCCGGCGCCGCCCGCGAGGGCCCGGCGCCTGCTGAGGAGTGGTGGTTGCATTGCGGCTCGTCTCGGCTCGACTCTGACGTGCGGGGACGTGGGAAGGGACGGCGGATGTTCGAAATCTCGTCGCACGACCGCCACTTCGGACGGGACCGTAGGACGGGGAGATCGCGCCGTCAATGACTCGCGCTGATATTGCGAACAATGTTCGACATATCGAACCGAAGGGCCGCCGGAGGTCCCGGAATCGCGGAATTCGACGCGATCGCCGCCCGGGGCGAGGAGATCTCGCAGGGATGGGCACACATTTGTTACTGGGGGTAGGCCCACCCCGCCCGCTTGCTATACCTTCCGTCTAACAAGAGACGCGGAAGGCCGTCCCCGCACGGGACCGCCCTCCGCCGCATCCCGCCGTCCGCCCACCCGGCAGCACGGCACATGACGCGTCGTCATCCCCATCGCACGTGTGACAGCACCAAGGACATCGCTGACGAACCGAGGAGCCGCACCATGGCAAGCAGCACCGTTCGGCCGGATGCTGGGGACCGGTCCCCCGAGGACCACCTCACCCGTCGCCTGCTCGAATCGGCCGCCACGCTGGCGTACGACCCCGCCACGGAGGTCGACTGGGACACCCCGCTCGACAAGGACTTCCACGGCGCGAGCCCGGAGTGGAGCACCCTGTACGGCACCGCGTACTGGGGAGAGCTGACCGAGGAGCAGCGCAAGGAACTGACCCGCCAGGAGGCCGCCTCGGTGGCCAGTACCGGTATCTGGTTCGAGATGATCCTGCAGCAGATGGTCCTGCGGGACGTGTACGCGAAGGACCCCACGAGCGCGGACGTCCAGTGGGCCCTGACGGAGATAGCCGAGGAGTGCCGGCACTCCATCATGTTCGCCCGCGGAGCGCAGAAGCTGGGCGCCCCTCCGTACAGGCCCCACCGGTTCGCGGTGGAGCTGGGCCGGGCGTTCAAGACCCTGGCCTTCGGCGAGGCGGCCTACGCGGCGATCCTGGTCGCCGAGGAGGTCCTCGACGTCATGCAGCGCGACTGGATGCGGGACGAGCGGGTCGTGCCCTTCGTCCGCACCATCAACAACATCCATGTCGTCGAGGAATCACGGCACATGAAGTTCGCCCGGGCCGAGACGCGCAAGCACCTCAGCGGGGCCGGGCCCGTGCGCCGCAGGATCAACGCGCTGGTCATCGCGATCGCGTCGTACGTGATCGTGACCAGCATGGTGAACAAGGACGTCTACGCCAACGCAGGGCTCGACGAGAAGCGCGCGCTGGGCGAGGCGAAGGCGAACGAGCACCACAAGTCGATGATGCGGTCGAGCTGTTCGGGACTCATGGAGTTCCTCGCCTCGGCCCGCCTGCTCACCAGGCCCGCCCTGATGTTCTACAAGCGTGCCCATCTGATCTGAGCGGACGACATGACCTACGCCATCACCCAGACGTGCTGCAGCGACGCCACCTGTGTCTCGGTGTGTCCTGTGAACTGCATCCATCCGACGCCGGAGGAACCCGACTTCGGCCGTACGGAGATGCTGTACATCGACCCGAAGACCTGCATCGACTGCGGCGCCTGCGCCGACGCCTGCCCGGTGGACGCGGTCTTCCCCGTGGACAGCCTCCCCGCCTCGCAGCGGGAGTACGGCCCGATCAACGCCGCTTGGTTCGCGGACCGCGAGGCGGCCCCGGCCCCGGCGGGGCCGAACTTCCACGCGTGGGGGGAGCCGTCCTTCGACCGCACCCTGCCCTCGGACTTCGGCCCGCTGCGCGTCGCGGTCGTGGGCACGGGCCCGGCCGGGATGTACGCGGTCGAGGACCTGCTGCTCCACACGAGCGCGGAGGTCACGCTGATCGACCGGCTGCCGGTGGCGGGCGGGCTGATCCGATACGGGGTGGCGCCCGACCACCTGGCGACGAAGCGCGCCGGGGACACCTTCGCGCGCTTCCACGACCACCCGAGGGTGCGGCTGCATCTCGGCGTCGAGGTGGGCCGCGACGTCTCCGCGGACGAGGTCGCCGCCCACCACGACGCGGTGGTCTACGCGGTCGGCGCACCGGCGGGACGCAGGCTGGGCATTCCGGGCGAGGACCTGCCGGGCAGCATCTGCGCGACGACGTTCGTCTCCTGGTACAACGCGCACCCCGAGGTCGCGGCGGACGCCGTCGACCTGTCGGCGGAGCGGGCGGTCGTCGTAGGCAACGGCAACGTCGCCCTCGACACGGCGCGGATCCTGGTCTCTGAGCCGGACGCGCTCGCCTCGGGGGACATCGCGGGCCACGCGCTGGAGGCACTTCGGGCGGGGTCCGTGCGCGAGGTGGTACTCCTGGGGCGCCGGGGCCCCGAGGACGCGGCGTACACCCGGTCGGAGCTTCTGGCGCTCAAGCACCTGCCCGGGGTCGAACTGGTCGTCGACGACCACGATCCCCGGACGGGCGCCGCCATCGACGGGGCGGAGCCGGGCGACCGGGCCGCGCTGCTGCGGGGCGTGACCAGGAAGGCGGTCGACTGGACGGCGCCACCCCCGCCCGACAGCCGCCGGATCGTGTTCCGCTTCCACTCCGCCCCCCTGGAGGCGACCGGTGACGAGGCCGTCCGCACGGTCCGCGTGACGGACGGCGCGAGCGGCGCGGACGGCAGGGAGATCCCCGCCGGGCTGGTGCTGCGCGCCGTGGGCCAGCGCGGACTCCCGGTCTCCGGGCTGCCCTTCGACGAGGCGACGGGCACCGTGCCGCACGAGGCGGGACGCGTGGAGGGCATGCCGGGCACCTACGTCGTCGGGTGGATCAAGCGGGGCCCCTCGGGTGGCATCGGGGCGAACAGGACCTGTGCCGCCGAGACCGTGGGCGCCCTCCTGGACGACGCCGTGTACGGCCGGCTCGAAGCGCCCGCGGCGCCGGCCAAGGCGTTCCAGCGGCTCGTGCGCCGCCGCAACCGCCGCGTCGTGGACGCTCGCGGGCTGGCGGGGATCGAGCGGACCGAGCTCGCCCTGGGCCGACGGGACGGCCGCCCGAGGGTCAAGCTCGCCACCCTCCCGGAGTTGGTGGAGGCCGCCAGGAACGGGTGGAGACGGATCCCGGGCTGAGGACCCCCCGGCATCCCTCGAACATCGCGCCCCGCGCCCCCGTTTCGCACCGGGGGCGCGGGGCGCGACCTGTCGCGAGCCGGGATTCACCTGCAGAGAGCGACTTCGCGCGTCAACTGCTCTTCGCATGACACACATTGGAAACTTAGGTTAGGCTTGCTTCACTAAACGTTGCCCGCTGTCGTCCCGGGGAGGTTCCCGTGCGGTCGCGCCCGGCCGGCGGTCCGGTCGTGACCCCAGGATGCCGTCGGCCGACGCCACGTGAAGGAAGAAGCATGCACCAGCCGAGCCCTCCGGGAACTGCCGGCGCCCCGCGCTCCGCGGCCGGGACACCGTCGAGCGTCCTGGGTCTCAACACCTACCTCATGTACGCGACGGGCAAGGCCGCGCGGCGCAGGCTCACCGACACGCTCGCGGCCCACGGGCTGCGACTGTGGCACCTCACCATCCTCGCGATGCTGGACGAGGCCGGCCGCCTGTCCAAGGGCGATCTCGCCACGCGGCTCGACATGAACCAGAGCGACCTG
The DNA here is from genome assembly GCF_043199535.1 of Streptomyces sp. NPDC048590. Classification (NCBI taxonomy): domain Bacteria; kingdom Bacillati; phylum Actinomycetota; class Actinomycetes; order Kitasatosporales; family Streptomycetaceae; genus Streptomyces; species Streptomyces sp. NPDC048590. The sequence goes on along the minus strand of NZ_JBICWC010000002.1, from coordinate 570,215 downwards.
ACGAGGACCGTCACCGACCTGGACGGGGCCGGCTATGTCGAATGCGCCCGCGACGCCTCCGACCGCCGCCGTATCGAGGTCACCCTGACTCCGGCGGGCAGGCATGCGCTCGCCCGCCTGCAGGCGGAAGTGTCCAGTACGGAGACGGAGCTCCTCTCCGTACTGGACCACGAGGAGAGGGAGCGGTTCACCGCCCTGCTCCGCCGTGTCCACGTCCAGCTCGAGGAGGGGCGGGCCGGTGGCCCGGTGCCACGTCCCGCTCAGGAGACCGCCGTCGACTGCGCCTGAGCCTCCGCCCGGTAGAGACGGCGCAGCCGGACCACGCCCAGGTCGTGCTGGTAGAGGTTCTCCTGCTGGTCGGCGTCGGCGGGCATGGCCTCCAGCATGACGCGGTCCTGTTCCAGGACGTCCCAGTGGCGCCGCTCGATCAGCGTCCGGTACAGGAAGCGCCAGGAGGCGCGCTGCCAGTCCGCGACCCGGCGGTAGCGCCAGAAGAAGACGCCGCTGCGCCGCTCGTCGACCGGGCAGACCATGCCGACGATCCCGAAGGGGCCGCCGGGGCCGGCGGACGGCGGGTACGGGATCGAGAGGTCGACCCAGTCCACACCGGTGCGGCAGAGCTCCACCCAGTCGAAGTTGACGCCTCGTTGGTCGGTCTTCTCGAAGAAGTACCCGCGGGCGGTCTCCCGGATCCGGAACTTGGCGGTCGTGTCGCCGTCGAACATGGTGTGCGAGTCGTGGTGCAGGAAGGCACCGTGCATGGGGTCGAGCAGGTTCTCCACGGCGTACCGCCAGGGCGCGTCCCACTCCGCGTAGCAGAGAAAGGCGTCCACCTCGGGGTCGGTGAGCGGCTCCGGGAGTGTCAGCTCGGCGGGCTCGGGGTGCTCCTCGTCCCCGAAGTAGGCGAGGATCGCGCCCCCGACCTCGCGTACCGGGAGCGAGGTCACCAGCTTCCTGCCCTCCAGGCTGCAGCCCGGCAGCCCGGGGACGGAGGAGACGGTGCCGTCGGACTCGACCTCGACGCCGTGGTACCAGCAGGCGACACGGTCTCCCAGGTGCTTGCCGAGGGAGAGCGGTGCACCGCGGTGCGGGCAGCGGTCCGCGAGCATGGACAGGGCACCGTCGGAACGGCGGAACAGCAGCCACTGCTCGCCGAGCGCGGTCACCTTGCGCATCGCGCCGGGGGCCACGAAGTGCGAGGGCACGACCGGGTGCCACTGGTTGCGCAGACCGGTCGCGTAGATGTGGTCCGCGGTGGCGGAGGACGAAAGCGTCATGGTCAGGCTCCCAGTCGGTTGATCTCGGCGCGGAAGGACTCCTCGGTCCACGGGCTGCCGTCTGCGGCGTGGACCTGACGGGCGTTCAGCCCGCGCACGACGTCGGCGAGCTCGTGGCCCTCGCGGGTGAAGACCTCTTCGAGGGTGGCGGCGAGCTTGTACTCGTACGGGGTGGGCTCGTGCGTGCGGGACTGGTGGACGTCCAGGTACGGCCAGGTGTCGGTCACGGTCTCTCCTGAAGTGCGAGCGAGGGGGAGGGTGTCAGAGGTCGAGGACGAGACGTCCTGAGGCGCACCGCGAGACGCAGATCATCATCGTTGCGCACGTGGCCCGTTCGGCCTCGCTGAGCAGGAAGTCGCGGTGGTCCGGGGTGCCTTCGAGAACCCGGGTCTCGCAGGAGCCGCAGATCCCGTCCCGGCAGGAGTTGTCGACGGTGAGACCGGCGCTCTCCGCGGCCTCCAGGACGGAGGTGCCCGCTCCGACGGTGAGGGTCACTCCGGAGGTACGGCACTCGACCTCGAACGCCTCGTCGTCGGCGGCCCGTTCCACCGTCGGTGCGGCGAAGCGCTCCAGGCGCAGCTGCTCCTCGGGGCACCGCTGCTCGACGGCCGCGAGCAGCGGTTCGGGCCCGCAGCAGTACACCAGGGTCCCGACGGGCAGTCCGGCGAGCACGGAGTCCAGGTCGATGTGGCCCTGCTCGTCCTGCGGGACGAAGGTGACGTCTCCGTCGAGCGCGTCGAGTTCGGTGGTGAACGCCATGGAGGCGCGGCTCCTGCCGCCGTGGACCATGCGCCACGGGACACCTCTGCGGGCCGCTTCCCTGGCCATCGCGAGCAGCGGGGTGATGCCGATGCCGCCGGCGACGAACAGGTAGGCGTCGGCGTCCTCCAGCGCGAAGTGGTTCCGCGGCTCGGAGACGGTGATCTGCTGCCCGGGCCGCAGTTGGGTGTGCACGTAGCGTGAACCACCGCGCGAAGCAGGTTCGTTGAGAACGCCGATCCGGTAGACGTCCGGTGTGTCCGGGTCACCGCACAGGCTGTACTGACGGACCTGCCCGCCGGCGTGGACGTCGAGGTGCGCGCCGGGGGTCCAGGCGGGCAGGGGTTTGCCGTCGGGGTGGGTCAGCTCGACGGACAGGACGCCCTCGGCTTCCCAGGTCATACGGCGGACGGTCAGCCGCAGCGAATCCTCGCTCATGGTCTGTTGCCTCCTTACCGGCGGTTCGGGCGGCCGGGCTACTGGCCCGGAATCCTGACGGGCGGGGTGAACGGGTTCTTCATGGGGCCGAGGGCGTCGAGGTCGACCTCGACGAGCGTGGGGCCCTGGGAGGCGATGGCCTCGGTGAGCACCGGCCCCGCCTCCTCCTGGGCGCCGATGCGTGCGTAAGGCAGCCCGCAGGCGGCCGCCAGCAGCCCGAAGTCCGGGGTGGTCAGGTCGACTCCGGAGCGACGGTCGCCGTGGTGGTCCTGCATGTTGCGCAGGACCCCGTAGCCGCCGTCGTTGAAGACGATCAGGGTCAGGCGCGGCCGTTCCTGGGCGAGGGTGAGGAGCTCACCCAGGTGGACGGCGAGTCCGCCGTCGCCGGCGATCACGACGGTGGGCGTACCGGGCCTGCCGATCGCCGCGCCGATGCCCATGCCCAGCCCCTGGCCGATGCCTCCGCCGCGCGGGAAGACGTTGTCCTTCGGGTCGTACATCTCCAGGAGCCGGTTGCCCCAGCTGCTGGAGGGGATGGTGACGTCGCGTGCGACGACGGCCTCGCGGGGCAGCAAGGCCCGGATGGCGTCGCAGATCGCTGCCTGCGGGCCGATGTTGTCGTGCAGGACCGCGCGTACCTCGGTGCGCACGGCCCCTACCCGGTCCGTCCAGCCGGGCTCCGCGGCGACCGCGTGCGGAAGCAGGGCGTCCAGGGTGCCGGCGGCGTCCCCGTGCAAGGCGTGGGTGACGGGGTACACCCGGCCGAGGGCGGCGGCGTCGAGGTCGATCTGGATGTGCGCCCCGGGGAGTTCCAGGGTGTAGTCCGCCGTCTCGTTCGACCGGAAGTGCGTGCCGACGGTCAGCAGGACGTCCGCGTCGGCGAGCAGGGCGCGCACCGCGGGTGTGGTGCCGAAGTTCCCGATGACCTGCTCGTGGTCCTCGGGGACGCTGCCCCGCCCGGAGTTGGAGGTGATCAGTCCGGCGCCGGTCGTCTCCAGCAGCCGGGCCAGCTCCCCCCGGGCGGTGTTCGCGCCACCGCCGGCCCAGATCAGCGGGCGCCGGGCGGAGGCCAGGAGGGCTCCGGCAGCGGCGAGGTCGCTCCGGGCGGGTACGACGGGGGCGGGTGCCGCGTAGGCGGCGGGCTCGTCGGTCTGGGCGGCGTACTGGAGGTCGATGGGCCACTCCACGCTGGCGGGGCCGCCGGGCGCGGTGAGCGCCGACCGGGCGGCCTCGCGCAGGATCCGGCCGGCCTGGGCGGTGTCCGGCACGCTCGCGGCATGCGCGGAGACGGCCCGGAGCATGCCCAGTTGGTCCTTCGTCTCGTGGATGAATCCCCTTCCGCTGCCGAGGAACCGGCTCTCCACCTGACCGGTGATGTGCAGCACCGAGCTGCCGGCGCTGAGCGCCTCGATCAGCGATCCGGCGGCGTTGCCCGCGCCGGTGCCGGTCGAGGTCAGGGCGCAGCCGAGGGTGCCACGGGCGCGGCCGTAGGCGTCGGCGGCGTTGACCGCGGACGCCTCGTGCCGGACGGGTACGAACCGCAGTTCACGGTCGACCGCCTCGACGAGCGGCAGGTTGTGGACGCTGACGATGCCGAAGACGGTGTCGATGCCGAGTTCGCGCAGGACGGTGACGAGGAGATCGCCTCCGTTGTCGTGACGCATGGTGTCTCCTCAGAGGATGGAACGGCCGACGCCGCCGCAGACGTCGATGCCGGTGCCGGTGATGTACGAGGCGCGGGGCGAGAGCAGGGCCACCACCGCGTAGGCGACCTCTTCGGCGCGGCCGAGCCGGCCCAGCGCGATGCCCCGGTCCTCGGCCAGCTCCGTCTGCCACTGCTCGTACGACAGGCCGGAGTCCGCGGACGCGTGGCGGCGTGTCCACTGGCCGGTGTCGACGAGCCCGAGGCACACGGAGTTGACGCGGATGCCGTCGGAGGCGAGCTCGACGGAGAGGGACTTGGAGAGGTTGAGGATGCCGGCGCGTGCGGCGCTGGTCGTGATCAGCCGGGTCTCGGGCTGCTTGGCCAGAACCGCGTTGATGTTGACGACGCTCGCGGCACTTGATGCGGCCAGGTGCGGGCGCGCCGCCTGGAGGGGGTTGAGCACCCCGGCGAACTTCAGCTCCAGTTCGTCGCGCCAGTCCTCGGCGGTGGAGTCGTCGAGTCCCTTCATGCGGGACTGTCCGGCGTTGTTGACGAGCCCGTCGATCCCGCCGAACTCCTCGGCGGTTCGGCGGACGAAACCGCGGACGGCTTCGGCGTCCCGTACGTCGCAGACGCCGGTCAGCAGCCGGCCGTGCCCGGCTCCCAGGGCGGCGGCAGCCTCGGCGAGCCGGCCGGCGTCGCGCCCGCAGGTGGCGACGCGGGCGCCCTCGTCGAGGAGGGCGCGGACCGTGGCCAGGCCGACGCCCGAGCTTCCGCCGGTGACCACGATGGTGCGGTCGGCGAGGCCCAGATCCATAACTCGTTTCTCCTGCGGTTCAGTTCATGGTGAAGCCGCCGTTGACGGCGATCACCTGTCCGGTCAGATAGCGGGACTCCTCGGCGAGCAGGAAGGAGACGATCCCCGTGAGGTCGTCGGGCTGCTGCGGGCGGGAGATGGCCCGGTTCACGCGGTAGAGGTCGTGCCGCTCGGCGGGCACGTTCTCGGTCGCCTCGCATTCGGTGAGGCCGGGGGCCACGGCGTTCACGGTGATCCCGGAGTCGCCGAGTTCGCGGGCCATCGCGCGGGTCAGTGCGATGACCGCGCCCTTGGAGGCGATGTAGTGGGCGAGGCGCGGGGAGCCGTACAGGGCGGCGTCGGACGCGAGGTTGACGATCCGGCCCGGTCCGGCGAAGAGCGGGTGCAGGGCCTTGGACACCAGCCAGGGGCTGCGGGCGTTGACCGTCATCAGCCGGTCCCACGCCTCGACGTCGATGTCCTGGAACTCCTTGCCGCCCACCCCGTTGGCGAGCGCGGCGTTGTTGACCAGGCCGTACAGCGGGCCGAGTTCACGCACCGCGCCGGCCAGGGCGTCCACCGAGGCGGGGTCGGCGACGTCGCAGCGCACGAAGTGGGCGTCGATGCCCTCGGCGCGGAGTTCCGCCGTGGCGTACTCGCCCCGCTCGTGTTCCAGTTCGGCGAGGACGACACGGAAGCCGTCGGTGCCCGCCCGGCGGGCCATGGCCAGTCCGAGGCCACGGCCCGCTCCGGTGACGACGACGGTGCGCCGGCCTGCCGAGGGCTGGTCAGCCACGGGTGACGCCGTGCATCGGCGAGTACTCGGGGTAGGTCGGGACCTGCGGCTTCCGCGTGCCGATGACGACGCAGAACAGGGCGTCGGTGTCGCCCTCGTTCTTCAGGGACCGGGTCACACCGGCGGGGACGACGATCATGTCGCGGTAGCCCAGGGTGCGGTACTCGGCCTCGTCGGCGCCGCGGTGGATGCCGACCTTGACCTCGCCCTCCAGGACGAAGAAGGCCTCCTCCACGTCGTGGTGGGTGTGGGCCGGGCCCTCGGCGCCGGGCGGCAGCAGCATGTTGGAGAAGGTGAAGCCGCCGGAGGGCAGGATCCGGCTGTCGCTCTCGTGGTTGCCGGTGGCGCCGGAGCCGACGTAGCGGATCTGGCCGCGGCGGAACTGCGGGCCGGCCTTCTCCTGGAAGGACAGGGTGTCGAAGTCGGCGACCCGGGACGCCTTGGTGGCGATGAGGGAGTCGGTGTACGCGGAGAGGTCGTCGCCGTTGTCGTACGCGTCGGTGGTCAGAGGCATGGTGGAGGCTCCTACTCGGGGATGGCCGCGGTGATGCGGAGGTGGGAGAGCACCCAGGCGTCGAAGTGGCCCGGCTGCTCCTGGTTGGCCAGGTGACCGGCGTCCTTGACGATCACGTAGGCGGTCTTGTGGATGGCCCCGGCGATGGCCTGGCCGGCCTCGATGCCGGTGACCCGGTCGTGTTCGCCGCAGAGCACGAGGGTGGGGACGGCGATCGAGGGCAGTTCGGCACGCAGGTCGGCGGAGGCCATGGACTCGGCGGCGTAGGCGTAGCCCGGCAGCCGGACGGAGGCGGCCATGGTGTCGACGACGCGGCGCACCAGCTCGTGCGGTGCGCCGGGCGACACGAGTCGCGGGCCGCGGGCCTCGGCGAAGGCGCGGGGGCCGAGCTCGGCGAGGTCGGCCGCCCTGCCGCGCATGCCTGCGGCCTTGGCCTCGTCGGTGCCCGAGCCCGGGCTGGAATCGGCCACGATCAGCGAGGCGACCAGCTCCGGGTGGCGGACGGCGAGCCGTAGCGCGATCACACCGCCCCAGGACACACCGAGGACGTGTGCCGAGGCGGCTCGCTCGCGGATCAGGGCGGCGGCCGTGTCCGCGTAGTCGTCGAGGCTCATCGGCCCGGCGGGGTCGGGTGACTCGGCGTACCCGGGGGCGTCCCAGGCCACGACCCGTGCGTGCGCGGAGAGTTCGGCGAGCTGCGGGGCGAAGGCCGCCGAGGACGAGCCGATGCCGTGCAGGCAGAGCAGCAGGGGGCCGCCGTCGCCCGCCTCCTCGACGTGGACCTCGGCGGCGCTCACAGGATCTGCCCGGTCCGGCCGGCGAGGGCGGCGAGGCTGCGCAGCACGGCGTACGGCACCACCTGGCTGGTGGCCGGGTTGACGGGGTCGGGCAGGTGCGCGACCTCGAAGCGGTAGGTGCCGTGTCCGCCGGTCGCCTCGATGACATGGCGGGTGTGGTGGGCCGCCGGGTCGGCGACGACCTGGACCCGCACAGCGTCCAGGTCGCCGACGGCCAGCGCGACCGAGGCGGCCACGTTCGTCGACTTGGGGAACTTGACCGGGACGTCGCGGGCGGTTCCGGTCATGACCTCGACCGGTCCGGTCGCGGTCCGCATGCGCCCCAGTAGCGTCTCGTCCATCCAGGGCTGTTCGAGGGTGGAGGGGAGCTTGGTGGTGGTCAGCCGGACCTCGTCCAGCGGCCCGAGGGTGCGCACCGCCTGGAGGAGGTCGAGGCCGCCGACGGCGCCCCCCGTGAAGTAGACCCGTCCGGGGCCGGCCGCCAGCAGCCGCTCGGTGAGTCCGTCGTCGGTCAGTGCGCCGGTGGACGCGATCAGCAGGTCGGTGCCGGACGACAGGACGCGCTCGCCCCATTCGCGTACGACGCCCTGGCCGGCGGCCTCGACGACCAGGTCGCAGGACTCGATGGCCTCCTCGAAGGTGGCCTGCGGTACGGGGGCGGCCTCGCCGAGCGGGCGGTTGTCGACGACGCAGACCAGCTCGGCGCCGGTCACGCGGCCCTCGGCGAGCGCGGTGCCGACGACGCGGCCGATGGCGCCCCATCCGACGACGGCGACCTTGCGGACGGTGCTCATGTGGTGGCCTCCTGGGCGTCGACGGGGGTGAGCGGGGCGGGGCCCCGCGATTCGTGGGCGGCGTGCGGACCGGCGGCGGCGCGGGTGGCGAGCGGTCCGGGGTCCGGGGAGCCGGCCATGCTGCACCGGATCCCCGTGGACGGTGGTCCGGCCGTCCCCCACAGGTCGGAGAGCTCGGGGACGCGCCGCCACACCCGGGCGATCCAGGCGTCCTCGACGATCTGGGCGACCTCGGAGGTGTACTCGCAGACCAGGCCGGAGGGGTCGGTGAAGTAGGAGAAGGTGTTGTTCCCGGGGCCGTGCCGGCCCGGTCCCCACTGGGGGGTGATGCCGTGGTGGCGCAGCCGTCCCAGGCCCCGCATGAAGTGGTCGACCGAGCTCATCTCGTAGGCCACGTGGTTGAGGGAGGTCCACTCCGCCTGGTTGAAGGCGATGCAGTGGTGGTCGCTGTTGCAGCGCAGGAAGGCCATCTGGTGCTCGGACCAGTCGGAGACCCGCAGCCCGAGCACGTCGCAGTAGAACGCGACGGCGGCGTCGATGTCCGTGGTGTTGAGCACCGCGTGGGTCACCCCGACCGGTACGGCGCCGTCCCGGCCCCGTGGCGCGACGGCCTCGACCTGGGCGCTGATCTCGACGAGGCGGCCCTCGGGGTCGGTGAAGCGCAGTCCGTAGCCGCCGCCGGCCTGGTCGAGCGGGCCGGGCCCGGCGACGGGCACGAGGGCGCGTGCCTCGAGGCGTCGCGCCGCCTCGTCGACCTCGGCGGGTGTGCCGACGGCGAATGCGATGCGGCCGAGACCGACCCGGTCCCGCTCGGTGAGGTGCAGGACGTGGTGTTCGTCACCCGTGCCGCGGAGCCAGCGGGCACCGGTGTCGGACTCGACGGTCTCCAGGCCCCAGACGTCCTCGTAGAAGTCGGCGGCCTCGGTGAAGGCGGGGGTGTGCAGCTCGACGTAGCGCAGCGAGCGGAGCCGGGCGATCGGACCGGGCGGCGGTCGGTACATGGGGTTCCTCCAGGACGGGCAGGTGTGCCGGGTCAGTTGGCCCAAGGGAGCGGGTGGTCCGAGACGCCCCAGTACAGGGACTTCTGGCGCTGGTAGGCACGGATCGCGTCGCGGCCCTTCTCCGTACCGAGACCGCTGTCCTTCCACCCGCTGAAGGGGGTGGAGGCGCTGAACTGCTTGTAGGTGTTGATCCAGACCGTTCCGGCCTCGATCCGGCGGGCGAGTGCCCCGGCGGCGCGCAGGTCGCGGGTCCAGATCCCGCAGGCCAGGCCGTAGACGGAGTCGTTGGCCTGGCGGACCAGGTCGTCCTCGTCGTCGTAGGGCAGCGCGACCAGGACGGGGCCGAAGATCTCCTCCTGGCAGGTGCGCGAGGTGTTCTCCAGTCCGTCGATCACGGTGGGCAGGTAGTACGCCCCTCCCTCGTACGGCTCGCCCTCGGGGACCGCTCCACCGCACAGGACGCGTCCGCCCTCCGACCGGGCGAGGTCGACGTAGGCGGCGACGGAGTCACGGTGGCGGGGGTGGACCAGGGGGCCGACCTGGGTGGCCGGGTCGGTGCCGGGACCGACGCGCAGTGCGCGTACGCGCTCGACGAGTGCGCCGACGAAGGAGTCGTAGATATCGCGCGCCACGAAGAGCCTGGAACCGGCGATGCAGGACTGGCCGCTGGACGAGAAGATCCCGAACAGCACTCCGGCCAGGGCCTGTTCGACATCGGCGTCGGCGCGCACGATCGTCGGCGACTTCCCGCCCAGCTCCAGCGAGACGGGGATCAGCCTCCGGGCGGCGCTCTCGGCGATGGAGCGCCCGGTCTCCGTACCTCCGGTGAAGCCGATCCGGCCGACGAGGGGGTGGTGCACGAGGGCGTCACCGACCACCCTGCCGCTGCCGGGCAGTACGGAGACCAGCGCGGGCGGCAGCCCGAACTCGTCGAGCGCCTGGGAGATCAGCCGTCCGAGTGCCAGGGAGACCAGGGGGGTCCAGGCCGCCGGCTTGAGGATCACCGCGTTGCCCGCGGCGAGGGCGGGGGCGATCTTCTGCGCGTCGCTGGCGACCGGGGAGTTCCAGGGGTTGATCGCGCCGACGACGCCGATCGGTTCATGGGTGCTCACCGTGACGTATTCGCCGCGGGAGGGGGTCACCGCGTCCTCGGCGGTCTCCAGGACGGCCGCCATGTAGCGGAAGGTGCCTGCCGCGCTGAGCGCGAGCGCCCTGGTCTCGGTGAGGGTCTTGCCGGTGTCGGCGGTCTGCACGGCGGAGAGTTCGTCCGCGGCCCGCTCGGTGAGCTCGCCGATCCGGTGCAGCAGCCGGGCTCGCCCGTGAGCGGGCAGGTCGCGCCAGGCGGGATCGGCGACGGCCCGCGTCGCCGCCTCGGCCGCCTCGGCGACCTCGGCCGCGGTGGCGGAGTGGACGGTGGCGAGCACACGGCCGGTCGCGGGATCGAGGGTGTCGACGGGCTCGCCCGCACCGCGTCGCCACTGGCCCGCGACAAGGATTTCGGTGGGGAACTGCGGCACGGGTGGACCTCCGGGCGAGGCGGGGAAGGGGGTGGACTCCGGCCCGAGACAGGGCCGTTGACCCGCTCGACCTAACTGCCGAAGTGCTAGAAATCTAAGCGCTTAACTTTATTCCCGCAAGACCCCACCTCGAAGTCGCCGCCCGAACGGCCTTGAACACGAAGCCTGCGCCATCAAAGATGGGCGGCGGGCCGGCCAACAGCAACCATCTAGGCGCTTAACTATTGACCGCTTAGGTACATGGCTCTACTGTCCCGGAAAACCATCTGCCCGCGGAAGGACCCCCTCCATGACGACCGTGGCCGGCAAGCCCGCACTCGGTTCCATCGCCGCGAGACTGGAACGGCTGCCGCACTCCCGCTGGCACATCAAGGTCCGGTTCCTGATCGGAGCCGTGACCTTCTTCGAGGCGTTCGACCAGTTGCTGGCCGCGTCCGCGCTGCCCGTCCTGATGAAGGAATGGCACCTGTCCACCGGACAGGCCACCTTCGCCGTGACCTCCGCCTCGATCGGCATGCTGCTCGGCGCCCTGGCCGCCGGCTGGCTGGGCGACCGGATCGGCCGGGTGCGCACCGTGGCCCTGGGCGTCGCCGTCACCGGTCTCGCCAGCCTCGCCGTGGCCCTCTCGGGCAACATCGAGACGTTCGCGCTCTTCCGGTTCCTCCAGGGGCTCGGCATCGGCGGTGTCGTGCCGGTGGCCGCGACGTACATCAACGAGATCGCCCGGTCCGACAAGCGGGGCCGCTTCGTCCTGCTGTACGAGATGATCTTCCCCGCCGGACTCGCCGCCGCGACCCTGCTCGCCGTCTGGGTGGTTCCGGCCTTCGGCTGGCGCGCGATGTTCGTCGTGGGCGCTCTCCCGGTGGTGATCGGCGCGATGCTGCCGCGTCACGTCGAGGAGTCCCCGCGCTGGCTGCTGTCCCGCGGGCGTACGGCTGAGGCCGAGGCGGCCATCGCGCGGATCGAGGCGGAGGTCGCCCGCGCGACCTCGGAGGAGCTCCCGGCGCCGGCGCCGTCGCGGGACGAGGCGGACGAGCCCAGGGGCACGCTGAAGGACCTCTTCCGAGGCCGCTACCTGCGGCGCACGGCGGTGCTCTCCGGCCTGTGGTTCGTGGCCTACTACGTGAACCACGGCATCTCCACCTGGCTTCCGTCGCTCTACACGAAGGAGTTCGGCCTCGATCTGACCACAGCGCTCGTCTACACCCTGATCAGCAACGTCACCGGCCTGCTCGGCACCTTCATCATGGCCATGCTGATCGACCGCCTCGGCCGTCGGCCGGCCCTGACAGGCGCGTTCGTGGGCACCACGCTCTCGCTGGCCGTGCTGGCGCTGGCGGGGGCGGTTTCGGGCGGCCAGGTCGCGCTCTTCGCCTCGTGCACCACCTTCTTCCTGTACGCGATCAACGCGGGCCTCTACCTCTACTCCCCCGAGCTGTACCCCACGTCCAACCGGGCCAGGGGCGCGGCGTTCGGCGGACTGTGGAACCGGCTCGGCGTCATCCTCGGCCCGGTGGCCGTGGGCGCCGTCATCGGAGCGGGCGGCGGCTTGGCCCTGGTCTTCGCCCAGCTCGCCGCGGTCGCGGCGGTGGGCGCCGTGATCGCGTGGTTCGCCGTCGAGACCAAGGGCAGGACGCTGGAGGAGCTCAACGCCTGAGCCGGTGACACACAGGGGGTGCCGGGCGGCCGTACGTTCCACCGTCCGGCACCGGTCGGAACGGTCCGGCCCCCGTTCCGTGGGCGGATCGGCCCGTCACCTCAGCGGTAAGATTCTCAGTGCAGTGAGAAGCCGGGGGGACGCCGGCTCGAGCCGTACGGAGGGGAACACGATGGCAGCGGCGAGGCCCGCGGACCAGGACGCCGTGGCGAAGGTGGTCGAGGACTGGGCGCGCGAGCGTCCGGAACTGGACACCAGCCCACTGGAGGTCCTCGCCCGCCTGCACCGTTCCTTCCTGCGCTACAGCACCGGCCTGACCGAGTCGATCGAGCGGCACGGGCTGTCCGTGGCCGGCTTCGACGTCCTGACGGCGCTCCGCAGGTCGGGCGAGCCCTACCGGCTGACCGCCGGGCAGCTCGCCGACTCCGGGCTGGTGTCGTCGGCGGGGGTCACCCTGCGTATCGACCGGCTGGAGAAGGACGGGCTCATCGTCCGTGAGCGCGACACCCAGGACCGTCGGGTGGTGTACTCCCGCCTCACCGAGAAGGGTCTCGCCACGGTGGACAAGGCGTTCACCGAGCACCTGGACAACGAGAACCGGATGCTCGGCGGGCTCTCCCCCTCGGAACGCCGGCAGCTCGCCCGGCTGCTGCGCAAGCTGGAGGTCTCCATCCTGGACGCCGACGCCGACGCGGACCGGGCCGGACAGACGGACTGAGGCACCGTCAGGGCTGTTTCCGGACACCCTGACCTCGCCGCCGCGCATACAGGCGGCACGGCAGGGCACACGCCAGGGCACATCGACCCTGGGAGGAAATCATGGTTGTCGTCGGCATTGTCGCCGTCTGCGTCGTTCTGGCCGTTCTCGCGTTCTTCGTCCCGCGCCTGTCGCGCTATCCGGAACGCGGCACCCAGCGGACCCTGGGCGCCGGATCGCGTGCCGGGAGCAAGGCTCCGGGGATACTGGGCCGGCTCCTCAGCAAGCCCTTCAGCAGCAGTTCCAAGGCCGTGGGCCGGAGCGGCTCCGCCGGCCGCCGCACCCGGAGCCGGTTCCCCTTCTGACTCCCTCCCCGGGATCGGTTCCGGCTTCCCTTCAGCCGCCGGAGGGCGCGAGAGACCGTCCGGCCTACCCTCAGCTGCCCCGCACCCCGTCCCGAGTGACGGGGTGCGGGCGCGTTCAGGCGAGGGCCTCCGCACGCCGGGGCCGTACCGTCCGGGGCACGGGTTCCGGCGCGGCGGCGAGCAGGGCGCGCGTGTAGGGATCGCCGGGGTTCTCGCAGATCTCGTCGGCGCCGCCGCTCTCCACGATCCGGCCTTGGTGCATCACGGCGATGCGGTGACTGACCTGGCGGACCACCGCGAGATCGTGGGCGATGAAGACGAGGGCCAGGCCCAGGTCGCGCTGGAGATCGGTGAGCAGCCCCACGATCTGGGCCTGGACCGACACGTCGAGCGCCGAGACGGGTTCGTCGCAGATGAGGACGGTCGGCTCGGGGGCCAGAGCCCGGGCGATGCCGATGCGCTGCCGCTGGCCCCCGGAGAAGGAGCGGGGATGCCGGTCGGCGACCGCCGGGTCGAGACCCACGAGCCGCAGGAGTTCCGCCACCCGTTCGTCCCTCTCCCGCCGGCCACCGAGGCCGAAGGCGAGCAGCGGCTCCGCGATGATCTGCCCGACCGTCATCCTGGGGTTGAGCGAGGCGTACGGGTCCTGGAACACCATCTGGATCTGGCGCCGGATCCCGTGCAGGGCCCGGCGCGAAGGCCGCGTGACGTCCTCGCCGTGCAGGAGCACCGTGCCTCCGTCCGCGGGGTGGGCGTGCGCCAGCACCCGGGCCAGAGTGGACTTCCCGGAGCCGGACTCGCCCACGATGCCCAGGGTCTCCCCCGCGGACAGGGTGAGGGAGACACCGTCGAGTGCCGTGAACCCGCCGCGTCCGCCCGCGCCGCGCCTCCCGTAGGTCTTGCGCAGGCCCTCGGCCCGCAGGACGACGGGCCCCGGTGCGGGCCGGTCGATACGGGTGGGTGACGAGGGGGCGGGGAGTGGCTCGGTGCGCCCGGCGGCCGGCAGGCACGCGACCCGCACTCCCGGTACGGGTTCGACCGGCAGGGGCGTGGTCGTGAGGCAGCGGTCCTCGACGAGGGCGCAGCGCTCGGCGAACGCGCAGCCGTCACCGTGGAGCGCCAGGTCGGGTGGGCTGCCGGGAATGCCGGTGAGCCGGGTGCCCGACGGGGAGGCGAGGCGTGGCACCGCGGCCAGGAGGCCCGCGGTGTAGGGGTGCCGGGGACGGGCGAGCACCTCGGCCGTCGGGCCGTCCTCGACGACACCACCCGCGTACATGACGAGGACTCGCTCGCAGGTGCGGGCGACGACGCCCATGTTGTGGGTGATGAGGACGAGCGCGGTGCCGGTCTCGCGGTTGAGGTCGGACAGCAGGGTGAGGATCTGGTCCTGGACGGTGGCGTCCAGGGCGGTCGTCGGCTCGTCGGCGAGCAGGATGTCGGGCTCCGCGGCCAGGGCCATGGCGATCAGGATCCGCTGCCGCTGTCCGCCGGAGAACTGGTGGGGGTGGTCGTCCGCCCTGCGGTGCGGTTCGGGGACGCCGACCATGTCCAGGAGTTCGACGACACGGGCCCGGCGCGCCGTCCGGTCGTGGTTGCCGTGGGCGCGGAGGACCTCGTCCACGTGACGGCCGGCGGTCATCACGGGGTTGAGGGCCGTCATGGGGTCCTGGAAGACCATTCCGATCCGGGCGCCGCGGACCGAGCGGAGTTCCGCCTCGCTCGCGTCCGCCAGGTCCCGGCCGTCGAGCCGGACGGTGCCGGTGGTGATGCGGCCGGTGCCGGGGAGCATACGGGTGAGGGCGAGCGCGGTGGTGGACTTTCCCGAACCGGACTCTCCGACGACGGCGAGCGTCCCGCCGCGGCGCAGGGTGAAGGAGACCCCGCGCACGGCGGGCACGACCGAGCCGTCGGCAGTCGTGAACTCGACTCCGAGGTCGCGGACTTCGAGGAGTTCATGCGTGGTCATGAGTGTGTCTCCCGGCGTTCTTCGAGGAGTTCGGGCGCGGCCTCGGGCGCGCTCCACGGGCGGGCTCGGAGCTGCTCCGGCACCCTCATCGGCGTATCTCCCGGTTGAGCGCCTCGGCGATCAGCGAGAGTCCGAGGACGAGCGCGGTCACCGTGATCAGCGGGCCCGCGGCGAAGTGCGGGGCTTCGGACAGGTAGGGCAGGGACTGGCTCAGTACGGCTCCGAGGGTCGGTTCCGGTGGCCGTACCCCCACTCCGAGGAAGCTCATCGCCCCCTCGATGAACACGGCCACGGTCAGGGAGACCGCGATCTGGACGATCAGCGGGTCCGCGGCGTTGGGCAGGATGTGCCGGAAGAGCACCCTGCGCCCCGAACTCCCGCCGACGCGCGCCGCGGTGACGTACTCGCGCTCCCGCTGGACGAGGACGGAACCCCGCAGCAGCCGGCCGAAGACCGGGATCTCCGCCAGAGCGATGACGAGGACGACGGGGGTACGGCCG
Source organism: Streptomyces sp. NPDC048590 (assembly GCF_043199535.1). Lineage (NCBI taxonomy): Bacteria > Bacillati > Actinomycetota > Actinomycetes > Kitasatosporales > Streptomycetaceae > Streptomyces > Streptomyces sp. NPDC048590. The sequence continues at coordinate 554,696 of NZ_JBICWC010000002.1, read as the reverse complement.
GGGCCGAGTATCGCGGTGACGGCCAGGGCGAGGATCAGACCGGGAAAGGCCAGGACGAGGTCGAAGACACGCTGCACGATCGTGTCCGCCACCGGGTGGGAGGCGGCCAGGAGCGCCGCTAGGCAGCCGAGTACGGCTCCGAGCGGGACCGCTGCGGCGATGATGCCGAGGTCGGCGCGGATTCCGTACAGCAGCCGGCTGAGCAGGTCGCGCCCCAGGTCGTCCGTGCCGAGGGGATGCCCGGGGGTGCCGAAGGGCGCGAGGCTCTGCGCGCTCTGGCCGGTGGGGCCGTGTGCGGACAGGAGCGGCGCGAGGAGGCCGGCCAGCACCACCACGCCGACCAGGGCGAGGCCTGTGCGGGCGCGCGCGGTGGTCAGTGCGCTGCGGTAGGGATGGCGTGGGCGGCCCCGGCGGCCGGCCCGTTCACGGGTGGCCGAGGGAGGGGGCGGTCCGGTGAGGACGCCGTCGGTCGGTGCGGTCATGGTTCACTCCCACCTGATCCGGGGATCGAGCCAGGCGTACACGAGGTCGGTGAAGAGCTGGACGAGGACGAAGACGGCGACCAGGAGCAGCAGGAGGTCCTGGACGACCGGGTAGTCGCGGCGTACGAGGCCCTGTTCGGCGAGCCGGCCGAGACCCGGCCACGCGAAGATCGCCTCCACGAGCACGGCTCCGCCGAGGAGATGGCCGGTCTGCATGCCGAGGAGGGTGACGGCCGGCGGGAGAGCATTGGGCAGGGCGTGCTTCCACAGCAGTCTTCGTGGGGAGACTCCGGCGGCGGTCGCGGTGCGGATGTAGTCCTCGGCCAGGGCGTGTTCGATGCCGTCCTTGAGATACCGGCCGAGTACGGCCGCGCTCGGGAGGGCGAGGCAGAGCGCGGGGAGCACGAGGTACTGGACGGCGAGGTCGGGGGCGGTGAGGAAGGCGATCCGTCCGCCGGCGGGCAGCACACCGAGCACCACGGCGAACAGAAGCACGAGCACGACACCGGTGATGAAGGGCGGTACCGCGAGGGCGGCGGTCGTGACCGCCCTGATCGAGGAACGCGTCGAGCGGCTGCGGGAGGTGGCGCCCAGGATACCGAAGGCACCTCCGAGCAGGATCACGAACGCGAGGGCGGCAAGGGTGAGTTCGACGGTGGCGCCGAGTCCGTCCCGGATCAGGTCGGCGGTCTGCCCGCCGATCGCGTACGAAGGACCGAGGTCGCCCGTCGCCAGGGATCCGATCCAGTGGACGTACTGGGTGAGGAGCGGGGCGTCGAGCCCGAGTCGCTCCCGGATGGCGGCGACGGTCGCGGCGTCCGCGTCGGGGCCCGCCAGTGTGGTGGCGGGGTCGCCGGGGACGAGCCGCAGGAGGGTGAAGACGAGGAAGGAGGCGATGACCAGGACGAGGACGGCGGAGGGGATCCTCCGGAGCAGGTAGCCGCGCATGTCACACCAGGTAGGCGTTGTCGAGGTCGAGGTAGGAGAACTTGTTCAGGGTGGCACCGTGCAGACCGGCGGCGGACACCTGGACCTGTCCGCGGACGACGAGGTCGATGATGAAGGCCTCGTCGAGCAGGATGCGGGAGATGCTCTCGTGCAGGGCGTTCACCGCGGCCGGGGTCTGCTCACGCTTCGTCCAGGCTTCGCGCACCACTTCGGTGTACCGGGCGGAGCGGTACCGGGAGGTGTTCTTCGCCTCGTTGAACGGATAGGCGCTCACCGCGAGGGTGGAGGGCTGCACCTGCGCGAAGCCGTGTCCCGCGGCCCACAGGGCCGGCATGTCCTGGGAGATCAGCTTCTTCTGCGCGGTCGCGGGATCGGTGGGCTCCAGTGTCACCCGGACCCCCACCTGTTCGAGGTCGTACTGGATGGACTCGGCTATCGCCGTCTCGCCCGGCAGGGCGACGTGCAGCAGCGGCAGGCGGAGCGAGGTGACACCGGCGGAGCGCAGCAGTTCCCTGGCCTTGCCGGGGTCGTGTGCGTAGTGGGTGCGGTGGGTTTCGGAGAACGCGGGCGAGGACTTGGGCCAGGGGGCGGAGGAGGCCAGCCCGTAACCTCCCAGGGCCTGTTCGAGCAGCCGGTCGCGGTCGACGGCCCGGGCGAGGGCCTGACGGACCGTCCGGTCGTCCAAGGGGGCGACGGTCGTGTTGACGCCCAGGTACACGGCGCCCCCTCCGGTGTCGTAGTCCTTGACGCGCAGCCTCGTGTCGTTCTTCAGGGCCCCGAGGTTCTTGCCCGGCACGTTGAAGGAGAGCTGGGACTGGCCGGAGCGGAGTGACGAGATGAGTGCGTCCGCCTGTGGGATCACGCGTAGTTCGACGCCGTCGAGATACGGGCGGCCCGGCTGCCAGTAGTGGTCGTTGCGTTCCAGGCTGAGCCCGGAGCCGGGGCTCCACCGGGTGAGCCGGAAGGGGCCTGTGCCGATCAGCTTCCCGCCTGTGACGGCGTCCTCCACCGACTCCGGGTCCGAGATGATCATGAATTCGAAGAGGTCGAAGAGGTTGTTCACCGGGTGCGCCAGTTTCAGTACCAGTTCATGGTCGCCCCGTTTCTCGAAGCCGGTGACAGCCTCGGCAGTGGCACGCAACTGGGCGGCGCGCAACGGGTTCTGAAGGTTCTTCACCGCGAAGACGACATCGTCCGCCGTGAACTGGCGGCCGTTGTGGAAGGTGACGTCGTCCCGCAGGCGCAACGTGATGCTCCGCCCGTCGTCGGCGTACGTCCAGGACTCGGCGAGCTCGGGCTTCGGGGTGAGCCGGTCGTCGTAACGGGTCAGGGTGTTGTAGATCAGCCTGTGCTGCAGGGACTGCCCGCTCTGCGAGAAGAGCAGCGCGGGCGTGAAGTCGCTGTTGACGGCCACCTGGAGGGTGCCTCCGCGCCGGGGGCCGGCGCTCTCGCTCCGGGAGCCTGCCGAGGCCTCGGACACCGCCGAACGGCAGCCCGCCAGCCCTGTTCCGAGGAGCAGGGTGCCGGCGCCTGCGGCGCGGAGTGCGGAGCGCCGGGACGGTCCCGTGGGCGCGTTGGGGTACAGCTCGGTCATCGAGGCCTGCCTGTGACGGGAAGGGACGGTGAAGGAGGCCGAGGGAAGCGGGAGGCGGCCACGCCGGTCGCTCACGCGCCGGTCGGGTTCCGCGCAGATTTCTTCCGCTGCGGCACGAAAAGGGGTCGCATCGGTCCGGCCCGAGGTGTCCGCCGCCCTGGAGGGTGCGCGCGGACGGTTCAGGCCGGAAGGACGGCCGTTCGAGAGGCCGGTGCGGAGGACGGCAGCCGGCGGCGACGGTCGCTCCGGCGGTCACGCGCCGATCAGGCGCGGTCCCGGGCCGGGAGGGAAGGGGCCGGGATCAGTCGCGGACGGCACAGACCGCGCTGGCCTGTCGACAGAGGTCGACGTGCCTGCGGGAGATGAGGCGCTTGTCCGGGTTCACGGGAGCAATATGGCAGCGGGCCCGTCGAACGGTCAACCCGCTCTGTCCGCATCCTGGTACGCGCGTCCCGGCGGAGCTCACCCGGCCGTGCCCTTTCCCGTGACCGCCAAAGGCCTTCTGAACAGCGGGTTCAGCAGCACCGTCCCGGCCGCCACCGGCAGTGCGGCCGTCCCGGCATGCGGACCGACGATGCGGCCGGGGTCCTGGCAGACATGGGAGAGGTCGACCGCCGCGCCGCGGATCTCCTCCAGGTACTCGGGGTCGAGCAGGCTGGAGTGCTCGGTGACCACCACGAGATCGGGGTTGACGACGTCGAGCAGCAGCGCGACCGCGCGGCCCACCGCGCGTGCCCGCTCCCGCAGCAGGCGGTCCGCGCGCCGGTCACCTGCCGCCGCCGCGTCCACCACCAGGAACGCGTCCGGCTCCGGGACGATCCCACGGCGCACAGCGGTGACCCCGACCGCCGTGTTGGAGGCGGTCGCCCCGAGACAGCCCGACCTTCCGCACGGGCAGGGAACCGTGGAGTCCGGGACTGGCAGGTGAGCCACGTCGCCGGCCGCGGAGCCGGGACCCTGGTGGACCACCCCGGCGATTCCCAGAGCGGCGTCGACCACATTGCCCACGAAGAGGTGGACGAGGCTGCGGCGCGCGGCCGGTCTGCCGAACAGGATCTCCGACTGTGCGATGGCACGGGCATGGTTGTCGATCCGCACGTCGATTCCGCCCAGCCCGTCGGCGAGTTCGGCGGCGAGCTGACGCCGGCGCCAGCCCAGCGCGTCGTGCCGGACCACGGTCCCCCGCCCCGGGTCCACCCATCCGCCGAGCGCCGCGCCCATCCCCAGCAGGGGCCTGCCGTCCACCGATTCCGCGAGGAAGACACGCATGGCTTCGACGATGCGGCCGGGCAGTTCCCCGGCTTCGGTCGCGTCGTGCGGGAACCGGCGCCTGGCGAGCAGCCGCCCACGGAGGTCCATCAGGCCGAACGTCGAGGCGGGCACCCCGATGTGGACGCCGGCCGCCACCGGTCCGCGGGCGGCACCGGTGTGCAGGTCGACCGGGATCTGGGGCCTGCCCACACCGCTGCTCACCACCTGCTCGGGCAGCTCTCTGACCAGTCCCAGGCGGACCAGGTCGGCGCACTGCCGCGACACGGCGGCGGGGCTGAGCCCGCAGAGATCCGCGATCGCCCTCCGGGCGACGGGGCCACGGTCGAGGACCGCGCGCAGGACCGCGGCGGCGTTGGTCTCACGCCGCCCGTCACCGGTCGTCCGGGGGATGTGCGGGGCGGCTGCCATGAGGATTCCTTCGGTCCTGCGACGTGGTGCGGTCGCGACGTTACGGCGGCATGAAATGGTCGCGGGTCGCTCGGCCCCGCCTGCGGCCGACCGCGACCGGCCTCGCGATCAGGGAAGAACCGCAGATCGGAGGCGGTATGACGGAACATCATCACGGGCGGTTCGAGCGACGATTCAACCACTGCCAAGGCCCGGTGGTGGACGGTGAGGGTGCTTGACGTCCAACGCGGGGCGCTGGAATTCTCCGGGACATGTTCGCGACGGCCGATCTCGCTGCGCGGCCGGTCCGCGCCGGCCGCCCCACCGCTCCGGTGGCGTGTCCGGGCGTCTGTCCCGCCGGCTGATCCTGCCTTCCCGGCCACGGCCGGCGGATTCGTTCCACCCCCTCACCCCGGCGGTCCTCCCGCCCTCCGCCTCTCTCGCGCAGGCCGCTCGACCGACCAGTGCCTTTCTCGTCGTAATTACTTCCTCTCCGAAATCAATTCGGCGGCCTCGCCGTCCACACCCTGAAGGGATCCCTCATGTCCTCCACCACCACCGCCCCCGCCTCCACCGTCACCGTCCGCAAGATCGGCGGACGGATCGGCGCCGTCATCTCCGGAGTACGTCTCGGGGGCGATCTGGACCCCGCGACCGTCGCCGAGGTCAGGTCCGCCCTGCTGGCGCACAAGGTCGTGTTCTTCCGGGGCCAGGACCACCTTGACGAGGCCGGCCACGAGGCCTTCGGCCGACTGCTCGGCACGCCGGTCGCGCACCCCACCGTCCCCTCCGCGGACGGTCGTTACTCGCTGGGCATCGACTCCGACCACGGCGGCCGCGCCAACCAGTGGCACACCGATGTGACCTTCGTGCCCGCCTACCCGGCGTTCTCGATCCTGCGCGCGGTCGTCGTCCCGCCGTACGGCGGCAACACCCTGTGGGCCAGCACCGGTGCGGCGTACGCGGAACTGCCCGAGCCGCTGCGGGTGCTCGCCGACAGCCTGCGAGCGGTGCACTCCAACGACTACGACTACGTGGCGGTGCGCCCCGAGGCCCTGCCGGAGGCCTTGGCCCAGTACCGCGAGGTGTTCACCTCGACGAAGTTCCTCACCGAGCACCCGGTGGTCCGGGTGCATCCCGAGACGGGCGAACGCGTACTGCTGCTCGGCAACTTCGTCCAGCGCATCAGCGGTCTGACCGGGCGCGACTCCCGGGCGCTGCTCGACCTGTTCCAGTCCCACATCGAGCGCCCGGAGAACACCGTGCGCTGGCAGTGGGAGACCGGCGACGTCGCCATCTGGGACAACCGCGCGACGCAGCACTACGGGGTGGACGACTCGGACGGGCACGAGCGCAAGCTCCGCCGGGTCACCGTCGACGGTGACGTTCCGGTCGGCGTCGACGGCCGCTCCTCGAAGCTGATCAGCCCCGAGGAGGTCCCGGACCCCTCGTACGGCATCCCGTCCGGTGCGTCGACGGCCTCCGGCACGGAGCCCGCGCGCGCATGAGCGGCGACTCCCTCACGCTCGCCCCGGTGGACGGTGACCGGTCACCGTCCACCGGGGCCGGCCCCCAGATCATCGTCGTCCTCACGGACCAGCAGCGCTGGGACACCACCGGGGTCCACGGCAATCCGGCGGGGGTGACGCCCGAGTTCGACAGGATCGCCCGCGAGGGCACCCTGTTCGAACACGCCATCACGCCCAACCCCGTCTGTGCCCCGGCCCGTTCAGCCCTTCAGACAGGCCGCTTCCCCACCGCGTCGGGCGTGTTCCGCAACGGCGTCCGGCTACCCGACGGCGTTCCCACCCTCGCGGGGGCGTGCGCCGCGTCCGGCTACACGACCGGGTACATCGGGAAGTGGCACCTGGCCGGGGAGGACGGTCCGGACGGCCCGGTGCCCCGGGAACGGCGCGGTGGCTACGAGCGGTGGCTGGCCTCGGACCGTCTCGAGTTCACCTCGGACGCCTACCGCACGGTCGTGTACGACGAGGGCGGCGAGCCGGTCCGGCTTCCCGGATACCGGTCGGACGCGCTGATCGATGCCGCGATCCGCTTCGTGGCCGACCACCACGACCGTCCCTACCTCCTCTTCGTCTCCCTGCTGGAGCCCCATCACCAGAATCCCACCGATGATCACCCGGCCCCCACGGGCGGTCGCGGGCGGTTCGAGGGGGCCTGGCTTCCGCCGGACCTGGCCGCCCTCTCACCGGCCGCCCCGCAGGGCGGGGCCCACCGCCATCTCGCGGGCTACCTCGCCCAGATCCGGCGGGTCGACGAGGGCGTGGGCCGGCTGCGCGACGCCCTGCGGAGTCTCGGAACGGAGGACCGCACCCTACTGGCGTGGACCTCCGACCACGGCTCCCATTTCCGCACGCGCAACGGCGAGTACAAGCGTTCGGGGCACGACGCGTCCGTGCGGGTGCCTCTGGCGATCACCGGACCGGGCTTCACCGGTGGCGGACTCGTGCGGCATCCGGTGAGCACGGTCGATCTGATGCCCACTCTGCTGGATGTCGCGGGCGTCACCGTGCCCGACGGGGTCCAGGGCCGGTCGCTGCTGCCGCTGACGGGCGGACGGCAGGACCCCGGACGGGCCCCTTCCGTCCTGGTGCAGATCAGCGAGGACAGGGTGGGGCGCGTGCTGCGCACCGCACGGTGGACCTATGTGGTGGACGCCCCGGGCGCCGACGCGTGGAACGAACCGGACGCGGGCGAGTACAGGGAGACAGAGCTGTACGACCTCGAGGCCGACCCCCATCAGCTCGACAACCTCGCCGGGCTCGACTCGCACCGGACGGTGGCGGACGGGCTGCGCGCGGAGCTGCTGCGGTGGCTCGAGCGTGTCGAGGAGGTACGGCCGGAGATCGTCCGCGCGGCACCCCGCCCCGCGGGGCAGCGTCGCGCCGAGTCGTTCCCCGGCACAGTTCCCTGGGAGGGGGTGCGATTCGGGCACCGGCCCGGCCGCCGGGCGGAGACAGCGGCGGGGCGCCCCTGAGCGGAGCGGTTCACGACGACGGACGAGATCCCCGGTGACACCGATGGCGTGATCGAATATCGGTGCGGTTAACATATGAGCACCGCCTAGCTCGAAAGATGGACTTGTGACTGCCACCGAGGACTCGTTCACCAATTGGAAGACCCGCGAGGAGATCGCGGAGTCGATGATCCCGATCATCGGGAAGCTGCACAGGGAGCGGGACGTCACGATCCTGCTCCACAGCCGCTCCCTGGTGAACAAGTCGGTGGTCAGCATCCTCAAGACCCACCGGTTCGCCCGGCAGATAGCCGGCGAGGAGCTCTCGGTCACGGAGACCCTCCCCTTCCTGCGGGCCCTCACCTCGCTCGACCTCGGGCCGTCGCAGATCGACCTGGGCATGCTCGCCGCGACGTACCGGAGCGACGACCGCGGGCTGTCGGTCGACGAGTTCACCGCCGAGGCAGTGGCGGGCGCGACCGGCGCCAACAAGACGGAGCGGCGTGAGTCGCGCGACGTCGTCCTGTACGGCTTCGGCCGCATCGGCCGTCTCCTGGCGAGGCTGCTCATCGAGAAGACCGGTTCCGGCAACGGCCTGCGGCTGCGCGCGATCGTGGTGCGCCGGGGCGCGGGCCAGGACATCGTGAAGCGCGCGTCGCTGCTGCGCCGCGACTCCATCCACGGCCAGTTCCAGGGCACGATCACCGTCGACGAGGCGAACAGCAGGATCATCGCCAACGGCAACGAGATCCAGGTGATCTACTCGGACGACCCGACCGCGGTGGACTACACGGCGTACGGCATCAAGGACGCCATCCTCATCGACAACACGGGCCGCTGGCGTGACCGTGAGGGCCTGTCCCGGCACCTGCGTCCCGGCATCGCGAAGGTCGTCCTGACCGCACCGGGCAAGGGCGACGTCCCCAACATCGTGCACGGCGTCAACCACGACACCGTCAAGCCGGACGAGCGGATCATCTCCTGCGCCTCGTGCACCACCAACGCCATCGTCCCCCCGCTGAAGGCGATGGCGGACGAGTACGGCGTGGTGCGCGGTCACGTGGAGACCGTCCACTCGTTCACCAACGACCAGAACCTGCTGGACAATTACCACAACTCCGACCGCCGCGGGCGCTCGGCACCGCTGAACATGGTGATCACGGAGACGGGTGCCGCCTCGGCCGTGACGAAGGCGCTGCCGGATCTCCAGGCGAAGATCACCGGCAGTTCCATCCGCGTCCCGGTGCCGGACGTCTCGATCGCCATCCTCAATCTGCAGCTCGAGCGGGGCACCACACGCGAGGAGGTCCTGGACCACCTCCGCAACGTCTCGCTGACCTCCCCGCTGCGCCGCCAGATCGACTTCATCACCGCCCCCGACGCGGTGTCGAGCGACTTCATCGGCTCGCGTCACGCCTCGATCGTCGACGCCGGAGCCACCAAGGTCGAGGGCGACAACGCGATCCTCTACCTCTGGTACGACAACGAGTTCGGCTACTCCTCCCAGGTCATCCGGGTCGTGCAGCACGTCTCGGGTGTGGAATACCCGACCTACCCGGCACCCGAGGCCTGACGCCGGCGGTCCCCGGTCTCCTTGCGGGAGACCGGGGGCCGGGGACCGGGCGGGGCGCCGTAGGTCAGAGCAGCTCCGACTCCTCCGCTCCCGGGAGCGGCTGTTCCGCCCAGATGGTCTTGCCCGTGCCCGAATACCGGGTGCCCCAGCGCCGGGTGAGACTCGCGACGAGCAGGAGACCGCGTCCCCCCTCGTCGAACATCCTGGCCCGGCGCAGATGAGGAGCGGTGCTGCTGCCGTCGAAGACCTCGCAGATCAGCGCGGCGTCCCGGATGAGGCGGAGCCGGATCGGATCTCCGCCGTGGCGAATGGCGTTGGTGACCAGCTCGCTGACAACCAGTTCGGTGGTGAACACCGCGTCGTCCAGGCCCCAGGCCGCCAACTGCGCCGCGGCCCGCTTGCGGGCGTTCGAGACGACCGCCGGGTCCGCGGGCAGGTCCCACGCGGCGTAGTGCCCCGCGTCGAGCCGCCGCGTCCTGGCCAGCAGCAGGGCGACGTCGTCGTTCTGCTGCCCTCGGACCAGTGTGTCCATCACGGTGTCACCGGATGCCTCCAGGGAGAGCCCCCGGCGGCCGAGCACTTCGAGAAGCTCCGCCATGGCGGCGTCCGTGTCCGTACCGGCCGCCTCGATCAGCCCGTCCGTGTACAGGGCGATCCGGCTGTCCTCGGGCAGATCGAACTCCGCCGCCTCGAAGGCACTGCCGCCGACGCCGAGCGGCGGGCCGGGCGGAAGGGCGAGCACTTCCACCGTGCCGTCGGGGCGGGCGAGCACCGGTTCGGGATGACCCGCGCGAGCCATCCCGCACGAACCGGTGGCCGGGTCGTACACCGCGTAGAGGCAGGTCGCACCGGTCACCCGCGCACCCTCGGGGCTGTTGACCGGCTGCTCACGGTCGAGCGTGAGCACGAGGTCGTCGAGCTGGGTGAGCAGTTCGTCCGGTGCGAGATCGACATCGGCGAGCGTGCGCACCGCGGTACGGAGCCTGCCCATCGTCGCCGAGGCGTGGACGCCGTGCCCCACGACGTCGCCGACGACCAGGGCGACGCGGGCGCCGGAGAGCGGAATGACGTCGAACCAGTCGCCTCCGATCCCGTTCCCTCCGGTGTTCGGCAGGTAGCGCGCGGTGACCTCGACGGCTCGCTGCCTCGCCGCCCGGCGCGGCAGCAGACTTCGCTGCAGGGCGAGGGCCGTCTCCCGCTCCCGTGTGTAGCGCCTCGCGTTGTCCACGCAGACGGCCGCTCGGGAGACGAGTTCGGAGGCGAGCTGCAGGTCGCCGGCCCCGAAGGGCCTCGGCGTCCGGTGACGGCAGAACTGTGCGACGCCGAGGGTGACCCCGCGCGCGCTCAACGGCACGACCAGGGCGGAGTGGATCTTGTACTCCCGCATGGTCCGCAGCCGCGCGGGGTCGCCCTTCATCCAGCGCGGCAAGGCGTCGTCGTCGACGAGCACGCGCACCGGCTCTCCGTGGACGAGAGCGCGCCCCACCACGGAGTCCCGGTCGTAGGCGTGGGTCTCGCCCAGGGGGACGACCGCCTCGGGACAGCCCTCGAGTACGGAGCCCTGGGCCGCCCTCTCGAAGCTGATCAGGCCCCTGCGGTGCGCGGGGGCGGTCTCGTCACCGGTCACCACCTCCGAGAGCAGGTCCACGCTGACGAAGTCGGCGAATTCCTCCACTGCGAGTTCCGCGAGCTCCTCGGCGGTGCGCTCCACGTCGAGGGTGCTGCCGATGCGCATGCTCGCCTGGTTCAGCACCGCGAGACGCCTGCTCGCCCAGTACTGCTCCGTCGTGTCCACCATGACGACGCACACGCCCTGCACCTCACCCCCGGCGTCCTTCACGGGCGAGAGCGCGGCCTGCCAGACATGATCACCGTGCTGCGCCTTCAGGTGCATCTCGTAGGTGGCGGCGTCACCGGTCCGCATCACCCGGTCGAACGCCTCGGAGAGCCCTTCGCCGCCCTCCAGGAACAGGCCGGGCTCGATCTCGCCGGGCCGCAGGCCCAGCATCTCGGCCTCCGTCCTTCCGACCGATGCCGCCCGGTTCACCATGGCGAGCCGCTGGTCCGTGCCGAAGAACGCCACCGGGACGGGCAGCTGCTCCAGGATCCCGCGCCGCTGCTCGTCCGACACCCCGGTGCCTGTCGCCGGCTCGGCGCGGGAGCGCCCGGGCGGGCCTCCACCGGCCCCGGGCTGGCCGGAGGAGCCGGTCTCGTCCGGGGTCATGGGGCCCATCACTCGTCCTCCCTCGGCGGGCGGACCGCGAACCCGCGATGCGCCCCTGTCCAAGGATGCCCACGTGTGACCTGGGTCTCAACCGCCGCCCCGTCCTGTGAGCCGTTCGGGGCCGGATCAGGGCTCGTACGAGACCCTCACCGCTCCAGGCCCACCGCCCGGTTCGGGGACGTGTCCGGCCCGCCGCCGAACGGGCCCCCCTCGCCGAAGGCGAGACGCGCGAAGCGTTCGCCGATGCGACGGTGCGTCGCGGCGTCGGGATGCAGCGCGTCGGGCAGCGGCAGCACCGCGGAATCCGCCTCGCCGTAGAGCTCACGGCCGTCGAGGTAGTACAGATTCGGATCCTCGGCGGCCCGCTGCCCGACGATCCGCGCGAGCTCCTGCCTGATGACGGTCAGCGTGAGCTTTCCCGCGACGGTCTCGGCGGGATCCCCCGCGGCACGGAAGGCCAGCTTCCCCTCCGCCAGTGCGCCGAGGTCCGGGGCGCTGGGGCCCGGAGTCTGCTCGTGGATGGGACACAGGAGGGGCGAGACGACCAGCAGCGGAGTGGAGGGGTGTCCTTCCCGGATCGTGTCGAGGAATCCGTGGACGGCCGGAGTGAAGGCGCGCATCCTCATCGCGTCGGTGTTGACCAGGTTGATCCCGGCCTTGACGCTGATCAGGTCGGCGGGCGTGTCCCGCATGGCCCGCGCCGTGAACTGATCCAGCAGGGCGCCGCCGCCGAACCCCAGATTGACCAGTTCGACCCGGCCGATCGTCGCGGCGAGCGCGGGCCACGTGGTGCTGGGACTCGCCGCGTCGGAGCCATGGCTGATCGAACTGCCGTGGTGCAGCCACACCGCGCGGCTACGGTCGTGTGCCGGCTCGGCCGGTGCGTCGGCACGCAGGGCGACCAGTTCGGTGGTCTCGTTGTGCGGCAGCCAGATCTCCACGTCCTTGAGCCCGCGCGGCAGACCGTCGAAGCGCACGGTGGTCACCGCCCCCGGCCTCGTCTCGGTGGCTCCGGTGGCCATGTCGATGACCAGCACGTTCCCACCCTCCGCCACGGCCTGCCCGGCGGCCCGGCCGTCGACCAGGAGGTCGTACACGCCGTCCGGGCGCGGTGGCGCGCCGAGGTACACGCGCTTGGTGGGGAGGGTGTCCAGCTCCAGGACCGTGGCCCGGGTGCGCAGTGCGACCCGGACACCGGACGGCTGGGTCTCGGCCATGGCGAGCTGACCGTCCGTGTTCAGGGACCGGGCACGGGCGGGCAGCCGGTGCGGCAGCAGACCGTGCTCGGTGCGCTCCAGGTCGAGGGCTCCGCGCAGCAGGTCCCCGGTGAGGGGGATGGCGGTCAGGGGGACATGCGTGGTCATTCTCGGCCGCCTGTCGGGGGTAGATGTCCGGGCCCGGCGGGAGGGGGTGCGGGCCAGTTGCGCAGCAGGGCGTCGAGGGCGTCCAGGACGCGCGACCAGGTCTCCTGCGTGCCGGGTTCGCTGTGACTGAAACTCCCGCCCGACTCCAGGCTGATGTAGCCGTGGAAGACGCTGCCGAGCAGCCTGACGGCGTGGGTCTGGTCCGGTTCGCTCAGGTCGTATCCGCGCAGTACGGCCCGTGTCATGCGGGCGTGGCGCACTCCGGCGCTCGCGGCGGCCGTCTCCGGGTCGAGCCGGGTCTGGGCGGCGGCGTATCGGCCGGGGTGCTCGCTCGCGTAGTCCCGGTAGGCGTCGGCGAACGCTTCCAGCGCGTCCTTGCCGGCCCGCCCCGCCAGGGCGGCGGCCACACGGTCGGCCATCTCCTCCAGGGCCAGCAGGGCGATCCTGGTCCTGAGGTCCTGGGAGTTCTTCAGATGCGAGTAGAGACTGGCGTCCTTGACGCCGAACTGCCGGGCGAGGGCCGCGACGGTCACCTTGTCGAAGCCGACTTCGTCGGCCATCTCCGCTCCGGCCCGCGTCAGACGCTCCGCGTTCAGACCCGCTCGTGCCATGGATACCACCCTCTTCGAGAGGTGCGATTATGCATTTCCCTAGGAACCCTAGGCAAATCACCAGCCACCCTAAGCGAACAGCCCTCCCCCGGTCACGACGCCGCGGCGGCATCGACCGGCCCACCCCGACAGGGGGCCGGGACGCCAGGAGTGGGGCCGTCCGCCCGACGGTCGCGGAACGGGCGGGTGAGCGATGACCACCGACCGGGAATGGGACGACCGGCTGTTCGCGGGGACAGCCGGCTACTACCGCCGCGGCAGGCTTCCTTACACCCCCGGCCTGGCGGACACCCTCGCCGAAGCGCTGGACCTTGACGGCCTGGGGCGCCTGATCGACGTGGGCTGCGGGCCGGGCGTCGTCGCGCTCGAACTCGCGCACCTCTTCCAGGAGGTGGTCGGAGTGGATCCGGACCCCGGAATGATCGCCGAAGCTCGGCGCGCCGCGGATCGCGCGGGATCCGACGGGAAGGCGCGGTGGGTGAGAGCCCGGGCGGAGGACCTTCCGGCGGGCCTGGGTTCGTTCACCGTCGCGACATTCGCACAGTCCTTCCACTGGATGGACCGCGCATTCGTGGCGTCGACCGTGAGGTCGATGCTCCTCCCGGGCGGCTCACTCGCACACATCTCGGACCTCAAGACGGGGAACACCACGACCTCCGGGCTCCCGCACCCCCCTCCACCACACGCCGCGATCCGGGAACTGGTGGAGCGCCACCTGGGACCGGTACGGCGGGCGGGGCGAGGGGTGCTCCCGCAGGGCACCCCCGGGGGCGAGGCGGAGATCCTCTCCCGCGCGGGCTTCGGCGGGCCCCGGCGCCTCGTGGTCCCCGACGGACGGACGCTCGAGCGGAGCTGGGACGACATCGTCGCGAGCGTCTTCTCGATGTCCTTCTCCGCCCCCCCATCTCTTCGGCACACGACTGAGCGTTTTCGAGGCCGAGTTGCGAACGATCCTGCGGAAGGCTTCGCCGTCGGGCCTGTTCTCCGAACGAGCACCGGGCACCGAGGTGCACATCTGGGACAGAGACGCACGCTCCGACCACTGAACCCTTGCCTCGCCACGCGCCCGGCCCCACGGCGCGCACATCGCCCCCGCACGCACCGAAACCGCCCGCAACACCAATCATCGATTCCGAAAGTTTCGACCTCGAACGGAGCACTCAAAGACTCATTCCGCTCGGGACGCACATACGCAGAAACCCGCCTGGCAAGAACATTCGTTCCCACCTGCACAATCTCAACTCGCCTACCTCTCCTGGAGGTTCGACGCTTTCGGAATTTCTGACGAAAGGATTGACACCTGACAGGGGCAGATCAAAACTGTTGGCCGTCGGCAGACCTCAGCCACTGCCCCAACCAGGCCAACGGCAACTGGACCTGGCCCACCGTCCCCCGCAGCACCGCGAACCGCCCCGCACCGCCACCCGCAGAGCACGGCCCACTGGCATAGGCGGCGCCCGCCGCCGCCCGTGGACCCAGCCGTACCCCTCCATCAGGACGAAGGACATCCGCATGCGCCTCTCCACCCACTCCTCGGTTCCCCGGGCGGTCACCGCCCTGGCGGTCGTCGCACTGGCGGCGACCACCGTGTCGGCGGCCGACTCCACCCCCGCCCACGCCGCCGCCTGCAACGGGTACGTCGGGCTCACCTTCGACGACGGCCCGTCGAGCAGTACACCCGCGCTGCTGAACGCGCTGAAGCAGAACGGGCTGCGGGCCACGATGTTCAACCAGGGGCAGTACGCCGCTTCGAACCCGGCTCAGGTACGCGCCCAGGTGGACGCCGGGATGTGGGTGGCCAACCACAGCTACACCCACCCGCATCTGACACAGATGAGCCAGGCCGAGGTCGAGTCGGAGATCTCCCGGACCCAGCAGGCGATCTCCGCCGGCGGAGGCGGAACGCCCAAGCTGTTCCGCCCGCCCTACGGCGAGACGAACGCGACCGTACAGGCGGCAGCCGCCAAGTACGGACTCACCCAGATCATCTGGGACGTCGACTCGCAGGACTGGAACAACGCGAGCACCGACGCGATCGTGCAGGCCGCAGGGCGCCTCACCAACGGCCAGACCATACTCATGCACGACTGGCCGGCGAACACCCTGGCCGCGATCCCCCGAATTGCGCAGGGCCTCGCGAGCCGGGGGCTGTGCGCCGGAATGATCTCCCCGCAGACCGGCCGGGCCGTGGCACCGGACAGCGGCAGCACCGGAGGAGGCGGTGGCGGCGGTTGTACGGCGACCCTGAGCGCCGGTCAGAAGTGGAGCGACCGCTACAACCTCAATGTCGCGGTCTCGGGATCGAGCAACTGGACCGTCACCATGAACATCCCCTCCCCCTCCAAGGTCCTCTCGACCTGGAACACCACCGCCACCTACCCCGGCGCACAGGTCATGACCGCCAAGTCCAACGGCAGTGGCAACACCTTCGGCGCCACCATCCAGGCCAACGGCAACTGGACCTGGCCCACCGTCTCCTGCACCGCGAACTGACCCGCACGGGCAGCCGGTCACACCGGTGGGACACCGCGGCCCGGCCGTCGTGTCCCACCGGTCGCACGCGGGGCAGGGGCACACCCCCGGAAAACCGGGGGTTGGGCACATCCCACGAAATCATGCTTCACAGAACAGACTTGGACCCACGGCTGCGAGTCCGGCGTCGGCGTTGCCTATTCTGTTCGTCAACTGATCAACTGACGCCGCGCCACTCAGGAGTTCGCCCATGTCCCGACCGGAGCACGACGCCCCTTCGCTGCGTATCGACACCAGCAAGCCCCATCCCGCCCGGATGTACGACTGGTTCCTCGGCGGCAAGGACAACTACCCGGTGGACGAGGCCATGGGCCGGCAGATGCTCGCCGTCGAACCCGGCGTCCCCGTCATGGCGAAGCTGAACCGCGCGTTCATGCACCGCGCCACCCGCTGGCTCACGGAGCAGGGCATACGCCAGTTCCTCGACATCGGCACGGGCATCCCCACGGAACCCAACCTCCACCAGGTGGCTCAGCGGGTCGCGCCCGACACCCGGGTCGTCTACTGCGACAACGACCCGATCGTCCTGGCCCACGCCGGTGCTCTACTGAAGGGCACCGAGGAAGGTGCCATCGACTATGTGCAGGCGGACGCGAGGAACCCGGAGATCATCCTCGAACACGCCTCCAAGACCCTGGACTTCGGTCAGCCGGTCGCCCTCTCGCTGATCTCCGTCCTGCACTTCGTCAGCGACGAGGACGGTGCGCACGAGGTGGTGGAGCGGCTGAGCAAGGCTCTCGCACCCGGCAGCCACCTGGTGCTCTCGCACATCACGGCCGACTTCGTCCCGGAGGAGGCGCGGAAGGTCAACGAGTTGTACAAGGCGAACACCCTCACCCTGGCGCCTCGCACCCGCGACGAATTCTCCCGGTTCTTCAAGGGCTTCGACCTCGTCGAGCCGGGCATCGTGACGGCCGAGGCCTGGCATCCCGAGCTCGGTGAGCCGGTCGCCGGACAGGACGGCGTCGCAGCCGCCGGCTACGTCGCCGTGGGCCGCAAGCCGTAGTCGGCGGGCGGATGACCACCGGCTCCTGAGTACCGAAGGCCCGGACACCTCGGAAGGAACGATCGCGAGGTGTCCGGGCCCTTCACACCACCCGGCCGCCCTGGTGCCGCACACAGGAGACGACCACCACGAGCGGCCAGAAGGACTGCGCGAAGGTGATCACCCGCTCGGCCGCCCCCGCCGTACCGAGCACGAACAGCGCGAGCAGGAACCAGGCGCCCCCGAGCCACATCAGCGCCGCCGCTGCGGCGGAAGGCACCGGGCGCAGCCCCCAGGGCACCGGGTCCGCGGCGAGCGGGATGGCGGCCCCCGGACCTCCGTCCCACTCGCGGACCGCCGGGCCCCGGCCGCGCCGCACGGCCAGCACCGGCCAGACGGCGAGCAGCGAGAATCCGATGGCGACCACCACACCGTGGGAGAAGGATCCGCCGCTGGTCGGCGCCGGGAACAGAGCCAGCAGCATGGCCGCGAGCCCACCGCCGGCGAGCGCCACCCTCCCCCGGACGGCGGCCGGGCGCAGACCGCACGCGGTGATCACATGGCAGGCGCCCAGGGCCAGGAGGGCCGAGGTCATCACCCAGTAGCCGCGGGCGCCGTCCGCGGCCAGGATGCTGATCGTCGAGGAGGCGGGATCGTAGCCGGGCCCCTGGAGCTCCGCGGAGACCGACCAGCCACCGACGAGGAGGACCGGGGCGCTGGTCGAGGAGAGCAGGACCCACCAGGGCACAGATCGCATCGCTGCACGGTAGAACGTGCGCACATCCGAACGCGGGTGCACACGCGGAGGGGGGCGTACTCCGCTCACGACCGGGTAGACGGGTGACGCCGGATCAGACGGCGGGATTCCGAACGCCGCGCGCCCCGGTCGACGACGACGGCTCGTGTCCCGGTGAACCATCCCGGGCGTGGATCGAACCAAGAGGAGAACCCGCTGTGCTGACACCCAGTCCGCAGGATCTGAGAGTGGCCCTGGCCCGTTACGCCGACGCCCGGATCGAGGACGCCCGCCGCTCCACCGAGGTGACCTCACGGGCCCTCGAGGACGCCTCGTACACCCTGTGCGTGATGACAGGCACCCAGGCGGTCCGGCAGGCGCTCCAGGTCGCGGACTCGATGCTGGGTGTGCGGGCCACCGTCTCGCCCGGGCTGAGCAGGCCTGTACCGGCACAGCAGGACGGCAGCCTGCTCTCCGCCTGACCGTACCGGGACCGACGGCGGGCATGTCCGGGCCACCATCCCCGGCATGCCCGCCGTCGGTCTAATGCCGCCCGGAGGCGTCCTGGCACCGGGACGCTGTCCGTGTGGCGGAGAGCGCGGTGGGAGACGACAGGAAGACGGAGCGACTGACCGCTCTGTCCGACGGGATCTTCGCGATCGCCATGACGCTTCTGGTGCTCGACGTCCACATCCCGCCCGGTCTCACGGACAAGGGCTTCCGTGACGCGGTCGGCGACGTGGTACCCGACCTGGGAGCCTACGCGTTGAGCTTCATGATCCTGTCGGCGTTCTGGCACGACAACCGGCGGATCGTGGCGCTCGTGCCCCGGTTCGACGGGCCGGCGCTGCAGCTGGCGCTCATCTGGCTCGGCGCCATCGCGCTCATCCCTTTCCCGACGTCGCTTCTCTCGGAGTACGCCTACGAGCCGCTCGCCGTGGCCGTGTACGCGGGGTCCGTGAGCCTCACCAACCTGTTGGAACTGGCGGTGCTGAAGAGTGGTCTGCGCGTGGCCCGACCCGACGGTCCGGCCGCCCGGGCGACCGCCCGCGCGGTGGCGACCGATCTCTGCGGGACCGCCTGTGTCTTCGGGGCCACCGTCCCTCTCGCCTTTCTGCTCTCGCCCGCGGCCGCCATGTGGTCGTGGCTGGCGCTGGTACCGGTCAAGATCGTGCTCGGGCGCCGCAGCCGCCGTCCGCTGTCCGGCTGAACACGGCAGCGGGCGGGCGGCGGGCCGCACGGGGCGAGGGCACGCCCCCGCGGTCACTCCGGTGCCAGCACCAACGACTCGTAGTAGGCACCCAGCTTGCGCAGGTAGAACAGATCACCGGTGTCCTGGTCGCGTTCGAAGCGCGGCGCGTCCTTGATCTGCTCCTTGTCGCACCCGACCCTGATGACCCGTTCGCCGTCGTCGACGGCCGTGACCAGGCCGGCCGGAACGACGACGCTCCGCCCGAACTTCCAGACCCCCGCGTCGACGACCAGGTGGTCGAAGCCCGGGACCGGGGAGAGCCGGACGACCGGCCCCACGCTCCCGTCCCGTGCCTCGACCTCGTAGCCGATCACCTCGTCCTCGAGCGCTCGGCCCAGCTCCGCCCGACAGTTCCAGACCGTTTCCATGGCCTCCTCCTCCTGGCAGCCGGCCGGATCCGGCCGCCGGACCTTCCATATGCCCCGGCGAGCCCGAGCGAAGCGGCCGGAACCGGTCCACTGCCCGATCGGCCTTACGGAGCCATCTCGTACGCCCCCGACAGCGCCTCGACCCGTGCCCACACACGAGCCGAACGGCCCTCGTCGGTCACCGGGCGGCGCACCGCCGCGAGAGCCCAGTCCTGCTGGGCCGCTGTGGCGGAGTCCTTGCCGTACAGCTCGACCGCGTGGGCGGAGAAGTCACGGACGAGGACGGAGAAGAGCTCGTCCAGCACGTCCTCGTCCAGCTCCGTCGACCGGGCCTGTTCGAGGATCAGCTGGCCGTGGACGACCAGAGCGAAGAGCTGGCCGACGGACAGCAGGAAGTCCAGGTCGCGGCTCTGCTTCTCGTCGGGCGCGGAATCGGTGACGAAGGCGCACAGGGCGTCGGCCTGCTCACGGAAACGGGCCACGTTCGGCACCTCGGCGTACGCGTCGAAGGCGGGGCGCCAGTCGTGGAACCGCACCGATCCGAGGCCGCGTGCGGGGCCCTGCCGGAACAGGAAGGCGTCGTCCACGCCGTCCTGACGTGATGTCACGGGCTCGTAGGGCACCGGGGCCAGGAGGTGGTTGCGCATGAACTTCAGGATGAGGGCGAGGTTGACGTGGACCGTGCCCTCGAGCTTCGGCAGGCTCCGGATCTCCGTCGCCGCCTGCGCGAAATAGGTGTCCTTCTCGAAGCCCTTCGCGGCGATGACATCCCAGAGCAGGTCGACGACCTTCTCGCCCTCGGTCGTCACCTTCATCTTGGTCATCGGGTTGAACAGCAGATACCTGCGGTCGTCCGGCCCGGCGGAGCGGAAGTAGTCGACCGCCCGGTCGCTGAACAGCTTCATCCCGACGAGGCGTACGTAGGCATCCGCCAGTTCGCGGCGGACATGGGGGAAGGCGGTCACGGGGCGGCCGTACAGCACTCGGTTGTGGGCGTGCGTCACCGCTTCGTACATGGCGTGCTCGCTGATGCCGATCGACGCGGTGCAGAGATTGAACTTGCCCACGTTGACCGTGTTGAGGGCCGCGTCGAAGGCGGCACGCCCGGTGTGCAGGACGTCGCCCTGGGCCACGGGGAAGCCCTCGAGCCTGAACTCGCTCACGTACTTGGACGAGTCGACGACGTTCTTGACGAGCCGGTAAGCGGGGTGGCGGCTGTCCGCAGCGAAGAAGACGTATCCGTCCGGGCCCTCGACGTCCGTGCGGCGGCCGAAGACGGAGACGAGGCCTGCCGCGTTGCCGTTGCCTATGTAGTACTTGGATCCGGTGGCCAGGAAGCCTCCTTCCCCGTCCGGTTCCAGCAGCATGTCGGTGGAGTAGATGTCGGCGCCGTGCTCCTTCTCCGACAGGCCGAAGGCGAACACCTCGCCCTCGGCCAGCAGCCGTGCCGCCCGGTTGCGCGCCGCGGCGTTGTCGCTCTGCCATACGGGGCCGAGACCGAGGATGGTCACCTGCCACGCGTACCAGTAGTCCAGTCCGTAGAACCCGAGGATCTCGTTCAGGGCGGCGATCCGGGCGGTGTCCCAGCGCTGCTCCTCCCGGTCCGCCTCGGACGCGGGGGTGAGGAAGGTGGCGAACAGCCGTTCCTCGGCGGCGAACTCCAGGAAGTCGCTCAGCCACGCCCGCGACCGGTAGTCCTCGATGAGCCTGCGCCTGCCCCGCGCCTCGAACCAGTCGACGGTGGCGCGCAGGAGCCTGCGGGTCTCGGGGTCGAAGTGCGCCGGGTCGTAGGAGCGCGGGTTGAAGAGCAGGGGGTCGGGCATGGTTGTACGCCTTCCGGGGGTACGGGCGGGGGATGCGGGTCCGGGTTCAGCCGCGCGGAGCGGCCGCGGCCAGCCGGCGCAGGGTGGCGAGTACGTCGTCGAGCCAGGCGATCGTCATGCGTTCGTAGGCGATGCCGCCGCGCAGGACGACGTGCTGCAGTTCCTGTCCGTCGTCGAGGGGGACGGGTGCGTCCGGTCCGGTGAAGTCACGGAGCTCCCCCGCGAGGTAGTGCGCGAGCCGGTCGCTGTGGACCCGGTGGTGCCGTTCGACCTCCCCGAGCAGTGCGGCGGGGTCGTCGAAGGCGGCGCCTCGGATCTTCACGGCGAGGTCGTGCCGGAGGCTCTCGGGTTCGATCGGTTCGTGCAGCCAGCCGGCGAGGACGTCGCGGCCCGGAGGGGCGACGGAGTACTCCCTCTTGTCCGGTCGTCGTTCCTGCGGGATGTCGCGGGCATCGAGCAGCCCGTCGCTCTCCATGCGCTTGAGGACCCGGTAGATCTGCTGGTGGGTGGCCGTCCAGAAGTAGCCGATGGACCGCTCGAACCTCCGGGCCAGCTCGTAGCCGGACCCGGGCTGCTCCAGCAGGGAGACGAGGATCGCGTGTTCGAGCGCCATACCCCGATCGTTCTATGCAACTGGTTGCATAGCAAGAGTCCGCGGCCGGGTGAGACGTGCCTCACCCGGCCGCGGCCCCGGAGGAGGTGTCACTCACCCCATGGAGAGCCGTACTTCTCCCCGAGCGAACGCGCCTCCTCCTCCGTCAGCAGACGCGG
The DNA here is from genome assembly GCF_043199535.1 of Streptomyces sp. NPDC048590. Classification (NCBI taxonomy): domain Bacteria; kingdom Bacillati; phylum Actinomycetota; class Actinomycetes; order Kitasatosporales; family Streptomycetaceae; genus Streptomyces; species Streptomyces sp. NPDC048590. The sequence goes on along the minus strand of NZ_JBICWC010000002.1, from coordinate 532,797 downwards.
GGCGCGCCCGCCCAGCGCGAGAAGGAGAGCGGACACCTCTTCGAGCTCCACCGCCGCCTCCACGGCAGCGGCCATCGAGGAACCCGACAGGACCGGCCCGTGGTTCTGAAGCAGCACGGCGCGCAGCGGGAAGGGCAGACGGGTTACGTCCTGCGCCTGTCCCGCGTCGCCGGGCGGAGCGTAGGCGACCAGGGGTGTCTGGCCGACCCGCATCACGAAGTACGGGGTCAGCGGGGGAACCGCGCTCCGCCGCGACCACGCGGGTAGGCATGAAACCGCGGTGGAGTGACGGGCGTGCAGGTGGACGACCGCACGGGCGGCCGCGTCCCGCATGTAGAAGGCGGCGTGCAGCGGGAACTCCTTCGACGGCCGGGGTCCGGAGAGATGGACGCCGTCGAGGCCCAACACACTGAGCCCTTCGGGGTCGACGTGGGCGAGATCCGCGCCGGTGGGAGTGATGAGGATGCGATCGTCGACACGGACGCTGAGGTTGCCGGAGGAGCCCGGGCTGAGTCCCAGCGCAGCCAGCCGGGCCCCGGCGGCGGCGAGTTCGAGGCGGGGGTCGCTCATGCCAGCGCGCTCCATGCTTCCGTGAAGATGGCGGTGCCGCCGAAGTTGCCCGACTTGAGGGCGAGGTCCACCGTGCGTCCCCGCCCCCGGGCGCGCGCCCAGGTGACGCCGGGGGAAATCGGCGCGCCGATGGACAGGGTGCGGACCCCGAGTGCGGTGACGACCGCCCCGGAGGTCTCACCGCCGGCCACGAGCAACCGGCGCGCGCCCGCCTCCACCAGGTCGGCGGCGCACGCGGAAAGTGCACGCTCGACGAGCTCCGGGGCGGCGGGACCGTCGGCGGAGGACGGCTCCTCGATGTCTGAGAGCTCGGCGACCGCGTAGATCAGCGGAGGCTTCCCGGGGGTGGATTCCCAGGCACGACGTGCGAAGGCCACGAGCGCGTCGACCGTTCCCGCGAAGTCGTCGCGCAGGGACCTCGGATCGAGCTTCAGATGGGGCAGATGTGCGCGCCCGTGGGCAACCTGGGCCCGGGTGGCGGAGGAGGCACTGCCCGAGAGGACGACCGCCGGGTCGCCGGGACGGGAGGCCGGCTCGGCACGGGCGGCCTCGGCACACGGGCCGGTGAGCCCGAGGGCGAGGCCTGCCGCGCCGGTGACCAGGGGGAGATGCATGGACGCCTCGCAGACGGTCACCAGGTCCTCGTCGGTGACCGCGTCCACCACGACCAGCGCGTCGGCAAGCTCCGGGGCGTCGAGTGCGGCACGCAGCGCCTGGGCGCCGAGGCGCACGGTGTCCAGCCCCACGAGCCGGACGGGGTGGCGGGTCTGCGGCTCGAGAAGGCTGCTCAGACGGGAGTCCCGCATCGGCGTGAGGGGATGGTGCCGCATCGGACTGCGCTCGAGCAGCTCCCCGTGCACGAAGAGGCTGCCCTCGCGGACGGTGCGTCCGGTGGCGGGGAACGAGGGGACGACGACGCTGCGGCGCTCCCCGAGCTCCGCGAGGAGCGCGTCGGTCACCGGGCCGATGTTGCCTCGCGGGGTGGAATCGAAGGTGGAGCAGTACTTGAAGTAGAAGCGTCGGCATCCCACCCGGCGCAGGGCACGCAGAGCGGCGAGGGATGTGCCGACGGCGTCCTCCACGGGCGCGGTACGCGACTTGAGGGCCACGACCACGGCGTCCGCGTCGCGTACCGCCTCCCCACCCTGCTCGGAGAGCGCGTCCGGGCCCACGGCCACCACGGTCCGGTGGCCCCGGGCTACGAGCATGGTGGCGAGATCGGTCGCTCCGGTGAAGTCGTCGGCGATGGCCCCGAGGGTCGGCATCGGACCTCCTTGCGTTCGGGTGCTGCGCCGGGGAGCGCCCCCGGCATCTGCATGTGAAAAAATGTTAACAGACTTTACGCAGGCGAGATCTGCTGATACTTCTTGTTAACGCGCTCCCCCATGGTGCCCCCGCTGTAGCCGGGCCCGTGCGTGCTGGAGCCGTTGAACCCGCCTTGCGGACGTCTAGGAGAACCAATGAATCTGCATCATCTGTTCGCCGGATCCGGCGACCGGACCGTGCGCTACGCACTTTCCGGAGCCGGCGGGGGCTTCGCCCGGACCCTGCTGGCCCAGACCGGCCGCACCGGCCGTCTGGCCCCCGCCGTCCTGTGCGACCGTGATGTGGAACGCCTGCGGGACATGCTGGTGGAGCTCGGTCACCAGCCGGACCACGTGGCCGTCTGCGAGAAGGCGGACGAGGTCGCTCGCACCGTTGCAGCGGGGTCGGTCGCCCTGGTCGCGGACGGCGCTCTGCTGACCGCGGCACCCTGGGACATCCTGGTCGAGGCGACCGGAAGCCCGGCCGAGGGCTACGCGATGGCCCGGGAGGCGCTGACCGGCGGCCGCCACGTCGCCATGGTCAGCAAGGAGGTCGACTCGGTCGCCGGGCTGCACCTCGCAGATCTGGCACAGGATCACGGAGTCGTCTACACCACGGCCGACGGCGACCAGCCCGCGAACCTGATCGCCCTGGTGACATGGGCCGAACTGCTCGGCCTCGACATCGTGGCGATCGGAAAGTCCAGCGAGTACGACCTCGTCTTCGACCCGGCGACCGGGTCGGTCACCCAGCTCGACACCATTGTGTCGGCTCCCGCCCTGGCAGAGCTGCTGAGCCTGGGGGACGACGTTCGCGCCACGCTCGCCGCACGCGCCACCGCCGTGGCCGAACTGCCGGTCGGTGCCACCGCCGACTACTGCGAAATGGCCGTGGTCGCCACCGGCACCGGCTTCCGGCCCGACGTCGAACGCCTCCACTACCCGGTGGCCCGGATCGCCGAGCTCGCCGACGTCTACGCCCTGCGGGAGGACGGAGGTCTCCTCCACCGTCCGGGCGCGGTCGACGTGTTCAGCGCGCTACGGCTCCCGGGCGAGGCGTCCTTCGCCGGCGGGGTCTTCGTCGTCGTACGGACGGGCGACCCGGTCACCTGGGAGACACTGCGCGGCAAGGGCCACGTGGTCAGCAGGGACGGCCGGTACGCGGCGATCTACCTGCCCTACCACCTCATGGGCGTCGAGACACCGGTCTCCCTGCTCTCCGCGGTGCTCCACGGCCGCCCCTCCGGCGGCACCGACCCGCGCGCCCACGCCGTGCTCGGCGGACGCGCCCTGCGCGATCTGCCCTCCGGCACCCGTCTGGACATGGGCGGCCACCATCACGACGTGACCGGGGTCCAGGCAGTCCTTCTCCGCGACGAGGACGCCCCCGAGGACACGGCGCCGCTGTACCTCGCCGCCCACGCGACGCTCGCACGCGACGTCCGGGCGGGCGCCCTCCTCACACTGGACGATCTCGCCGACCCCGACCTCGGGCTGCTGGATGCCTGGACGTCGGGGCGCGTCTCACGCGCCCCCCGCACCTCCTCCTCTGAGTCCTCTGCGAGCCGTTGATGAAGACCGACCTCCAACACCTCCTGCTGGGCGCGGCCGCGGTCGTCGTTCTGATCCTCCTGATCACCAAGGCGAAGCTCCACCCGTTCCTGGCCCTGGCACTGTCCGCACTCGGGCTGGGCCTGGCTGCGGGGATCGGGCCGGGAGACACCGTCGAGCACTTCCAGGACGGCTTCGGCGACGCGCTGAAGAGCACCGGGCCCACCATCGGACTCGGCACGGTTCTCGGTGGGATCCTTCTCGGCTCCGGCGGTGCGGACCGGATAGCCACCGCGTTCATCGGCGCACGGCCGGTCAAGTGGATCCCCACGGCGATCACCGCGGCCGCACTGCTCATCGGGATGCCGCACCTCTTCGACGTCAGTTTCGTCATGCTGGTGCCCCTGGTGTACGCCGTCGCCAAGCGCACCGATACGCACCTCCTGTACGTGGGCCTGCCGCTCGCCGCCGGCCTCTACATATCCCACGGACTGCTCCCGCCCCACCCCTCCCCCACGCTGGCCGTCTCGGCGTACGGCGCGAACACCGGGCTGACCATCCTCTACGGCCTGATCATCGGCATCCCGATCGCCGTGGTCAGCGGACCGCTGCTCACGAGGGTCGCGTCCCGGTGGTTCGGCCCCGCGCCTGATCTCGACAACGGCCCGGTACCCGAAACAGGCCCGGAACCGGAGAACCGCAAGCGGCCCGCCTCGTTCGTGCTGGCACTGATCACGGTGCTGCTGCCGCCCGTCCTGATGCTCATAGGCACGGTCGGGACGTCGAACACCGCAGAAGGCTCCCTGCCCTACTCGTTCTTCGAGGCATGCGACTCCTCCGTCATCTCCCTGCTGGCCGCAGTGGTCTTCGCCTTCTTCGCCCTGGGCCTGCGGTCGGGGTTCGGGCTCGGCCAACTGCAGAAGATGGCGGGCAAGGGCCTGGGACCCGTCGGCGGGATCGTGCTCATCCTCGGGGCCGGCGGCGGACTCAAGGCGATGCTCACCGCGACCGGCATCGACAAGCTGATCTCGGACTACGCGGTGGACTGGTCCATCCCCCCGCTGTTGCTGGCCTGGCTGGTCGCGGCGCTCCTGCGCATCTGTCTCGGCTCGGCGACGGTGGCGACGGCTGCGGCCACCGGGATCGTCGCTCCCCTCATCGGCGCCTACCCAGGCCTCTCGCCCGAACTGCTGGTGCTGGCCACCTCGTCGGGCGCGGTCATGCTGTCGCACGTCAACGACTCAGGGTTCTGGCTGTTCAAGGAGTACTACCAGTTGTCGGTGGCCCAGACATTCCGCACCTGGACGCTGATGCTCTCCCTCCAGTCACTCCTCAGTCTCGGCGGCGTGCTGCTCCTCAGCACCTTCATCGGCTCCTGAAAGCCACGTCCTGTTGGGCGGCTGCGTGCCGGGACGGCACAATCGAGCAGCGGCCGCGGTGGTCGCGAGAGGAAAGGTAAGAAGCAGTGGCGGACGACGAGCAGTTGCCCCTGATCCCCGATCAACGGCGTGAGCTCCTGTTGAAGCACCTGCGGCGGGACGGTGTCCTGAGCGTGCAGCAGATCACGCAGCTCTTCGGCGTCTCCCACATGACCGTACGTCGTGACATCGCGGAACTGGAACGTCAGGGACTGGTGTTCTCCGTGCCCGGCGGGGCGCGGATCGCGAGTCATCTGCAGAGCGAGCCCAGCTTCCAGGCCAAGACCCTGATGGAGCAGCCCGAGAAGCAGGCGATGGCAACGGCGGCGGCCGAATTGGTCCGGGAGGGCATGACGGTCTACCTGGACGCCGGCACGACACTGCTTGCCATGGTGCCGCTGCTCGCACGCCACGAGTCGCTCACAGTCGTCACCAACGACTTCACCACCGTCGACCGCCTGATGGCCTCGACCCAGCTCGACGTCATACACATCGGCGGGCAGGTGGACCCGTCCAACCGGTCAAGCGTGGGACGACTGGCGGCCACGACGCTGCGTCAGCTCGCCCTTGACATCGCCTTCATCAGCACCAGTTCCTGGGACCTGCTGCGCGGGGTGACCACGCCTTCCGCGGCGAAGGTGGAGGTCAAACAGGCGGCCATGGAGTGCACCGGGGCGAGCGTACTCGTTGCCGGGTCCTCGAAGTACGGCACCTTCGGCAAGTTCCGGGTCGCCCCGCTCAGCGCGTTCGACACGATCGTGACCGACGGTTCCCTCGCGGAGGCCGCCGCCGAGGGACTGCGTGCGGGCGGTGCCGACCTGCGTCTGGCGAACGCCTGACCTCACGCCCGCGGTCCCGCCCCCGACAGGGGCCGGGACCGCGGGGATTCAGAGCGCGTCCGGAGACACCCCGGTCAGGCGGGCCGACTCCTCCCACAGGGCCCGCGCCGTGTCCATGTCCTGAGCACGGGTGGACGTGCGTGCGGGTGCGGGGCCTCCCCTGGTCTCTCCCAGCAGCCGGGGCCCGTAGTAGCTCCCGCCGAGCGCGTCGGGCAGGGTGGCCGCGTACAGGACGGGCAGCGCACCGGCCGAAGGCCGCTGTGTGTAGACCCGCGTCAGGCGTTCAACCTTCGCGGCCCAGGTCCGTCCCGCGAGCCGGGGACCCGCCTGGCCGAGCTCCGTCGCGGAGAGGCCGGGGTGGGCCGCCAGCGAGAGGATCGGTCGTCCCGCCGCGTCGGCGCGACGCTGGAGCTCGGCGGTGAAGAGGAGGTTGGCGAGCTTGGACTGCATGTAGGCGCGCCACTTGTCGTAGCCGCGTTCCGCGTTGAGGTTGTCGAAGTCGATCCGCCCGATGCGGTGGCCCAGCGACGACACCGTGACGACCCGCGACATGCCTCCCGTTCCCAGGAGCGGCAGCAGGTGGTGGGTGAGCGCGAAGTGGCCGAGGTGGTTGGTCCCGAACTGCATCTCGAAACCGTCGGCCGTCCTCAGCAAGGGCAACGCCATGACGCCGGCGTTGTTCACCAGGAGGTCCAGCCGGCCGTCGGTCTCCTTCGCGATCCGGCCGGCGGCGTCGGCCACCGAGGACAGGTCCGCGAGGTCCAGCGGTACGAGCCGGGTGTCGGATCCCGGCACGGCGCGGCGTACGGCGTCCAGCGCCCGGCTGCCCCGCTCGTGGTCGCGGCAGGCGAGCACGGTCCGCGCTCCGGACCGGGCGAGGGTGAGGGCCGTCACGGCTCCGATTCCGCTGTTGGCGCCGGTAACCACCGCGGTGGTGCCGGAGAGGTCGGGCATGTCGTCGAGATTCCAGGAGTGCATGTGTCACGCCTCCCCTGCCGCGGGCGCCGCACACCTGTGACAGGGGCGCGGAGATCTCGCCGTTCGGGAAGCCCGGAAGCGGACGACGACCGCGCCCGCGCCCGCGGACGCACCTGACCGTGGCGCCCCCATGTGCGGGAGCGGGACAGCCTTCACCACACTGCTCACTGGTAGATTTTCCCCATGCCCGACAGTCACTGGGTCCGGCCGGGACACTCCGTGGGGGTGCGGCTCGACGAACCGCCGCAGGTGCTGAGTCTCGGTGTCGGCGTGCACGGGACGACGGGTCAGGTGGACGTGTTCCGGCTGCCCGACCTCTGGCAGCTGCACCACTACCGCTACTCGGCCGATCTCCTCGTCGACGGTGTCGCGCATGCCGTCCGCCCCGGACGGGTGAGTCTGGTCCCACCCGGCGCGGAGGTGCGGTTCCGCTACCGCGGGCGGTCCGAGCACCTCTACGCCCATCTGCGCCTCCCCGGGACAGGACCAGCGCTGACCCTCCCGGTGATGCAGGACGTCGGTGCGCTCACCCCTCTCCTCTCGGACCTGCTGCTCCGGGCGATCGCCGCCGCCCCGCGCAGTCCCCGCCGGGCGGATGCCGAGGTGTGGTCCGCCCTGTGGCAGCTGGCCGAACTCGCCGAGCCGGCGGGCCGTGAGAGCCGCCCGCACGCCTCGTTCGCCGCCGCCGTCGCGTACATCGAGTCGAACCTGGCCGGGCGGCTGACGGTCCCCGAGGTGGCACGTGCGGCGGGGGTGTCGCACAACCACCTGCTGCGCCTCTTCCGCGCGGAGACCGGGGAGACCGTCGTGGCCTGCATCCGCCGCCGCAGGATGGAGAGGGCTCGTCATCTGCTGCGCGAGTCGACGCTCCCGATCCCGGCGGTGGCGGCGGCGGTCGGCGTGGAGGACCTGCAGTCCTTCAACAAGGCGTGCCGACGCGTACTTGGCGCGTCTCCGCGCGCGGTCCGCGCCGGCGGCTGAGTCCTCGGAGGGCTCAGTCCCGGCCGGCGCCCCGGTACAGGTCGAGCTCGCCTTCGAGTTCCACGGCCAGGACGGTCGCCTGCTCGTCGACGTCCCCCGCCCGGGGCGCGTCGATCCACAGCACGCCGGGGACCTCCTCCAGGCCGCCGACGGTCCGGTGCGGGAGTTCGGCACCGGTGCCGAGCACGCTCACCCGCTTGACCGGGGTGCGCAGTCCGCGCACCCCGACGGACTCGCGTGGGACGTCGAAGCACACCAGGTAGAGGGTGCGACCGTCGGCGGCAAGGGTGCTGGGGCCGTAGTGGTGTCCGGCCGGGAGCCCGGCGACCGTGCCGTACACGGCCTCGGAGTGCCGGCCGATCCAGTCTCCGAGGCCCTCGAGCCGCTCGACCTGCTCGGCCGGGATCGTGCCGTCCTCACGGGGGCCGACGGCCAGCAGCAGGTTCCCGCCCATGCCTATGGTCTCGGTGAAGTACCGCACCAGCAGGCGCACGGACTTCTGGTTGTGGTCCCGGTGCTGGAAGCCCCAGGAGTCGTTGACGGTCAGACACAGCTCCCAGGGCCCGTCCGGCGCCAGCAGCGGTACGCCCTGCTCGGGGGTGGCGTAGTCGCCGTAGCTGAGCATCCGGGCGTTGAGGACCGTGTCCGGGGCGGCGGCGAGAATCTTCTCCGAGAGCTCACGCATCCGCCACTGCTCCTCGCTGCGTTCCCATTCGCCGTCGAACCACAGCAAGTCCGGCCGGTAGCGCTCGACCAGTTCCCCGACCTGGGCGTCCCGGTAGGCGACGTACCGCTCCCAGGCTGCCGGGTCCTCCACTCCTCCCTCCGGGGCGACGAGGGGGTGGGTGGCCACGTCCTCCGTCGTGGGCCGCGGATGCACCACGCTTGCGTAGTCCGGGTGGTTCCAGTCCGAGTGCGAGTAGTACAGGCCCACTCCGAGGCCCCTTTCACGCAGGGCGTCGGCGTATCCGGCCAGGAGGTCGCGGCCGGCCGGGGTGTGCTTCGCGACGTTCAGGTCCCCCTGCTCGGTGTCCCACAGGGCCACGCCGTCGTGGTGCCGGGCGGTGAGCACGGCGTACCGGGCTCCGGCGCGGGCGAAGAGTTCCGCCCAGGCGCGGGGGTCGTACCGCGACGCGGTGAAGCCGTTCAGCTGTCGCAGGTACTCCTCGCGCGAGAGCTGCCCGTCGTAGAAGGACCACGACTCGGCCACGCCGTCGACGGCGTAGATGCCGTAGTGGAGGAAGATGCCCAGCTTGGCATCGGTGAACCAGGGTTGCATCGGCATGGGATCAGGTCCTCGGTGGAGGGACGACGGGAGGTTCCCCGCACGGCAACGCTAGGACGGACCGTACGCCCGACGCGTGGAACAGACTCACCATTACTGGTCCGTTCTCACCATCGTCGAGGTGAGGTCGGCCGTCCTGGCCGCGCGCCGGGCCGGAGCATCCGGTCGGGGGCAGCGGTCCTTCGGGACCCGGTTGGCGCCGGGCGACCGCGATCCGGGATGCTGCGCACATGGTTTCCCTGGTGCAGAACATCGCGGTCGACTGTGCGGACCCTTACGAACTGGCCCGGTTCTGGAGCAGTGTGACGGGCTGCCCGCTCGATCCGGAGGACGGGCCGGGGAGCAGGGAGACCCAGGTGCTCCTGCCCCAGGGCCCCGCGCTGTACTTCAATCAGGTGTCCGAGCCCAAGAGGACGAAGAACCGGCTCCATCTGTGCCTCCGCCCGGAGACGTCACGTGAGCAGGAGGTGGAGCGGCTCCTGGAGGTCGGTGCCACCCTGGTCGCCGACCGCCGGAATCCCGACGGGACCGGCTGGGCGGTGCTCGCCGATCCCGAGGGCAACGAGTTCTGTGTGCTGCGCGGCGAGTCCGACCTGGCCGCGACGGATTCCTGAGGAACCGGGGCAACCAAATCCGCTCAGCCGGAGCCGTCCGGGGCTCCCCGCCCGGGGCGCGCGGGCTCGTCCGTGGGGGCCTCCCCGGTCACCCTGGTGCCCGGGTGCCGGTGGGCGCACAGGTAGGCGATGGCGAGCGCGATGGCCATTCCGTAGAAGACCCACTGGTTGGCCTCGGCGAAGTCCAGCCGGACGGCGTCCATCGAATCCCGCATCAGGGTGGCGATCCGGCCGTCGCCGGACGGCGCCCGGGCGTCCGGATTCCCGGTGACGGCCTCGGCGACCGACCTGGCCGCGTCACCGGCCGGGCCCTCGGGCACTCCCCTGGAGGTCAGCGTCTCCACGACCCGGTCGGTGGTGACGTGGGTGAGGACCGTCCCGAAGACGGCGATGCCGACACTGGCCGCGTAGTTGCGTACGGTCTGGGTGACACCGGTGACCTCGCCGTACGAGGCGCCGATCGACCGGTTGACGGCGTCGGTGGAGGCCGGGGCGAGGAGGAATCCGATACCCGCGCCGGCGAGTGCGGCGTACGGCCACTGGTCGTGCATCGAGAGGTCCGTGAGCTTGTTCGCCCACAGGGCGAACCCCACGGCGCCCAGCGCCGTACCGAGCTTCATCGCCGGGCGGGCTCCCCGCCGGTCGAGGATCCGCCCGCCCCACTGGGACGCGATCCCGAAGCCGATGAAGAAGTACAGCAGGTACAGTGCGGCCTGGTTCGGGGAAGCGCTCAGCGAGACCTGTGCGTACACGGAGGCGAAGAAGAACACCGGGACGAAGGCCAGCATCGCGAAGAAGAGGACGAGCATGTCGACGGTGAACGCCCGGTCCCTGAACACCCGCAGCTTGATCAGCGGCTCCTCCACCCGGAGCTCGTAGCGGCAGAACACCACCAGGACGGCGAGCCCGCCCACGATGCACAACCAGGTGAGGACGCTGCTCCAGCCCCACGCTGACGCCTGCTGGAAGCCGAGGACGCTCAGCCCCATGCCCACCGCGATCAGGACGGCACCGGGCACGTCGAGCTTCTCCCGACGACGGGTCTCGGGGATGCGGGCCATGGCGGCCAGGACCAGGGCGATCACGGCGACCGGTACGTTCACCCAGAAGATGGCCCGCCAGGTCCAGCCGGTCAGCCATCCGCCGAGCAGCGGGCCCACCGCCGTCAGCGCCCCCGAGATCCCGAAGAACAGCGCGAGGGCCCGGCCCCGCTTGTCCACCGGGAAGACCGCGATGACGACGGCGAGGGCCGCGGGGAACATCAGTGCCGCCCCGAGCCCCTGGGTCGCACGGAAGATGATCAGCCAGCTCTGTGCGAAGTCACCCTCCGGGACGCACCCGCACAGCACGGAGGAGAGGACGAAGAGCAGGGTGCCGGCCACCATCACCCTGCGGTGGCCGAGGATGTCGGACAGCCTTCCGCCGAGCGCGAAGAAGGCCGCGAGGGCGAGCAGGTAGGCGTTGACGACCCATTGCATGCCGGAGGACGAGAGGCCGAGTTCGTCGATGATGCGAGGGGCGGCGATGGAGACGATCGTCTGGTCGATGAACGTCATCGACACGGCGAAGAGCATCGCCGCCAGGGTCAGCGTCCGGTTGGCGTCACTCCGCCCGGCCGGCGGGTCCGCCACGCTCCGGCCGGCGTCCGAGGGGCTCTTGTCGGTCGGCATGATCCGAGTGTGAACCGGATGGGCCGCCCTCGCACATCTTCGCGTCGCCCGCCGTACGGCGGCTCAGCGCCTTCTGACGAGAAGTCCGGCCGCGACGAGGCCGGCCAGACCGACGTCCGCGTCCGTGTACTCACCGCCGAGGAGATGCTCCGTGTAGGCGTCCTGGTCCAGGGTGAACGGGTCGACGAACTCCTCCGCGTCAGGGGTGGGGTCGGCGACCTTGCGGCAGTCCCTCGCGAGCACCGCGTATCTCCTGTGGGTCGCGTAGGAGGCCAGATACGTCCGCATCACGACTTCGGTGGTGCCGGCACGGTATCCGGTCTCCTCGAGCAGCTCCCGTGCCGCCGCGTGCAGGACGTCCTCCCCGGGCTCGATCGCGCCACCGGGGAGCTCTGCCAGGACCTTGCCGGGACCCGGCCGGTACTGCCGGACGAGGATGCCCCGGCCTTCTTCCGTGAACGCGACCAGTGCGACCGTCCGCGGACCGTCGAGGATGTCCCAGTCCGAGTCCTTGCCGTCCGGCTGTACGTAGGTGCGGCGCCGCACCGTCAGATGACCGGCCGGGTCCGGGTGCTCGCTCTTCAGCGTCCAGGCAAGTGCCTCACGACTCTCCGTCACCATCGGATCATGTCCGTGCCGTCGCACGGCGAAACGGGCCGGTCCGTTCGTTCAGACGGGCGGCATCGCCGGGCCGCGCCGTGCGCGGACCGGGCCGGCGCGGACGCGGTGCAGGGCCAGCATCGCCTGGTCGTCGTGGGGACGGCCGCCGGAGTGGCGGCCGACGTCCTGGATCAGCAGGTCCAGGATCTGTCCCGGCGTGAGCCGGGCACCGGAGGCGAGGCGTCTGCCGAGCAGGTGCGGAAGGCGGCCGACCGGGTCGTAGAAACGCCCCGCGGCGTCCCGGGACTCGGTGACCCCGTCGGTGTAGCAGAGGAGTGTGGATCCGGCGGGGAAGGCGAAGCTGTCGACCGGCGTGTGCCACGCGCCCAGATCGCTCAGATCGCTCATGCCGAGCGGGGGTGACTCCTCGGAGGTCTCCAGGAGGGTGGCGCCGCCGCTGGTGTCGATCAGCACGGGCGGGGGGTGGCCCCGGTTGACGAGGCGCACGGTCCCCAGGTCCTCGGAGAACTCCGCGATGAGGGCCGTGGTGAAGCCCTCCTCCCGCTGGGTGCCCCCTCGGCGGCCTCCCTCACGCTGGAGCGCCCACTCCAGCCGGTGAACCAGCTGCGGCAGGTCCTCCGCCTCGTCAGCCGCGTACCTGAAGGCACCGAGGTCGGCACTGACCGCGCTGACGGCGCCGAGCCCCTTCCCTCTCACGTCCGCGACCATCGCGCGGATTCCGTAGGGGGTGTTCTGCACGACGTACAGGTCCCCGCCGATCAGTGCCTCGCTCTCGGCGGGGACGTACCGCGCGCCGACCCGCAGGTCCCCCAGGTACGCGGGTGGCCTGGGCAGCAGCGCGCGCTGCGCGACGGCGGCGACGTACTGGGCTCGCCGGGCGCGGGAATCCTGTCTGCGCAGCATGCGATGGATCAGGACCGCGAGCGCGGTGACGGCCGCGAGGGTGATCTGGTTGGCCACACCCGCGCGCCAACCGAAGGTCCCGTCGACGCGTGCGAGGAACGCGTGGACGATCATCGCCGTGATCCCCACGGCGATGATCCCGCGGACCCCGGCCAGGGGTGCCGCGGCGACCGGCGCCGCGATGAGCAGCGGCGCTGATGTGACGTCGTGCGGTGTGGCCAGGTCGACCACCACGGCCAGCACGATCAGGCCGACGGGGATCCAATGGGTTCTCAGCAGCTGCGGCACTCCCCCACGTTGCCCTCCGTACCGGGCCTCCGCATCCCCGGCCGGCCGGGTACGGCGTCCATGAGCGTGCCGGGAGCCGTGGCGCCGGCATCCGAGCCGTGGGCCGAGGCGTGAGCTACGGCTGCCGCACCCACGCGATCCCCACACCCGGTGCACACATCCTGGACACATCGACCACATGGTGAGACGCGCTTGCGCCGGTCACCACCCGCGGCGTGTGATCGCGCCTGTGCAAACCGAACAGATGACCCCTGATCAAACGGGATCCGACGACAAGGCGGCGCGACGGGCCGTCACGGTGTTCCCCGTACTCGTGCTCGCCGCGGGTGTCGCCGGCCTCGTCACTCCCGGCACGTTCGACGGCTGGACGGAGTCGGTTCCGTACCTGCTCGGAATCGTCATGTTCTGCATGGGACTGACGATGACGCCGCTCGATTTCAGGGGCGTGGCGAGGCGCCCGTGGGCCGTGGCCATCGGCCTGGTCGCCCACTACGTCATCATGCCGGGACTCGGCTGGGCGATCGCCCATCTGCTCGGTCTTCCACCGCAGCTCGCGGCCGGACTCATCCTGGTCGGCTGCGCGCCGAGCGGGACGGCGTCCAACGTCGTGACCTTCCTCGCGCGGGGGGACGTCGCGCTGTCGGTCTCCGTGGCCACCGTCTCCACCCTCGTCGCCCCGCTGGTGACACCGCCGCTCACGCTTCTGCTGGCGGGTGCGTATCTTCCGGTGGACGCCGGTTCGATGATCACGGACATCCTCAAGACGGTGCTGCTCCCCGTCCTGGGCGGCCTGGTCGTGCGGCTTCTCGCCGGCCGGCTCGTCGACCGGGTTCTGGGGTTCATGCCCTGGCTGTCGTCCCTGGCCATCGCCGCGATCGTCTGCGCCGTCGTGGCCGGCAGCGCCGGGACGATCAAGTCCGCGGCGGTGACGGTGCTGGTCGCCGTCGTGCTGCACAACGGCCTCGGGCTCGCCCTCGGTTACGGCGCCGGCAAGCTCTCCGGTCTCGGCAGGCCGGCGAGCCGTGCCATGGCCTTCGAGGTGGGCATGCAGAACTCGGGGCTCGCCGCGTCACTCGCGACGGCCCACTTCAGCCCGCTGGCGGCCCTGCCGGCGGCGGTGTTCTCCGTCTGGCACAACATCTCCGGCGCTCTGGTGGCCGCCTGGATGTCCCACCGGTCGCGCCGCGACGAGCCCGTCCGGCCCGGGGTGGTTCCCGCACCGAGGACCGGGTCAGAACAGTCCTGACGGGTCAGGAACACCTGTCACGAGGCGCTCGCCCGGGTTCCCGCCCGGGCGAGCGCCTCGTGCGTGCGCGTCCGGTCGCCCGGGGACACGCCCGGCGCGTGTCCCGCGTGTGCTCCGAACGGGGCACGCACCTCTCGCCGTCCCCTATCCCAGGAGTGCGGCGATGGTGATGAGCACCGGAACCGACACGACCGTGGACAGCAGTATCGATTCCCTTGCGAGCCGTTCGGCGACCCGGTACTGCGAGGCATAGGTGTAGAGGTTCTGGGCCGCGGGCAACGCCGAGGTCACGGCCACGTCCAGCAGGGCCGCGCCTCGCAGATGAAGGACTCCCGCACCTATCCCCAGCGCGACGAGCGGTTGCACCGTCGTCTTGAGGAAGGCCGACAGGATGATGGCGGAACGGTTCTCCCCGCGTGCGGGCACCCCGCTGCCGCGCAAGGACATCCCGAAGGCGAGCAGCACCGCGGGGACCGACATGTTGCCGATCAGTGTGAGCGGTTCGAGCGCCGGCTGAGGGACGGTCCATCCGACGGCGGCCACCGTGACACCGGACAGGGAACCGATCGCCATCGGGTTGCGGAACGGCGTGATCACGCGCTGCCGCAGGGGGCGCGGCTCCCCGGGCCGGGTCAGGTCGAGGATGGTCAGTGCCAGCGGGGTGACCACGATCTGCTGGAAGAGCAGTACGGGGGCGACGAGCGAGGCGTCCCCCAGGACGTACACGGCGATCGGGATGCCGAGGTTTCCCGCGTTGACGTAGCTGGAGCAGAGGGCGCCTATGGTGACCGGGCCGGCGCCCCATCCCCTCAGGAGCCCGACGACGACGAAGAGGGCTGCCGCGGTGGCCGTTCCCGCGGCGGTGACCAGGAGACGCGGCGAGAAGATGACGGTGAGGTCCGCCCGCGCCAGTGTCGTGAAGAGCAGCGCGGGCGTCGCGACGTTGAAGGCGAGCCCTGTCAGGACGGTTCGGCCGTCCTTCCCCAGGTGCCCACGTCGCCCGAGGAGGTAGCCGATTCCTATGACCACGGCGATGACCGCGAAGCCGGTGAGAACGCCCTGCATGAAGATCCTTGCCGCCGAATCGTGGAGGCCGCCCGCCGACTGGGCCCAGGGTGGTGCCGGCCGGACGACGCCGGAGGCCGAGCGCCCCGGCTCCGCCCGTTCGCGGAGCACCGCCCTCGCTGCCCCGTGCGTGAACCCTTCGCAGGTCACCGGCCCGGAACAGCCTACGATCACGTCAACAGCCGGGTTCTCCCGGGGCCCGCGGCCGGCGGCGTCGTCACGGAGCCGACGTGGAAACGCAGCACGACCTGACGGGTCTTGACGGCGCGTCCGGGCCGCCCGGAAGAGATCTCGCCGAACCGTGCCAGGACCTTCAGTCACGTCATGTCATGCCTCGCTCAGCGGACGGCCGTACGACGGAGTCACGAAGGCCTTCGCACAAAAATGCGATCCAGGTGGTGGCCGAGGAGCGCCTCGGCGGACGCGGCATCGCGCTGGCCGACAAGGACGCTGATGCCCATGCCCGCCGACATGGCCAGCAGACCTACGGCTTCGGCGTGCGCATCGAGGCCGGGGCGTGCGTCGCCGTCCTGCTGAGCCTGACGGATGAGGGCGGTGATGGTCTGTTCCGCCGCATCGGGGTCGTCCCGGAAGGGCTGGGCGGCCAGTGCCTCGTCGGTGACCGTCAGGACGGCGTAGGACGTGTAGACGAGGTGGAAGATGCGGCTCTCCTCGTCGGTCGGCAGCGAGGCAAGGAGGAGCGCCTCGGTCGTCCGCCGCGGTCCCGCACCCTCCCCCGCCTCCCGCAGCTTCGCAGTGACCCGCTCCACCAGCCGGGCCGCCAGGTACTGCAGCCCGAAGAGCAGCAGCTTCTCCTTGGTCTCGAAGTAGTACTGGACGAGCCGCAGGGAGACACCTGCCTCGGCGGCGACCTCGCGCATCCCGACCGCATGCAGCCCTCGACGTCCGGCCACCTGCACGAGCGCGGCCGCGATCTGCCGCCGCCGCTCCTCGTGGTCCACCCGCTTGGGCATCACGCCACTCCTCACCCGTCGCCCTCACGCCGCCCCGGCGCGATTTTCATGGTACGCCTGTACCAATTTCGTGATACGGTCGTACCATTAAAGACGGATCTCGAAGATGAGGTGGCCCCGTGCGTCCGACCGCACCCAACGACACGACCGCGCCCCCACTCGGTGGCTACGTCAACGACTCTCTGCGCGAGCGGTACTTCACCGCCTGCGACGCGGTCTACGCACTGGGAGCTCCGGCACGTGCGCAACAGGACGTGGAGACGGAATACGGCACCACACACGTCTACCGGTACGGCCCCACCGATCCCGCCGCCGATGCGCGGACCCCTGTCGTCCTCGTCCACGGCTCCGGCACCTGCTCCGCCATGTGGTACGCCAACACGGCAGCGCTCAGCGCCGACCGCCCCGTCTACGCCCTCGACACACCGGGCGACCCGGGTCGCAGCATCCAGCACAAGCCGCTGCACGAGCCCCGCGACGCCGCGCGCTGACTGGAGGCCACACTCGCGGGCCTCGGCCTCGACCGGGTCCACCTGGTCGGTGCCTCCTACGGCGGCTGGCTCGCCCTCAACCAAGCACACCGGGAACCCGGTCGCCTGGCCTCGGTCACCCTCCTCGATCCCGGCGGACTGGAGAAGGTGGGCCTGCGTTTCTACGCCTGGATCATGGCCAGCCTCTTCGCGAGCTTCGCCCCCCGGCGCCTCCGCCCGCGCCTGGCAGCCTGGCTGGAACAACCGGTCCTCACCGTCGCGGAACTCCGATCAATGGCCCTCGCCGGCGCCCGCGCCTTCCGGCTGCGCCGCCCGGCGCCCCTGCCGTTGGCCGACGATGAACTTGCCACCATCCACACGCCCCTGTACCTGGTGCTCGGCAGGCGGAGCCTCCTCGTGCACCCACAACGGCAGGTGGAACGAATCCCCCGGCTCGTGCCCCGCGCCCACGCGGAGATCCTCACCGGCACCGGACACGGACCACACATCGACCACGCCGAGGAGGTCAACCGCCGCATGCTGGAGTTCATGAACGCGGCTGACTGAGCTGTTTCAGCGTTGCCGCCCCGGAGTGAGGACCGCCCTGGCGACTCATCGGAAGTCGCGGAACAGAGTGACCCGGTTCTCCAGGGCCACGACCGGTGGGGACGCTGAGCAGCAGCAGCAACCCTCGGCGCGTCCGCACGCGTCCGCCTCGACCTCGGTGGGCGTGCGGCCGGCGGTCGGTGCGCAGCAGCCCAGGCACGCACGGAGGAGCGCGGGGCCGGGCCGCCTGCCACGCGACGACTCCGAGCCGATCAATCCCAAACGCCCGAGTTCGACGGAGCGTAGTAAACACCAACCAGCACGGGAGTCAGCACCGCACCGTCAGATCACCCTGAACTACCGTCCCGGGCCGCACTCGTTTCCAGCCCCGCCGCTCCATGAACCGCCTTCCCGCGAGTCGGGATGGTGGCTGCGCGCAGGGCCGACCCTCGAACCATGCCCCCACCACATGTGCCCTGGACCCGGGCCACTCATGTCAAGCGCCGGCGCCGCCGTCGACCGGCAGGGTCGCGCCGGTCACGTGCGAAGCTCGGTCGCTGAGCAGCCACGCGGCTGCCTCGGCGATCTGCCGGGGCTCCGCCATCCGACCGAGCGGGATCGACTTGGTCATCTGCTCGACGACGCCGGGAGTCGCCGCTTCCCAGGTATCGATCATCCTGGTGGCGGTGCCGCCGGGGGTGATGGCGTTGACTCGAATACGGTCGCCGGCCCAGTTCACCGCGGCGGTCTCGGTGAGGCTGTTGAGCGCGCGCTTCATGGCGCCGTAGGCGGGTAGGGCGGGGTTCGCTCGGCGGCTGCCGATGCTGGAGGTGTTGACGATCGCCCCGCCGCCGCCTCGCCGCATGAGCGCGGCCTCGGCGGTCATGGCAGTCCAGTGCGAACGGAAGTTCACGGCGAACTGCTCGTCGATGTCCTCGTCGCTGGTGGTCTCGACCGGGCCGAACTGCCGCTGGGGAACCGCGCCGTTGTTGAAGGCGCCGTCCAGCCGTCCGTGAAGCGCTTCGACGTGGTCAACGGCGACGCGGATGCTCGTGGGGTCGGCGAGGTCCAAGGTGACGGCATCGGCGACGCCGCCGTCAGCGCGGATCTCCTTCACGATGCGGTCGAGGGCGTCCGTGCTGCGGGCTGCGAGCACGACAGCCGCGCCTTCGGAGGCGAAGAGCCGGGCCGCGGCCGCTCCGATCCCGCGGCTGGCGCCGGTGATGAAGATGATCTTTCCGTCGAGCATGCCGATTGGTGCGCTGTCCGTGGTGTTCGTGTTGTTCGTCATGGCAACAGCGTCCGGTCGGCTGCCGGGCGGATACAGGCACAGGCTGTACCAGGATCAGCCGCCGGACTGCGCGCACACTTGCCATATGGACAAGCAGGAGCTCGGGGCATTCCTCCGCAGCCGCCGCGAGCGGCTCCGGCCCCAGGACGTCGGCCTCCCCTCCGGCCCACGCCGGCGCACACCAGGTCTTCGCCGCGAGGAAGTGGCAGTCCTCGCGTACATCTCGACGGAGTACTACACCCGGCTCGAACAGGGCAGGGCGCCACGCCCCTCGGGCGACGTCCTGGCCGCGATCACTGTCGCGCTGCGGCTCACCGACACAGAGTCCGACCACCTCCACCTCCTCGCGGGCACCGCACCCAACCGCACCGGACTGCACCGGCGCGACGTCCGCCCGAGCATCCTCGCGCTTCTGGAACGACTGCCGCGAACGGCGGGCTTCGTGACGTCCGCCGCCTTCGAGGTCCTCGCGTGGAACGATCTCGCGGCCGCACTCATGGAAGACTTCGCCCCGCTCGCCCCCGACGACCGGAACCTCGCGCGCCGGGCCTTCCTCACACCACAGGGCGCCGATGCGGCGCTCTACGGGCTCTCCGACACCGCCGAGTTCCGGTTGAACGTCGTCATGCGGCTCCGCACGACCCTCGCCCGCTACCCCACCGATCCCGCGGTGACCGGACTCGTCGACGAACTTCGTGATGCCAGCCCCGACTTCACCCGCCTCTGGGAACGGAACGACGTGCAGGCCACGCACATGCTCACGAAGACCTTCCGCCACCCGGCCGTCGGAGAAGTCACGGTCGACTGCGACACACTCACCCTCACCGAACGGGACCAGTGTCTCGTGCTCTACAGCGCGCCCCCGGGATCTCCCAGCGCCGAGGCCCTGGCTCTGCTGAGCGTCATAGGGAGCGGATTCGGTCGTGATCAGCAGATGGCCTGATCAAGGTTGGGTCCAGAGCCTGCTGCGGAGCAAGCCCCGCAGATTGATCACGACGCAATACGCCCCCTCGTGCGGACGGCGGCTGTGCGGCGAGACCGACTCGGCTCTCCGTCAGTCACCTGTGTCGGCGTTCGCGTGAAAGTGCGCAGGGCGGTACGTGAAAACGTGCATACCCGTGCTGTGCGATGCAGAGCCCCGGTGGCCGTCCGGCAGCGGAGCCGCCCGCCTGGGGACGGCCTTGCCGGAGGACCGTAGACTCGCGCGCCATGGAAGAGACGTTCGAGCTGGGGACCATCACGTGCCCGTCCGGCACCCTGGTGCTCATTGACGGTGGCCACTTGGGGCTGTGGAGCGGAGACCGGTCGCCGGCGGACATCGATCCGGCTTCCTTGGGGATCGAGGACGCTGCCATGGCCGCCGACGTCACGGGCGCCCTTGACTTCGTGGTCACCGGGCCGGACGCTTCCGAAGCCGTCCGGACCTTTGGCCGGCAGCCGGGCTCCAGGCTCCATGACATCCCGGCCTCGAAGGCTGCCGAGTTCGAGGCGGCGTTCGACAGCCACCGCCGGTCCACCGGCCTCAACGCCCGGCTGGAGTCCCTGCCGGTTCGGGAGTCCCATGCCCAAAGAGCCCGCCGTACAGGTGAAGAGGGCGGTGGCAGCTTCCTGATGTTCGGCGTTCCCGTCGTTGCCGTAGGCGGCGTACCCCGAGGCCGGCACCTGCCCGTGCTGGCTACACGGGTCGACCACGGCGATGGTGTCGGGGAACGCTGGTCCGAGATCTCCATCCGGATGGGCGAGGGCCGGGTGACGTCATCGGTTTCCCTGGGTGACATCGGCGTGGACCGGGCACGTGTGCTTTTCGGTGACGTCGACGCTCTGAACATCTGGCAGCACGATGAGCCGGTGGACGGTCTGGCCGATGTGGCGTTCTGGGGTGCCGCGGCAGCCGAGGCGGCCGCGACGTTTGCCGCACCCGAACTGGGCGAGCCTGGTGAGGACGGTGTTCGCGGGTGGACTGGCCTGCCCGTCCCGGAGGCCATGGACAGGGCACGCGCTGTGTTGAGATGGAAGGACGAGTCCGGACGGCGCATGGCGGTGGACTTCCGGCCTCACTCCCATCACTGGCAGATCATGCGCGAGGTACGTGCTTCGCACGTCGAGGCCGGATCCGTGGATCTCGGTGATGCCCGAGTGCTGTGCGCGATGACGACCTGGGGCGACGGCTACTTCCCGGTGATCGCCGATCTGGATCCGTCGGGTGACCTCCTCGCGGTGCGCGTGCGATTCTCCGACGCCCCCTGAAGAGCCGGCCCGGAGTGCGCGGGACAGGTAGGTAGCGCCGTACCTGGTTGAGCACTTGCATGTGTACGTCGTCAACCTGCCACACCACGAATCCGAGCCGATCAATCCCAGACGCCCGAGTTCACCGGAGCGTAGTCAGCACCAAGTCAGCACGGGACAAGTGAGGACGGGTGATGCCGTGGGCTTTCGGTCAGCACCGAACCAGCACGGGAGCCAGCACCGCACCCTCACATCACCCTGAACTACGCGTCCCGGATGGCACTTGTCTCGAGCACCACCGCTCCCCTGAACCTCCGTCCCGCGAGACGGCATGGTGGCTGCACGCATGGCCGACCCTCGAACCCCCCGCCACATGCGCCCCTGGCCTGCGGAAGGGTGACCCCATATATGCCGTCACCGACCGGCAACGGCTCCTGTTCGTCGACGACCGGGAGGCCGATGTCGACGCGGCGTGGGCCGCAGGCCTCACCGCGACGCGGGTCGGGGCACCGACGGGGATCGGGCGACCACGAGGAGGTCTGGGCCACGACTTCACTCCAAGGGGTGCTCAGCACATGGACTCACAACGATGCTCGCCGACCCGCCGCCGGACTCCGGCACAGCTTCCGCCGTCGAGGACCTGAGCGGTAGGCGAGGCACCCGAGGCCGGAGCCGGGTGGCCGCCGGGGACGCGGGCGCGGGGGCCCGGGTGAAGGGATCCCACCCGGGCCCCCGGTCCGACGACATGTGTCGTCGGGCACCGGAACGACGATGCTCGCCGCGGGGCCGTCGGCCGAGCGCTTCGGGGCAGCGGCAGTCTGAGCCCTTACCGGGCGGCGAGCTGGGCGTTGGTGAGGTAGATCGGCATCGAGTCCTCCCACTGGCTGTCCGTCAGCATCTTGATGCCGGACCCGTCCGCCTTCATGCTGAAGATCTGGCCGTAGGGCTGGAAGGTGTCGTCGTAGAGCGCGGCCTCCTCACGGAATCCGTACATCCCACTGTTGTAGAGGATGCGGCCGTCGGGGTTCCAGACCGCGTGCCCGTCGTTCGCGCCGGTGGTCGTGAGGATCTTCAGACCGGTGCCGTCGGGCTTGATGGTGCACACGTCGAAGTTGGTGGCGCTGGTCTTCCGGGTGAAGAGGATGAGCTTGCCGTCCGGTGACCAGTCGGGCAGGTTGTCGGATTCGGTGGTCAGGACGGTCGTCGCACCGGTCTTGAGGTCGAGAATGCGCAGACCCATCTGCGCTCCCCACAACCGGTAGACGAGCTTGGTGCCGTCCGCCGAGTAGCTCGGAAATCCGGCGTTGACCGAGCCGTCGGTGAGCACCTGGGCGGCCGAGGAACCGTCGACAGGGACGCGTACCACCACGGCTTTCGCGGTCGCGCGGGTCTGGAACCAGCCCCCCAGGCCGAAGGCGATCCACTTCCCGTCGGGCGACCACGCGGGACGGAATGCGCCGGCCAGGCCGTGTTCGAGCTGCCCCTGGTCGAGGTCCGAGGTGGCACTGTCGAAGACGACCTTCTGGTCGGAGCCGTCCGCTCGCATGGTGACGATCGAGGAGTTGCCGCTCTGCTTGCTGGTGATCGCCAGGCGGCCGGACCTGGAGACCACCGGGAACACGTCGCAGAAGCGGTAGTCCCAGTCGCTGTCCCAGCTGTAGAGGGGCTTGTCCAGCGCACGGGTGGTGTAGTCGGGCTTCTCATAGATGACCGACTTGCCGTCGGCCGACCAGACCGGGGAGCGAAGCGCCCTCTTGACCGCGGGCCGGGCACCGCCGGTGTAGGCCAGCCCCTCGTTCGCGCCGCCCTTGACGAGGTATCCGATCTCGGTGGCGCTCAGGTACTGGGGAGCGACCTTCAGACCGGCGCCGGAGGTGTGCTCGGTCCGGCCCCCGGTCGCGACGTCGACCGAGACGATCTGGGACTCGACGGTTCCGATGGCCTCGGGGCGGTGGGCGCCCCAGGTTCCTTCGACGGTGATCTCGTAGAAGACGATCCGGGACCCGTCGGGTGACCACTTCGGGGAACCGAGGCAGTAGCCCTCCTTGGTGGCGACCTGGCGGAAGCCGGTGCCGTCCGGGCGGATGACGTAGACGCTCAGCTCCTGGGTGTGTTCCCAGCCCTTGCCGTCGCTGTGGCCTCGCCAGGTGGTGTTGCGGTCGCTGGAGAAGGCGATCCACTGACTGTCCGGCGACCAGGAAGGGCGGAACTGGCAGTCCGGGCTTGCCGGGTCACCGGCGAGGGCCTTGGTACCTGTGAGGTTGGTGCGCTTGCCGGTGGCCAGGTCGAGCACCCATATATGGGCCTTGTGGTCGCCGCTCGTGGAGACGTAGGCGACCTTCGTGCCGTCCGGGGACGGGACCGCCCAGTCGTTCATCGCGGAGTCGACCACCAGGGCCGTGACACCGGATCCGTCGGACTTCGCCCGGTAGAGCCCGGAGTTGCCGTCGCCGGTGCGCTCCGAGGTGAAGAACACCGAAGCCCCGTCGGCGGAGAAGGCCGCGTGGTACTCGAACGCCCCGGTCGGCAGCAACCTGCGCTCGTTGGAACCGTCGGCATCGGCGATGTAGAGGGTCGACGCGGAGGGACCGATCCGGTTCATCAGCATCACCCCCTTCTTGCCGGCCGAGGCCTTGGCCACGGCGAAGGCATTGGGCAGGAGCGTCGCGCCTGCTGCGGCCGCTCCGGCCGCCATGAACGAACGGCGCTTCAGATCAGGGGACATCTCTGTCCGGGTCCTTTCGTCGGTGGGGGACGCATGACGTGGTGGAGTCACCCGCGCACGACGTCGCCGCCTGCGCCGCGGACCGGCCCCGATCGCTGTGGTCAGCTGGGGCCCACGTCCCGCTCGGTTCGTAAGTCACATGCGCCCGCCGCATGGATTGTCGAACAAGTTGGGCGTGACCGTAACACCGCGAAAATCCGACGACAATAGATGCTGCAAAAACGAAGCACTCGGGCCATCAACACGGCAAGACGGCCTCAAAATTGTCAGACAAAGAGTGGGTCGATTCATGTCGGCGACCGCACCTGAGGCGGCTGCGGGGAACCGCGACGGCCGGTGTGGCCACGGCTCGTTACACTCGTGGCTCCAGTTCCACGGAAGCCGGCCCCGGGGGCCGAGCCCCCAGGCACGCCGAACGGAGAGTGATGACCGAGAGGGCCGAGGACGAGGCTGTCCTGGCGCGACTGCGCACGGTCACGATGTGGCTGTCGCGGCAGATGCGTGAACCGTCCGCCGCCGCGACGCCGATCACCCCGTCCCGCCATTCGACTCTCTGGTCCGTGGACAAGTTCGGCCCGCTGCGGATGACCGACCTCGCCCGCCTGGAGAAGATCAGCAAGTCCTCGGTGACGCGCATCGTGGGCAACCTCGCGGCGGACGGCCTGGTCGAGGTGACACCCGACGCCAACGACGGCCGGTCCACGCTGGTCGGCATGACGCCCGAGGGGACCCGCATCCTCGCGGCGACATCGGAGCGGACGGACGCGTTCTTCCTCTCACGGCTCGCCGACTTCTCGGAGGCCGAGAAGGTCATGCTCGAAGCGGCGGTGATGCTGCTGGAGCGGCTGGCCTCCCCCGGCGAGGACGGTTCCGCGCAGGCGTGAGCCAGCTCGGGCGTCGCCCCCGGGAGGGGCTTCAGCCACTGCACGCCGCCCCCCATCACGCCCCGCCATGCTGCATCGCATCCCAAAAATGATTGCGGATGCGTACTTCCTGAAGGCAACAGCGCAGCTGAACGCGAGCCAGGAGCGACCCGTTTCAGCCGAAGCCCCACCACTCAAACCACCACAGAACGCCTGATAGAGCCTCACAGGACAGCCACAGCCTTCGACGAAGAGACGGAAGCGCACGCACACCGGACCTTCATGCCGTACGGTAACTAGTATCGGCAAGAAACTTTCTTGGCCGTGCTGCGGGCGCGGCTCCGGAGTCAGCCAGAACGTCACTCGCTTCGCGACGCGCGGCTCCGGCACCGTCCGGTTCCGGGCTCCCGGGAGGGGCTTCATGACATCCCTTCGGCTCCACGCCGCCCCGTCCACCGCTCCGCTCCCCATGCACGGCCGCCGTGCGTGCGTGGTCTCCGGCGCGCCGGAGCGCCCGTGAACACCGTGAACCGCCGACGGCGGGGCGCGGCCCGTGCCGACGCCCCCGCACGCCGACGCGGTCTCGCCTCGCTCGGGGTCCGCAACTACCGGCTGTACATGGCCGGTCAGACCGTCTCGGTGGCCGGCAACTGGATGCAGTCCGTCGCCGTGGGCTGGCTGGCACTGGAACTGACCCACAGCGGAACGATGCTCGGCATGGTCACCGCCGCCCGCTATCTGCCCATCGTGCTCCTGGGTGCGTGGGGCGGCCTCGTGGTGGACCGTCACGACCGCCGTCGATTGCTCACGGGCACCCAGCTCTGCTTCGGGGCCCTGGCGGCGCTGCTGACGGCCCTGTCGTGGGGCGGACTGGTGAACCTTCCGCTCCTTGTCGCGATCATGCTTCTGCTCGGTGTGGTCAACGTGTTCGACAGTCCGGCCCGCCAGAGCCTGATCAGTGAGCTGGTCGACCGTGATCTCCTGCCGAACGCGATCGCGGTCAACTCCACCCTGGTCAACACGGCCAAGCTCGTCGGACCGGCGCTCGCGGGGGTGACCATCGCCGCCCTCGGAGTGACCCCGTGCTTCGCGCTGGACACGTTGTCGTTCGTGGCCGTGGTCGTCAGCCTCCTCTCCCTGCGCACTGCGGAGATGAGGCCCACCGAGCGCGAGGTACCGGCGAAGGGACAGATCCGCGCCGGGATCGCCTATGTCCGGAGCACTCCCCAACTGCTCCAGCCGATGATCATGGTCTATGTGACGGGCATCCTGACCTGGGAGTTCCCGGTGACGCTCCCCCTGCTCACCACCTCTGTGTTCCATGCGGGCCCGGAGGGCTTCGGCGCGGCGACCGCCGTCATGAGCGCCGGCGGTGTCCTGGGCGGATTCCTGGTGGTACGACAGACCCGTGTCACCACTCGGTCCTTGTGTGTCTCGGCCGTGCTCTGGGGGGCGTTGATCTGCGCCGCCGCCCTGACTCCGAACCTGCCACTCGCACTCGCGGCGCTGTTGTTCGTCGGCGTCGGATCCATCACCTTCAACTCGTCGGCCAAGACGCTGATGCAGCTGGAGGCGGCCCCTCGGATGCGCGGCCGCGTGGTCGCTCTGTGGACGATCGGCTGGATGGGCGGAACCGTCGTCGGCGCGCCGCTCGTCGGATGGATCGGGGCAACGGCCGGACCGCGCGGCGCGCTGCTGACCGGAGGGCTCGCCGCGGCTGCCGTGGGAATCGCCGTGCTCGCCCTGTCCCGGTCCGCCCGCCGGACGCGGGGGGAACCGCCCGGAGCGCCTCACAAGGCGCCACCGGATCCTGGCGGATCCGGCGGCGCCTTGTGAGGGGGCGGGAGGCTTCAGCGACGTACCCGGTGGATCGCGACGCAGTCGGCGGCGGGGACCGGGACGGAGATACCGGTGTCCGTGAGCAGCCCGGAGCGCTGGTCCACCCGGAAGAGGTTCACCGTCCCACTGGCCTTGTTCGCGACGAACAGCCAGCGGCCTCCCGGGTGCAGGGAGAGGCTCCACGGGGTGGTGCCCCCGCAGGAGAGGCGCTGGGCCTCGCTGAGCAGTCCGGTCCGCGGGTCGACTGAGAAGACGACCAGAGTGTTGTCGCCCCGGTTGGAGACGTAGACATGCCTGCCGTCGCCGCTCAGGGCCAGTTCCGCGGCGCTCGTGGTACCGGTGTGGCCGGGGGCGTTCGTGGTCATACGCTGCCTGGCGGTGAGTTCCCCGGTACGGGCGTCCCATCGCAGGGTCTCGATGTCCGCCGTCAGCTCGTTCAGGAGGTACACCGTCCAGCCGTTCGGGTGGAAGGCCAGACGCCGGGGACCCGAACCGGGTTCCGTGGCGTAGGAGCGTTCCGACGCTCCGGCGGAGAGCCGGCGGGTCTTCCGGTCGTAGTCCCGGACGAACACCCGGTCGGCGCCGAAGTCCGCGACGAGACCGAACCGGCCGCTCGGGTCGAGGACCACATGGTGGACGTGCGGGCCGGCCTGACGTGGGTTCGGCCCGGAGCCGGTGTCCTGGATGCTGGAGGTCACGGCACCCAGCGAACCGTCCGGCCGGACCGTGACGGCCGCCGCGGAGCCGGTGGCGAAGTCGGCGACCAGAAGCACGCCCCGGGAGGTGTCGAGTCCGATGTACGACAGCCCTCCGCTGGCGCCGTCGACGGCCTCCGTCTCGATCTCCCCGGTCTTGATGAGCGCGCCGCTGCGGTCGTCGACCCGGAAGGTGCGGACGAATCCGCCGGGCTCGGCGCCGGCCACGTGGAGGAGCGGCCGGGACGGGTGGGCCACGACCCAGTTGGAGCTGACCTCCACCACGGCGCCCAGGGAGGTCATGGACCCGTCGGCCGGATCGAAGCGGACGGCGTGCAACTGGTTCTCGCCCCAGGTACCGACGTAGAGCAGGTCATGGTCACGGGGCTGCCTGGCCGAGGCGTCGGCCGGAGTGCCGGCCAGCAGCGGCACGGCGGTCGTCGCGGTGGCGGCGAAGGCTGCCAGTACGGTTCTGCGGGACGACCGCAGCGGGGCCGGGGGCCGCTGGTTCCCGGGGGCGTCCGGTGAGGCGTTCGGAGGTACGTTCATGGGCGGAACTGTCCTTTCCTGAAGCCGGGTCGAGTGTGCTGTGCGTCGCTCCGCGCGGCTGCTCAGCTCTTGGTCTGCGGGCGGCGGCGGGCCGCAAGGCCGAGCCGCTTCAGCGCGTAGGAGTCGAGAGCGGTCAGCACCCCGTTGAGGCTGAGCGTCAGCGCGACAAGCACGATCAGGCCGGCGAACTCCGAGGCAGCGTCGAGGTTCTGGGCCGCGGTGAACAGCTCGTGCCCCACTCCTTCGGACGAGGCGATGAACTCGCCGCCGATGACACCGAGGATGGCCAGCGGCCCGCCGGTCTTGAGCGCGGCGAAGAACGGTGCGGCGAGCGTCGGTATCGTCACGTAGCCCAGCAC
The DNA here is from genome assembly GCF_043199535.1 of Streptomyces sp. NPDC048590. NCBI lineage: Bacteria > Bacillati > Actinomycetota > Actinomycetes > Kitasatosporales > Streptomycetaceae > Streptomyces > Streptomyces sp. NPDC048590. The sequence continues at coordinate 504,927 of NZ_JBICWC010000002.1, read as the reverse complement.
GTGGTGCCTGCGTCCCCCCATCACCTGGACCACCTCGACGAGTTCGCGTTCCCGCAGCCGGAGCCCCAGATAGATGTTGTAGAAGACCACGAAGGCCACACCCGTCATGGCGATGGTGATCTTCGACCACTGCCCGATGCCGAAGAACAGCAGGAACAGCGGGGCCAGCGCGATCTTCGGGATGCCGTTGACGGCCGCCACCAGCGGCTCCAGGACCCGCCCGAGGAGCGGGAAGGAGCCGAGGAAGAGGCCCATGACCGTACCGGCGGCCACCCCGAGACCGAAGCCGGACAACACCTCGACCGTGGTCACCCAGATGTTGTTCCACCCGGCGGAGGAGCCCAGCATGCCGGTGAGCGCGTCGTACACGTCGGTGGGTTTGCTGACCGCGTACTCCGGTACGACGGGGCCGCTCATCACCTGCCACAGCACGAGCGCCAGAACGATCACCAGGACGCGCAGCACGATGACGGTGGCAGTACTCTGCGCGCGGGGCTGCGCCCTCTTCGCGGGGCGCCCCGATGCCTTTGTGGTGGTCTCGGTCACAGCATTGTCCGTGACGGTTGCCATGTTCTGCTCCTCTCCGGTTCGGTTCGGCCGTGTCACGGCAGGTACGTGTTGGTCCAGTCGTCGGACGACACACTCGCGTCCGGGACCGCTCCGATGCCGTCCTTCACGAAGGCGACGGTCTTCTTCCAGCCCTCCTCGTCCTGCTTGGCCGAGGCGGGCCAGTCCACCTCACCCACGGCCTTGCTCAGCACGTCGTCGGGGACACCGGGCAGGCTCTTGCGCGCGGCCGCCAGGACGGCCTTGTCGTCGGTGGGGTGGGAGTCGAGGTAGGCGGTCGCCTCGTGCACCGCAGCGGCGAAGCCCTTCACGGTGGCGGAGTTGCTCTTGGCGTAGTCCTGCTTCACGACCACGACCTGGCCGTACCCCGCCTGCTCGTAGGCCCATTCGGGGACCTTGGTCGGGTCGGCGACCACTACGCCGTCTCCCTCGTGCTGGACCTGGAGCGGAATCGGCTCGGAGGTGATGAACCAGTCGACCTCGCCCTTGGCCAGGGCGGCCTTGTCGGCGGCCGGGCTGGGCAGCGAGACCCACTTCAGCTTGTCCGGGTCCACCCCGTGGGCCTTGAGGAAGATTCCCGCCTCGGCCTTGGTGTTGGCGGAGCTGGCGCCGGCGATCGAGTCGGCGAGTGCCTCGGCCACCTTGTCGGCGGGGGTGTCGGAGGTCAGCTTGTGCTTCTTGGCGAAGTCTGTGCTGACCACGATGCCCAGCGGGTTGCCGCCGCCGTTGGTGGCGACCGAGAGCTCCGGCAGCCCCTTGCTGAGCCCGGCGAGAAAACTGGTCGGGCTGGAGTTGAGGAACTGCACCGAGCCCGACTGCAGGGCGGACGTGCCGGTGGACGCGGTGAGGGTCACATACTTGATCTTGATGTCGTGCTTGTCGAAGTAACCGTTCTCCTCCGCCAGGCGGATGGACATGTCGAAGACATTGCCGCTGACACCGACCGAGACGGTCGTCTTGCCGTCGGAGCCGACCGACGAGGAGCCGCCGTCTCCGGCACAGGCGGTGAGACACGCGGCGCCGCACAGCAGAGTGGTCGCCAGCGCGAGGTGCGAACGGTTGATGCGGTGGTTCATGGGAACTCCCTTGTTCACCAAGCTTGCTGAGTACGGAAGAAGCGGGTCCAGAAGTCGGTGCGCACCGGATCGGACACGGGGACCGGGCGGCAGCGGGCACCGAGCTCCATGACGGTGCGTGCGTCGGCCGAGTACGCCGGCCAGTGCGGCAGACCGTGGCCGTTGGGGTCTCCGGTGGCCGCGAAGTTGGCCCAATAGGCGGAGACGACCCGGGCGATCTCGCGGTCCGCCTCGGTCCATGTGCCGATGTGAGCCGTGGTGTTGCCGAATACGTAGTCGATCTCCGAGCCGTGGCCGGCCCGCCGCGGGCCTCCGTCCCCGGCCGGGGTGCGGTGGGTCCAGAAATAGGTGTGCAGTGTGCCGGCGACACGGCGGGTCCAGTCCGATCCCCACAGGTAGGTGGAGATACGGGAGTTGTCGCGCGCCGCCTCGCTGCCCGCCCTGGCCGCCTCGTGATCCGTGGCGGCCGGGTAGAGCCGGAGGAACTCGTCGGCGAGCGGGCCGAACTTCCGGCGCGCGGCGGTGACATGCTGCTCGACGGTGGTGGTGACCGCCGGCGCGCCGGGCCTGGTCCTGCGGCGGCCGACGCGCAGCGCTGCCGCCATCGCCTCCGGGACTGCGCCGGCCTCGTCGAGGTTGTTCCCGGCGAGGTAGTCGACGTCGTTCTGCAGGCCTTTGGTGTACGTCTCGTCGTAGCCGGCGGGCAGTGCCCAGCCGTCCACGACGGGCCGGAACAGCGGCGGTGACGCGGGGCCGCCGGTGTCGACGCTCACGTCGACGGGGTGGTTGCCGTCGATCAGTTTGCGCCAGTGCAGGGACCGTAGTTCATCCGCCGTGCTCGCGCCATGGGCGCGTGCGTAACGATCGCCGGCGGTCTCGGCCGCCGTCGACGTGCGGTAGGACGTGGACAGGTAGCGGAGTTCGGGATCACCGGGGTGGCGTGCGTGGCTCTGTGCGACCGCCCTCCGGAACAGGCCCTTGGCCAGCGGGGACATGGCCAGGAAGTTGACCATGCCGGCGCCCGCCGACTGCCCTGCGATGGTGACCCGGTCCGGGTCGCCGCCGAAGTGCCCGATGTTGTCACGCACCCAGCGCAGCACGGCCAGGCAGTCGAGCAGCCCGTAGTTCCCTGAGGACCGGTTGTCCGACTCGGCGCTCAGCTCGGGTGTGGCCAGGAAACCGAAGGCACCCAGGCGGTAGTTGAAGGTGACGACGGTGAGTCCTGAGCGGGCCAGGTTCTCGCCGTCGTAGCGGGGGTTCGCCCCGGTTCCCTCACGAAATCCGCCGCCGTAGATCCAGACGAGGACCGGCCTCCGCTCCTCACGGTAGGCCGCGCCCGTCCAGATGTTCAGGCTCAGGCAGTCCTCGCTCATCGGCATGTCGACGCCGGTCCCGGCGGTCGGCACCTGCGGGCACATCGGCCCGAAGCGGTCGGCGGGCCGTACCCCGTCCCAGGCCACCGGGGGCTGCGGCGGTTTCCAGCGCAGTTCACCGACGGGTGGTGCGGCGTACGGGATGCCCCGGAAGAGGGCGATGCTCCGGTCGCGGCAGTGGACGCCTTCGACGGATCCCGCTTCGGTGTGGGCGGTGGGGCGGCCCATGTGTTCCTCTCCGCCCCGGTCACCGGCCGCCGGTGCCACGTCAGGCAGCGTTCGCGACGGGGCGATGGCTGCCTGACGTGACGTCAGCGCGGTGGCTGTGGGGACTTGTCCAGCAGCAGCGCCCTGCGGGCGGAGCCGACGTGATGGCGCATCGCCGCGTTGGCGGCGTCGGGGTTGCGCGTGACGATGGCCAGGAAGATGACCTGGTGCTCCTCCAGCGACCCGGTCCTCGGGTGCTGCACGGAGAGGTTGCGGTACTGCCGCATCACCAGGGGGTACAGCAGGGTGTCGTAGGCGCGGGCCAGGGTGATCTGGTGCGAGGCGTGCTTGATCTGCTGATGGAAGCTGCGGTTGCCCCGCGAGTAGGCGTCCTGGTCGCCACGCGACTGCGCCTCCTCCATCTGCTGGAGGGTGCTGCGCATCCCCTCGATCTCCTCGGGGGTCGCCCGCTCCGCCGCCTTGCCGGCGAGGGCGGCCTCCAGGATCTCGCGGGCCTCCAGGATGTCCGCCGCCTCCTCGACCGAGAAGCTCCTGGTCCGCACCCCGCGATTCACCTCGCTGGTGACGTAGCCCTCCTGCGTGAGCCTGGCCAGCGCGGTACGCATCGTGCTCCGGGAGACATCGAACATCCTGGTGAGGTCCGCTTCGGTCAGCCGTGTCCCCGGCTCGATGCTCCCCGACAGCAGCAACGTGCGCAGCCCCTCGTAGGCATGGCTGTAGCGGGTGGCCGACGCCTTGGACGTGACACCGGTGCTTTCGCTGTCCACCTGGTCCGCCTTTCTCTTCCGTCAACGTGGGAACCGAGGCGGGAACAGTAGCCGACCGCACGACGATCAGTTCCCGCGCCGGCCGAGGAACGGGTAGAGCCGCCGGGCCGTGCCCGCGAAGATCTCCTGCCGGACGTACTCGGGCAGCTCCACGAGGACGTCGTTCGCCAGGGTGAGGAGCTCCGGCAGTGTCTGCTCGGCCGCCGGGCAGTTGGAGCCCCAGGCGATCCGCTCGGCGCCGAACGCGTCGATGACCGGTCCGAGGAAGTCGGCGGCCCGCTCTCCGGCGTCCTGCAACCGCTCGAGATTGCGGTGCGTGAGCTTGAGGTGGAGACCCGGGTGAGCTCCGAGCTTCGCGACCTCCTCACCCGCGCGGGCCGGCGAGGCGGCTACGTCGGGGTAGCCGATGTGGTCGAGGAGCACTGTGACACCGGGGAAGCGCTCCAGCAGTTCCACCAACTGTCCGGTGGCCGGGCCGAGGCGCATCTGGAGGCAGACCGGCAGGCCGAGTTCGCCCGCCTGCTCCCAGAAGGGGAAGGTCTCCGGGGCGACGAACCACTCGCCCTGGGTGGGCACGGTACTCCCGCTGGTGAACAGCCGGACCCCGGCGAGCCCGCCCTCGCCCACCGCGGCCTTGAGGTTCTCCGCCGCGTCCGGGCGCAGCGGATCGACGGTGCCGACGGCGACGAAGCGCTCCGGCCACCGGCGGCTGCTGTCGAGGACGTAGGAGTTGTCGTAGCCGTAGTTGGTGGTGGCCTGGACCAGGACGGCCTGGTCGATGCCGGTCTCGTCCATCCGGCTGACCATGCCCTCGGCGGTCACGGGGCGGCTGGCCGCCCACTCGGACTGCTTGCCTCCGATCGGCGCCTTGGGGTAGCGGGCCTGGTCCTCGGAGATGATGTGGCAGTGTGCGTCGACGACGTCCACGGGGTGCTCCTTGTCCTTGTGTCTGGGGGGTGTGCTGGGTGCGGGGCTCAGGCTCTGGGGTAGTCGCCGGCGGCGAAGAGCGAGGGCAGCCCGGTGACGGTTCCCGGGTCGAGCAGGCCCTGGTCCTCGGCGAAGCGCACCATCGCGTGCAGGCTGGCCTCGTTGGCCTCGATGCCGTACGGCACGGGGTCCGCGGCGATGGCGCGGCCCTGCCGGGCGAGCCGGGGCACCGCGGACCAGTCGGGCTGCGCCGCGAGGTGCCGGCGCTTGCTCTCGGCGAACGCGGCGTACAGCTTCGACGGCAGCTCCGGGTCACGCTCGACCAGCTCGGTGCGGACCGAGATCAGGGAGTGCAGGGGGTAGACGCCGGTCCGCAGGTAATGGTCGACGGCGATGGTCCCGGCCTCCGGGAACAGCGGGTAGGGGCTGTCATCGCCACCGGCCTCCGGTTCGGCGGCAGCCGTCCAGCCCGCCTTGGGCGCGCCCGCACGTCCGGTGCCGGCGTTGCCGGTCAGCGCGGCGTCGATCTCTCCGGCGCGCAGCAACTCGCCGAGGGAGCGTCCGTCGGTGACGCGCTCCACGTTGGCAGGCACCCTGCCCTCGACGTGATCGTCGTCGTCGACCACCCAGGTGATCTTGTCGATGTCCACGCCGTACTCGTCGCGCAGCACACCGCGGACCCACACGCCTGTACTCACGGAGTAGGCGCGCACGCCGACCCGGCGTCCTTCCAGGTCGCGGGGGACCCGGATGCCGGAGCGGGCGGCGCACTGCACGTCACCGTGGTGGAAGCGCCGGTTGAGGAACACCGGGACAGCGGTGAGCGGCACACCCGCCTGCCGTGCCATCAGGTAGGAGACCGGGGCCAGTTCGCACACGTCGAACTCCAGGTCCCGGATCATCCGCCGGTAGGCGCCGATGACCGGCTTGACCTCCACCGGCTCGACCAGGTACCCGTCCGGTCCGGTCTCGCCGTCCAGCAGCGGCCGCGCGTGCGGGAAGTCTCCGAGTACCACCGTGAGCTTGTCCATCGTCCGTCCTTCGTTCTCTGTTCTGTTCGCTGTCCGGCCGGGTCCCGCGCGGCGGTGCTCAGCCGCCGAGCCTGGCCGGTGGGACGCCGAGGGCCGCGCAGGACCGCTCGACGAGTTCGTCGTAGTCGACGGCGCGCGGGATTACGTCCTGCTCCAGCGCGTAGGAGGCCGCCTTGGTGAACGCGGCCCGCAGCCCTTCGAAGCCGACCGGGTGCAGGGGGAAGGGCCCGTCCTGCTCACCCGTTCCGAGCACCGCCTTCATCGCGTCGTACGCGGCGAGGACGGCCTCGGGGTGTTCGGCGGCGGCCTGCTCGGAGATGCCGACGACATGGTTGACCGGGATGAAGCCCTGGTCCTTCGCCCACTGTTCGGCGACCGCGCGGGCGTCCTCGACGGCGGTGCGGATCCGGTCGTCGGCGGGCAGTTCGTTGCCCATGATCCCGAAGTCGACCCGGCCTGCGAGGAAGTCCGCCGGGAGCTTGGTCCCCTCGGGTGCGCGCCTCACCCAGGACGGGTCCTCGGCACCCTCGACGTGGTGGCCCTCGTACGTCGTCCAGTCGGCCTTACGCAGGTCGACGCCGTACTGCTCGGTGAGGAAGCCGCGCATCCACACCCCGGTGGTCTGGCTCCAGGCCCGTACCCCCACGCTGTGTCCCTCGACGTCGGTGACCGACAGGCCGCCGAGGGACACCAGTGTCTGGTGCTGGTGGCGTCCGAGGGTGGTGACGGGCAGCAGCAGCACCGGCTTGCCGTAGGTGAGCGCTTGCAGGACGGTCACGATCGCCAGTTCGCACAGGTCGGCCTCCGACCTGTTCACAAAGCCCCTGGAGGCCTTGTGCACCGGCTTGACGGCGACGCGCTCCGGTTCGGCGCCCGCTTCACGGGCCGCGGTCAATGCGGCTGCCGCGAGGTCGTCGCGGCCGAGCACCAGCTTCATCTCTCGACTCCTCTTCTGTGTCACGTTCATCGGGCCCTCAGCCGTGGTGGTGATGGTGGCCGTGCGGTGTGTGGTGGCGCTCACGGTGCTGCCGCAGCAGGTCGATGCCGAAGTCGTTGCCGTTGGGGGTGCGGACCATGGTGTGGATGTGCCGGCGCGACGGGTAGTCGTTGTCGAAGAGCACGCCCGCCATGTGCTCGAACTCGACGAGGATCACCGGGCTGTGGAAGCGGTAGTAGAAGGTGCCGTCGGGGTCCCCGACCCAGCCGAAGCGGGTGTCACCCTCGTGCTCCAGGACCTCGTTCATCCGGACCCTGGCGTGGTGGTCGGCGGCCCGGTTCACGTACAGCCCGAGCAGCCGGCGCGCGGTGTCCCGCTGGCCCGGGGACATGTCGGCGAGGCGCAGTCCCGCGTAGTCGAGCTCCCAGTTGTCCCGGAAGGCCCCGACGGCCAGTTCCTTCGGCAGCTCGTCGGCGATGACCGCGTGCCCCCGCTGCCGGCCGTCGAGCTGGGTGAACAGCTCGTGGCCGAGGGCCTCCTCGCCCCGGAAGGCCACCGTCCCGGCGTACTTCCCGGACCCCGCGATCACCGGCTCGGCGCCGAGGAAGGAGGGGGTGAGGACCATCTGGTCCCCCACGAAGACGCAGTTGATGTTGACGTGGTGTCCGTCGATCTGCCAGCCCCAGGGGCCGCCGTTCTCCGGCTCGCCGTAGACGGAGAACCAGTACAGCCACTCGTTGAGCCCGTGGGTGTTGTCGCTCATCTCGCCGATGGTGAGATTGAGCCGCATCAGGTCGATCATCTGGCGGTAGCCGTCGACGCTGAGGCTTTCCCGGACTACGGCGAGGGCACGTTCGCGTCCCGCGTCGTCGAAGTCCTCCAGCAGCAGACCGTGGCGCAGGAAGTAGCGGGCGCCGTTGTTCCAGTGGCGCCAGCTCACGTCGTCCATCGGGAAGCGGCCCTCGGTGCGCTGCTCCTCGGTCAGTCCGTCCAGGTAGTCCTCGGCAGCCAGGTACACCTTGCTGACGTCGGCCCCGGTGTCCCGCAGCCGGAACACTCCCGGCGCGATTCCGTCCGAGGTGGCCACACCCCTGAACGGCTCGCTCGCCGCCTTCAGCCGCCATGCGACCTTTTCGAGCAGGTCAGGTGTCCAGACCTCCGGCTTGCGTGTGGGCGGGTTGCCCCGCTTGCGCAGCCCTACCGGCTCTCTCATCTCCGCTCCTCCTCTCCGTGGTCTTCAGCAGGTGCGCCGCGTCCCCGCGGCGCACCTCGTTCGGCCGGTCCCGTCACCGGTCGAGGTAGGCCGTCATCCGCTCGGTCGCGACGACGTCCACCGGCCGCCCGATGAGCTCCTGCTCCAGGGCGTACCGCCCGGCGACCTCCAGGCAGGTGGTCAGCGAGTCGCTCCACCCGGCGCCGACCGCGCGCCCGGCGGGTGAGTCGTCACGCAGGCCGGCGGTGTCCGCGATCGACTGCTTCAGAGCGCGGTAGAAACCGAGTACGGCGTCCGGACGGGTACGCAGTACGTCGTCGCGGACCACCAGCAGATGGTTGGCGGGGATGGTTCCGTGCCGCTCGGTCCAGGCCAGCCCTGCCGCCTCGGCGTCGGCCACGAGCGGAACGAGGCCCGCGCCCTGGCCGCCGATCGCCTTGGGACCGAGTACCGCCGCGGAGACCTCGTGGGCGGTCAGCAGGTCCACGACCCGTCCCGCCTTCGACCGCTCCACGTAGGGAGGGCTGGCGTACTGGGCGACGTGGACGTCCTCGGTGGTCACCCAGGTGATGTCGGAGGACTTGACGCCGTACTCCTCCTCGAGCCAGCCCCGCACCCAGAGCCCGGTGGTCTGGCCGTAGGCACGAACGCCGACTCTCCGTCCGACGAGGTCGCCGGGGGTGATCTCGGGGTCGTCGGGCAGCCTGGTCAGGGAGCGGTGGTGGGTGCTTCCGACCAGCACCACCGGCAGCAGCGTCACCGGGACGCCGACGTCCCGGGCCTGGAGGTAGGTGGCCATCGGCATCTCGCAGATGTCGTAGGCCAGTTCCCTGACCATCCGCGCGAAGGCCGGCGGAAGCGGGGAGGACGTCAGGAACTCGCAGCCCGTTCCGGGCACCGGCACGGTCCCGTCGCGCAGCGGCCGGGTGTGCGGGTGGTCGCCGAGCATCACGGTCAGCGGCTCCGTCGGGTGTGTCCCGTTCACGCCGCTCACACGTCCTCGCCGTACTGGATCCGGCGGTACGGGGTGCTCAGCACCTCGCGGGTGATCCGGACGTCGATCACGGTGGGCCGGGGCTCGCGTACGTACTCCGCCAGCGCGTCGCGCAGCTCCTGCGCGGTACGGACTGTGGCGCCGCCACCGCCGAGCGCTTGGGCGACCGTGCCCAGTTCGGGCGTGGAGATGGTCGCCAGGTCCGGGTCGAGGCCCTTGGCCTTGGCCTTGTGGTACTCGGCGCCCAGACCCTGGTCGTTCATCACGACGACCAGCAGGGGGATGTCGTAGCGGCACGCCGTCTCGAATTCGGAGAGGTGCATGATGAAGCTGGCGTCGCCCTCGACGACGAAGCCCGGCTTGTTGCCCTTGGCCACCATCTGCCCCATGGCGATCAGTGGGGCCTGGCCGATGGCGCCGAACATGCCGTAGTTGGAGAGCACGTCGCGGGAGCGCTGGAAGAGCATGGTGCCGAAGTCGGTCTGGTGACCGCTGCCCAGCACCAGCCCGAAATCGCCCGGGAGTTCGTGGTCGAGGATCCAGATCGCCTCACGCGGGTCGAGCCGTCCGGGCTCCTGGACGTACTCGGCCGGCGGCTGCGCCCTGGCGGCCAGGTGCTGCTGGACCTCGCCGGTGTGGAAGCCCTCCAGTCGGACGGACCGCTCCTGGAGTACGCGGGTCAGCTCGGTGAGGGCGCTGACCGCGTCGGCCTGCAGATAGCAGTCCGCCGTACGGCCGTTGCCCATTACCAGGTGCGGGGCGGTGTCGATCTGGATGTACGTGGCTTCCGGGTAGAGGTAGCCGCTCTCGATGGTGTAGTGGTTCAGGCTGGCGCCCACCGCGATCACGCAGTCGGCCTCCTGAAGCAGTTCCATCGACAGCTTGTCGCCGAAGAGGCCCGACAGGCCGACGTGGAACTCGGTGCGGTCGCAGAGCCAGTTCTTCGCCTGCAGCGTGGTGGCCAGCAGCGCGCCGGTACGGTCCTGCAGGGCGAGGATCTCCTCGCCGGACTCCGCACGGCGCGCCCCCCGGCCCGCGATGATCACGGTGCGCTTGGCGTTCTGGATCAGGTCGCAGGCGGCCTGGACCTTGGCCGGGTCGGGCAGGAGCCGGGACTTCTCGATCAGGGCGGTGGACGGTACGTAGTCCTCGTCGTAGTCGTCCATCTCGGCGACCTGCACGTCGAACGGTGCGCTGATCATGACCGGCCTGGACCTGGTCCTGGCCAGGTAGAAGGCGTCGCGTACGGCCTCCTGGGCGTTCTCGGGCCGCGTCACCTGGATGAACTCGCACTCGATCGCGGCGGCGAAGCGCCGCTGGTCGAGGTACTGGGTCGCGCCCTCGTCGCCCAGCGGGGTCTCCCCGCAGAAGGCGACCAGGGGGGTGCCCGCCCGGCTCGCGCAGAGCATCGAGGTGGCCAGCTGGGACACTCCGGGGCCGCTGGTCGTGGTGACCACGCCCGGTACCCCGGCGCCGCGGGCCCAGCCGTCCGCCATGCCGAGCCCGGAGCCTTCGTGGCGTACCTCGTAGAGCCGGACGCCGCGGTCGGCGAGCGCGGCCATCCAGTGCATGTTGGCGTCGCCCATCATGCCGAAGACGTCGGTGGTGCCTTCCTTGACGAACGCCTCGGCGAGCGCTTCGTAGACCTTCACCGGTGGTTCTCCTTCACGTTCGCCGCGGCCGTCGCCCGCGCTTTCAGGACGCCGTCGAGCCGGGAGAACACCCGGAGCGCGTTACCTCCGTAGACCGCCTGCCGGTCGGTGTCGCTCAGGCCGTCGATGGAGTCGAGGGTGTACTTGGTGTCGTCGAAGCGGCGCCCGGTCTCCGGGTCCACGCTGCGGACGGCGCCGATCATCTCCGAGGCGAAGAGGATGTTCTCGGCGGGAATGATGTCCAGCAGCAGTTCCATGCCGCGCTTGTGGTACACGCAGGTGTCGAAGTAGACGTTGCGCAGGACGGCTTCCTCCAGCGGCGGCCGGCCGCGGTCCTGCATCATTCCCCGGTAGCGGCCCCAGTGGTACGGGACGGCGCCGCCGCCGTGCGGCAGGATCAGCTTCAGTGTCGGGAAGTCCTTGAACAGGTCGGACTCGCACAGCTGCATGAACGCCGCGGTGTCACCGGCGAGGTAGTGGGCGCAGGTGCCCTGCATGGCCGGGTTCCTCGACATCGCGACGTGGATCATCGCGGGGACGTCGAGCTCCACCATCTTCTCGTAGAGCGGGTAGTACACCCGGTCCGTCAGCGGCGGCGCCTGGTAGTAGCCGTCCGAGGGGTCGGGGTTCAGGAGGCAGCCGACGAAGTCCAACTGCTCGACACAGCGCTGAAGTTCCTCGACGGAGTTGCGTACGGAGGCGGGCAGCGCGTCGCCGGGGGACTGCGGAAGCTGGCACACGCCGACGAACCGCTCGGGGAAGAGGCCGCACACCCGGGAGATCAGGTCGTTGCTGACACGCGACCAGTCGAGGCTGGTCCGCTCGTCGCCGTAGTGGTGGGCCATCTTGCCGGCGCCCGGCGAGAAGACCGTCAGGTCGGTGCCTCGCTCGACCTGCAGTTTCAGCTGCCCGCCCTCGATGGCGGAGCGGATCTCGTCGTCGGTGATGTGGAGCTGGTCGGGTGCGACCCGCGCTCCCGACTCCTCGAACGCCTCGATCTGTTTCCGGCGCCACTCCCCCAGCGCCGGAGGCGCCGTGGTGAAGTGACCGTGACTGTCGATGATCATGATGTGCTCCGAAGCTCGCGGTGCGGTGGTTCTCGTGAGGGCGGGCGGACGGCGGCGCCGGTCAGTCCCGGCCGGTCAGCTCGCGGCCCTTGCGCAGGCCTGGGTAGGTGCGTACGGGGGCCGACATCAGGAAGCGGTATCCGTCGTCGACGACCTGCTTGACGTTGTCGGCGGTGACGTGCGGGTGGCCCACGGGAACGCCCCGCTCGGCACAGATGTCGAGGATCCGCCGCTTGCACTCCAGGACCTGGGGGTGCTCGTACTGGCGGGGGAAGCCGAGCTCCTGGCTCATGTCGCCCTCGCCGATCAGGATCAGTCCGATACCGGGAACCTGGTCGAGCATGTCCGGGAGGTTCTTGATGCCGAGCTGGTCCTCGATCATCAGGCCGACGAGGATCTCCCCCTCGGGGTCGAGCGGCCAGACGTCGGCCCGGGCGTAGTACTCGATGTTGGAAATGCCCCAGTAGCGGGTCGCCGCGTGCGGTCCGTCCCCGCGCAGGCCGGGCGGGTCGTGGCGGGGGGCGTCGGGCAGGCGCGGGTAGCGGCAGGCGGCGACGGCGTTACGCGCCTCGTCGACCGTCGAGATGTGCGGCCAGATGATGCCGAACGCCCCGAGGTCGAGCGCCTGCTTGGCGTGCCACTGCGCCCGCTCCGCACCGTTGGCGGGGATACGCACGATGGGGGTGACGTCCGGTGCGAGGCTGTCGGCCTCGTACACCCGGCGCCGGCTGAGCAGGTACTGGAAGCTGTCCTTGAGCGCGTTGATGTCCCAGGGCTTGTGTTCCATCTCGAACACAACGGCGTCGTAGTCCGAGTTGCTGAGCTCGACCGCGGAGGCCGGGTCGGCCGCGGAGAAGGTCGCGAAGACGTGCTGCCCCGCGTCCAGTGCACCGATCACCTTGTTGAGCCTGGACGTTGTCATCGCCGTCCTCCCTGGTCGAGTACTTCGCCGTTCCGGTTCTCCGAAGGGCGGGCCGCCTGCGCCGTGCGCCCTCCTCTGCGACCGGCCCACCATGCGCGGAGCCGGGCGAACAGGCCGGTGGACCTGGGCTGCGCCCCGGCGGGGCCGGGCGTGCCGCGCCCGGTCGCGGGGTGGGCGGCGGGGGCCTGCGTCGTGGGCTCGGCGGGGGCGGGGGGAAGGGGCTCGGCGGGTACCGCGCAGGCGCTGACCAGTTGCTCGGTGAACTCCTTGGTCATCCGGGAGACCACCATCCCGGCGCCCGACTCGATCAGCTTGGCGAGCTTGCCGTTGAGCTTGATCTCGCCGTCGCAGAAGACCCGCGAGGTGCCGGGGGTCTCCCCCTCGCTCACCCTGAAGGTGGCGCCGGCGCTGAAGCGGGTGGCGCCCTGACCGTCGGCCCCCCTGGCCGAGAGGACGCCCCGGTGCTCGGGTTCGTCCAGGTCGAGGGAGACCCTGGCGGCGAACTTGACCCGGAGGCCGCCGAACCTGATGGCCAGGGTGCCGTCGAAGGACCCGTCGTCGTGCGACGGGCCGAGTTCGGCTCCGCCGATGCATGAGACGACGGCCGAGGGATCGGAGATGACCTGCCAGACGCGTTCGGGCGGACTGGGTACCGCGATCTCTTCCGTGATCGATATCAAAACTGGGAACCTAACTGGGCGGCAGGCGCGACGTCAGGCGGAAATGGGCATGACGGCGCGACCCGCGTGACAGAGACGGATCAGGGGCGCGAGGCTCCCCGGGACCCGGGGGCGGTGCGCTTCGGGTTGACGAAGGTGCCGGGACCGTGGGCCGCAGCGCGCCGGTTCGCTTCAGGCAGCGTCTGCCGAGCGTCACGACGGGGCGGACGGTGCCTGACGTGGCGCTAGGCGGCGGCCTTGGGCTCGTCGGCGAACAGGCTCCAGAGGTCGTTGTAGAGCTCGGAGAACTCGGGGGATTCCACCAGCTCACCTATCCGGCGCGGTCGTTCGAAGGGCACTTTGATGACGCGGCGGATGGTGCCGGGGCCCTTGGACATGACGATGACCTCGTCTGCGAGGTAGATGGCCTCGTTGAGGTCGTGCGTGACGAAGATCAGCGTGCCGTTCTGCTCGCGCCAGATGTTGAGCAGCTCCTGCTGGAGTTCGAGCCGGGTGATGGCGTCGAGCGGGCCGAACGGCTCGTCCATCAGCACGATGGAGGGGTCGTAGATCAGCGCCCGCGCGATGGCGCAGCGCTTCTGCATACCGCCGGACAGCTCCCGCGGGAAGTGGTGCTCGAATCCGGTGAGGCCGACGAGCTTGATCCAGTGGGCGGTCCGCTCCTTGCGTTCCTCCTTGGGGACCCTGCGGAACTTCAGCGCCAGGCCGATGTTGGCCTCCACGCTGAGCCAGGGCAGCAGGTGCGACTGCTGGGTCACGTACGCCGCGTCGGAGTTGACCGCGGCTACGGGCTCACCGGAGTAGAAGACCTGGCCCTCGGTGGGGGTGAGCAGCCCTGCGGCCAGGTTGAGGATGGTGCTCTTTCCGCACCCGCTGGGCCCGATGACGGCTACGACGCTGCCGCGATCGACTTTGAACGACACGTCTTCGATCGCCGGGCGATGCGTCCCGGGAAACTCCAGCGTGACGTGATCGAGACGGAGGGCCTCCGAGTGGGAGCTGCTCTGTGGGGTCGACATATCTGCCTCCTCGGCCCCCTCCTCCCGAGGGAGGACGCGGCCGTGCGCCGGCGCCTGTGGCGACGTTCGTTCGTGGATGGCGGTGCTGTGACGGTGGTGGAACCGGCGCCCGTGGAGGGCGTCGAAATCGGCTCGGGCTGTCAACTCACCGGGCAGCCGCTGAACACTCGGCGTCGCCAGGATTGTCTGACAACCAACGCAGCGAAGCTAACACCGCCCATCGGGTGGCACAAGAAGCGTGCAGGAAGAGCTTTGGATTCACAGCAAGAGGAGTGACGGGCGATCATAAGTGTCGGACAATGATGATGTGGCAGCGATGACGGCCGACCGCCACGGCACGCCCCGGACTCAGGCCGACGGGCGGCGGCCGCCCGGTGCGCCGGGGCCGGCCGCGTCGCTGGAACCGCCCCGCGCCCACCATCGCAACGCTGGTTCGGGATCGACGACCCCGGCTCTGCCCGTCGGGCGCGGAAGCACCAGCAGGGAGACTGGGCTTGAGTCTCCCGTCGGGGGAGGCATGAAGGTGCAGGCATGGACGGCGACACGCTCTTCACGATCGGAGCCCTGGCCCGGAGGACCGGGCTGACGGTCAAGACCATTCGGTTCTACTCCGACACCGGAATCGTGCCGCCGACGGACCGAAGCCCGGCTGGCTACCGTCTCTACGACATCGGCGCGTTGGCGCGTCTGGATCTGGTACGCACCTTGCGTGACCTGGGGCTCGACCTTTCCGTCATCCGGCAGGTGCTGGACCGGGAGGTCTCGGTGCCCGAGGTCGCGGCCGCGCACGCCGATGCCCTGGAGGTGCAGATCCGTACTCTGCGACTGCGGCGCGCGGTGCTGCGAGCGGTGGCCCGAAAAGGCTCCACCCCCGAGGAGATGGACCTCATGCACAAGCTTGCCAAGCTCTCCGACGACGAACGCAGACGCCTCATCACCGACTTCATCGACGACACCTTCGGCGGGTTCGACGCCAACGCCGACTTCGTCGACATGATGCGCTCGGCCATGCCCGAACTGCCGGACGACCCCGAACCCCATCAGGTCGACGCCTGGGTGGAACTCGCCGAACTCACCCAGGACCCCGACTTCCGCGCCTCCGTCCGCCGCATGGCGGAGTACCAGGCAGCCGAGCGCGCCCAAGGCGACGTCACCGGCTTGCACCACGACCTCACCGAGACCGTCCGCGACAGCGTGGGCCGTGCACTCGATGCCGACATCGCTCCGGCCTCGGCCGAGGCCGCACCCATCATCGACGCCCTCACCGCCCGTTACGCGCAGACCTTCAGCCGCGCCGACGACGCCGGCTTGCGCCACTGGCTGCTGACACGCCTGGATGTCGCCGGCGACCCCCGCGCGGAGCGCTACTGGCATCTGCTGGCCGCCATCAACGGATGGCCCGTCCCTCCCAGCCTGGCACCGGTGTTCACGTGGTTCGCAGAAGCACTGCGCACCCACACCCCGCGGCGGACCCGCGTGCAGTGGTCCCAGGCCTGACGGCCGCTCCGACCCTCGCGGCTTCGATCACGCCGCGAGGGTCGGAGCGTTCGACAGGTGACCGCCCTCGAACCGGGCTCCGGCGCGGACAGGAGCGACGAGATCGTGGGCTTCCGGTCCAGCGCGGGGGTCGGCACCGCACCGTCGCATCACCCTGAACCACGCGTCCCGGACGGCTTCGTTTCGAGCACCCCACTCCCCTGAACCGCCTTCCCGCGAGTCGGCATGGTGG
Source organism: Streptomyces sp. NPDC048590 (assembly GCF_043199535.1). Lineage (NCBI taxonomy): Bacteria > Bacillati > Actinomycetota > Actinomycetes > Kitasatosporales > Streptomycetaceae > Streptomyces > Streptomyces sp. NPDC048590. Next base: position 488,745 of record NZ_JBICWC010000002.1, on the reverse strand, counting down.
CTGCGCGCATACGACCCTCGAACTATGTGGATCGACGCCCAGCGCCTCAACGAACCGGGCCTAACGAGCTCGTGGACGGTTAGGGCCTGTATCTGGTCGTGATCAAGGGGGATGGTGGACGTGGGCAGGACTCCGTCCCGTTGCGTCCGCTGGCGGGCTGGTGGGTGGGTGGGTGGGCCCCACACCAGGGCACGGACGGCACCGCGATCATCGCTGGCACGTCGCGTCGCCATCCCGCCCGGTCCCACCGTTTTCTACAGAGTCGGGGCGCTCCAGCCCGGCATGGAGATAGCCGTGTCGAGAGCGGCCGGCTAGGCCGCCCGCTTCGCCATTGACCGTATCGATGTGTATGACGCCAACGACTTCCCCAACGACACGGTCTACGCCTAATGGTGGCTTGAGGCATCGCTGTGCGTCGCGAGGGGTCATTCCCTCGGTGATTCGACGGGCGACGTACGCCTTCGTGGCGGGGGCGAGCCGCATGCGGATCAGGGGGATCGTGTGCATTGGGCGGTTGAGCTACCGGTCTTCACTCCGGTTGAGCCGGTGCCAGTTGGTGAGCCCAGAGGAGGCAGGGATTGGTGAGACGCCAGCGAAGGAAGCGAAGGCGGCTTCCGAGCGGAACAGAGCTGCCCCGAGTTTCGTAGAGTCCGATCTTGATGGTTCAGGCGGACCGCGGGACTTGCTCCTGGCTCCGCCAGAAGGCTTGCTCGTACTCGGTGGGGGCGCCCCGGACGCCATCCTGCCCCCACGGACTCCCCCTCATCGGACCGATGGGGTCGGCCACCATGGCAGCGGCTCACGACTGCCAGGACTTCCATTTCGTGGGCACCGAACGCGTCGCAATTCCGGCAACGCTCGAGGCCGGCATATCGGCAAAAGCCGACACCGGTACCGGTTGATGCCATGGAGGGTAAAACGGTCGACGGTCCAGACCTCGACCCAGGCTCCGGCCTGCGGACATGACTCCACATGTCGCTCTTGCTGGGGCGAGGCACTGTGCGTGTCTGGGCGAACAGCCCACAGCGACAAGATATAGATATCAGGACAAACCGCATCGTCCGGATGGGTTTCCCGTGTCGGCGAGCGATCTTGGTACTGGTTCCCGCCAGCACCTCGAGGCGGCCGGGTCACGGTGGAGGGTGACACCCGACCGCACAGCGGACGGTGAGTTGCGGGCCGTCAGCCGGTTCGCCGTCACGCCGAGGGAACTCGTACCGCGCGGTGGAACCCACCTGTCCCGGTAGCCGAATGCCCTCTACGCCAGCGAGGTCCTTGATGAGCCACGCAGACACCGACCCCGGTGCCTCCACCAGCAAGGGCCCGCCAGCGGCCAAGCTCACCCTGCTCACGCTCACCGCCATGGTCGTCGGCTCCATGGTCGGTGCCGGTGTCTTCTCCCTGCCACGGCGCTTCGCGGAGGAGACCGGAGTCGCGGGTGCGCTGATCGCCTGGGCCATCGCCGGCGTAGGCATGCTGATGCTGGCGTTCGTGTTCCAGACCCTCGCCGTCCGGCGCCCCGACCTGGACGCGGGGGTCTACGCCTACGCCAAGGCCGGCTTCGGCGAGTATCTCGGCTTCTTCTCCGCCTTCGGCTACTGGGCCAGCGCATGCGTCGGCAACGTGACCTACTGGGTCCTCATCATGTCGACGATCGGGGCGCTCGCCCCGGCGCTCGGCGACGGGGACACCGCGCTCGCCATCGTGCTGTCGTCCGCAGGGCTCTGGGGCTTCTTCCTACTCGTCCGCCGCGGGGTGAAGGAAGCCGCCGCCATCAACCGGATCGTTACCGCCGCCAAGATCGTCCCCATCGTGATCTTCGTGATCCTGGCGCTCTTCTACTTCCGGCCGTCCGTCTTCGCCGACAACTTCGGTGGGGCCGACTACGCGGGGTCGCTGTTCAATCAGGTCCGGGGAACCATGCTCGCCACCGTCTTCGTCTTCCTCGGTGTCGAAGGCGCAAGCGTCTACTCCCGGCACGCCAAGCGCCGCGAGGACGTCGGCCGGGCAACGATCCTCGGTTTCCTCAGCGTTTTCGCGATCTTCGCCTCGGTGACCATCGTGTCGTACGGGATCATGCCGATGGAGGAGATCGCCGCACTTCGACAGCCGTCCATGGCGGGCGTTCTGGAAGCCGCCGTAGGTACCTGGGGCGAGGTCTTCGTCAGCGTCGGGCTCATCGTCTCCGTGCTGGGCGCCTACCTCGCCTGGACTCTCATGGCGGCCGAGGTGCTCTTCGTCGCCGCTCAGGACAAGGACATGCCTCGCTTCCTCGGCCGCTCCAGCGGCGACGATGTCCCTGTCCCGGCTCTGCTCATGACCACAGCGCTCAGCCAGATCGTCCTGATCGTCACTGCCTTCTCGGACGACGCGTTCAACTTCGCCCTGGACCTGACGAGTTCCCTGAGCCTCATCCCGTTCCTTCTGGCCGCCGCGTTCGCCGTGAAGATCGCACTTGGGCCACAAGCGCAGCGGACCGTCACAGGACAGACCACTCGGCGTGAGGCGGTAGTCGCCGTCCTCGCCACCCTCTACACGGCTTTCCTTCTCTACGCGGCCGGACTCAAGTTCGTCCTCGTCTCCCTCATCCTCTACGCGCCCTCCACCGTCCTCTTCATCAAGGCCAGACGCGAACAGCACCGGCGCCTCTTCTTCCCTGCCGAAGCAGCCATGTGCGCCGTAACCATCGCCGGGGCCGTCCTCGGTGTCCTTGCTCTGGCCCTCGGCTGGATCGAGCTCTGAAGTCGCACCGCGCTCCCGTCCTGCCCGGCTGCTGTGTTGCGACAGCCCGCCCGTCGCTCCCCTGGAAAGGCCTCTTGCCATGACAAGCCGCGAAGCCGGCCACCGCCCGTCCGCTGCACTCGGCGTCCATTCCGAGGTCGGACAGCTACGGAAGGTGCTGGTCTGCGCACCCGGTCTCGCCCATCGTCGGCTGACTCCGACCAACGCCGACGACCTGCTGTTCGATGACGTGATGTGGGTGGAGAACGCACAGCGTGATCACGCCGACTTCGTCAACAAGCTCACTCAGCGCGGCGTCGACGTCGTCGAACTGCACCAGGTGCTCGCGGAGACCATGACGGTGCCTGGCGCCAAGGACTGGCTCCTGGACCGGAAGATCGTCCCCAACGAGGTCGGTCTCGGCCTGGTCGACCTGACCCGGGCGTTCCTCGAAACCCTCGCCCCGCGCGAGATGGCCGAGTACCTCATCGGCGGCCTGTCCACCACCGACCTGCCGGACGAGTACCGCTCCGCCTACATCGCACTCGCCCGAGAGGGCGTCGGTGCGCGCCAGTACCTCATGCCCCCGCTGCCCAACACCTTGTACACCCGCGACACCACCTGCTGGCTGTACGGCGGCGTCACTCTCAACCCCCTCTACTGGCCCGCCCGGCACGACGAGACCCTCCTCATGAAGGCCGTCTACACCTTCCACCCCGACTTCACCGGCTCGGCGGTGTGGTGGGGCGACCCCGAGAAGGACTGGGGCCAGGCGACCTTCGAAGGCGGCGACATCATGCCCGTCGGGAACGGCGTCGTTCTCATGGGCATGAGCGAACGCACCTCCCGTCAGGCAATCACCCAGGTCGCCCGGGCGCTCTTCGAGAAGGGTGCCGCGCAGCACGTCGTTGTCGCCGGCATGCCGAAGCTACGCTCCGCCATGCACCTCGACACGGTGTTCACCTTCGCCGACCGAGATGTCGTCACGCTGTACCCGAACATCGTGGACGCCGTGCACAGTTTCTCGCTCCGCCCCGGGGACAAGGCACCCGGCGTCGAGATCATCGATGAAGGCACCACCCCCTTCGTCGATGTCGTCGCCAAGAGCCTGGGCCTGGACCATCTCCGGGTGATCGAAACCGGCGGAGACGCATACGCCTCCGAACGCCAGCAGTGGGACAGCGGCAACAACGCCGTAGCCCTGGAACCGGGCGTCGTCTTCACCTACGACCGCAACACTCATACCAACACCCTGCTGCGGAAAGCCGGTGTGGAGGTCATCACCATCACCGGCGCCGAACTCGGCCGGGGCCGAGGCGGCGGGCACTGCATGACCTGCCCGCTGATCCGGGATGCGGTGCAGTTCTGATGGGGTTACAGGACAGCGGTGGGCGGACCGATCCCTGCTCCTCACGGCGAGGAACGTCCTGAGCCCTTTGACCCCTCTGCCCGCAGGCCGACCGGAGGCCAGGGTCGCCTCCCCGGCCGGCCTGCGGATCGGCCATCAGTTGCTCACGCCTTCGTCCGGCGTGCGGGACGGCCGGCCGGAGCGTCACCTGTCGGCGCGTGCTCGAGATCCCGCACCTCCCGGCAACGGGGGAGGCTGCCACTGCTGGCCAGGGTTGAGATGATCTTGTGGTGTCTGGTGTGATCACGGCGTCGCCGACCTCCTGGAAAGCCCCGTTCAGCGGGCTGAGCCCGCGACAGTTCGGCAAACTGATCACCGCGCTCCGGCGCGAGGGTGCGGATCCGGTGCGCAAGGCCCGGCCGTGGAGCCTGCCGTGGGAGGACCGCGTGCTGCCGGTCGCCGCGTACTGGCGGACCAACCTGACTTGGCGGCAGCTGGTGCCGCTGTTCGGGGTGTCGAAGTTTGCGGCCGACCGCATCATCACACCGGCCGACGCGGCCAAGCTCACCCGCAGCCAGCTGCGCGCGTTGTTCCGTGGACGTCAGACATACGGTGGGGCGCGCTGACACCTTCGTGGCATCGTCGAGGCTCCGCCGAAGACCCCGGTACCGGCTCCATGGTGGGCGCGCGCACTCCAACACCTGGAACTATGGTGTCCCACCACATACGCCCCTGACCTGCGGATTCCTACGGTGTGGCGACACGTAAACGTCCCCGTCACAGCCAGGAAGTGGTGCCGATGTCGTCGCCCGCAACCGCCCCGCCGGCCCCGAACAACCTCAAGCGCGTCGTCGCCGCGTCCCTCGTCGGCACCACGATCGAGTGGTACGACTTCTTCCTCTACGGTTCAGCCGCCGCGCTGGTCTTCAACAAGCTGTTCTTCCCCGAGTCCGACCCGCTCGTCGGAACCCTGCTCTCCTTCCTCACCTACGCGGTGGGCTTCGCCGCCCGGCCGGTCGGGGCTCTGGTCTTCGGGCACTACGGCGACCGTCTCGGACGCAAGAAACTCCTGGTGCTGAGCCTGCTGATGATGGGTGGCGCGACCTTCGCGATCGGGCTGCTGCCGACTCACGCGACCATAGGTTCGGCCGCGCCCGTTCTCCTCACCGTCCTTCGCCTGGTGCAGGGGTTCGCCCTCGGCGGTGAGTGGGGTGGCGCCGTACTGCTCGTCTCGGAGCACGGGGACGCGAAGCGGCGGGGGTTCTGGGCTTCCTGGCCCCAGACCGGCGCGCCCGCCGGGCAGTTGCTCGCGACCGGTGTGCTCTCCGCGCTGACGGCGCTCCTGTCGGATTCCGCCTTAGGCACGTGGGGATGGCGGATCCCCTTCCTCCTCTCCGGAGTCCTGGTGATCCTCGGCCTGTGGATTCGTCTCTCCGTCGATGAATCACCGGTCTTCAAGGCCGCCCTGGCCCACGCCGCCGAGCGCGAGGCCACCGACGGCCGGGCCGAGAAGATGCCGCTGGTCGCCGTCTTGCGGCACCACTGGCGGGACGTGCTGATCGCCATGGGCGCGCGGATGGCCGAGAACATCAGCTACTACGTGATCACCGCGTTCATCCTCGTGTACGCGACGACGTCCGCGGAGCTGAGCAAGCAGACGGCGCTCAACGCGGTGCTCGTCGCGTCCGCCGTGCACTTCACCGTCATCCCGCTCTGGGGCGCGCTGTCCGACCGGGTGGGACGCCGGCCGGTCTACCTGGTGGGTGCCGTCGGCGTCGCGCTGTGGATGTTCCCGTTCTTCGCCCTGATCGACAGCAGGAGCTTCGGAGGGCTTCTGCTGGCCGTCACGGTCGGGCTGATCTTCCACGGCGCGATGTACGCCCCGCAGGCGGCCTTCTTCGCCGAGATGTTCGCGACGCGGATGCGCTACTCGGGCGCGTCCATCGGGGCCCAGTTCTCGTCGGTCGCCGCGGGCGCTCCCGCCCCGCTCATCGCCACCGCGCTGCTGGCCGACTTCGGCACCTCGACCCCGATCTCCCTGTACGTCATCGCCGCGGCGCTGCTCACCGTGCTGGCGATCGTCTGCGCGAAGGAGACCAGGAGCCGGGACCTCGCGGACGTCGAGTCGGGGACAGGACGGCTGGCGGCGGCCGAGGCGGAGACGCTGCCCGCCGACGCCCGTACCGTCTGACCCCCGCTTCGACGGGCCGGCACCCCGATCCCGGGGAGGCCGGCCCGTCGGGTTCACGGAGTACGGGCGAACCAGGTGGGCTCGTCCGTGAGGGACTGCTTGATCCTGAACAGCGAGAACTCGCTCAACCGCGGCAGGGCGTCGACGTCGAACCACGCCACCTCGAGCGACTCGTCGTCGTTCACCCGTGCCTCACCGCCGGTGGCCCTGCAGCGGAAGGTGATGTCGACGTACTGGCAGCGGTCACCGTTGGCGTACTCGACGGGCTTCAGTGCCTGGGTGAGCACGACGCGCTCCGCGACACAGCGCACCGCCGTCTCCTCGAGCACCTCCCTCTCGGCGGTCGTCGCGGGCTCCTCGCCCGGCTCCGCGATGCCGCCGATGACCGACCAGGTGCCGGTGTCCGCCCGACGGTTGAGAAGAACCCTGCCCGCGTCGTCGAAGACGACCGCGGTGACCCCCGGCAGCAGAAGGAGCTGGTGACCGGCGGTGGCCCGGATGTCGCGGATGAAGTCTGGAGTAGCCATGCGCCCGAGACTACGTGGCCGCCGAACCCGCCCCGCGCCGCCCTCGGTCAGGGCCTCGACGCCCTCCTCGCACGCACCGACCGGGTCGTCGCCCAGCCGAGACCGGCCAGGGCGAGCAGGGCGAGGATCCCCTCCGGCACCGCTCCCAGACGGGTGGCGGGGGTGAGCGAGGAGCGCAGGGGCACCTCGTCGACCAGGGCGTCCGGGGTGAACATCTTCGTCTTCTCCACGATCGTTCCGTCCGGCCTGATCACCGCGCTGACACCGCTGGTGACCGGGACGACGACCGAACGGCCGTGTTCCACGGCCCTGACCTGGCTCATGGCGAGCTGCTGGTAAGTCATCTCGCTGCGCCCGAAGGTGGCGTTGTTGCTCGGTACGGCGATCATCTGACCGCCGGCCTTCACGGTGTCCCGTACGGCGTCGTCGAACGCGGCCTCGTAGCAGGTCACCAGCCCGACCTTGGTTCCCGCCAGATCGAAGACGCCGACCTTCGTACCGGGGCCGAAGTCCCGCTGGACCCGGTCGACGTCCTTGCTGAAGATCCGGGCGATCGACCGCATCGGCATGTACTCGCCGAAGGGCTGGATGTGCCGCTTGTCGTAGGTGCCCACCGGGCCCTGCTCCGGGTCCCAGGCGATCAGGGTGTTGCGCAGCGGACCCGTGTCCGGAGTCAGGACCGCGCCGATGACGGTGGGCGCGCCGATCGCCCGCACCGCCCGGTCGATGACCTCGCGGGCGTCGGGGTTGCGGTAGGGATCGAGGTCGGAGGAGTTCTCCGGCCACAGCACGAAGTCGGGCTGCGCCACCTTGCCCGCCTTCACGTCCCCGGCCAGCTGCTCCGTACGGTTCGCGTGGTTGTCCAGGACGGCCCGGCGCTGGGAGTTGAAGTCGAGGCCCAGGCGCGGCACGTTGCCCTGGATCGCGGCGACGGTGGCCGTGCCGTCCTCCGGTGAGTCGTCCACGAGCGGCAGTGCCGCCAGCGCGGCGGCGACGGGGGCGGCGAGGGTGACCGCGGCCGCGATCACGGCGGAGCGGGGCACGGTGCGGGTGGCCCGGTAGCGGCGCACCTGGCGTACGGCCTCGAGGAGTCCGAAACCGCACAGCACCACGGCGAACGAGAGCAGCGGTGTACCGCCGAGCGCGGCGAGCGGGAGGAACGCGCTGTCGGCCTGGCCGAAGGCGATCCGGCCCCAGGGGAAGCCGCCGAAGGGGACACGGGCCCGGAGCGCCTCGTCGAGTGTCCAGACGGCCGCCGCCCAGACGGGCCAGTACGGCAGTCTGGACACGGCGGCGATCCCGGCGCAGCCGATGGCGATGAACAGCGCCTCGGCGAAGGCGAGCGCGAGCCAGGGGACGGGGCCGACCTCCTCGCCGGTCCAGTGCAGCAGCGGCAGCATGAAGCCCAGGCCCGCCAGCAGGCCGAGTCCCAGGGCCGCACGCGTCCTGCGGGCGGTGAGGACCCAGCCCAGCAGGGCGAAACCGGGCAGCACCAGCCACCACAGTGGCCTCGGCGGGAAGCTCGCGTAGAGCAGGGCGCCGGAGAGCAGGGCCGCTGCCGGCCTGACGAGCCTCGGCAAGGACTTCGGCCCCCTGGACGCGGGGGCGGGCGACGGATCGTCGACGGTGGTGATGGTGGCGCTCACCTGCTGGAGTCTACGGTGGGCGGCCGTGGGCCCGGCAGGCACTCCGCTCCCGCCGGTCCCCGGACGGACTCAGTTCCCGGACGACCCGGCCTTCCCGGTCGCGGTGAGGTGCAGCCGGTCACGGATGAAACGTACGGCCGCCTCCGCGTCGTCGACGGTGACGGTGAACGTCCTGCCGTCCCCGAGTCTGAGGACGAGACCCTCGCCCCTGCGCACGACGACGGCCGTGCCCTTCTCGGGACGCCAGCGGTAGCCCCAGCCACCCCACTGGCGCGGGGTGACCTTGGGAGCGAACTCCGCGCCGACCACGTGGGTGAGCAGGATCCGCCGTCTGGGCAGTCCCGCGTGGCCGCAGCGCACCTCCAGGGCGTCGCCGTCGACCTTCACCGCCACGTGCACGAAGGCGAGCGTCCCGAAGAGGATCAGGAGACCCGCGGCGACGCAGCCGATGACGGACACGATCAGCGCAAGGCTCCACGCCGCGTCGACCGCCAGCTCGATGCCGAGTGCCAGGCATCCCGCTCCCGCCGCGGCGAGCAGCCACTGGAAACGGTTGGTCGCCCGGCCCGTCCAGACCGTGCTCGGGGCCTGGCTCGAACCGTGCCGCGTCCTGCCGGGGTGGTCCGTCATGCCCAGCAGCGTACCCACGTTCCCGGCGACGTGGAGGGGCGTCGCGGCGCGGGGGCCGGTCAGAGGGCGGGGCTGACGGCCTTCAGCAGGCGCCCTTCGGCGTAGGCCAGGGCGGGCTTCGTGAGGTCCGCGGCGTGTCCGCCGAGGAGGACCGAGAGAGTGCCGGCCGGTTCGGCCGACGGGGCGGGCGTGGCCCCGATCCGGCGCAGCGCCTGCGCGGCCACAGCATCCGCGGAGCCGTGGAGTACGAGCGGAGCCCGGTCGCCGCCCCTGCCTGCCTCCACCGCCTCGCGGATGCGGCCGGCGACGAGCTCGTAGTGGGTGCACCCGAGGACGACATCGGTCACCTCGGCCGGGGTGAGCGCGGCCGCCGCGGCAACGGCCCGGTCGATCGCGTCCTCGTCGGCCTGCTCGACCGCGTCCGCGAGGCCGGGGCAGGGGACCTCGGTGACGTCCACCGAACGGGCGAAGTCGTGGATCAGCCCGCGCTGGTACGGGCTGCCGGTGGTGGCCGGGGTAGCCCAGATGGCGAAGGGGCCGCCGCCCGCGGCGGCGGGCTTGATCGCGGGGACGGTGCCGACGACCGGCAGCCCCGGTTCCAGTTCGGCGCGGAGGGCGGGCAGCGCGTGGACGGAGGCGGTGTTGCAGGCGACGATCAGGGCGTCGGGCCGCTGGGCCGCCGCCGCGCGTGCCACGGCGAGAGCTCGCCGGGTCACGTCCTCGGGCGTACGAGGTCCCCAGGGCATCGACGCGGGATCGGACGACAGCACCAGGTCGGCGTCGGGCCTCAGCCGGCGTACCGCGGCGGCTGCCGCGAGCAGGCCGATTCCCGAGTCCATGAGTGCGATCTTCACCCGGTCACCATAGTCGACCGCCCGTGCGGCGCCCTCGCCGTGGGGCAGACTTCGACGGATGAGCGCCCTTGCCTGGATCGCCGTGGGTTCACTGACCGTGTGGGTGTGGCTGCTGCTGGGCCAGGGGTTCTTCTGGCGTACGGACCAGCGGCTTCCGGCAGGCCGGGAGCCCGCGCGCTGGCCCTCGGTGGCCGTGGTCGTGCCCGCCAGGGACGAGGCGGAGATGCTGCCGCTGAGTCTGCCGTCCCTCCTGGCCCAGGACTATCCGGGGGAGGCCGAGGTCTTCCTCGTCGACGACTGCAGCGGGGACGGTACGGGCGACCTGGCCCGGTCGATCGCCCGGCGGTGCGGAGGGCTTCCCCTGACGGTGCTGACGCCGGGTGAGCCGGAGCGCGGGTGGACGGGGAAGCTCTGGGCCCTGCGCCACGGGATGGCGGCGGCACGGGAGCGGAAGCCGGGCTTCCTCCTCCTGACGGACGCCGACATCGCGCACGGGCCGGACAGCCTGCGCGCACTCGTCGTCGCGGCCGGGCCCGAGGGGGCCGGCGGCTTCGACGTCGTCTCGCAGATGGCGAGACTACGGGTGACGAGCCCGTGGGAGCGGCTGGTGGTCCCGGCCTTCGTCTACTTCTTCGGGCAGCTCTACCCGTTCCGCCGGGTGAACTCGGCCCGGTCCCGGACCGCCGCGGCTGCGGGCGGCTGTGTGCTGCTGCGCACGGAGGCGGCCGAGCGGGCGCGGCTGCCGGAGTCCATCCGTCAGGCGGTCATCGACGACGTGTCCCTGGCTCGCGCGGTGCACCGGTCGGGCGGCCGCGTCTGGCTGGGGCTCGCCGACCGCGTCGACAGCGTGCGGCCGTATCCGGGGCTCCCCGACCTGTGGCGGATGGTGTCGCGCAGTGCGTACGCGCAGCTGAGGCACAGTCCGGTGCTGCTGGCGGGAACCGTCCTGGGGCTCGCACTCGTCTACGTCGCCCCGCCGGTGACCCTGGTCTCGGGGCTCCTGACGGTCGACACCGTGGCCGCCGCGGCGGGCGGTGCCGCCTGGGCGGTGATGGCGGGGACGTACATGCCGATGCTCAGGTACTACCGGCAGTCGCCCCTGTCGGCGCCCCTGCTCCCCTTCACCGCCGTCCTCTATCTGCTGATGACGGTGGACTCCGCGGTGCTGCACCACCGGGGTCGCGGCGCGGCCTGGAAGGGACGTACGTACGCCCGTCCCGAGGCCGCGCCGGAGTCCTGAGCCGGCTGGCGGCCCGGACGTTGGTGGGTCACTTGCGTCCGGGAGTCCAGTTCATGCCCCAGCCGTAGGCGGCGTCGATGGTCCGCTGCGGGCTGACCCCGCGCTGGGGGACCAGGTAGCGCGCCTCGCGCTGGACGGTGAGGTCCCCTCCCCCGTTGTTGGTGATCAGCGCGAGGGCGCAGACGGTGGAGGGCACGGTGCACTCGTCGAGGGAGAAGTCGATGGGGGCGCCGTTCTGGGGCTGGAGGGTGACCGTGGCGTGCAGGTCGGCGAAGCTGCGGGCGCCTTCGTAGATGGTCACGAAGATCAGGACCCGGCGCAGTCTGTCCTTGTGGTCGAGGTTGACGGTGAGGTTCTCACCGCTGGAGACGGCACCGGTACGGTCGTCGCCGTCGAGGTGGATGTAGGGCGGCTGCCCGAGCGATCCGAAGGCGTTCCCGAGCGCCTGCACCACTCCCTTACGGCCGTCGGTCAGCTCGTACAGAGCGCAGAGGTCGAGGTCCAGGTCGGCGTGCATGGCGACGGCCCTGCCGAGCTTCGCACCCCAGCCCTTGAACTGCTTGCGTACCTCCCAGTTGAGGTTGACCCTCAGCGCACCGGAGGTTCCGCCCTGTTTCGACAGGGAGACCGTCGGTGCCTCCTTGGTCAGCGTGACCTTGGTCAGCCGCACGGGCTGTGCGGCCGGGGGCGGGGGCGGCGGAGTGGCGGGGGCCTGGGGCGCGACCGGGGTGGGGGGCCGGACCGCTGTGGGCCGAGGCTGAGGCACCTGGCGCGGCGGCGCCTGCTGGGGTTCGTCGACCGAGATCCCGAAGTCCGTCGCGAGTCCGGCGAGGCCGGTGCCGTATCCCTGTCCGACGGCCCTGAACTTCCAGGCGCCCTGGCGCAGATAGAGCTCACCGAGGATGAACGCGGTCTCGACGGTCGCGTCCGCGCTCTCGAAGCGGGCGATCTCGGATCCGTTCGACTGGTCGACGACCCTGACGTAGAGGCCCGACACCCGGCTGAAGGGTCCTCCGTCCGCCGAAGCCGCGATCACGATGCGGTCGATCGCCGGTTCCACCCGCCCGAAGTCGACGGCGAGCGTGTCCGTCACCGTGTCGGACGCGGTCCGCTTGCCCTCGTGACGCACCGCTCCGGAGCTGTGCGCCGGCTGGTTGTAGAAGACGAAGTCCGCGTCGCTGCGCACCTTTCCCGCCACGAGCAGGAGCGCGGAGGCGTCCACGTCGGGAGTTCCGGGTGAGCCGCGCCAGCCCAGCTCGACTCGCACGGCCCCCGTCGGCACCGCGACGTTCGTACCCTTTTGCATGATCATGCTCGCCCCCAACACGAGTCCGGTGGTCCGGAGAATCTTCCGACAACCTAGACCCCGGGCCTCCGGCCCGCCCACACTCCCGGCAAGGAGGGGCGGACGTCCCGCCGCCCCACGGCTTCGACGGCGTCGGGCACGCCGCGAGCCCTCGGAGGGCCGGCGCCCGGGGGCGCGGCTCCGGGGGCCGGTTCAGCCGGTGTACAGGGTCCTGAAACGGTCGGGCCGGGCGGGATCCCGGTCGACGACCCGGACCGGGGCCTCGTCCCACTGCAGGACCCCGATACCCGGGACGCGGGAGAACCGGACAGGCCCGCGGGTTCCGTCGACTTCCACGTCTCCCCAAGCCAGGGCTTCGCGCGTACGGTCCACCCCTTGGGAACGCAGAGCCTCAGCGAGGACGGTGATGGTGTCGTACCCCTCGAAGGCCACGAAGGAGGGCTCTTCGGCCAGCCGTTCCCGCAGAGCCGCCCCGACACGCCGCCCGAGGGGACCGAGGCGTTCAGGCAGGTAGCGGAGGAAGGGGATCCCCGCGCCGTCCCCTCCGAGCAGCCGCTGCCATCCGGCGAACTCCGGCTGTCCGGCCGGGGCGCCGATCGTGAGTCCGGCCAGGCGCCGGTCCCGGCGTGCGGACCGGACGATCGGCACGGCGGGCTCGGGCTGACCGACCAGGAGGAGGAGCGCCGTCGCCCGGTCGGCCACGACCTCGTCGCACACCTCCGCGGGAGTGAGCGCTCGCGCGTCCAGTTCGACGACACTCCCGCCGCGTGCGGCGCAGTGGTCCCGGAGCACGGCCGCGCCGGAGGCCCAGTAGACACTCGGCTCGGTGGCCACGGCGATGCGGGTGTGGCCTGCGTCGAGCAGGAAGTCGGCGTAGAGCCGCCAGCCGCGGGACTGCGGTGGAGACAGACGGGCCACCCGGTCCGTCTGCTCGTCGGTGAGCGCGTCCAGCACGGCCGAGGAACACAGAAAGGGCAGTTCGAGTTCGGCGGCCCTGGAAGCGGCGGCGCGGGCGACCACACTGTGGTACTCCCCGACCAGTGCGGTCACACCCGAGCCGGCCAGCTCGTCCACGGCCGCGGTGGCCCGGCCCGGATCCGCGGCCGTGTCCCTGACGACGAGTTCGAGCGGTCTGCCGTCGACCCCGCCTTCGGAGTTGATGCCGGCGACCGCGAGTTCGAGTCCGGCGAGCAGGTGTCTGCCCGCCTCCACCCAGCCGGGCGGCGACAGCGGTGCGAGCGCACCGATCCGGATGGCGCTCCGCCCGGTACCGGACGGCGGTCGTACCGTGTTCATGTGACGGCCTCTCCCCTGCGACGATTGCGAGCCGTGGCGGCTCGGGCTGCCGGGAGCATGCCGGGCCCGGGGCAGCGGGTGTCGCCATACCCCGCGACCGGGAACGGGACCCGGCACCGTGTGTCGGGGCAGCGGGCACGCGAGGCGAGGGCTCGGAATGGTCACCGCGAATTCACACGGTCTTCGGTGACCCGATGAAAACCGTCCGGGCGTCGTACGGCCGAGGCCGAAATGTGTCCACCGGCGAGCCCGGCAAGGAGCCCTCCGGCCGGTCACCTCGTAATGGCCCTATGAGCTCCACGAGTTACCCTGAAATCCTGAGCGCGCATTGCTGATCATACGTCACCACCGCTGACCGGCAGCGGGCGCACGGCACCCCGATGACGGGAAGGCCCTTGCCGTATCCCGACGGGCACGCGAGCGGTCCGCATACGACGACGGTGGCGGGCGCCCGGGCATGGCGCGGCCGGGGACCGTGGTGATCACCAGCGGGCGACGCCTTCGCGGGGGCGGATCGCCCACGCCTCGGGAGTGGTTCGCGACGGGGTGCGCAAGGCGTTCACCTGGGGCCGATCGTGCCGCGCCTGCGGCCAAACACGGCTCACCGCACCGTTCCCGGGCGGGTCCGCGATCTGGCGGCCCGACGCTCGCCCGTCACCCTTTGTAGTACCTCGGACACTTCTTGTCGCCGGTGATCTCCGAGGTAAAGCCCTGGCTGTTTACGGGAGCTTTAACGAGGCCTTCGCGGGCCGGCTCAACAAAAGCAACGTAAAACGGATAACCCCAAGATTGGGACTCCCCAACCGGCACATCGTGGGCTTAACTTATGGTCATGACCTCCCCCCGCTCCACCTACGGCAGCGGCTACTACGCCACGCCGTCGTTCCCCGACACCCCGATCTACGACTCCCTGGTCGCCGAGCGGGGGACCCCTCAGATCGCACCGATCCGGGTCCCTGCCGCGTACGACACCGGGAACAGCTACCTGCCGGCCCTGCCGTCGGCCCTTCCCGCACTGCCGGCGGCTCCGTCGCAGCCGACCGGGTCCTACGGCTATCCGCAGCAGCCGCAGTACCAGAACGCCGGTGCGCAGCAGGCGCCGATGTCGCATCCGGCACAGTTGCAGCACGCGCCGGCCCCGTACATCCCGCAGCAGCCGTCGGCGCCCCGGGGCTATCAGCAGCAGCCTCAACCGCAGCGTCCGGGCACGGGGTACGAGTCGATGCGCCCCGCGTCGCCCAGGCCGGCTCCCGCACAGTCGCCCTACGAGGACCCCTACAACCGTCCTTACCAGGGCCGGGGGTACTGACAGGCGCTACCGGGCACTGTCAGTGACGGCTGGCAGGATGGCATCATGCGCTCTCCCGTACTCGGTGCTGTGTACATTCACCCGGTCAAGTCGCTGGCCGCCCACGCGGCCGGCCAGGCCGTCGTCGAGCCATGGGGACTCGCCGGCGACCGCAGGTGGATGCTGATCGACGGCGAGAGCAGGGTTGTCACCCAGCGTCAGCAGCCCCGCATGGCCACGCTGTCGGCCGAACCGCTTCCGGGCGGTGGAGTGGTCCTGTCGGCGCCCGGCTGCCCGGCACTGACGGTGCGGGTGCCCCCTTCGGACCGCACGGTCACCGCCGAGCTCCACCGGAGCCAGGTAGAGGTGGTGCCCGCCGCCCCGGAGGCGGACGCCTGGCTCGCGGCCCGGCTCGGTGCGGAGGTCCGGCTCGTCCATCTGGACGCGCCGTCGCACCGCAGACCGGTCGATCCGCAGTTCGGGCGCCCGGGCGAGACCGTGTCCCTCGCGGACGGTTTCCCCCTGCTCCTCACCGCACGCGGATCGCTCGACGCCCTCAACTCGCTGGTGGCTCAGGGGGAGCACCCGCACGAGGGCCCGCTGCCGATGAGCCGCTTCCGCCCGAACGTCGTCGTGGAGGGCACGGAGGCCTGGGCGGAGGACGGCTGGCGGCGGATCGCGATCGGGGAGGTCGTCCTGCGCGTCGTGAAGCCGTGCGGGAGGTGCGTCATCGCGACGACCGACCAGCGTACGGCGGAGCGCGGCAGGGAGCCGTTGCGGACGCTCGCCCTGCATCGCCGGGAGGGGAAGGAGCTCCTCTTCGGCCAGAACGTGATCCCGGAGAGCACCGGCACCATCCGGGTGGGGGATCCGGTGCGGGTCCTCGACCGCAGGCCGGACCGTGCGCCGGCGGGCACCCGATGAGCGGGCCGGGGGCAACTCACGTTTCCGTGGCCGGTCTTGACGACGTGAGGTTGCTCTCTCTTCGCCTTCGGAGGACGCGAACGCGTCCCCGCCGGGTTATCACGGAGAGGTAAGGGGGTGGATGACTGTGCGAGCGGTTCTGGGAATCCGGAGGTGGCGCCGCAATCCCGTGTGCCGGGCCACCGATCGTCATGAGTCATGGGTGGCTCTGGCGGCGTTGATGGTGATGGCACTCGCGGCACCGGTGCTCGGCTGGGGGGTCGGCTCGGCAACGGACGACGTCCTGGTCCGGACGGTGAGGTCTCAGCACGACCGGCTTCGTCCCACCACGGCCGTGGTGGTCCACGCGTCCCCCCACCGGTCCCGCTTCGCGGCGGACCCCGAGACTGCCGTCACCGGGGAGGCCGCGCGGACCTCGGTGGTGGCCGACTGGACCGCGCCGGACGGCACACCCCGTACGGGGACGGTGTCGACGAGTTCGGCGCGGACCACCCCCGGCTCCCACGTCCGGATCTGGACGGACGCCCAGGGACGGCCGGCGATGCGTCCGATGGACACGGCCACGGCGCACACCCACTCCGTGCTCGCCGGTATCGGCGCCGCTCTCCTCGCGATCGGGCTCACCGAGCTGGTCCGCAGGTTCGTCGTATGGCGCATGATGCAAGGGCGGTACGAGCGGCTCGACCGTGCCTGGGCCGAAGTCGGTCCCGACTGGGGCAGAACGGGTACGGGCAGCTGACCCCGCGACGCAGGTTCGCCTCGTACACGGCCGGCCCGAGCCGCTCATCAGGGCCCTGAACAGCCGACCCGTCAACTCACGCCCGCCACGCGCGCTACGGTGGACCGGCCCGCCCGACTCCTCGGCAGGTGGGCGGGAGGGCCTGCGTCGTACCGTCGGCCCCCGCGGACAGGGCACGAGGCAGCGCACACGGCACGAGGTGGGGGCACAGCAGCACCATGGCACAGGGCACGGTCCAGGTGACGCACACCGGCACATCGCGATGGCGGCGCCGAACGGGCGAATACGCTTCCCTCACCGCCGCCCTGGAGGCCGCGGCCGAGGGTGACGTCCTCACCGTCGCGCCAGGCACCTACCGGGAGAATCTCGTCGTCCACCGTGCGGTCACGCTGCGCGGCCCCGAGGGATCCGCCGGCTCCGTCCGCATCGCTCCGGCCGACGGGGTCCCCCTGACCGTCCGAGCCTCCGCCGTCCTCCAGGACCTCCACGTGGAGGGCCAGGATTCCGCCGCCCCCGCGCTCCTGATCGAGGAAGGCGTCCCCGAGCTCTCGGACCTGCGTATCGTGACCCGCTCGGCGGCCGGGGTGGAGGTGCGCGGCGAGGCACGGCCCACCGTCCGCCGCTGCACCGTGGACAACCCGGCGGGTGTGGGCATCGCCGTGCTCGACGGCGCGGGTGGCGTGTTCGAGGAGTGCGAGATCGTCTCGGCCGGGCAGTCGGGCGTCTCCGTACGCGACGGCGCCCACCCCCGGTTCGAACGCTGCCGTGTCCACCACGCCTCCGGCGCGGGTCTGAGCGTCACCGGGGAAGGGAGCGCGCTGGAGGCCGTGGGCTGCGAGGTGTACGAGGTCAAGGGCACCGGGGTGCAGGTGACCTCGCGCGGGACGGCGCACCTCACGGAATGCACCGTGCACCGCACATCGGCCGACGGGGTCACGCTGGACACCGACGCCGTCCTCACGCTCGCCGACTGCGCCATCCACGACATCCCGGAGAACGCGATCGATCTGCGCTCGCGTTCGGTGCTCACCCTGACCCGCTCCACCGTCCGCCGATTCGGCCGCAACGGGCTGTCGGTCTGGGACCCGGGTACGCGCGTGGACGCAAACCAGTGCGAGATCCACGACAGCACGGGCGACTACCCGGCGGTCTGGGTCAGTGACGGCGCCACGGTGATACTCGACTCCTGCCGCGTCCACGACGTGCCCGACGCACTCTTCGTCCTCGACCGCGGCTCACGCGCCGACGTCGTGGACAGCGACCTGTCCCAGATCAGGAACACGGCAGTCTCCGTGAGCGACGGTGCCACGGCCCAGCTCGACGACTGCCGGATCCGTGAGGCATCGACCGGTGCGTGGTTCCGCGACCACGGAAGCGGCGGCACCCTGAACAACTGCACCATCGACGCCGCCCAGACCGGGGTCATCGTCACCAAGGGCGCCGACCCGGTCATCGAGAGGTGCACGGTCACCTCCCCCGCGGAGGCGGGGTTCTACGTCTCCGCGGAAGGCCGTGGAACCTTCGACAGCTGCCGGGTCACGGGAAGCGAGGGCTACGGCTTCCATGTGATGGACGGCTGCCGCTCAACCCTGACCCGGTGCAGGACCGAGCGGTGCGCGCGCGGTGGCTACGAGTTCCCCGAGGGATCGGGCGACGACGACCACTCGGGCGGTCCCGTGGCACGGGACTGCTCGAGCGACGAGAGCGGTCTGCGCGGTGCCACTCCCCCGCCGCCGGTCCTGACGGCCACCCAGTCCGCTCCCGGGCTGCTCGGTACGATGCCGGGCCAGCGGGTCGCCGAGCCGTCCCCCGCCCCCGCGCCGGCGGTGGAACCGGCACGGGACTCCGGCGCCGTGCTCGGCGAACTGGACGCCCTCGTGGGCCTGGACAGCGTCAAGCGCGAGGTGCGCGCCCTGACCGACATGATCGAGGTGGGGCGTCGACGGCTGAAGGCGGGGCTGAAGGCCGCGTCGGTGCGCCGGCACCTGGTCTTCACCGGCTCGCCGGGCACCGGAAAGACCACGGTGGCCCGGCTGTACGGCGAGATCCTCGCCTCGCTCGGCGTCCTGGAGCACGGCCACCTGGTGGAGGTCTCCCGGGTCGATCTGGTCGGCGAGCACATCGGATCCACCGCGATCAGGACACAGGAGGCCTTCGACCGGGCACGCGGCGGGGTCCTGTTCGTCGACGAGGCGTACGCCCTGTCGCCCGAGGACTCCGGCCGCGACTTCGGGCGGGAGGCCATCGACACGCTGGTCAAGCTGATGGAGGACCACCGTGACGCGGTGGTGGTGATCGTCGCCGGGTACACCCACGAGATGGAGCGCTTCCTCACCGTCAACCCCGGAGTGGCCTCCCGTTTCTCACGGACCATCACCTTCAGCGACTACGAGCCCGAGGAACTGCTGCGGATCGTCGTGCAGCAGACCGAGGAACACGAGTACAGCCTGGCGGAGGGGACGGGCGAAGCGCTCGTGAAGTACTTCACGGCGCTCCCCAAGGGCCCTGCCTTCGGCAACGGCCGGACGGCCCGTCAGACCTTCGAATCGATGGTGGAGCGGCACGCGGGCCGGGTCGCGCAGCTCTCGGAGCCCAGCACGGACGACCTGACCATGCTCTACCCCGAGGACCTCCCGGCACTGCCCTGAACGCCGTGTCCCCTTCCCTCGCCCGCCGGCTGCTGCGGCAGCACCGGGTTCAGCCGTTCCAGGAGCGCGGCGCGCTCCTCGGCGAAGACCGGGTCCGCCTGGTAGTCGGAGTGTCCGAGGACCGGCTCGGGAAGCGGGTGTTCCACGGTCCTTCCATGGACCAGCGGGTCCCTCAGCGGGCCCCGGTCGATCTCGGGCCCCTGGCCTTCGGCGATCCGGACGGGGCCACCGATCGGGTCCGTCTCACGCCAGAGGTTGCGCCAGCAGTGCACGGACCGTTGCAGCCCTTCCAGCGGAATCCGGCCGAAGTAGGCGGGGAACCAGCGTCCGTACAGCCTCTCGATGGGCGAGCCGTAGGTGAGCAGCGCGACGCGGCCGCGGGCCGCGTCGGGAAGCTGCCACACGGCGGCCGCCGCGAGCACGCTGCCCTGTGAGTGGCCGGAGATGACGAGCCTGCCGCGGGTGTGCCCCGTCCAGGCGCACATGCGGGAGGTGAGGTCGGGGACGGCCCGCTCCGCGTAGCACGGCGGCGCGAAGGGGTGGGCCGCACGCGGCCAGAACGTCCCCACGTCCCAGAGGATGCCGATGGTCCGGCGGGCGGACACGTCGCGGTAGGCGCGGCGGCCCCAGGTGACGAACGCTATGACGCCGAAGCCGGTGAGCCAGGATCCGGTCGACTGCGCGGTCTCGGCGAGCGACTCGACGAACGGGCCACTGCCGTTCGCCGCGAGCCCCGGGACCTCCCCGGTCAGCCAGGATCCCGTCACCGCCGCGGTGCCGAGCAGCAGCGCGGCGGCGGAGAGCAGGCCGAGGACACCGGGCGCGGAGTCGGTGAGCGCGGCGGCGGCCCTGGTGCGCGCGATCTGCCGGGTCCGCCCCGGCTCGGGGCGGGGCTCCCCGTACTCGGCCTCGATGCCCGGTCCCATCCGGCGTGCGCGCCGCACGGTACGCACGGCGAGCCAGACGAGGGGCGGAAGCAGGAGCACGAGCAGGACGGGGATGACGGAGGCCTGCCAGCTGAGGAGTACGGGCGGTCCTGGTATGTCGGCGCCGGCTCCCATACCGGGCGTTCCGGGGCCGTCGAGCCAGTCGGCGACCCGCTGGGCGGACCCACCGGTCATCACTCCGCCGAGCGCGCAGGCGAGCATGGCCACGACGGGTCCGCCGAGACCGCGCAGCGTGGTGCGCGGCTCCGGGGCGCGACGGTGGAGGAACAGCGCCACGGCGGCGAGCAGGACGACCAGCAGCCCCTGGCCGAGCGTGAGCACGCGGAACGCGGACTCACCGGGGAGTGTCCCCGAGGACTCCCAGTCGGGGCGTGACCAGCCGGCGTACACCACGGCGCAGAGGAGCAGGCCGAGGGAGGTGACGGGCAGACAGCTGGTGACGGCCTCGTCGAGCCGGTCGTCGAGGTGCCTCTCGCTGCGGCCCCGGTGACAGACCACGGCGACGACGACGAGTCCGCACAGTGCGATGCCGGCGCCGAGCAGCGCACCGGCCACGGCTGGGACCGGGCTGCCGACGGTCCGGTCGTACCGTACGGCTGTGCCGCCCACCGCTGCCGCCACGGTGAGGAGACCGGCCGCCGTGTGGGCCGCGCGCAGCCGGGCGACCAGTCTGCGTCCGTACCAGAACCCGGGCCTGGCGAGGGCCGGAGTGACCGGGGAGGAGGTCTCCGGCTCGGCGGCCGAGCCGGTGGCCGTGTCCACGTCGGCGTCCGGGCCGTCCGCCTCACCTCCGGTCAGGGGGCGCTGGGACTCGTAGGCGCCCCAGGTGCGGTTGGAGAGGTACCACAGGAGGCCGACCAGGACCGCGGGCACGGCGGCGGCGAGGGCCAGCCTCCGTCCGGGCTGGGAGAACCACCCGTCCTGGTGGGCGGAGAGAAAACCGAGCCAGGAGCGCCGGCGGGAGCACTCGGGTGCCCCCGCGCACTGCCAGGCCACCAGGTCGAGAGCGACCTCACAGGCGGCGGCGGTCAGCAGCACGGTGAGCGAGAGGGCGATCAGGCGTACGAGCAGCCCGTACACCCGGACCGCGCGGTCGCTCCCCCGTGCGGTGGGCCTCATCCAGTGCGCCAGATTGACCACCATGAACGGGAGCAGCAGCAGCCAGAGGGCACGGGAGCCGTCGCCGGAGGTCAGGTTGGACCAGCAGTAGGCCTCGGCGACCGGGCCGTCGCGGTGGCGCTCGAGGTGTTCCTCGGCTCCGACGTCCTCGGTGCGCCGGTGGACCGCGGCCGTGGCATCGCCCGTGATCCTGGTGGTACGCGGGTCACCGAGCATCTCCTGGGGCGTGGTTCCGCCGACGCCGTGGACGAGCAGTTCCAAGGCGGGGCCGGGGCTCCGCGCGGCCTCGGTCTGGTGGGCAGGGGGCAAGGTCAGGTCGCTCGCTCTCCGGTACGTGAGGCTCCCGGCCCGGGGAGGCGGGGGCGTCGGCTGATGCGCCGTCACCACCATGTCGGACCCGGGCGCCGGGCGCACCGGATCTCACCGAATCTCCCCAGTGCCACGGGTGTCGGACGTGCGTGGCAGGATGGCGTGGTCCCGCAGGACCGCTGCCGGACGGTGCGGAGTGTTGGGAAGGACGGGGGCCGGCGTTGAGCGACAGCCAGAACCTGCTCGCGGAGCAGCGGCGCGCACTGATCCTCGACGACGTGCGCAAGCGTGGCGGGGTCAGGGTCAACGAGCTCACGCGCAAGCTGAGTGTCTCCGACATGACCATCCGCCGTGACCTGGACGCGCTGGCGCGTCAGGGTGTCATCGAGAAGGTGCACGGCGGCGCTGTCCCGGTGGTCGAGGCGAGCACGCACGAGCCCGGTTTCGAGGCGAAGTCGACACTGGAGCTGAGCGCCAAGGAGGACATCGCGCGCGCGGCCGCGGCCATGGTCGTGCCGGGCAGCGCCATCGCGCTCTCCGGCGGAACGACCACGTTCGCGCTGGCCAGGCATCTGCTGGACGTACCGGGGCTCACGGTCGTGACGAATTCGGGCCGGGTGGCCGACGTGTTCCACGGGGCGCAGCGGCCCCCGGCGTCGGGCGGTCCGCGGGCGGGCGCGGCCACGGTGGTGCTGACCGGGGGTGTCCGTACACCGTCGGACTCGCTGGTCGGTCCGGTGGCGGACCGGGCGATCGACTCGCTCCACTTCGACGTGCTCTTCCTCGGGGTGCACGGCATCTCCGTCGAGGCGGGGCTCTCCACTCCCAATCTGGCCGAGGCCGAGACCAACCGCCGTCTCGTACGGGCCGCGCGCAGGGTCGTGGTGGTCGCCGACCACACGAAGTGGGGCACCGTGGGGCTCAGCTCCTTCGCCACGCTCGACGAGGTGGACACCTTCGTCACGGACGCAGGGCTGCCGGACGGCTCACGGCGTGAGGTCGAGGAACATCTGCCGGGCCTGATCCTGGCGGGCGGGTCGCCGGAGGAATAGGGCGACTCCTCCGGATCGGGCCGGTGACGCGCGTTCCGCTCCCCGGCCCGCACGCCCTGCACGGCCTAGGATCCGGACGTGGCCGTATTCCGTATCGAGCGCTTCACCTCCCTGCCCACCGCCGAGGCGTGGCGGCGGGTGACGGACTGGGAGCGGCACGGCGGGACTGTTCCCCTCACGTCGGTCACCGTGACGTCGGCTCCGCCCACCGGGCTGGGGACGGTCTTCGTGGCGCGTACGGGGCTGGGTGTGCTGGCCTTCGACGATCCGATGGAAGTGGTGCGGTGGATCCCGCCCTCGGCGGGCCGGGCGGGGGTTTGCCAGGTGGAGAAGCAGGGTTCCGTGGTGCTGGGGCGGGCCTCGATCGACGTACGGCCGACCGGTTCGGGCTCCCATGTGATCTGGGTCGAGGAGTTGCGCGTCAGGTTGCTCCCCGGGTGGGCGGATCCGCTGCTGGCGACCGCCGGCCGGCGGGTCTTCACCCGTGAGCTGGACGTTCTGCTGGAGGGCTGAAGCCCCGCGGGCCGATCACCGCGCGTCCGGGTGGTCCGCGGGTCTTCAGTGGCACGGCGCCTCGCCCAGGACCTCGGCGGGTGCTCCACGGGTCCTCGGTGCTCCGGTCTGCGTGTGCCCTGGAGAAGGCGGTCGCGGGCCCGGTGAGGTATTCCGGAATCATGGCTTCTGGGCAATGGCGGCAGAGTATTCCCGGCGGGGCGCTGCTGGCGGCACCGTTCACGCTGATCACCGTGGTGACCCTGGTGGACATCAACGTCCCGCCGGAGGTGCATCTCGGGCCGTTCCTGGTGGCGGCGCCGGCGATGACCGCGTCGTTCGCCGGTCCGCGGACGACCGCCCTCGTCGGTGCCGTGGCCGTGCTGGCCCAGGTCGCCGTGGCTCTGGACCGTTCCAGCATCACCGACCTCAACCACACGTACCAGATCGTCGCCCTGTTCCTGATCTCCGCCATGGTGACCTTCTTCGCGCACCTGCGGGAGCGCAACGCGGCTGAGATGGTGCGGCTGCGCACGGTGGCGGAGGCGGCGCAACGCGGGGTTCTGCGGCCGCTGCCCGTGCGCAGCGGCCCGCTGCGCCTGGCCTCGCTCTACCTGGCGGCCGTCGAGGGTGCGGAACTCGGCGGCGACCTCTACGCCGCGGCGCGGACCCCGGCCGGAACCCGCGTCATCATCGGCGACGTCCGCGGCAAGGGACTCGATGCCATCAGCGGCGCCGCGGGAGTGCTCGGAGCGTTCCGCGCCCTGGCCCGCCAGGAGGGACGTCTGCCCGCTCTGGTCACCCGTCTGGACTCGAGTGTGACCGCCCACCGCATCGACTCGCTCAACGAGAACAGCGGCGGAACCGACGCCCCGGGTATCACCGAGGCCTTCGTCACCGCGGCCGTGCTGGACATCCCGGACGACGTTCCCGAGGTACGTCTGGTCAGCTGCGGCCACCCACCGCCCCTGTTGCTCCGGGCGGGCCGGGTGCACACGCTCCACCCCACGGAGCCGGGACCGCCGCTGGGGGTGGGGCCGCTGTCCGCGGTCGGCCCCACGGAGGACGCTTTCAGCTTCCAGGACGGTGACGTGCTGCTGCTGTACACCGACGGGGTCACCGAGGCTCGCGACCGCACGGGCGCCTTCTATCCGCTGGCCGAACGGGCGGCCTCGTGGCCCGGTCTGGGGCCGGAGCGGCTGCTGGCGGAGGTACGCGCGGATCTGTTGCGGCACGCGGGGGGCCGCCTCGGCGACGACGCGGCCGTCGTCGCCGTGGAACGGGTCCCCGGCTGGGGCACAGCCGGTTCGGGTACGCCTGGCCCGTTCCGGGCACGATGACCGCTCAGGCCGGCCAGGTACCCGTGGCGAGGAAGTGGTCGATGGTCCGGGTGTACGGACGGATGTCCATGCCCTGGGCCCGCAGCCAGTCGTCCGAGTAGTACTTGTCGAGGTAGCGGTCGCCCGGGTCGCAGAAGAGCGTGACGACGCTGCCGGTGCTGCCTCTCGCGACCATCTCGGAGACGATCCTGAGGGCGCTCCACAGCCCGGTGCCGGTCGAGCCGCCCGCCTTGCGTCCGATCGTCCGCTCCAGAACCCGGACCGCGGCAACGCTGGCCGCGTCGGGCACCTTCATCATCCGGTCGATGACCCCCGGTACGAAGCTCGGCTCCATGCGGGGCCGACCGATGCCTTCGATGCGTGACCCGCAGTCGCTGGTGGCCTCGGGATCGTGGCGGGTCCACCCGTCGAAGAAACAGGAGTTCTCCGGGTCGGGCACGCAGATCCTGGTGTCGTACTGCATGTAGCGGACGTAGCGTCCGATGGTCGCCGAGGTCCCGCCGGTGCCGGCCGTGGCGACGATCCACGCGGGTTCCGGGTAGCGTTCCAGCCTCAGCTGCTGGTAGACCGACTCGGCGATGTTGTTGTTGCCCCGCCAGTCGGTGGCACGCTCCGCGTAGGTGAACTGGTCCATGTAGTGACCACCGGTCTCGGCCGCGAGCGCCGCCGATTCCTCGTACAACCGGCGGGAATCGTCGACGAAGTGGCACTGGCCGCCGTGGAATTCGATCAGCCGGCACTTCTCGGGGCTGGTGGTGCGGGGCATCACCGCGACGAACGGCACGCCGATCAGCTTCGCGAAGTAGGCCTCGGAGACCGCCGTGGACCCACTGGAGGCCTCGATGACCGGCTTCCCACGCCGGATCCAGCCGTTGCAGAGACCGTAGAGGAAGAGGGAGCGGGCGAGCCGGTGTTTGAGGCTGCCGGTCAGGTGCGTCGACTCGTCCTTGAGATAGAGGTCGATGCCCCAGTGCTCGGGCAGAGGGAAGCGCAGAAGATGGGTGTCCGCCGAACGGTTCGCATCCGCCTGGACCTTGCGCACCGCCTCCTTGAGCCACTCCCGGTAGTCGGGATCGCTCCGGTCGATGTCCACGGTCTCCGTGACGCTCCCGCCGGGTGGGTGCTCACTGGTGTCCATCAGCGGTCTCCTTCGGGTGGCAGCCGTTTCGTGGGGGCCACGATATTCCCCTCACCTGCACAAACGTTTACTTTGACCGGCTCATAGGCCTCCCTTGGCCCAGACGCCCCGGCCCCTCGCCGCCTCCGGTCCTGTATCCCGGTGACCGGCTGCCGCGTGCTCTGGTGCAAGGGCGGTGACAGTGGGCAGAATTGCGGAAGACGGTACAAGGGGGGTGAAGTCGCCATGGCCGAGACAGAGTTCAGCGCGGCCGACTTCGGTGCGCCGGATTTCGGTGCGGTGGAGTTCAGTGCGCGCGACGTGAGGATCCAGCGCTGGGCGAGATCGCTGACCAGAGCGGGCCAGGTGATCGTCAAGGACGGCCGGATCGTCCTGCTCACGAGCAACGGGCGGGAGATCGCCAGCGCCCCGGTGACGGCGGTGAGAGCCGGTAGGCCGTGGTTCCCGGCCGCGGACTCCGCCGTCGCCCGTATCAACGGTGTCCGGTACCGGCTCACCATGGGCCAGCGCAACCGCCGGCCCGGCGGAGCGGCACCCGTACGCCGCTTCCTGGAGGCGTTGCGGAGCGCCACGGGGCGCCGCGGCTGACCGGCGGCCGCCCCCACCGACCGCGAGTTGCGCGGGCCCACCCCCTGAGTCACGCTGGTCACACGTCACTGATGGTGCACCGGCGGTGACAGCGAAAGCGACCCGCCGGACGCCACGCAGGGCGGACCACGCATGAACAGCAACAGCAGCCAGCCATCAGCTGGATCCGTTCCTTCGTCTTCTTCCGGACCTATTTCGGGGAGTCGCAGCCGTGATCAGCGAGCCAAGCAGGCACTGCGCGGTGGAGCTCCAGGCCCTGCCGTCGCGGATCGGTCAGGTCCGCAGAATCATCTCGGCGCAACTGCGCTACTGGCATCTCGATCCCCTGGTCGACCATGCCGCGCTCGGCGTCACCGAACTGCTGACCAACGTCCACCGGCACGCGCAGCCGGACAAATCATGCACCGTCGAGGTCGAGCTCCTGCTCGACCGGCTGACGGTCTCCGTCCACGACCACGACCCACGGCTGCCCACCGTGTGCGACGCCGCCCAGTCCGCGACCTCCGGGCGCGGCCTGGCGATGATCGCCGCGGTGAGCGAGAGCTGGGGTGTCCGACCGAGCGACGACGCGGGAAAGGTCATCTGGTTCACCTTGCCCGCACCCTCCTTCACCACCGCCCTGCCCCCGCTCCCCGTGTACGGGTCGACGACCGACGGGCCGTTCGGCTCGGACGTCATGGCACTCACGGAGTCCACGGCGGCCAGGATGCGAGTCCGGTCCACCGTCGTCGGCTGACGGGGGCGTAGGTTCGGCGGAGCGCGTCGGTACTCTCGTGGCCGACGCGCTCCGCGCTGCTCAGGCGAGGGCGCCCAGCGGGTCGTCGAGCACCGGCTGCCAGGCCAGTTCGGCAGCGCCCACGAGGCTGTTGTGGTCCAGCGTGCAGGAGAGGATCGGCACACTCCCGCTGCGTCCCCACAGGCTGCGGTCGGCCACGACGGCCCGGAGCCTTTCGGGGTCGGCCTCAAGAAGATCGCGATGCAGCCCGCCCAGGATGATCCGGTCGGGGTTGAGGATGTTGACCAGCCCGGCAAGTCCGAGCCCGAGCCGGTCGATCAGCTCCTCCGCGGCGGCACGAACCTGCGGATCCCCCAGTTCCGTGCGCAGCAGGTCCCCCGCCTGCTTGAGCAGCGACTCCTCCGGGCCAGGCTTCCTGCGCGAGGCGGTCAGGAAGGCGAGGGGATCGGTCTCGACGTCGAGGCAGCCGCGCCCACCGCAGTGGCACGGGCGGCCCTCGGGGTTCACGGTGAGGTGCCCGACCTCCAGCGCGAGTCCCGAACTACCGCTGTGCAGGCGGCCGTCGAGGACCAGGGCGCCGCCCACGCCTCGGTGACCGGTGGCGACGCAGAGCAGGTGCTGGGCACCACGTCCGGCTCCGTGCCGGTGCTCGGCGAGGGCGGCGAGGTTGACGTCGTTGCCGGTGAACGCGGGGCCGGCGATACCCGCGGCGCGCACACGGGCGGCGAAGATCTCCCGGACCGGCGCACCGGCCGGCCAGGCCAGGTGCATCGGGTTGAGGGCGGTCCCGTCGGGCTCGGCCACGGCCGAGGGCACGGCGAGTCCCGCGCCGACGCAGCGCAGACCGCTCTCGCGCAGGAGGCGCGCCCCGGCTTCGACGACCTCACCCAGGACCTGCGCGGGATCTGCCATCACGGCGACACAACCCGGTGCGGTGGCGACGATCCCTCCCCCGAGCCCGACCAGTGCGGCGCGGAAGCCGTCGGAGTGCACCTGGGCGGCGAGGGCCACGGGGCCGCCGTCCCGTACGGACAGCCGGTGCGAGGGGCGGCCCTGCGAGCCGGCGGCGGAGCCGGGGCTCGAGTCGACCTTGATGAGCCCGAGCGCCTCGAGCTCCGCGGCGACCGCTCCCGCGGTGGCGCGGGTGACACCGAGTTCGGAGGTCAGCACGGCGCGGGTGGGAGCGCGCCCCGTGTGCACGAGCTCCAGAGCGGGACCGAGCGCACTGCGGCCCCTCTCCAACTTCGTCCGCGTGGTGGTCGACTTGCCGTTCATGGGGGCGAGTCTCCCATGATCCGGGGCCGTTCCCGACGCTGCCGGTCCACCGGCAGCTCCGCCGGACGAATGCTCCGGCGACCATCTTGCGCACGTCGTCGTGACCACCCTATGCTCACTTTGTGCCGCAAGTAAACAAACTGCGGACGGCGCGACCCGGGGGTACAGGCGGAGACACCGCCCCCTCCTCGGCCGCCCGCCTCCGTACCGCGCTGACCGTGTTCTTCGCCCTCGACGGCTTCCTGTTCGCCGGCTGGGTGGTCCGTATTCCGGCCATCAAGCATCAGACCGGGGCCAGCCCCTCCACTCTGGGCCTCGCCCTGCTCGGCGTCTCCGCGGGCGCCGTGATCACCATGACGCTCACGGGCAGGCTGTGCCGGCGCTACGGGAGCCACGCGGTCACCGTGGTCTGCGGGGTCCTGCTGTCGCTCAGTATCGCCCTCCCCGCGCACATGGGTTCGGCGCTCACGCTCGGCCTGGTCCTCCTGCTCTTCGGCGCCGCGTACGGCGGGATGAACGTGGCGATGAACAGCGCCGCCGTCGATGTGGTCTCCGCGCTGCGCCGACCGGTGATGCCGAGCTTCCACGCCGCGTTCAGCTTCGGCGGCATGACGGGTGCCGGGCTCGGGGGTCTCGTGGCGGGCAGCCTCTCACCGGCGACGCACTTCTTCCTCCTCACGGGGGCCGGTCTCCTCGTCACCGCGGCGGCCGGACCCCAACTGCTGCGTGGTGGGCGGCCACCCGCCACGCCGGCGGGGCAGCCGGTCACGGTCGCCGCCGAGCGGCCCGGGCGGATGGACGCCGGCACCCGCAGGATCGTGGTCCTCTTCGGCGTCATCGCACTGTGCACGGCGTACGGCGAGGGTGCCCTGGCCGAATGGGGTGCCCTGCACCTCAGCCAGGACCTGGGCGCCGCTCCCGGCCTCGCGGCCTCCGGGTACTCCCTGTTCGCACTGATGATGGCCATCGGCCGGCTCTCCGGCACGGCCCTCCTCGAGCGCTTCGGCCAGACCCGGACGCTCGTGGTGGGTGGCGCGACGGCAGCGGGCGGCATGCTGGTCGGCGCGCTGGCACCGGAGGTGTGGCTCGCCCTGCTCGGCTTCGCCGTCGCCGGTCTGGGTCTCGCGAACATCTTCCCTGTCGCGGTGGGACGGGCGGGCGCGCTGGCCGGTCCGAGCGGCGTCGCCGCGGCCTCGACCCTCGGCTACGGAGGCCTGCTCATGGGGCCGCCCGTGATCGGGTTCCTCGCCGACTGGATATCGCTGCCGGTCGCGCTCGTCACGTTGGCGGTGCTCGCCTCCACGGCCGCGGTCCTCGG
The DNA here is from genome assembly GCF_043199535.1 of Streptomyces sp. NPDC048590. NCBI lineage: Bacteria > Bacillati > Actinomycetota > Actinomycetes > Kitasatosporales > Streptomycetaceae > Streptomyces > Streptomyces sp. NPDC048590. The sequence continues at coordinate 459,073 of NZ_JBICWC010000002.1, read as the reverse complement.
CGGCGCCGCACGCAACACCGCCCGCGCCTGACTGGTCGAGCAGTGATCCGCAGGCACATCCGGCCTCCGGAGGACGGTGGAAAGCGCGGACCGGGCGAGGCGCGAGCGGCGTGGACCGTGTCGCGCTCACCGTCTCGCCGGATCCGGCTGCCGTCCCGGCGGACCGTCCGGTCCGCCGGGACGGCAGCCGGGGCGTCCGAAGCCGCGTCAGGCGGTCCTGATCGCCGGGTCGGAGACGCCGGGTGCGCCGGTCTCCACGTGACCGGCGAAGCGGCGCAGGAAGCCCGTGTCGGAGTCGGAGCGGACCTCGACGTCGTACCAGCGAGCCGTCTTGCGCAGATCGAACGTGTGGGAGACGGTCGCGCCGGGGTTCACCTTGAAGGTCTGTGCGGCTCCGCCGTAGGCGTTGGTCACGGTGAGATGCACCGCGACCGGCGCGGAGTTGGTCATGTTGAGCCTCAGGTTGCCGTCCGCGGTGATGTGGCGGGCGGTGACCTCGGGCCCGGCCTTCGCCGCCGGGCCCCGCCAGGTGCGCAGGAAACCGTTCGGGCCCCAGACCGAGAGGTCGACGCGATTGCCGGTCGAAGCGCTGGTGCTCCAGGTGTCCGAGAGGGTCTTGCCTGCCTCGACGCTGTAGGGCCAGGGACCGTCCGTACGGTTTCCGGAAGTGCTGTGGAAGTGCGCGCCCAGGGTGGGGCCGCTGGAGAAGGTGAGGGTGAACTTGCCGGTGGACACTGTGGCCCGCCCATCCACGTAGGGGCTGTATCCCAGCGGCCGGGTGGGCTTGGAGCCGGGCTCCTGCCGCGGGAGGCTTCCCTCGGCCGGCGGGGTCGGGTGGTAGGAGGGGTGGCGGTTCTTGTCCGGCGGTGCGTATCCGGCCGTGGAGGGAAGAGCGGCGGGAGCGCTGTCCGCGCGTGCGAAGTCGAAGGCCGAGGTGAGGTCCCCGCAGATCGCGCGGCGCCACGGCGAGATGTTCGGCTCGCGCACACCGAAGCGCTTCTCCAGGAAGCGGATGACAGAGGTGTGGTCGAAGGTCTCGGAGCAGACGAACCCGCCCTTGCTCCATGGAGAGACCACGATCATCGGCACCCGGGGTCCGAGACCGTACGGACCCGCCGCGTAACTCGTGCCGCCCGGATACAGGTCCTTCGAGACGTCGGCCGTGGACAGGCCCCAGGCGGACGAGGCCGGCGGGTACGGCGGGACCACGTGGTCGAAGAAGCCGTCGTTCTCGTCGTAGGTGAGGAAGAGTGCGGTCCTCGCCCAGACCGCCGGGTTCGACGTCAGGGCGTCCAGGACCTGGGAGATGTACCAGGCGCCGAAGTTCGTGGGCCAGTTGGCGTGTTCGCTGAAGGCCTCGGGAGCGGCTATCCAGGACACCTCGGGCAGGGTTCCGGCGGCCACGTCCGCGCGCAGGCGGTCGAAGTACGTGCCGCCGGCCTTGACGTCGGTCCCGGTTCGGGCCTTCTCGTACAGGGCACTGCCGGGCCGGGCGTTGCGGTAGTTGTTGAAGTACAGGAGTGAGTTGTCGCCGTAGTTGCCCCGGAAGGCGTCACTGATCCAGCCCCAGGACCCTGCGGCGTCCAGACCGTCACCGACGTCCTGGTAGACCTTCCACGAGACTCCGGACGACTCCAGTCGCTCGGGGTAGGTCTTCCAGCCGTAGCCGGCCTCCTGGTTGCCGAGGACCGGACCACCGCCCGTTCCGTCGTTGCCGGTGTACCCCGACCAGAGGTAGTAGCGGTTGGGGTCGGTGGCTCCGATGAAGGAGCAGTGGTAGGCGTCGCACACGGTGAAGGCGTCGGCGAGGGCGTAATGGAACGGGATGTCGTTCCGCGTCATGTGCGACATGGTGGTGGCCGTCTTGGCCGGGACCCACTTGTCGTACTTGCCGCTGTTGTACGCCCGGTGGCCACCGGCCCAGTCGTGGTCCAGCCCTTCGAGGAACTGCATCCCGAGGTCGTCCACCTGCGGGTTGAAGGGCAGTACGTCCTTCGTCCCGTCGGACTGGTGGAAGACGGACCTGCCGTTGTCCTGGAGCACGGGCCTCGGGTCCCCGAAGCCCCGCACCCCCTTCATCGCGCCGAAGTAGTGGTCGAAGGAACGGTTCTCCTGCATCAGCACGACGACATGCTCGATGTCCTGGATCGTGCCGGTGGTGCCCCGCGCGGGAATAGCGGCGGCCCTCGCGATGCTCTCGTTCAGCATCGTGAGGGCCGCGGTCCCTCCGGCGATCCGCAGGAACCTGCGACGGTCGAGTTCTGTCATGGGAGAGGCCTCCTGGGCGTGGGGGGACAGCGGAATCATCCCAAGGACAGCGCTCTTCGGAGGCCCGGTGGAAGCGGATTCATGAAACCCGGCCGTACACGCGGAGAACGGAAGCGACCGGAGACGGCAGCCGGTCGGCGCCCGCGGCCCGGGTGACCGGTGCCCCGGCGTGGCGACCGGCCGCCGGTCAGGGGCGCCGCCGCAGCCGCAGCGGGGCGTAGAGCACCAGAGCCGTCAGGAAGGCCACGCCGTAGGCGAGGTCCGCGCCGTGCAGGGCCTCCGCCACCGGGCCGACGTACAGGCCGGTGCTCATGAACGGCACGGCCACGGCGAAGGCGGCGACGAAGGCGACGAGCGCCGGCCACCATGGCCGCTCGCGTGCGCTCTCGGCGGCGAGGTCGATCGGGGCTCCCCGACGGGCTCTGGCCCTCGCCGCCCAGTCGACCGCCACGACGGCGACGAAGCCGGGGATCCAGTAGCCGACCAGGAGCAGCACGTTCTGGAACCGGGCCGTGGTGTCGGCCGCGTGCATCCACAGCACCAGCGGGAACCCGAGCGCCGCGGCGAGGGCGGCGCCGACGGGGCGCGGCAGGCGCACCCCGATCGTCTGCAGCGCGAGGGAACCGCTGTAGTCGTTCATGGCGTTGCTGCACAGGGCGGCGAGCACCACGGCGAGCAGGCCGAACGCCCCGAGGGCGCCGCCGCCAAGAAGGGTGTCGATCCCCCGCGCCGTCTGATCGGTGAAGACGGAAGCACCCCACAGGCCGAGCGTCTGGACGGCCACGAAGGAGACGCTGATGCCCAGCAGCGTGTACCAGAACATGCGCGGCCGGGAGGTACCGGCAGGCAGGTAGCGGCTGAAGTCGCTCGCGTACGGAGCCCACGACAGCGACAGGCTCAGCGCGATCGTGAACGTCAGGACGAATGCGCCCGCCCGGTCGGCGCCGTGCGCGGCACCGGAGGCGGCGGGGTGGACACCGTCCGTCAGCTTGACCGCCAGCACGGCGAAGGCGAGGGCGAGGGCGAACGTCATCACCGTCTGGAGCCGGTGGATCGCCTCGTACCCCAGCACTCCGAGAGCGCCCTGAGCGGCCATCACGACCAGGACTCCCAGCCAGAACGGCCAGCCGCACAGTTGGGCCAGCGCGTCGCCGCCGAACAGGCCGATCAGGGCGTCCCAAGCGATCGAGGACAGCCACTGCAACGCTCCGGGCAGCACGACTCCGGGGCCGAACGCCAGCCGTGCAAGCGGCAGTTGACCGACTCCGGTGCGGCTTCCCCAGGTTCCGAGGTAAGCCGTGGGCGCCGCCCCGACGAGGGTTCCGAGGACGACCGCGACGAGCGCGGTGGTGAAGTCCAGGCCCAGTGCGACGCCTACGGTTCCGGTGAAGACCCCGGTCATGGTCAGGTTGGGGGCGAACCAGACGGTGAAGAGCCGACCGGGTCGGCCGTACCGCCGGTCCGCGGGGACGGGGGCTATCCCGTGCGTCTCGATCCGCAGATCACCGGGGGCGGCGGGCATGCGGCCGCCGAAGGCGGTCCGCGAGTACGGAGCTTCCCGCTCCGGGGTCGCAGGGTCGTTCTGCGCGTACGGCAAGGCCATGGAAGACATCCCTCCGCCAGTGCTAGCTGGTTCAGGTTCGACGGGTGTGTTCTCAGCCCCTCGTGGGGCACCCCGTGTCCGGTTCGCCGGTCAGGATAGCCGGAAGGCCTTCCGGCCTCGGTCGGCGGGGTGGCCGGAATGTGGCGAGGAAGATCTCTGAGCGGGAGACCGGGCCGGCGGGTGGGCGGGCGGGAGACAGGGGCCCGGTCGGGCGGGCGCAGGGGAGTCCGGGGGGCGCCGGTCGGGCGGGCGGGCCGGCAGACGAAGGGGAGCACCGGCCGCTTCCTTGCCGGTGGTTGGGCCCCGGACCGGGGGGACCGGGACCGGTCAGGTCGCGGTGTGGTCGGTCCGGCGGGGCCGCGTGCCGGGCCGGGGAGGGGCTCGCCCGGCTGCCGCGCACCCCGGACGGAGCCGTCCAACTCACCCTGGAATCCGGTGATCCCGCTCTGGCACAATCGCCCGCGTGGATACCCAGGAGCACCTGACCGCCCTGATCGCGGAAGGCGCAGCGCTCGCTTCCGCCGCCCGTGAAGCCGGGCTCGCGGCCACCGTCCCGACGTGCCCCGGCTGGCTCGTCCGCGATCTCGTGCGGCACACCTGCGTGGTGCATCGCTGGGCGACCGCGTTCGTCGCCGAGGCCCATCGGACCCCCCGCCCGATGGGCCCTGAGCCCGACCTGGACGGTGAGGCACTGCTCGACCACTTCGCCGAGGGTCATCTCGCGCTGGTCGAGACCCTCGGCGCCGCGCCGGCCTCCCTCGACTGCTGGGCCTTCCTTCCGGCTCCGTCACCCCTCGCCTTCTGGACCCGCCGTCAGGCCCACGAGACGAGGATCCACAGGGTGGACGCCGAGTCGGCCAGGGGAGGCCGCCCGACGGCCGTGTCACCCGCCCATGCGGCGGACGGCATCGACGAGTTGCTGACCGGTTTCCACGCCCGCGCCAAGAGCCGGGTGCGCACGGCCGCACCCCGCACCCTCCGGGTCCGGGCCGTCGACACGGAAACCGTGTGGACCGTGGCCTTGTCGGACGGCCCTCCGCGCACGGTCCGCGGAGCGGACGGCGAGACCACCCCGGCCGACTGCACGCTGAGCGGTACGGCGGAGGATCTCTACCTGGCGCTCTGGAACCGTCGGCCGCTCTCGTCCGTGAGCATCTCCGGAGACCCCGGACTCGCCGCGCTCTGGGAGAGCCACTCGGCCGTCGTCTGATCCCGGTCAGGCCCGCACCGAGGAGGGGTTCCGGGCGGTTGCGCGTACGTGCTCGGTGCGCGTACGGAGCGTGTCCCGGCCTCCTCGCCCGTCGTCTCCGTACGCCGGGCCCGCTCGGCATACGGAGACGACGGGAAACGCGCACCGGCCGAAGCGCCGGCGGGTGCCCGATGCGGCGTTCACCGCGTCCGGTCGGCACACACAGGTCGTCTCCGCGGGTGGGGTTGCCGGTTGCCGCAGAGGCCTCCGCGGGTGACTGCTCCCCGGGCATTCGCCGTCCGCGCGCTCTCAGGTACTCGTGGCACCCGTTCCCGAGGGGGACCCGTCCGACGGCAGCAGGCCCACCGACCGGCCGAGTTCACGGGCGGCATGGCGAAAGAGCAACTCCCGCTCCTCGACGACCCGGTTGAACTGACCGAACAGCTCGAAGGAGATCAGCCCGAAGAGCTGAGCCCAGGCCGACACCAGGGCGGCCACGACCTCGGGCGGCAGGTCGGGGGCGAGATCGGCGGCCATACGCGTGGCCTCCGGCCGCAGGGCGCCGTCGAGCGGTGGCAGCGCGAGACCCCGGTCATGGTGTGCGTCACGCAGAAGTCCGATGAGGACCTGACCCACACGGGACGCGGGACCGACGGTGTCCTGCGGGGCTGTGTACCCGGGTACAGGCGAGCCGTAGATGAGCGCGTACTCGTGCGGGTGCCCGAGCGCCCAGCTCCGTACGGCGCAGGCAACCTCGGTCCAGCGGGCGGCAGGGGAATCCACGGGTACGGCGCGCCCGGCGCGGGCCGACTCCGCGGCCTCGCCGATCGCGTCGTAGGCGTCGACGATGAGAGCGGTCAGCAGCTCGTCGCGGCTCGGGAAGTACCGATAGAGCGCGGAGGACACCATGCCCAGCTCCCGGGCGACCGCGCGCAGGGAGAGCTTCGCGGCGCCGTCCGCCGCGAGCTGCTTCCTGGCCTCGTCCTTGATCGCCGCGGTCACTTCGATGCGGGCACGCTCTCTTGCTCCTCGAATGGTGCTCATGGCACCAGTCTGCCACGAGAGCAGAGCACCGCACAAAAAAGAGAGCGGTGCTCTTGCTTTCGAACACCGCTCCGCTGCACACTGATCTCAAGCGAGAGCACCGCTCTCCGAATAGGCGGGAGCCAGCCATGACACAGCAGCCGTACTACCTCCGCGCGAACACCTCCGCCCAGCGGATGAACATGGTCATCGGCTGGCTCGCCCGCCGGGGCATCAGCCTGCTGGGATCGGCCGAGATGTCGGTCCGGGGCCGCAAGAGCGGCAGGATGCAGCGCATCCCGGTCAACCCCCACCGTCACGACGGCGCGCAGTACCTCGTCTCCGCACGAGGCCACTCCCAGTGGGTGCGCAACATGCGTGTGGCCGGTGGCGGAGAGCTGAGAGTGGGCCGGAAGGTCCGCACGTTCACCGCCGTCGAGATCGCCGACGACGACCAGAAGGCGCGGATCCTCCGTGCCTACCTCAAGCGCTGGGGCTGGGAAGTCAACCAGTACTTCCAGGGCGTCACGGTGAAGTCGACGGACGCCGAACTCCTCGCGGCCTGCCCGGACCACCCCGTCTTCCGGATCACGGTCGCGGGCTGACCCCGTCCGCGCTCCGCCGGTCCATCGCGTGCAGCGCCCGCTGCGCCAGCGGATGCGTCCGGACCAGCTCGGCGAGTGACGTCGTGCCCCGGGTGACACCCGCGAAGGCGTTCCAGGCGGGCCGGAAACCGGTCAGCACGGCGTGCAGCAGGCCCGGGCGGCGCTCGAACAGCTTCAGCATGCGGCGCCCGACGCTCATCTCCACCCCGAGCCCGGCCTTGATGGCGAAGGCGTAGTTGAGCGCCTGCCGGCGTGCGTCCACGGCGTCGTGCGACTCCGCGATCCGCACCGCCCACTCACCCGCGAGCCGCCCGGAGCGCAGCGCGAAGGAGATGCCTTCCCTCGTCCACGGCTCCAGAAGCCCCGCCGCGTCGCCACAGACCACGACTCTTCCCCGGGACAGCGGCGAGTCGTCACTGCGGCACCGGGTCAGGTGGCCGGAGGAGATCTTCGGCTCGAACCCGGCGAGGCCGAGCCGTCCCACGAAGTCCTCCAGGTACCGCTTCGTCCCCGCTCCGTCGCCGCGCGCCGCGATCACACCGACCGTCAGCGTGTCGCCCTTGGGGAAGACCCACCCGTAACTGCCCGGCATGGGACCCCAGTCGATGAGCACCCGGCCCGCCCAGTCCTCGGCGACGGTCTCCGGAACGGGGATCTCCGCCTCGAGCCCGAGGTCCACCTGGTCGAGCTTCACCCCGACGTGAGCTCCTATCCGGCCGGCGCTGCCGTCCGCGCCCACGACCGCCCGCGCGAGCACCGTGTCGCCGTCCGCCAGCACGACGGCGACCGTGCGCCGGTCGGGGACCGCGGGGCCGTGCTGCTCCACCCGGGTGACCGCCACTCCCGTCCGCAGCTCGGCTCCGGCCTTCTGCGCCTCCTCCACCAGGCCGGCGTCGAACTCCGGCCGGTTGATGAGCCCGAAGAGCATGCGCCGCGACTTGCGGGTGCGGGACAGCTTGCCGTTCAGCGAGAAGGTGACCGCGTGGATCCGGTCCTTCAGGGGCAGTTCGAATCCCGGCGGCAGCGAGTCCCGTGAGAATCCGATGATTCCCCCGCCGCACGTCTTGTAGCGGGGGATCTCCGACTTCTCCAGCAGCAGCACCCGGCGGCCCGCCACGGCCGCGGCGTACGCCGCGGAAGCTCCTGCCGGACCCGCGCCGACCACGACGACGTCCCACACCGGGGACTCCCGAGGTACCGACGACGTCTCATCCGGTTCACGTCCGGCGTCTGCGTTCTCGCTGCTCACGATGTGCTTCTGCTCCCGATCCGACCTGTGGCCCCAGCTGCTCACGGCATCCTACGGCGCGTCGCGGCCGAACTCCGCTGTGGGAGGATCAGCCATGAATGCGTCGTACACACGACCCGGCGACCACGACGTCGCCCCGGCCGCGTACGCACCGCGCCACAGTCCTAACGTCGCACCCACCAGGAGCGTGCCCATGACCGCCCGTCCGATCTCCGAGACCGTCGCCTCGTTGATGCCCCGCGCGAAGGCGGAGCTCGCCGAACTGGTGGCATTCCGGTCGGTGGCGGATCCCGCGCAGTTCCCGAAGAGCGAGTGCGAGGCGGCGGCCGCCTGGGTCGCCGACGCGCTGCGCGCCGAGGACTTCCAGGACGTGGCCCTGCTCGACACCCCGGACGGCACCCAGTCGGTGTACGGCTACCTGCCCGGCCCCGCCGGTGCCCCCACCGTGCTCCTCTACGCCCACTACGACGTGCAGCCCCCGCTGGACGAGTCGGCCTGGATCTCCCCGCCCTTCGAGCTGACGGAGCGCGACGGCCGCTGGTTCGGGCGCGGCGCCGCGGACTGCAAGGGCGGGTTCATCATGCATCTGCTCGCCCTGCGCGCCCTGCGGGCGAACGGCGGCGTGCCGGTGTCGGTCAAGGTGATCGCCGAGGGCTCGGAGGAGCAGGGTACGGGCGGCCTCGAACGGTACGCCGAGGCACACCCCGAGCTGCTGGCCGCGGACACCGTCGTCATCGGCGACACCGGCAACTTCCGGGTCGGCGTACCCACGGTCACCGCGACCCTCCGGGGAATGGCCATGCTGCGCGTACAGCTGGACACCCTCCAGGGGAACCTGCACTCCGGCCAGTTCGGCGGAGCGGCGCCGGACGCCCTGGCGGCCATGATCCAGCTGCTGGCCTCCCTGCGGGCCGAGGACGGCACGACGACGATCGACGGCCTCGCGGCGGACGCCGAGTGGGACGGACTGCAGTACCCGGAGGACGAGTTCCGTGAGGACGCGAAGGTCCTCGACGGAGTGGAGCTGATCGGCTCGGGCTCGGTCTCCGACCGTGTCTGGGCGCGGCCCGCGGTCACCGTGATCGGGATCGACTGCCCCCCGGTGGTCGGCTCCACCCCGTCGCTGCAGGCGAGCGCGCGTGCTCAGGTCAGCCTGCGGGTACCGCCCGGCCAGGACGCGGCCGAGGCGGCGAAGCTGCTGACCGCCCACCTGGAGTCGCACACGCCCTGGGGCGCCCGGATCTCCATCGAACAGGTCGGACAGGGGCAGGCGTTCCGTGCCGACACCACCAGTCCCGCCTACGCGGCCATGTCGGAAGCCATGCGTGTCGCGTACCCGGGTGAGGAGATGCAGACCGCCGGCATGGGCGGGTCCATCCCGCTCTGCAACACCCTCGCCACGCTCTACCCGCAGGCGGAGATCCTGCTCATCGGTCTCAGCGAGCCCGAGGCCCAGATCCACGCCGTGAACGAGAGCGTGTCGCCGCGGGAACTCGAGCGGCTCTCGGTCGCCGAGGCCCTGTTCCTGCGCAACTACGCCGAGTCCAAGAAGGCCTGAGGCCGACTCGTACCGCGTGGGTACGCGCTGAGCGAAGTCGCCCGGAGCAGATTCACGGGCCCGGGCGGCTCGCCTTGCGTACGTTCCCCCCATGGAACCGACAGAGGTACTTCCGCGGCTGCACCTCCTGCGTTTCGCGATCGGTCAGGCCTATCTCTGGGCCGACGGCCGGGAACTGACCTTGATCGACGCGGGCGACGCGTCCGCGGCAGGGGCGGTCGAGGACGGCGTACGCCGCCTGGGGCACGACCCGGCCCGGATCAGGCGGATCGTCCTCACGCACGGCCACCGCGACCACTACGGAGCCGCCGGCGAGCTCGCCGGACGCCACGGGGCCGAGATCCTGGCCCACCGGCTGGACGCCCGGTTCGTGCGGGGCGAGGAGCCGGTGCCGGAGCCGGTCCTGCACGACTGGGAACGGCCGCTGTACGCGCGCGCACTGACCGTTCCGGAGGCGCCGGCCACCCCGGTGGACCGGGAGCTGGAGGACGGCGACGAGCTCCCGTTCGGTGGCGGCGCCAGGGTCGTGCACGCTCCCGGGCACACTCCCGGCTCGATCGGCATCCATCTGCCACGTCACGACGTGCTGTTCACCGGGGACGCCGTGGCCGGGGTCGGCCGTGTGATGCTCGGGGTGTTCAACGCCGACCACGCCCGGGCGCAGGAGTCCTTCCGCCGGCTGGCCGGCCTCGCCCCCGCGGTCGTCTGCTTCGGCCACGGCGATCCGCTCACCGAGGACGCGCCGGCCGTGCTGCGGACCGCCGCGGGGTGAACACCGGCCCGTGGGCTACCCCGCGCCTCCGACGGGTACGCCTGCCTCCAGATTGATCACGGTGGAACGCTCACGGGCGCGCAGCGCCCATCGGAGACGCTCGAAGCGGGTCGGGGGCAGAAGACCGGCCGCCTCCCCCTCGGTGACGAACCGCCAGCCGCGCAGTTCGGAGCCCGGCAGCAGCAGGCGTGACGCCTCCTCACCCCGCAGTCGTCCCCCGTCGAAGAGGAAGCGCAGCCCTCCGAAGGCGGGGGGCCGCGGCGCCTCCCAGTCGACCAGCAGGAGCTCGGGAACCGTGTCCAGACGCAACCCCAGCTCCTCGGCCACCTCCCGGATCCCCGCCTGCGCCGGCGCCTCCCCGGCCTCGACCACCCCACCGGGGAACTCCCACCCCGGCTTGTAGGTCGGGTCGACGAGCAGCACCCGGTCCCGGTCGTCGAACAGCAGCACTCCGGACGCGACGGTCTCGGCACGGGGTTCCGGTGTCTGGACGATGCCGCACTCCCTCGCGGCACCGGTGCGCAGTGCCTCCGCGATCAGCTCGGCGGTCCCGCGCGGTGTGAGCGCACTGGTGTCGACCGTGTGGGCGTCCTGGACGATCCACCCGAGTGCCGCCCGGTACGGCTCGATGTGGTCGTACGCCCACTGCCGGACCCGTTCGCTGCGTCCGGGGTCGTCGGCGTCCTCCTGACGCTCGGCGATCCTTCTACGCAGGATCGTTTCCTCCGGTGCCAGCAGCACATGACGCACCGGAATGCGCCGGGCGGCCAGTCCGCCGAAGATCTCGTCACGGTATTCCTGCCTCAGCAGTGTCATCGGCACCACCAGCACCCCGGGGAGTTCGGCCAGGAGCGCGGCGGCCGTGTCGACCACCAGGCGCCGCCATATCGGCAGGTCCTGGAAGTCGGTCACCTCGGCGAGCTTCTTCTGCGGCAGCAGCCGGCTCAGTGCCCCGCCGGTGAGTTCCGGGTCGTAAAGGGTGCTGTTCGGGATCAGATCGATCAGTTCGCACGCGGCGCTGGTCTTGCCCGCACTGAACGCACCGTTGATCCAGACGATCACGGGTCCCCCTCCTCCGTAGCCCCCTGTGGCTTGCCCGCAACACCCCGCTCCGGAAACCCGAAGCGGCCACGTGGTTGCGCCGGAGCGGGCGCCGGGGCGCGTGGTGACGTCGCGGATCCGGCCGGCCGGGGCACAGTGACGGCGGGCCGCCGGGCGTCGTTGTAAGGGGCGTTCCCCCGCCTCGGTCGTCATGGACCTGGAACGGGACACCTTCCTGGTCGTGGTGGCCCCGCAGCGGGAGGAGCGCGGCGGCTGACGGGGGCGCGGGAGCCCGCCGAGGCGTGTTCCGGACGTGGCGTCGTCCGCCCGCAGGGCGGGTCCGACGGCGTCCGGCGCGCGCGATCGCAGGGCGGAGGGTCACCACGGCACCGGATCCACCGGGGCGATCCCGGCAACGCGGCGGGCGCCTCCGACGAGGCCTGGGAGGAGTGCGTGCTGGACGGACAGGCCTTTCGAAGCACGCCCTACGAGGCGGCCACGGCCCGTACCCCGTTCACGTGGCCGAGGCGGACGGCCGCCGCCGCGGCGCCCACCAGGCCGGCGTCGGTCCCCATCACCGCGGGTGCCACAGTGAGGTTCTGGACGAAGGAGAGGGTGGCGTAGTCGCGCAGGGAGCGGCGCAGCGGCGCGAAGAGGACCTCACCCGCACCGGCCACTCCCCCGCCGATCACGGCGATGTCGATGTCCGCCAGGGTCGCGGTGGCGGCGATACCGGCGGCGAGTGCCTGGGCGGCCCGCTCGAAGGACGCGAGGGCGACAGGGTCCCCGGCGCGTGCCGCCGTGGCCACCGCGGCCGCCGTCGCGTCACCGTCCGGTCCGGGACGCCAGCCGTTCTCCACCGCCCGACGCGCGATGTTGGGCCCGCTCGCGAGGCGCTCCACGCAGCCGCGCGCGCCGCAGGGGCAGGGATCGCCGTCGAGGTCCACGCTGATGTGGCCGATGTGGCCGGCGTTGCCCGAGGGGCCGGGGTGCAGCTTCCCTCCGAGCACCAGACCGCCGCCGACACCGGTGGACACGACCAGGCAGAGCGCGTTGTCGTATCCCCGGGCAGCACCCAGCCAGTGTTCGGCCGCCGTCATGGCGACGCCGTCGCCCACCAGGGTCACCGGCAGCCCGCCGGTGAGCGCCGCGACCCGGGCCACCAGCGGGAAGCCCCGCCAGCCCGGGACGTTGACGGGGCTGACCGTGCCGGCCGAGGCGTCCACGGGCCCCGCGCTGCCGATGCCGACCGCGCGCGTCCTGGCCCAGAGCGGAGAAGCCGTCAGTTCCGCCAGGACGTCGGCCACGGCGCCCATCACGGCTTCGGCGCCCTCGCGGGCGGGTGTGGGGTGCTGGGACCGGACGAGGAGTGTTCCGTCGCCGTCCACCAATGCCCCGGCGATCTTGGTGCCGCCGATGTCGAGCGCGGCGACGAGGTCGGTATGCATCGGTGTGGACTCTCCGGAGGGTGCTGCGCAGGACCTGCGACTTCAGTCTGTGTGGTCCTCCCAGTCTCCATTCTCTTGACAACGTTGTCCAGGGCCTATGCTCGACGCCACAGCATCTGGCCCCTTCCCCGGCACAGCCCGGGAGGGCCGAACCGACCCGTTCCCGACGTCAGGACAGCGCACCGTGGCCGAGACCGCCCGCCATTCCGAGTCCCGCTACGGCAACCGGCCGACCATGAAGGATGTGGCGGCACGTGCCGGAGTAGGACTCAAGACGGTCTCACGTGTGGTGAACAGCGAACCCGGGGTCACGCCCGACACCGAGCGGCGCGTCCAGGAGGCCATCGAGGCACTCGGGTTCCGGCGCAACGACAGCGCGCGCGTGCTGCGCAAGGGGCGCACCGCCTCGATCGGCCTGGTCCTGGAGGATCTGGCCGACCCGTTCTACGGCCCGCTGAGCCGCGCCGTGGAGGAGGTGGCCCGCGCCCACGGCGCACTGCTGATCAACGGTTCCAGCGCCGAGGACCCGGAGCGCGAGCAGGAACTCGTCCTCGCGCTCTGCGCCCGACGGGTGGACGGTCTGATCGTGATTCCCGCGGGTGACGACCACCGCTACCTCGAACCCGAGATGAAGGCGGGCATCGCCACGGTGTTCGTCGACCGTCCGGCGGGACGGGTGGACGCCGACACGGTCCTCTCGGACAGCTTCGGCGGCGCCCGGGCCGGTGTCGCCCATCTCGTCGGGCACGGCCACCGCAGGATCGGCTTCATCGGCGACCAGCCGCGCATCCACACCGCGACGGAACGACTGCGCGGCTACCACGCGGCCATGGCCGACGCGGGGATCGAGGTCGAGGACGCCTGGGTCTCACTCGGCCCGACTCATCCCGCGCGGGTGAGGGCGGCGGCCGAGGCCATGCTGAGCGGGCCCGAGCCGGTGACCGCGCTCTTCTCGGGGAACAACCGCGTGACGGTCACCGCGGTCCGGGTACTCGCCGAGTGCGACCGGCGGATCGCGCTGGTCGGCTTCGACGACATCGAGCTGGCCGACCTGCTCGGCATCACGGTGATCTCGCAGGACGCCGCGGCGGTCGGCCGTACGGCGGCGGAACACCTGTTCCGCCGCCTGGACGGCGCCTCCGACGCGCCCGCGCGGGTCGAGCTGCCCACCCGTCTCGTCCCCCGCGGGTCGGGCGAGCTGCCGCCCGACTGAGCCTCGCTACCTGGGCATGCTGACGGTCAGGTCCGCACGGCGCGGCGAGGCGAAGCCGTCCAGGTCCGCCCGGCTCAGGCCGGTGAGCCCGGTGACCTCGTCCGCGTCCAGGGCGCCGCAGTCGATGCCGCGCAGCAGATAGCCGCTGAGCGCCTTGGCGGTGGCGGGCTCGTCCATGACGTCCCCGCCCGCCTTGGCGACGTAGGCGGCCAGACGGGACGCGGCCGGGGCCAGGCCCTCGCGGTAGAAGGCGTAGACGGCGGCGTAGCGGGTGGGCAGGTGTCCCGGGTGCATGTCCCAGCCCTGGTAGTAGGCGCGGGCCAGGGCGCGGCGGGTGAGGCCGTGGTGGAGGCGCCAGGCCTCGTGGACCTGCGCGGTGGGCCCGACCGGCAGCACATTCGTGGAACCGTCGCAGACGCGTACGCCGGTACCTGCGGCGGCGACCTGCATGACGGCCTTGGCGTGGTCCGCGGCGGGGTGGTCGCTGGCCTGGTAGGCGGGGCTGACTCCGACACAGGCGCTGTAGTCGAACGTCCCGTAGTGGAGGCCCGTCGCCCGGCCCTTGGCGGCGTCGATCATCCGCGCGACGGCGGCGGTGCCGTCGGCGGCGAGGATCGACTGGCTGGTCTCGATCTGGATCTCGAACCCGAGGCGCCCGGCCGGCAGACCGTGCGTCTGCTCGAAGGCTTCGAGCAGACGCACGAAGGCGGTGACCTGCTCCGGATACGTCACCTTGGGCAGCGTCAGGACGAGGCCGTCAGGCAGTCCACCGGCCTGCAGCAGGCCGGTGAGGAAGATGTCCGTGGTCCTGATGCCGCGGTCCCGCACGGCTGCTTCCATGCACTTCATCCGGATGCCCATGTACGGGGCGGCGGTCCCGTCCGCGTACGCCGCGGAGACCAGGCGCGCGGCACGGGCCGCCGCTTCGTCCTCCTCGGCGTCCGGGCGGGGCCCGTAGCCGTCCTCGAAGTCGATGCGCAGGTCCTCCACCGGCTCGCGCTCCAGCTTGGCGCGTACGCGGTCGTGGACCGGCACCGCGAGTTCCTCCGGGATGCCGAGGGCTCCGGCGAACGCGGCGGCGTCGGGAGCGTGCTCGTCGAGGGCCGCCAGAGCCTGGTCACCCCACTCCCGGATCGTGCCGGCGGTGAAGGTGTCGGCGGGTACGTAGACGGTGTGGACGGGCTGGCGCGTCCCGGGGTCCCCCGGGTAGCGGCGGGCGAGTTCGGCGTCCACCGCCGCGAGGGAGGCGCCGATCTCCGCACCGACCGCTGCGGTGAGACTCGTCGCCACCTTCTCCTGCTGACCCATGACCGTACCCTCCACGTTGTGAGTAACTTCCGCTTCTCGGAATATTTCATCCGCATAGTGAAGTTATAAGCCTGCTGGTCATGCGTCAATGGTGACCGGAAACGGCCCGGGGCCGCGTGGTGGACACCACGCGGCCCCGGGCCGTCGTACGGGCGGTACTCGTGCCGGGTCAGCCCTTGCGGGACTTGACCTCGTCGGTCAGCTGCGGGACGACGGCGAAGAGGTCACCGACGACTCCGTAGTCGACGAGGTCGAAGATCGGGGCTTCGGCGTCCTTGTTGACCGCGACGATGGTCTTCGAGGTCTGCATGCCGGCCCGGTGCTGGATCGCGCCGGAGATGCCGGAGGCGATGTACAGCTGCGGGGACACGCTCTTGCCGGTCTGGCCGACCTGGTTGGTGTGCGGGTACCAGCCGGCGTCGACCGCGGCGCGCGAGGCGCCGACGGCGGCACCGAGCGAGTCGGCGAGCGCCTCGATGATCGCGAAGTTCTCCGCGCCGTTGACGCCACGGCCGCCGGAGACGACGATCGCGGCCTCGGTCAGCTCCGGGCGGCCCGTCGACTCACGCGGGGTGCGGGAAAGGACCTTGGTGCCGGTGGCGCCCTCGGAGAAGGACACGGAGAGCGCCTCGACGGTGCCCGCGGCCGGGGCGGCCTCGACGGCGGCCGAGTTCGGCTTGACCGTGATGACCGCGGTGCCCTTGGAGACACGGGACTTCGTGGTGTACGAGGCGGCGAACGCGGACTGCGTCGCGACGGGGCCCTGGTCACCGGCCTCCAGGTCGACGGCGTCGGTGATGATGCCCGAGCCGATACGCAGCGCCAGACGGGCCGCGATCTCCTTGGCCTCGGCCGAGGACGGCAGCAGCACCGCGGCCGGGGACACCGCGTCGTAGGCCGCCTGCAGCGCGTCGACCTTCGGTACGACGAGGTAGTCGGCGAACTCGGGCGCCTCGGCGGTGAGCACCTTGACCGCGCCGTGCTCGGCGAGCGCGGCGGCGGTCTCGGCGGCGCCGCTGCCGAGGGCGAGGGCGACGGGCTCACCGATGCGACGGGCGAGCGTCAGCAGCTCCAGGGTGGGCTTGCGGACGGCACCGTCCACGTGGTCGACATAGACGAGAACTTCAGCCATGGGACTTCAATCTCCTGCGTGCGAGAAAGGGCGGGCGTGGGGATGTGCGGCCGGGGCTCAGATGAACTTCTGGCCCGCGAGGAACTCGGCCAGCTGCTTGCCGCCCTCACCCTCGTCCTTGACGATCGTGCCCGCGGTGCGGGCGGGACGCTCGGCCGCGGAGTCGACCGCGGTCCAGGAACCGCCCAGGCCGACCTCGTCCGCCTCGATGCCGAGGTCGTCGAGGTCCAGCGACTCGACCGGCTTCTTCTTCGCCGCCATGATGCCCTTGAAGGACGGGTAGCGGGCCTCGCCCGACTGGTCCGTCACGGAGACCACGGCCGGCAGGGACGCCTCGAGCTGCTCGCTCGCGGTGTCGCCGTCACGGCGGCCCTTGACGGTGCCGTCCTCGACGGAGACCTCGGAGAGCAGCGTGACCTGCGGGACGCCGAGACGCTCCGCGAGCAGCGCCGGAAGAACACCCATGGTGCCGTCGGTCGACGCCATGCCGCAGATGACCAGGTCGTAACCGGTCTTCTCGACGGCCTTCGCCAGGACCAGGGAGGTGCCGATGACATCGGTGCCGTGCAGGTCGTCGTCCTCGACGTGGACGGCCTTGTCGGCGCCCATCGAAAGCGCCTTGCGCAGCGCGTCCTTGGCGTCCTCGGGGCCCACCGTCAGCACGGTGATCTCCGCGTCGTCCGCCTCGTCGGCGATCTGCAGCGCCTGCTCGACGGCGTACTCGTCGAGCTCCGACAGCAGACCGTCGACGTCGTCACGGTCCAGGGTCAGGTCATCGGCGAAGTGCCGGTCGCCGGTGGCGTCGGGCACGTACTTCACACAGACAACGATCCTCAAGCTCACGCCGGCTCTCCTACTGCATCGTCATTTCTGGGCTGCCTTGTTGCACGCAGCATAGGCGCCTTATCGGGCGGTTTCCGGTCGGGGCGACCGCGCCCCCGGCGAAAATATTACTCGCCAGTACATCCATTACGTTACCCATAAGCAAGCGCTTGGAACTGTGACGTAGCCAACGGGCCCGTCACAGCCGTGGCCTGCCCGGCCTCAGTCTCGCAGAGCGGTGAACCTGCCCTGGTGATGGACGAGCGGCCGCCCACCTCCCGAGGGGTCACCGGCCTCCACCTGGGCGATCACGATCCGGTGGTCGCCCGCCGGGACACGCGCCACCACGCGGCAGACCAGCCATGCCACCACGCCCCCCAGGAGCGGCACCCCCTCCGGACCGACGCGCCAGTCGGTGGCGGGTCCGAAGCGGTCGGCTCCGCTGCGCGCGAAGGTCGCGGCCAGCTCGTGCTGGCCCTCCCCGAGTATGTGGACCCCGACGTGTTCCGCCTCGGCGATCACGGGCCAGCTGGAGGACGAGGTGCCCACGCCGAAGGAGACGAGCGGAGGCTCGGCGGCGACCGAGGTGAGCGAGGTGGCCGTGAAGCCGACCGGCCCGGCGCCGGCCGCGGTGATCACGGCGACCCCGGCGGCGTGCTGCCGGAAGACGGAGCGCAGGAGTTCGGGAGGGGCCGCGGGCGGTGCGACGAGATCGGTCGGTGCCGTCATGAGGTGATCCTTCATCAGTGGGCGTACGGGTCCGCGGGGGCTTCAGGCACCCGGACAGCGCGCACTCGCGTGACGCGCGAGGTCGACATGGACCCGGCCGAAGAGAAGGAGTTCTGGCGGCATACCGTCAGACTGACGATGCGTGGTGTGCGCAGTCAAGTGCGTACCGTCATGTGGGAGATGCGTCACGGCTCGTCACATCGCCCGTCCGAGGGCCGCGAGTACGTCCGCCCGGCGCGGCTGGCCGGCGGCGCGGCGGACGACCCTGCCACCGGCGTCGAGCACGAGCACCGTGGGGGTCCGGCTGATTCCGAGAGCGCGCACCAGGGCGAGACGCGCCTCCGCGTCGATCTCCACGTGAGCCACCCCCTCGACCATCCCGGCCACCTCCGCGAGGGTGCGCCGGGTGGCACGGCACGGCTGGCAGAAGGCGCTGGAGAACTGCACCAGAGTCGCCCGATCGCCGAGTTCCGCGCCGAGTTGGGAAGCGTCCAGCGTCTCGGCAGCCGCCTGCCCGTTCATCCCGGCCTCCTTCTCGGATCTCCGCACAAAGGGTCAGCACCCGCTCGCCGCGTTACATTCCCCGGGCTTTCACGTGACGAGAATCTCCCGCCCCAGTCCCTTAGGGGCTGGCCACGGCGTCGCACATGGGGCACGATCGCCCCAATGCCGAAAACCTACGGCTGCGTAACTTCCGCCGGGAGAACCCTCCCGAGGCATTGAAGAAGGGTCTTCATCCAGATGGCAGAACTCGTCTATCGGCCGGTCATCGGCGCCGCGCGTACGCTTTTCAAGGCGCTCGACCTGAAGATCGACACCCAGGGTTCGGAGCACATCCCGAAGACCGGTGGCGCGGTTCTGGTCAGCAACCACATCAGCTATCTGGACTTCATCTTCACCGGCCTGGGCGCCCTGCCCCAGAAGCGGCTGGTCCGCTTCATGGCCAAGGAGTCGGTCTTCCGGCACAAGGTGTCCGGTCCGCTGATGCGCGGCATGAAGCACATTCCCGTCGACCGGAACCAGGGCGAGGACGCCTACGCCCACGCGCTCGCCTCGCTGCGGTCGGGCGAGATCGTCGGCGTGTTCCCCGAGGCGACGATCTCCCAGTCGTTCACCCTGAAGAGCTTCAAGTCGGGCGCGGCACGACTCGCCCAGGAAGCCGGCGTACCGCTCATCCCCATGGCGCTGTGGGGCACCCAGCGTCTGTGGACCAAGGGCCGCCCGCGCAACTTCCGGCGCAGCCACACGCCGATCACGATCCGGGTGGGCGAAGCTCTGGAGGCACCCGCCGACCAGTACGCGGGGGCCATCACGCGTCGGCTGCGCGAGCGCGTCCAGGAGCTTCTGGAGGCGGCCCAGCGCGCCTACCCGGTGCGTCCCAAGGACGCGTCGGACACCTGGTGGGTCCCGGCCCACCTGGGCGGTACGGCGCCGACGCCCGCCGAGGTGCGCGAGCGCGGCTGACGAGTGCGGAGACGCCGGCGGCCGTGGAGCTGGTTCGCTCCACGGCCGCCGGCGGCCGGGCGCCCCGGTGTGCGCGTGCCTCGTCTCCCGGACCTGACCTGACCGGGGAGTGATGGCCTACTGCCGGGCCATCTCCTCCTTGAGCGCCAGCACGAAGGCGTCGACGTCGTCCTCACGGGTGTCGAAGGCGCACATCCAGCGGACGTCGCCCGCCTTCTCGTCCCAGAAGTAGAAACGGAACCGCTGCTGGAGCCGTTCGGACACGGCGTGCGGGAGCCTCGCGAAGACCGCGTTGGCCTGCACGGGGTGAAGGATCTCGACCCCGTCCACCGTCCGCACCCCGTCGGCGAGCCGCTGGGCCATGGCGTTGGCGTGGCGTGCGTTGCGCAGCCAGAGGTCCCGCGCCAGGAGGGCCTCCAGCTGCACCGAGACGAAGCGCATCTTCGAGGCCAGCTGCATCGACAGCTTGCGCAGGTGCTTCATGGCGCGTACCGAGTCCGGGTCCAGCACGACGACGGCCTCACCGAAGATCGCACCGTTCTTGGTGCCGCCGAAGGAGAGGACGTCGACACCGACGGTGTTGGTGAAGCTACGCATCGGCACGTCCAGCGACGCGGCCGCGTTGGCGATCCGGGCGCCGTCCAGATGCACCTTCATGCCCTGCCGGTGGGCGTGCTCACAGATGGCCCGTATCTCGTCCGGCGTGTAGACCGTGCCGAGCTCGGTGTTCTGCGTGATGGAGACGACCTGGGGCATCGCCCGGTGCTCGTCCTCCCAGCCGTACGCCTGGCGGTCGATGAGCTCCGGGGTCAGCTTGCCGTCGGGAGTCGGCACGGTGAGCAGCTTCAGACCGCCCACCCGCTCCGGTGCCCCGCCCTCGTCCACGTTGATGTGCGCGGACTCCGCGCAGATCACCGCCCCCCACCGGTCGGTCAGCGCCTGCAGCGCGAGCACGTTCGCCCCGGTGCCGTTGAAGACGGGGAACGCTTCGGCGGTGGGGCCGAAGTGGCTGTGCATGACCCGCTGGAGGTGCCCGGTGTAGTCGTCCTCGCCGTAGGCGACCTGGTGGCCGCCGTTGGCGAGGGAGAGGGCCGCCAGGACCTCGGGGTGAGCGCCCGCGTAGTTGTCACTGGCGAAGCCGCGTACCAGCGGGTCGTGATGACGTCGCGCGTCGGTCCTTATGGTTGCGGGGTCAGCCACAGGCGCTTTCCGTTCACTTCTCCTGCGGGAACCTCCCAGACGCCGGCGATGGCCTCGGCCAGCTCCGTGACGTCGGTGAAACCCGCGAACTTCGCATTCGGGCGCTCGGCGCGCATCGCGTCGTGCACCAGTGCCTTGACGACCAGGATCGCAGCAGCCGATGTGGGGCCCGCGTCGCCCCCTGCCTTACGGAAGGCGTCGGCGAGTGCGAGGGTCCATGCCTCGGCCGCAGCCTTGGACGCGGAGTAGGCGGCGTTGCCGGCGGTGGGGTTGCTGGCGCCGGCCGCGCTGATCAGCACGTAACGACCCCGGTCGCTGCGCTGGAGCACGTCGTGGAAGGCCAGTGAGGTCGACTGGACGGTCCGGATGAGCAGCTTCTCCAGGAAGTCCCAGTCGGCGAGACTCGAGTCCTCGAACCCGGCGCCCCCGCGCCAGCCACCGACCAGGTGGACCAGGCCGTCGACGCGACCGAACTCGCTCTCGGTCTTGGCGGCCCATTCACGCGCGGCCCCTGGATCGAGGAGATCCACTGTGTCGCCGGTGACGGTGGCACCCCCGTGTGCGTACCGCGCCGCGTCGACCGCTTCGACGAGCCGCTCGGGGTTCGCGTCGGAGGCGACCACCGTCGCCCCGGCCTCCGCGAGCCTGAGCAGTGTTGCCCGGCCGGCGGGACCCGCCGCACCGGCCACCGCGATCACCGCGCCTTCGAGCACACCGCTGTCGGCCCTGCCTGTTCCGTTCATCGCCACCGCCTCCTCAGAACCCGCGCTCACGCAGCTGCCCGCTCGGCTTCCGCCCTGGTGATCCCCTGGGTCGAGGCGATCACACGCTTCAGCTTCTTCGAGAGCGCCTCATAGAACATGCTCAGGGGAAACTCGTCCGGAAGCACGTCGTCGACGAGCCTCCTCGGCGGTCGATTCAGGTCCAGAGCGTCCGGTCCCTTGGCCCAGAGGGACCCCGGGTGCGGTGCGAGGTAGGTGGAGACCAGGTCGTACGCCGCGAACCAGTGGACCAGTTTGGGGCGGTCGATGCCCTCGCGGTAGAGCTTCTCGATCTCGCCGCAGAGCTGGTTGGTGACCTGCGGGGCACGGGCCCAGTCGATCTTGAGCGTGTTGTCGGTCCAGCGGACGACGTCGTGCTTGTGGAGGTAGGCGAAGAGCAGCTGTCCGCCGAGGCCGTCGTAGTTGCGGACGCGCTCACCGGTGACGGGGAAGCGGAACATCCGGTCGAAGAGCACGGCGTACTGCACGTCGCGTCCCTGGCCGAAGCCGTCGGACTCCAGCTTCACCGCCTCCCTGAAGGCGGTGAGGTCGCAGCGCAGCTCCTCCAGGCCGTACATCCAGAAGGGCTGGCGCTGCTTGATCATGAACGGGTCGAACGGCAGGTCGCCATGGCTGTGGGTCCGGTCGTGGACCATGTCCCAGAGCACGAAGGCCTGCTCGCAGCGGGACTGGTCGCCGAGCATCTCGCGGATGTCGTCCGGCAGCTCGAGGCCCAGCAGTCCGACGGCCTCCTGCGTCACGCGGCGGAAGCGGGCCGCCTCGCGGTCGCAGAAGATTCCGCCCCAGCTGAACCGCTCCGGGGCCTCGCGCACCGCGATGGTCTCCGGGAAGAGCACGGCGGAGTTCGTGTCGTAACCCGCGGTGAAGTCCTCGAACGTGATGCCACAGAAGAGCGGGTTGTCGTAGCGCGTGGCCTCCAGGTCGGCGAGCCACTCGGGCCAGACCATCCGGAGCACGACGGCTTCGAGGTTGCGGTCGGGGTTGCCGTTCTGGGTGTACATCGCGAACACGACCAGGTGCTGCAGGCCGTCGGCGCGGTTCCTGGCGGGCTGGAACGCCAGCAGCGAGTCGAGGAAGTCGGGGACGCCGAAGCCGTCCTCGGCCCAGCGGCGCAGGTCGGAGACGAGGGCTCGGTGGTACGCCTCGTCGTGCGGCAGCAGCGGGGACAGCTGCTCGATCGCGGCGATCACCCGTCCGATGACGGCATGGGCGGCGTCGGCGGAAGGTGCGCCGTCCGCGTCGAAGTCGACGGAGCCGTCCTTGGACTGCCAGACGCGGAACTCCTCGACGGCACCCTTGAGCGAGGGCCAGGCCGGGTGCTCGACGACCCGCTGTGCGGTAGCCGCTCCGGCGGCAACGGTGGTCTGCTCAAGAATTTCCGTCATGTCACTTCCTTCACGGGAGAACCTCGCGTGAAGGAACCGTATCCACGGACGGTCCCTTCAAACAAGTAGACGGCAGAAAAATATCCGGCCACACCCCCTGTACACAGATATTTTTCCTGCATCACGCCCACTCGGCAACTTCTTCCACCGCGCTGTCGACGCGGTGTCCGACCGGAGGGCAGGAACTGGTTCCCTGTGGGTAGGAGCCGCGCAGGGGGACGCACACGACGCACGGGAAGCGGGAGAGCCTTGACCTTTCTCACCATCGGCCATCGCGGAGTCATGGGTGTCGAGCCGGAGAACACACTGCGCTCGTTCACACACGCGGAGCGGGCGGGCATGGACGCCCTGGAGCTCGATCTCCACCTCAGCAAGGACGGCGCGCTCGCGGTGATGCACGACCCCGCCGTGGACCGCACCACGGACGGCACCGGGCTGATCGCCGAGAAGACCCTCTCGGAGCTGCGTGAGCTCGACGCCGGGCAGGGCGAGCGGGTCCCGGTCTTCGAGGAGGTGCTGGACGCGGTCCGCTCGCCACTCCAGGCCGAGATCAAGGACGTGGCGGCCGCCCGGGCACTGGCCGAGGTGATGCTGCGGCGGGACCTGGCGGAACGGGTCGAGGTGTCCTCGTTCCACGACGAGGCGGTCGCCGAGATCAGGCAACTGGTCCCCGGGGTGCGCACGGCCCTCATCGCCAGCCGCTGGGAGGGAGACGTGGTGGACCGGGCCAAGGCCGCCGGTGCGGCCACGCTCGCCCTGAACATCCGGCGACTCACGCTGGAGGTGGTCGAGCAGGCCCACGCCGAAGGGCTGAAGGTGATCGGCTGGGTGGTCAACACGCAGGACCACCTGCGCCTCGCCCGCGCCCTGGGACTGGACGGCGCCACCACCGATTTCCCCGAGATCCGGCGGGCAGGCCGCTTCACCGCGTGAGGCGGCGCGTCCACCGTGCCCCGGCGTGGCGCCGGGGGGATGTCACTTCAGGTCGCGAGGCGGCGCGTCCGCCGGGGACGGCGTATCGCGACCACCCTCACAGCGCCTTGACCAGCAGCTCGAACGCGAGGTCCGCGCGCTGCGGAACGCCGAAGCGCTCGTCGCCGTACGGGAAGGGGGTCATCTTTCCCGTACGGCGGTACCCCCGGCGCTCGTACCAGGCGATCAGCTCCTGGCGTACGGAGATGACCGTCATGTGCATCTCGCTCACGCCCCAGTCCTCACGGGCGGTGCGCTCGGCCTCGGCGATGATCACCTTGCCGAGGCCCGCGCCCTGCAGGCTCGGACGGACGGCGAACATGCCGAAGTAGGCCGCCTCCCCTCGGTGTTCGAGCTGGCAACACGCGACCGGCTCACCGTCCCGCTGAGCGATGAGGATCTTGCCGGACGGAGTCGAGAGCACTTCGCGGACGCCGTCGGCGTCGGTGCGCTGCCCCTGGAGTATGTCCGCCTCGGTGGTCCACCCGGCACGGCTCGCGTCACCGCGATAGGCGCTCTCCACGAGGTCGACCAGGGCGGGGACGTCCCGGTCGGTCGCGTCGCGGAAGGTCAGCTCTGCCCGGGCCGTGGCCGGTGCGATGTCCATGTCTCTCTTCTCCCGTGTGGTGCCGCCGCTGTGCCCTCCCGAGACTAACCCGGCCTCGACCGCCCCCCGCAGGCCCGGCCGCGCTCCCCCAGTACCCCAATGCGCCCCGGTAGGAGCGGCGGGAAGAGGGCATCGATGGGACGACACCGGCGTCATCCGCCGTAGGGGGAGGTTCACTGTGCACGGACCGGTGCTGTCCGGCTGGCTGCTCGTGGCACTGTGCGGGGCCACGGGGGCGTACTGCCTGTTACGGACGCGCGACGGCACGGCGGGGGAACGGGCCTCCGCGCGCGCGGAGGCTCTGATGGGGTTCGGGATGGCCGCGATGGCCGTACCCGCCGCCGTGGCGCCGCCCCCGGGGTGGCTCTGGGCGGTGTACGTGGCGCTCTTCGGCGCCGCCGCGCTGCACGCGGCCGCCCGCGCGGGAGCGGGCGGCCATCATCTGCACCATCTGATCGGTTCGCTGTCCATGGTCTACATGGCGCTGGCCATGGCACCGGGCACGGCCCACGGTGCGGCTTCCGCTCACGCGGGCCACGCGGCGGGGGCCAGCGGATCGGCGGGAGGCGTCCCCGTCCTGACGGGGCTCCTCCTCCTCTACTACGCGCTCTACGTCCTGCGTTCGGCGGGACGGCTGGTCCCGGGCCCCGTCGCCGTGGCGGCGGGTGCGGGCGGGGGCGCGGTGCAGGGCACGGGCTGGGGCGACCGGCCGGAGCTGGCACTGGCGTGCCGGCTCGCGATGGGGACGGCCATGTTCGCGATGCTGCTCACTCTGTGAGACAGCCGCCCTGATGTCCCGTGGCGTACGTCACTTGGCGCGCGCGGCCGTACCGCGGCCACCGCGTCCCTCATAGGCTGACGCCATGCTGGTCTCCCTCGCGCTGCTGCTGCTCGGCGCACTGACCGCCGTCGTGGCCCCGGGTCTGATGGCGCGGGCCCGATGGCCGGAGCGCGAGCCGGTCGTGGCCCTGTGGGTGTGGCAGTGCGTGGTCGTGGGCGTCCTGTTGTCGTTCGGGCTCTCGATGACCTTCAGCGCGGCAGCCGCCTGGCAGGCCGTCCGCGGCCACGTCTTCGCGCCCGCCCCGCACGGAGTGGTCGAGGCGTACGCCCTGGGGGCGTACGGGCCGTGGTCGGCGGTCATCGCGGTGCTGCTCGCCCTCGGTGGCGTGTGGACCGCGGCGATGCTGGTCCGGGAGATCCACCGGGCACGGTCCCGGCGCCGTCGGCGGCGCTCCGAACTGCTGGTACGTGCCCCGCTGTTGCCCGGCGAGGAGCCGGGCGAGGGACGTCTCGTTGTGCTGGAGGGTGAGCGGCCCGGTGCGTGGTGGCTGCCTGGTTCGGCGCCGCAACTGGTCATCACCACGGCGGCACTGAGCCGGCTGAAGGGGCGTCAGCTGGATGCGGTGCTGGCGCACGAACAGGGTCATGCGCGGGCTCGCCACGACTGGCTCCTGCACTCGTCCGCCGCACTGGCGACCGGATTCCCGCAGGTGCCGTTCTTCGCCGCGTTCCGGGACGAGATGCACCGCCTGGTGGAGCTGGCGGCGGACGACGTGGCCTCACGGCGATTCGGACGTCTGACGATCGCGCTCGCCCTGGTCGAACTCAACGAGGACCGCGGAGTGTTCGGCCCGGCCCCGGCCACCGGAGCCCAGGTACCTCTGAGGGTGAACCGCCTGCTCACGCCGGTGGAGCGGCTCACCGCCGCCCGTCGGCTGCGACTGACCGCGGCAGCGGCGCTGGTGCCGGCCGTTCCTCTGGTGGTGGCTTTCGTGCCGGGACTCAGTGCCCTGCGTTGACCCTACGGGCGCGTCGTGGACGAGGATCGTCCGCATGCACTCACCCTTGCTCCCCCCGGCCGGCCGGGTTCCGCTCCTCGTCACCGGTGTCGTCTGCGCCGCGCTGTCCCTCGTCCTGCTGTCCCTGGTCGCGGCAGGCCTGCAGCCGCTGATGGCGCTGGACCGTGAGGTGGCCGGGGAACTGCACCGCCGGGCGCTGGCCGAACCCGGTGTCGTCCGGATCAACCGGGTGCTGACCGACTGGGTGTGGGATCCCTGGACGATGCGCGCGCTGACCGCGGTGGTCGTGGTCGTCCTGTGGTGGCGCGGATCGCGGCTGCTCGCCGGATGGGTCGCCGCGACCAGCCTCCTGGCGACGCTGGTGCAGCAGGGGCTGAAGGCCGCGGTGGGCAGGGAGCGCCCGCAGTGGGCCGATCCGGTGGACACGGCGAACTACGCCGCCTTCCCGTCGGGGCACGTCATGACCGCCGTGGTGACCTGCGGGCTCCTGCTGTGGGTGCTGCGGGTGCACGGCGCACCGCCGTCGCTGTGGTGGGGTGCCCTCGCACTCGCCGTCGTCTCGGTGGCCGGAGTGGCGTGGACCCGTGTCTACCTGGGCGTGCACTGGCTGAGCGACGTACTGGGCGGCCTCCTGCTGGGCGGCGCCGTGACGGCGCTCTCCGTGGCCGGGTACTCCGCTCACGCGGGGCGGCGGGGCGCCGGGCAGGCTCTCGACGGCCGCCGGGAGCCGCCCTTGTGAAATGCCCGCGGACCCCGTGATCATCGACCATGACCATCAAAGGCGCACTCTTCGACTTCTCCGGGACCCTTTTCCGGATCGAGCCCGTCGCCGCCTGGCTTCGGGCGGTCCTCGACGCGCGGGGCACGGAGACGGATCCGGCCACGTTCGAGCTCCTGGTACGTGAGCTGACGGCCGCCGGCGCCCTGCCCGGAGGGCCGCCCCCGGAGCGCGTTCCGTCGGCCCTGGCCGCCGCGTGGGCCGATCGGGACCGCACCGCGCTCCGCCACAGGGAGGCATACACCGGCCTGGCCCGCCAGGTGGATCTTCCGGAACCGGAGCTGTACGACGCGCTGTACGAGCGCCATATGAGCCCCGAGGCGTGGCAGCCGTACCCGGACGCCGCCGAGGTGCTGGGCGGGCTGCGTCGGGCGGGCGTCGGGATCGGAGTCGTCAGCAACATCGGCTGGGACCTGCGCCCCGTCTTCCGCGCCCATGGACTGGACGAACTGGTGGACGTGTACGTCCTCTCCTACGAGCACGGAGTCTCGAAGCCCGATCCGGGACTGTTCCGCACCGCGTGCGCCGGGCTGGGGCACGCCCCGGCGGACGTGGTCATGGTGGGTGACGACCGCCGCGCGGACGGTGGCGCCGCCGCCCTGGGGTGTGAGGTGCGTTTCGTGGACCATCTTCCCGTGGAGGAGCGTCCGGGCGGGCTGCGTGCCCTCGGACTGGCGGAGCAGGCTGCCCGCGGGCACGGTTCGTGAAGGATTCCCGCAGACGGTGTGAGGGAAATCCCTGCCTCCGAAGGGGGTCGGCGGCCCGTCGGGGGTTTAACTTGGTGGGCATGTCCCCCTATCCGAACCCGTCAGCCGTCGCGCGCCCCGTCTCCGTGGTCAACGAGGAGATCCGGGCCCTGTGGCAGCGCTCGGGCGGACTGCTGTCCCCGGACGAGGAGAGCGAGTACCGGCAACTGCTGGTGGAGTGGGCCGCGGCGGCGGGTACGAGCGTCCGGCCGGCCGCCTGAGCTGCGGGTACGGGTCCCGCGATTCCGGCGATCCCCCGTATCGCCGGAATCAGGAGTACAGCATGTCCCCGCGTCACCGCCGGGTCAATGACGCGGGTGTGCCCCGCCGGGTCGACCCGGCGGGGCACACCCGCGTAGTGAGCGGGCGGATCAGCGGCGGAAGTAGTCCGGCTGCGTCTGCACGTTGAGCTCGGGCAGGCGTACCCACTTGGCCGGGTCGGTCCTCCGGTCGTCGAGCTTGAGGACGTCGAAGCCCTTGGCGATGTCGTTGGAGTAGATGTAGCCGTTGTAGTAGTACGCCGACCAGGGGCCGGCGGTGGTGACGGCGTCCGTGGAGACGGGGCCGCGCTCGAAGTACGCGATCTCCTTGGGCCTCGAGGAGTCGGTGAAGTCCCAGACGGAGACTCCGCCCTGGTACCAGGCCTGGACCATGAGGTCACGGCCCTTGACCGGGATGATCGAGCCGTTGTGCGCGACGCAGACCTCGGTGTCGGCCTGCGGGCGGTCGATCTTGAAGTAGCTCCGGAAGACCAGCTTGCGGTGGTCTCCCCTGCCCTTGATGTCGTAGACGCCGTCGGCCCCGCGGTTCGGCCCGATCTCGTCGTTGCAGGTGGCCGCGCCGCCGCCGCCGAGCTCGTCGGTGAAGACGACCTTGTCGGCGTCCTGGTTGAAGGTCGCCGAGTGCCAGAACGCGAAGTTCACGTTGTCCTGCACCCGGTCGATGATCTTCGGGTTGGCCGGGTCCTTGATGGAGAACAGCAGACCGTCGCCCATGCACGCCCCGGCCGCCAGGTCCTCGGAGGGCAGCACGGTGATGTCGTGGCATCCGGTGGTCTTCGAGACGCCCGGGTTGGTGGGCGCCCCCGGGTTACCGCCGTCCGGGAAGAGGACCGGGAAGTTCACGATGCGGGAGTCCTCGGGAGCGTTGCGCGGCACCTTGATGACGGAGATGCCGTCGTGCGGCGGCTGGCAGTCCGGGAACGTCTCGTTGGGCGAGTACGACGAGACGTAGATGTACACGTCCCTGCGCTCGGGAAGGATCGTGTGGGTGTGCGAACCGCAGGCCGTCTCGACGGCGGCGACGTACTTCGGGTTGCGCTTGTCACTGATGTCGAAGACCTTCATGCCCTCCCAGGAGGACTTCTCCGTGGCCGGCTGCGTCGTGCTGGCACAGGAGTCGTCGCTCCGCGAGGAGTCGGTCGACAGGAAGAGCAGGTTCCCGGAGACCGAGATGTCGTTCTGGGAGCCGGGGCACAGCACCTGCGCAACGGTCCTGGGCTTCCTCGGGTTGCGGATGTCGAAGATCCGGAACCCGTCGTAGTTGCCCGCGTAGGCATAGCTGCCCTGGAAGGCGAGGTCGGTGTTGAGGCCCTGGAGCGCGTCCTTGGGGACGTTCGCCAGGTGCTCGATGTTGTCGCTGTGGACGATCTCGTCCACGCCGGGTATCTCGCCGCTCTCGATGGCGGCTCTGGCCTCCGCCTGCTCACTCACGGAGACTCCGCTGCGGGTGGCGGCGGTGTCGCCCGGATCCGGCGTCGCGGCCGCGGGTCCGGCCGTGAACAGCGTGGCTATGAGCCCGGCGGCGGCGGCCGCCACACCCAGGCGTCTGCGCCGCACGCTGGTGGTGTGCAACGAGGTCACTGAGTCCTCCCTTGTATCCGTCCGTCGTCGAACGGTTCCTGGACCCCGGAAGTATGGCCCCTTCCATGTACACACCAACAGATGGCAACAGAGACGTAATAAAAGTTTCCGATCACCGGCCGGTGGAAGTGTTGGGATGGTTGCGACACACTCATATGGCCATGGAGGTCGCCATGCTGATGCACCGTCGGACCACACTGCTGCGCGCGGCGGTGCTGCTCACGGCGGCGCTCGCCCTGGGCGGCTGCGACGGAGACGGTGGCGGCGCGGCCAAGGCCGGTGCGGACGACGGGCCCGCCGTCATCGCCCCGGGGAAGCCCGGCGAGCCGGCGAGGAAGCTGTCGGCCGAGGAGGCTGCGAAGGAGGCCGGGGACGACACCCCCAACTCCGCCGACTTCCGCTACGCCTCGATGATGATCGAGCACCACCGGCAGGCGCTGGTGCTCACCGCCCTGGTCCCGGACCGGGCGGCCTCCTCATCGGTCGAGCGTCTGGCGAAGCGCATCTCGGCCGCTCAGAAGCCGGAGATCGGCGCCATGGAGGGCTGGCTGAAGAACAACGGGGGCGAGGACCGCGCACGGGAGCACGACCACTCCACCATGCCCGGAATGGCCACCGACGAGCAGATCGAGAAGCTGCGCGACTCGCGGGGCAAGGCCTTCGACCAGCTGTTCCTGGAGCTGATGATCACCCATCATCAGGGCGCGGTCACCATGGCCACCGAGGCCCTCGCGGACGGCAACAACGTCCTGGTGGAGGAGATGGCCAACGACGTCGTCGCCCAGCAGACCGTCGAGATCGAACGGATGCGTGGGCTGCTGCCCTGACGAACGCGCGGTGAACGCGAGCGAGTGGACAGACAGTTGCGCGGCGCTCCGTTCGGGAGCGTCCGCCTCCCCGGTGGGTCAGCTCTCGCCGAGACGCTCGGCCTGCAGCGCCGCTCCCCCGAGGACGCTGTCCAGCAGCCCGGGGAAGAGTGCGTCCAGGTCATCGGCGCGGACACAGCTCAGTTTCGCCGTGCCCCGGTAGAACTGGGTGATCACACCGTTCTCACGGAGCACCCTGAAGTGATGGGTGGTGGTGGACTTGGACACCGGAAGGTCGAAGCGGGAGCATGCCTGCTCGTCGTCCGCGTCGGCGAGCTGACGCACGATCCGGAGCCTGACGGGGTCCGAGAGCGCGTGCAGCACGCCCTCGACGCGGATCTCCTCACGTGAGGGATGCGCGAGCACGCGAGCTGCATTCGACGTCACGATGGCTCCAGTCCGTACCGGGAGCTTCATTGTACGAGAGTCGTCGTAGTTTTATCCACGGCCCGCCACGACCAGACGCGCCCGGGGGCTGCCGTCCCGCCTGCGGCCGAGGACCTCCAGGGGCAGCAGCCGCACGGTGAATCCGGTCCGCACGAGGTCGTCGACCACACCGGCGAGGGGAAACGTGCGGTAGTACATGACGAAGGGCGGGCGCCACACGGTGTTGCGCACGCGCATCGCCAGGTCGAAGCCGAGCAGTGACCAGTAGGCGCGTGAACCCACCGGCGGCGGCGCGCCCACCGGGAAGGCGAAGACCCCGCCCGGCCGCAGCGCGTCGTACACCTGGCGGAATAGCACGGGGCGTTCGTCCGGCAGGAAGTGACCGAACGCCCCGAAGCTCAGGGCCAGATCGAAGGCGGCCCGGAAGGGCAGGGCCCGGGCGTCCGCACGGATCCAGTCCACCGGGGGCCCTCCCCCGGCCCTCAGGTGCGCGGCGCTTGCCACGTCGAGCATGCCGGCGCTGAAGTCGACTCCGGTCACCCGCTCCCGGCACAGCCCGCGCAGGACGCCCACGCCCGCCCCGGTGCCGCAGCAGACGTCCAGCCCCCGGTCGAAGGGCCCGAGGGGCCGGACCGCGTCGGCGACCGCGTCCAGCACCCGGGCGGGCGTCCGGTAGGGCGTCAGGTCGAACTTCGGGGCGAGCAGGTCGTAGCCGCGCATCGTCGAGGAGAGCGCCTGGACGGCCAGTTCGCGGAGCGTGGGGCCCTGAGGAGTGAACATCGCCGCTCAGCGTACCCACAGGGCCGGTGTCACACGGCGTAGCCGTACTGTTCCGGTACGGCGACCTCGCCGCCGAGCGCGCGTGCGGCGTTGCGGGCGAAGTAGGGATCGCGCAGCAGTTCGCGGCCGAGCAGGACGGCGTCGGCGCTGCCGTCGGCGAGGATCTTCTCGGCCTGGACGGGGTCGGTGATCAGCCCCACCGCGGCGACGGGAAGACCGGCCTCGGTCCGCACCCTCTCGGCGAACGGGACCTGGTAGCCGGGCCCCACGGGGATCCGGGCCTTCGGCGCGAGTCCGCCGGTCGAGACGTCCAGCAGGTCGACGCCGTGGGCGAGGAGGCTGTGGGCGAAGCGGACCGTGTCGTCGCCGGTCCACCCCTCGCGGGGGTCGTCCTCGTTCTCGGTCAGCCAGTCGGTGGCGGAGATGCGGAAGAAGAGCGGGAGTTCCTCCGGCCAGACCTCGCGTACGGCGTCGACGACATCGAGGGCCAGGCGGGTGCGGTTCTCGAAGGAGCCGCCGTAGGCGTCGGTGCGGTGGTTGCTGTGCGGGGAGAGGAACTGTCCGATGAGGTAGCCGTGCGCCCCGTGGATCTCGGCGACGCGGAAACCCGCGTCGAGCGCACGGCGCGCGGCGTCGGCGAACTGCCGCACGACCTCCTGGATCTCCTCTGTGCTCAGCTCGTGGGGCACGGTGTGGCCGTCGTCGTACGCCAGGGCGCTCGGGGCCACCGGCTGCCAGCCCTCGGGATCGTCGGTACCGACGGGCGACCCGCCGAGCCAGGGGCGGCCGGTCGACGCCTTCCGCCCGGCGTGTGCGAGCTGGATCGCCGGCACGGTGCCCTGGGAGGCGAGGAACTCGGTGATCGGGCGGAACGCCTCCACCTGTCGGTCGTTCCAGATCCCGAGGTCCGCGGCGCTGATCCGGCCCTCCGGACTGACGGCGGTCGCCTCCACCAGGACGAGGCCGGTGCCGCCGGCCGCGCGGGAGGCGTAGTGCGTGAAGTGCCAGTCGTTCGGCGCACCCGTGTCGGGGCCGGTCGTCGCCGCGCTGTACTGGCACATGGGGGCCATCCAGATGCGGTTGGGGACGGACAGCGACCGCAGGGCGTAGGGCTCGAACAGTGCACTCACGGGGGACTCCGGTTCCTCGGGACACGGCGGGCGGCGTGGCCGGGCCCCCGGCCACGCTCGTACGATGTTCACCGTACTACGAAAACTACCGTACTACGGTGAACGTCGAATTACGAGGGCGCCTCCGGGCCCGCTCACCCTCCGGGCAGCGGCCGGCGTCTCAGCCGGATCGCCGCGTCGGCCTCGTACGTCTGACTCCAGCTCCGCCCTCCCCCCGAGGTCCAGGTCACCTGGACGCCCGCCCCGTCCACCCGGACGTCCTCCACCGTCATCAGGCGCTCCCCGTCACGGACGTCGCCTCGCATCAGGGCGCGCGCCTCGACCGTGACGGGCCCCGACGAGCGGGCGAGCTCCGCCTCGGCGGCGGCCGAGGTGAGCGCCGCGGCCAGTTCCCTGGCCGCGGCCGGAGAGCAGGACCAGGAGGCCGGCCCCGCCGCTCCCCCGAGCAGCAGCGCGACCTGGGCAGGGCCGTCCGCAGGGCCGGGCAGGGCTCCCAGCGTCCCCCCGCGCCCGTCCGTGTCCCTGATCTCGATACCCATCGCCCGCCGCCTCCTCGTCCCGCTCCGGTCAGCTCAGCCGGAGGCTCTCCGGCGGGCCCAGGTAGCTGGGCTTGAGACCGCCGGTGTCGACCACGAGGTTCTGGAGTACCACCGTCGGGTCGACCATCCAGAATTTCAGCACATAAAGGCCCGGTCGGCCGATGCGGTGCACGGTGCTGGTGCGGTTGACGTTGTCGGAGGTGTTGCGGGCCCACTGGATGTTCATGGTCCCGTCATCGGCGCCCGTGACCCGGGTGATGTCGACGGACTGCGGCGCCTCGTCGTCGAAGGAGACCGCGTAGGTCAGTCCGTCGGTCGTCAAGGCGTTGTTGCGGGGCGACAGATGGGCCCATACCGTGACAGGTCCGGTCGTGAACAGGCTCACCCGGTACTCCAGCCTGGGCGCGCTGCCGCCCGGCACCTGTCGCGAGGCGGTGACCGGGAAGGGCTCCATGCCCGCTCCGGTGCGCCCGATGCCGGGTATGCGTCGCCAGGAGATCCCGTCGCGGCCGACCGCGCGGTGGAAGTGGTCGGCCTCGACGGAGACGTAACCGTTCGCCTCGACGAACCCCTGGAGCCTCGACCGCTCCAGGGACGGGCGGTCCACCACGGCCCGGACGACGACCTCGCCACCCGCGCCGGAGACGGTGACGGGCACTTCCGTCACCCCCCGGGGCGCGCGGGACCAGTCGACGCGGAAGGTCACCCGGGTCTGGGCCTCCACCCGCCCCCGGGTGCGGTCGGCGATCAGCCAGGGAGCGCCGGTGCGGACGCGGAAGTCGAAGGGCTCGGTACCCCGGTTGAAGACCTCGACGTACTGTGCGGGCTGGCTCTGGTACGGGCTGAAGACGGGCAGCACCGCGTCCTCGGCCGCGCCCTCACCCGCCGGCCACCAGGCACCGGAACCGTCTACGGCCACACCCATCTCGGCCTTGCGCGGGAGCTCGATGCGCCGCACGGCGGGGAAGATCTCGTCGGGGATCGCCACGTTGTCCCGTTCGGGCTGCTGCCAGGGGGCGTTGGGGCCGTAGCGCTCGACATCGCCGTACCCGATGTGCGGCTGGCTCTGGAACCCCTTCCACTTCCCGTCGGCCACCTCGGTGTCGAAGCGCCGGGCGAGAGCGAAGTCCTCCGCGAGACCGGCCTCCGCGTCGGCCGCCAGCCGGTTCGTGAGGGCGCGGCCCTGGGGTGCGTAGTGCAGGTTGGTGAACTCGGCCTCCCGCAGGGCGTAGAGATTGGCGGTCGCGCGCACGGCGTAGCCGACGAGTTCGTACCAGGCGTCCTGGGCGGAGGCGGGCAGCACACGGCGGACACGCTCGGCGGCCGCGGCGAGACGCTGCCAGTCCTCGGTGACCCGCTCCAGTTCCCGGTAGTCCACGATGCTGAACGGGGTGGCCTTGTCGTCGTACACCACGGCCGAGGAGTCGGTGGCCGGGTCCTTGGCGGGGTCCAGCGTGATCTTCCGGTTGAGCAGTTCGGGCTTGCGGCGCGACTGGAGCCGGGCGTACGTGCGCAGGATCTCGGCGATCTCCGCGGCATGCCGCTCACCGAAGTTCTGGGCGGCGTAACGCTCTTCCCACTCGGGCAGGGCATCCAGGGGCCATCGGTCGGGGTTCCAGGCGTACTCCAGGAAGAACTGGGTGGGAAGTTCGTTGCCCTTGAGGTCCCCCACGTTGGTGACCCAGAGACCACGGTTTCCGTAGGCCGCGCTCTGGTGCAGCTGGTCCCACATGTTGGGGAGTGAAGTGGTGTCCACCCACTTGTAGTTGCGGCCCACTCCCACGTAGTCGAAGTGGTAGTACAGCCCGTAGCCGCCGCCCCGCGGGTCGTTCTCCAGGTCGGGCAGCTTGCGGACGTTGGCCCAGTTGTCGTCGGTGAGGACGACGGTGATGTCGTCCGGGACCCGCAGTCCGCGGTCCCAGTAGTGCTGGACCTCCTTGTAGAGCGTCCACACCTGGGGGACCGCGTCCGGCGCCCCGAGCTCCTCGTCGATGATCTGCCGCTGGGTGGCGATGATCTCCGTCATCAGCTCGATGCCGTCGCCGTCGGGCAGGCTGACGTCACCGTTGCCGCGCATGCCGACGGTGACCACGCCCTCGAAGTCCTGCTCGGCCATCCGGCGGACACCTTCGCGCCAGTAGGCCTTGATGGCTTCGGCGTTGCGGCGGAAGGACCACTCGCCGGTGCCGCCGTAGGGGTCGTGCCCCGGCTTCGTGATGTTGCCCGCGCTGTCACGTACCGCGGCGACGGCGTGGCGGTTCCACTCCTCGATGCCCCGCATCATGGGCGCCTCGTGCGAGGTCCCCATCACGACGCCGTAGGCCTTCGCGGTGGCGTGGTTCTCCGGGTCGTCCTCGGCGAAGGCCCGGCCCCAGACCGCCGGCCAGAGGTAGTTGGCCTTCAGCCGCAGCATCACCTCGAAGACCTTCGCGTAGAAGGCGGCGTTGAACCCGCCCTCGAATCCGGGCGCCTTGCCGGAGCCGAAGAACGCCGGCGCCCAGGTGCCGAGCGCCGGGTTCTCGTCGTTGATGAAGAACCCGCGGTACTTCACCGCGGGGGTGCCCTGGCTGTGCAGCCCCGGCAGGACGTACAGCGCGTCGCGGCGGACGGGGAGGACGTCGTCCCACCAGTACCAGGGCGAGACCCCGATGCCCCGGGAGACGTCGTACGCGCCGAAGATCGTGCCGCGCTGGTCGCTTCCGGCGATGACGAACGCGCGGTCCACCCCCGGGAAAGGCCTCTCCACGACGGTCTGCAGGCTGGTCTCCCACTTGCCCGCGACACCCGAGGCCCTGAGCCGGCCCGAGGCGATCAGGCCGTCGATCAGCGGGCTGCGGCCGATGGTGCCGATCAGGACGATCTCACGGCCTCGCGGCGTCGCGTCCCGCGAGAGGGCCGGCCGGACACCGGTGACGCG
Source organism: Streptomyces sp. NPDC048590 (assembly GCF_043199535.1). Taxonomy (NCBI): domain Bacteria; kingdom Bacillati; phylum Actinomycetota; class Actinomycetes; order Kitasatosporales; family Streptomycetaceae; genus Streptomyces; species Streptomyces sp. NPDC048590. The sequence continues at coordinate 422,899 of NZ_JBICWC010000002.1, read as the reverse complement.
CTCGATGTCGTCCCTGAGGTCACCCGCGACCCGCACCACACCGGGCCAGTCCTTGTCGCTGACCACGAGCGGGGCGGCACGCCCGCTCCTGACCAGGGGGAACGCGCCGGTCCTCGGTGTGAACGAGATATAGGCGCCCGGGTCGCCGGGCCGGGGCGAGGACGGGCCCCCGGAGCCCGCCGGCGTCGCGGCCGCCTCACCGGCCAGCCCCATCAGTGAGCCGAGCGGCGTCGTCGCGAGTGCGGTGGCCCCGAGACCGGCGCCGAGGACCGTTCTGCGGCTGGTGTGCTTGTCCATGCTGCTCCCCATTTTGTTCACACACATGACAAATTGGACGGGCGTGAGCCCCTGACAGATTTCGGTGCGCGGGCCGCGAGAGTTCAGTCGGGGACACCCGGCGCCGCGGCGGGGGCCGGGCGGGCGGAGGCGGTCGCCGCCTCGCCGTCGCCGGAGGACGGGGTCAGGGCGGCCACGATCGCGTCCGCGGTGTCGTCGGGCTCCGGGGCGACCAAGCCGACGACGACGTACACCACCAGGGAGGTCGCCAGCGGCGTGACGATCACCAGCGTCTGGTCCGCGCTGTCGAGCACGAACTTCACCAGGAGGTACCCCAGCAGGCCCAGCGCCCAGGAGGACAGCGCGGCCCGCGGCCCGAACCGGCGGAAGGCGGCCAGCAGCCCCAGCAGCATCGGGATCGATATCGGTCCCATCACCGCCGCGACCAGTCCGACGATGATGCCCAGCACCCCGCCGAAGTGGTCGGCCTCGATCGCGACGATCATGCTGACGCTGATGAAGACGACGGTGCACACCCGGGCGACGAACAGTCCGGTGGCGGGTGGCAGGTCGCGCGCCCGGCGGACCACGGCGGGAATGATGTCGCGGGTGACGACCGCGGAGACCGCGTTCGCGTCGGAGGAGGCCATCGCCATGGTGTGGGAGAACATCCCGGCCAGCGTCAGCCCGACGAGCCCGGCCGGGAGGTACGACTCCGACATGAGCGCGTACACCTTCTCGGGGTCCGTGATGCCCGGCATCAGGACCGCGGCGGCGACGGGCGGGAAGAGCAGCACGGCCGGCCAGATCACGTAGAGCAGGGCGGAGAGCCCGGCCGAACGGCGTGCCGCCTTCGGGGAGTCCGTGGCCATGTACCGCTGGGCCAGGTTCCACATCCCGCCGTTGTACTCGAAGAGCTTCACGATGACGTACGCCCCGAGGAAGGTCGCGGTGTACGGGCCGACCAACGGCTGCGCGTGGCCCTCGGGAAGCCTGTCCCAGAGGGTGCCCAGGCCCGCGGGGCCGTCGCCGAGGCGGTCCAGCACTACCCAGAGCATGGCGAGAGCGGCGGCGCCCTGGACGACGAACTGGCCGAAGTCGGTGAGCGCGTCGGCCCACAGCCCGCCGACCGTGCAGTAGAGGAGGGTGACGATGCCGGTGATCAGGATGCCGGCGGTCATCGACATGCCGGTGAACACGTTGAGCAGCACGGCCACCGACGCCCACTTCGCGGCCACGTCGAACACCTTGAGCAGCGCCCCGCTCCAGGCGAGGGCCTGCTGGGTGGGCACGTTGTAGCGCTTGGCGAGGTACTCCAGGGGTGACGCCACCGCGTAGCGCTGCCGGAGCCGCTGCCAGCGCGGGGCGAAGAGCCAGGCGCCCACCGCGGTGCCGAAGGCGAGGGGCAGGAAGGCCCAGACGTAGACGGTGATGCCGTAGCTGTAGGCGATGGCGGCGTAGGCGACGAAGACCGCCGCGCTGTACCCGGACATGTGGTGCGAGATGCCGGAGAGCCACCAGGGCATCCGGCCGCCCCCGGTGAAGTAGTCGCTCACGTCGCCGACTCGGCGGTGCGACCAGAGGCCGATGAGCAGCATCACCAGGAAATAGCCGCACAGGGCGGCCCAGTCGAGCGGGGCCATCAGAACTCCTCGGTGTACGTGTCCGCGGGCGGCCGGTCGTGGACCGGCGGCGTCACCAGCGGGGCGTCTTCTTCTCGTAGGTGGGGTCGATCCGCCGCATGTAGCCGGTGTCGTCCCGGTCGCGCAGTCCGCACGAGATGTACTGCTCGTGGAGGCGGGCCAGGGCGTCCCGGTCGAGTTCGACGCCGAGTCCGGGGCCGCGAGGCACACGAACCGCTCCGTCGGCGAAGGTGAGAGCCCCGGGGACGACGACCTCCTCGGTCTTCCACGGCCAGTGGGTGTCGCAGGCGTATGTGAGGTTCGGCGTGGCCGCCGCGAGGTGGGTCATCGCGGCCAGGCTGATGCCCAGGTGCGAGTTGGAGTGCATGGACAGGCCCATGCCGAAGGTCTCGCAGATCCCTGAGAGCAGCCCGGAGCGCCGCAGCCCTCCCCAGTAGTGGTGGTCCGAGAGCACGATCCGGACCGAGCCCTTCTCCACCGCGGGCGCCAGGTGGTCGAAGGCGACGACGCACATGTTGGTGGCGAGCGGGATCTCCGTCTCCCGGGCCACCGCGGCCATGGCGTCGAGCCCGGGTGCGGGGTCCTCCAGGTATTCGAGGACGCCCTCCAGCCGGCGGGCCACCCGGACCGATGTGGCCACGCTCCAGGCCGCGTTGGGGTCGAGTCGCAGCGGTGTGCCGGGGAAGGCCTCGCGCAGGGCGAGCACCGCCTCGATCTCCTCCTCCGGCGGCCGGACCCCGCCCTTCAGCTTGATGGCCGAGAATCCGTAGCTCTCGGTCATGCGCCGCGCCTGGACGACGATGCCGTCCGGGTCCAGGGCTTCACCCCAGTCGTCGGGCTCCGCGCCGGGGTGCCCGGCCCACTTGTAGAAGAGATAGGCGCTGAAGGGGACCCGGTCGCGTACCGCGCCCCCCAGCAGATCGCTTACGGGACGTCCGGCGGCTTTCCCCTGGATGTCGAGGCAGGCGACCTCGAACGGGGAGAAGACCCGGTCGACGGTGCTGCTTGTGGTGATCATCCCGGTGAGGCCGGTCCCTCCGGATCCGTCGTCGTCGGCCAGCGCCTGGGCCACCTTGCGGTGCATGGCGCCGAGTCCGTACACGTCCATGCCGGTGAGGGCGTCGGCGGCGGCGCGCAGGCGGCGCAGATGCCCGTCGTCCGCGTACGTCTCGCCGAGTCCCACGAGGCCGTCGCCGGTGTCCACCTCCACGATCGCCCGCAGGGCGAAGGGTTCGTGCAGGCCGACCGCGTTCAGCAGCGCCGGGTCCTTGAAGGCGACCGGAGTGATGCGCACTCCGGTGATCCGGAGGTTCGTCGCCATGGTGTCTCTTCCGTGCCGGTGTGGTGGAGGGGCGGTCAGTGCCGGCCGGCGGCGAGGGTCAGGGTCTGACGCAGGGTGCCGTAGGCGGGCTTGGGGACGTACGTCTCGTCGAAAATGTTGGCCGCGCCCTCGCCCGGGAAGGTGTCGGGGACCCAGGAGTAGGCGTCGGTGAAGCCCCAGACGGTGAAGTCGTTGCAGCCGGGGGTGAGGAGGCAGCCGCGGAGCAGGACGCCGTACCCCTCGGCCTGTGCCTCCAGCTTCGTGCTGTCGGCCGGCATGGGGATCCGTACGTCCGCCTCGGTGATCGCCGTCTCCAGGCCCAGGCGGTCGAAGCGCAGCATGTTGTCGGCGATGTCGTGCGGAGCGCTGTACTGCACCGCCAGGTGGCCCTGGATGCCGACGCCGTGGACGGGCACGCGCTGTTTGCGCAGCTGGGTCACCAGCGCGTACAGGGCGGAGCTCTTCGCGTTGACGCCCTCGATGTTGTAGTCGTTGATGAACAGCCGGGCCTTCGGGTCCGCCTGGTGGGCCCAGCGGAAGGCGTCCGCGATGTAGCCGGGGCCGAGCTTCCGCAGCCAGATGCTGTCCCGCATCGTCCCGTCGTCGTCGAAGGCCTCGTTGACGACGTCCCACTGCCAGATCCGCCCCTTGAAGTGGGTGACCTGGTCGGTGATGTGCCGGTGGAGGATCTCGCGCAGTTCCTTCGGGGTGAAGTCGCCCTCGTTCAGCCAGGCGGGGAGCTGGTTGTGCCAGACCAGGGTGTGGCCCCGGACCAGTTGCCCGTTCTTCCTGGCGAAGTCGACGAGCCCGTCGGCCGCGGCCCAGTCGTAGGTCCCCCGCTCGGGCTCCACCGCCTCCCACTTCATGACGTTCTCCGGGGTGACGGAGGAGAACTCCTTCGCGACTCCGGCCCGGTAGGGCGCGTCGTCCGCCAGGGCTGAGGTGTTGACGGCGGTGCCGACCCGCAGACCGGCCTTCAGGCCGAGCGCGCCGAGGGTGCCGGGGGCCGTGTTCGGTGCCTTGCCCCCGTGCCGGACCGGGCCGCCGGTCGCGGCGTCCGCGCTGGAGAGGGCGAACGCCGAGAGGAGCAGCGCGGCGGCGGTACCCACCGCCATCGAGCGAGTTGCCTTGAGCATGACAGATGCCTTTCCGTGGTGGCACATGGACACGGAACCGCCCGCGGAGCAGCCGGGAGCGGCGTTCGAAAGTTTCGGTACCGCCCCGCGCACCCCCGGCAGGAGTACGCGGGGCGGACCGCGGGATCAGGTCCGCGCGAGTGGCGCGTCGACCGAGGGGACGCAGACCATGCGCCTCCGGTGGTCGACCGTGCGCTCCCGGCCGGTGAGGCGCAGCCGCACGGTGTGCTTGGCGTCGGCCACGTCGCTCGACGTGGCGAACCGCAGTTCCAGGTCGCCCGGCTCGACGATCCGGTGTCCCGCCGCACCCGTGAAGGAGACCAGGTCCGGGTGGAACCGGAAGCTGACTCTCCGGGACTCCCCTGCGGCGAGCGGCACCCGCGCGTATCCGATCAGGCGCGCCTCGGGGCGCGTGGTCTGGGCGACGGGGTCGTGGGCGTACAGCTGGACCACCTCCGCCCCGTCGCGGTCGCCGGTGTTGCGGACCGTCACCGCGAGGTCCGTCTCCTCGTCGGTGCCGAGCTCGGACGGCACATCGCCGTCGCCCTCCCACGCGAACGAGGTGTAGGAGAGCCCGTGACCGAACGGGTAGAGGGGCGTCGGGTCGAGATTGCTCACACCGCTCGTCCGGCCGAGCGGCGGCTGGAGATACGTCCAGGGCTGCCCCCCGGTGCCGTTCGGCACCCCCACGGGCAGACGGCCCGACGGGTTGACGCGCCCGGACAGCACACCCGCGAGCGCCGGACCGCCCTCCTCGCCGGGGAAGAACGCCTGCACACAGCCGGCCAGCCGGTCCGCCCGGCTGCCAAGGGCGTACGTACGCCCCGTCAGGAGCACCAGGACGACGGGGGTCCCGGTGGCGAGCAGGGCGTCCAGGAGTTCGCCCTGCAGTCCGGGCAGTGCGAGGTCCTCGACGTCGCAGCCCTCGCCCGAGGTGCCGCGCCCGAAGAGTCCGGCCCGGTCACCGAGGACGGCCACGCAGACGTCGGCGCCCGCGGCCAGCGCGGCGGCGGCACCGATCCCCTCGTCGTCCGTACCGTCCACGTCACAGCCCTGCGCGTAGTCGATGTCCGCGGCCGGGAACTCCTCGCGCAGCGCCTCCAGCACCGTGGGCACCGCGATGCCCATCGGTGTTCCGGGGTGCTGCACACCGACGTGGCTGGGGAAGGAGTAGCAGCCGAGCATGGCGAACGGGTCGTCCGCACGGGGTCCGACGACCGCTATCCGGCCCGTGCCGCGCAGCGGGAGCTCGTCCTCCGGGTTGGCCAGCAGGACACAGGAGCGTTCGGCGAGCAGCCGCGCGAGGGCACGGTTGCGCGGCGGGTCGAGGTCCACGGTGCCGCGCGCCTGATCCGGGTCGGCGTCCGCCAGTACGGCCGGCAGCGGCCGGTCCCGGTCGAGCAGGCCGAGCTCGCACTTCTGCAGCAGGACCCGGCGCAGGGCCCGGTCCACGAGTTCCTCGGCCACGGCTCCCTCGCGTACGGCCTCGACCAGTGCGTCGCCGTAGCTGCGGACGGTCGGGAGCTCCACGTCGACGCCTGCCGTCAGCGCCAGTCGGGCCGCGTCGCCTCGGCCCGTGGCCACCTTGTGCAGGGTCTCCAGGAAGCCGATGCCGAAGTAGTCGGCGACGACCGTGCCCGTGAATCCCCACGTGTCGCGGAGAAGCCCGGTGAGCAGCGCAGGGTCGGCCGCCACCGGGACCCCGTCGATCTCGGCGTACGAGTGCATCACCGAGCGGACGCCGGCCTCACGGACCGCCATCTCGAAGGGCGGGAGGATCACGTCCGCCATCTCCCGGGCCCCCGCCCTGACCGGGGCGAGGTTGCGGGCCCCCGCGGACGCCGAGTAGCCCGCGAAGTGCTTGAGGGTGGCGATGACGCCGGCGGACTCCAGGCCCTTGACGTAGGCCGTGGCGATGGTGCCCACGAGGTAGGGGTCCTCGCCGATGGTCTCCTCGACGCGGCCCCAGCGCAGGTCCCGTACGACGTCCAGTACCGGGGCCAGTCCCTGGTGGATGCCGACGGACCGCATGTCGTCGCCGATCCGGTGCGCCACCTCGGCGACCAGCTCCGGGTCCCAGGCCGCGCCCCAGGCGAGGGGTACGGGATAGGCGGTGGCGCCCCAGGCGGTGAACCCGGCGAGACACTCCTCGTGGGCGATGGCCGGTATCCCGAAACGGCCGGCCTCGACGATCCGGGCTTGCGCCCTGGCCAGCGAGACGGCTCCGACGCCCGGGTCGACGGGCGCGGTTCCGAACGGCCGGGTCAGCTGGCCGAGTCCGCGGGTGGTGATGGCCTCGAAGTCGACCGGGTCGACCATGTCGTTCTGATGCGGGGCGACTCCGTCGCCCTCCGCGTCGGCTCCCACCCAGATTCCGTACAGCTGGGCGGCCTTCTCCTCTAGCGTCATCCGGGCAGCCAGATCGGCGACCCTCGCCTCCGGGGTGAGCGAGATGTCGCGCCACGGGCCGTCGACGGCGGAGGGCGGGTCGGCGGGACGGGCCTGCGGGACGGGCTGGATTGCCATGGCGGCAGGGGTTCCTCTCATGAGTGCGGTGGTCCGGGGCGGCGGGGGTCTCCTACTTGCCGCCCACCCCCATCAGTCCGTTGATCAGCGCCCGCCTGGCCACGAGGTAGACGGCGAAGATGGGTACGACGGAGAGGACGATGGCCGCCAGGACGGCGGGGATGTTCACGCCGAACTGGCTCATGAAGTTGAACAGTCCCAGCGTCAGGACACGCTGCTCCTCGGACTGGGTCAGGATCAGCGGGAAGAGGAAGCCGTTCCACGCCTGCAGGGCGGAGAAGATCGCCACCGTGCTGATTCCGGCCTTGGAAAGCGGGACGGCCAGCTGCCAGAGCATGCGCCAGGGAGAGGCGCCGTCCAGAGCCATCGCCTCGTACATCTCCTCCGAGACGTCGCGCATGGTGCCGCTGAGCACCAGGACCGCCACCGGCATCGCGAAGGCGGCCGTCGGGAGGATGATGGCCCAGAGGGTGTCGTACAGCCCCATCTTGCCGATCATCAGGTAAAGGGGGACGATCACCGCCTGCGCCGGGATCGCCACGCCGAGCAGGAACGTCCGGAAGGCGAGGGACGAGAGCCGGCTGCGGGTGCGCACCGCCACGTACGCGACGGGCACCGAGAGCACCAGCACGATGGCGACCGTGGCGACCGCGACGATCGCGGTGTTCCCGATCAGCGACAGGAAACCGCTGTCCAGCACCGTCCGGTAGTTCTCGAACGTCGGGTCGGTGGGCACGGCCAGCGGATCGCCGTTCAGCGCCTGGTCCTGACGCATCAGGGACGCGGAGACCAGCGTGTACAGGGGCACCAGGACGATCAGGAGCCAGATCAGCGAACCGATGCCGGCGACCGGGTTGCCCAGGGGCCTGCGCCTGCGGACGGCGCGGATGTGGCGGGGCGCCGAGGTCTTCATCCGGCGCTGCGGCGCCTCGGGGCGGGTGTCGATCGACATCTCGTCACATACCTTCCCGGGTGGACCGCATGGCCCCGAAGCCGCTGAAACGGACCATGAGCAGCGAGATACTTGTGGCCACGACGACGAGAGCGGTGGCGATGGCCGCCGCGTAGCCGAGGTCGTAGGTCTGGAACCCGGTCCGGTACATCAGGTACGGCAGGATCGTGGTGTCCGTGCCGGGACCGCCCTTGGTCATGATCAGCACGGTGTCGAAGTACGTCAGCGAACCGACGATCATCAGCACCGACGAGGTGGTCATGGTGTGGCGCAGCTGCGGCAGGGTGATGTGGAAGAACTGCCGCACCATGCCCGCGCCGTCGATGGAGGCGGCCTGGTAGAGGACCTCCGGGATCTGCCGTGCTCCGCCCTGGTAGATCAGGGTGTGGAACGGCATGAACTGCCAGCCGCCGACGAAGGCGACCACGAGCAGCGCGCCGGTGGAGGACCCCATGACGTTGGGGTCGATGCCGATCCAGGGTCCGATCGTCTGGATCACGCCGAAGTTGGGGTCCAGCAGGGCGTGGAAGAGCATCGCGATGGCAGTGGTGGAGAGCAGCAGCGGGATGAAGAAGATCGCGGACAGGAACGCCCGGCTGCGCTGGCGGCCCGCCGCCCAGACGCCGAGCAGCAGGGCCACCGGGGTCTGGAAGACCCAGCTGATCGTGGTGAGCAGGAGGCTGAGCCACGCGGCCTGGCCGAACTCCGAGTCCTTGAAGAGCCTGGTCCAGTTGTCCAGGCCGGTCAGGACCGGGGAGTCGAGCCCGTCCCACGTGCAGAACGAGAGGTAGACGGCGATCGCCAGGGGGACGATCGCGAACACGACGAAGAAGAGGATGCCGGGGACTGCCCAGGCGACCGGCGGGCGGCCGACGTTGCCGACGGCCGCCTTCTGGTCTCCGTGCCTCTTCGCGACCGGAGTGTGGTGGGACATCGTTACTTCGCGGCCTTCATTGCTTCGACGAACTGCTCGGGGGTCGTCTTGCCGGCGAACAGCTTGCTGATCTCCGTGAGCAGTGGCGTGGCGTACTGGGCTTCGAGTGCCTGGTCCCACGAGAGGGTGAAGCTCGGGGCCTTCTGCACCATTTCGTACTGGTCGGTGGCGAACTGGGGGTTGGGGGAACCGCTCAGCATCGACGCGGCGTTGGAGGTGGTGGGTACGTCACCGTTGTCGACGAGGGCCTGCGCGTAGCTCTTCGACGCCATCGTCTTCAGGAAGGCGATCGCCTCGTCCTTGTGCTTGGTCCGGGCGTTCACCGACCAGTAGTTGGTCGGGTTGCCGACCACGTTCGCAGGGTCCCCCACACGTCCGGCCACGGTCGGGAAGCCGGTCCAGCCGAGGTCCTTCTTCGCGAACTCGGGGGCCTTGCCCAACTGGGTCGAGTACTCCCAGGAACCCATGAGGTGCATGGCGGCCTTGCCCTTGTTGAGCAGGGTCGGGGCTCCGCCGTTCCCGTAGTCGACGGAGTTGAAGTTCTTGCCGAAGGCACCCTCGTCGATGAGTTCCTTGACGGTCTGCGCCGTCTTGAGGACCGCCGGGTCGCCCCAGCCGTCGGTGTCGCCGTCCTGGATCCTCTTGAAGACCTCGGGGCCGCCGATCCGGTCCAGCAGGTACTCCATCCACATCAGTTCGGGCCACTTGTCCGAGCCACCGAGTGCGAAGGGGGTGATTCCGGCGGCCTTGAAGGTCTTGATGGCCCCCTGGAGGTCTTCCCAGGTCTTGGGCGGCTCGATCTTGTGCTCGGCGAAGAGCGCCTTGTTGTAGAAGAGCATCACGGGCTGCATGCCTCGCATGGGGACGCCGTAGACCTTCCCCTCGAGGCCTCCGGCCGCCATGATCGAGGGAAGGAATCCGTCCTTGAGAGTGGGGTCGTCGTTGACCGTCGACGTGAGATCCACCAGGTCCTTGGAGTCGACGTACGGCTTGATGGAACCGCCGCCCCAGTTGAAGAAGACGTCGGGCGCACTGGGGGATCCCATGGCGCTGCGCAGCTTGTTCACGTAGTCGGTGCCAGGGACCGACACCAGCTTGACCTTGACCTTGGAGGTCTTGTTGAAGGTGTCGACGGCGGCCTGCTGGACCTTGACCGCGTCGTCGCCGTAGACGTAGGCCGTGATGGTTCCGCTGTCGCTCCCGCCGCTCCCGGATCCGCAGCCGGCCAGCAGCCCGGCCATGGCCAGGGCCGCGCCGGCCGCGGCCCATCTCGTCGTACGTGTTCCCTGAGTGAATATCCCCGACCGCATGACCGCACCCTCTGTCGAATGTTTCGGCGTGGCTTTCGAATGTTGCCGGAACCGTACGGTCGTGTTTCGGGCCCGTCAAGAGGGCAGGAGCAAGGATTTACGAACCTTGCCCGGACGCGTGCGCCGGGCCGCAGTCGAGCTACGATTCGTGCATGAGCCCCGCAAAGGTCCAGCCCCAACAGGAGAAGGCGCCCGCCGACGAGCCTTCGGAGAGCACCGCCACGCTGGCGGAGATCGCCCGAGCCGCCGGTGTTTCGGCTCCGACAGTTTCGAAGGTTCTGAACGGCCGCGCCGATGTAGCCCCCGGTACGCGTACGAGGGTGGAGGAGCTGCTGCTGCGTCACGGCTACCGCCGCAGGCGTGGTGCCGCCCAGCAGTCGCAGCTCATCGACCTGGTCTTCCACGAGCTGGACAGCGCCTGGGCGATGGAGGTCGTCCGGGGCGTGGAGAACGTCGCACGGGAGGAAGGTCTGAGTCTGGTCCTCTCGGAGAGCGCCGGCCGGCTCACTCCCGGACAGACCTGGGTCGACGGCGTGCTGGCCCGCCGCCCCGCCGGGGTCATCCTCGTGCTGTCCGATCTCGACGCGGCGCAGCGGGCCCAGCTCACCAGCCGCTCCATCCCGTTCGTGGTCGTCGATCCCGCGGGGGACCCGGGCGACGACATCCCGTCGGTCGGGGCCGCCAACTGGCAGGGCGGTATCGCCGCCACACGCCATCTGACCGGCCTGGGCCACCGGCGGATCGGCGTCATCGGCGGACCGAGCCGGATGATGTGCAGCCGCGCCCGGCTGGACGGTTACCGCGCGGCCCTGGAGACGTCCGGCGTGCCGCTGGACCCGCGGCTCGTCCGGGAGGGCGAGTTCCACCACGAGGACGGCTACTCCGCGGCGCTCGAGCTGCTGCGTCTGCCGGACCGGCCCACCGCGATCTTCGCCGGCAACGACCTGCAGGCCCTCGGTGTCTACGAGGCGGCGCGGGAGCTGGGTCTGCGGATCCCCGAGGACCTGAGCGTGGTCGGCTTCGACGATCTGCCGCTGACCCGCTGGATCGGGCCGCCGCTCACGACCGTGCGTCAGCCGCTCATCGAGATGGCGGAGACGGCAGCGCGTCTGGTGCTCGACCTCGGCCGGGGAAAGCAGCCGGCGACCACCCGGGTCGACCTGGCGACGAGTCTGGTGGTCCGCAGCAGCACCGCGCCGCCCGCCGGCTGAGGGCGCCGCCGCCCGGTGACCGGCGATGACCGGGCGGACGCCGTCGTTACGGGCCGTTGTCGGTGGTGGAGTGCAGACTTACCCGTATCCGGCACGACGGCGTTTCGGGAGGTCCTTTCCATGACCGAAGTACTGCTCACCGTAGGCACCCGCAAAGGGCTGTTCATCGGCCGCAGGCGCGGCGGCACCTGGCAGTTCGGCGATCCGCAGTTCAACGCCCAGGCGATCTACTCCATCGCGATCGACACACGGACCCCCACACCGCGGCTGCTGGTGGGCGGCGACAGCGCCCACTGGGGCCCCTCGGTCTTCCACTCGGACGATCTCGGGGCCAGCTGGGTCGAGCCGAAACAGCCCGCCGTGAAGTTCCCGCAGTTCACGGACGCCTCGCTGGAGCGTGTCTGGCAGTTGCACCCCGCGGGCCCCGAGGCCCCCGACGTCGTCTACGCCGGCACGGAACCCGCTGCGCTGTTCCGCTCCGACGACCGCGGGGAGTCCTTCTCCCTGGTCCGTCCGCTCTGGGAGCACCCCACGCGCTCGGCCTGGGTGCCGGGCGGCGGCGGCGAGGGGCTGCACACCATCCTGACCGATTCGAGGGACGCCCGGGCGGTGACCGTCGCGGTCTCCACGGCCGGCGTCTTCCGCACCGAGGACGGCGGTGAGCGCTGGGAGCCCTCCAACAAGGGCGTCTCCGCGGTCTTCCTGCCGGACCCCGACCCGGAGTTCGGCCAGTGCGTCCACAAGGTCACCAGGGACGCCGCCGACCCCGACCGTCTCTACCTGCAGAACCACTGGGGCGTCTTCCGCAGTGACGACGGCGGCAGGCGCTGGAAGGACATCGGGGCGGGCCTGCCCTCCGACTTCGGGTTCGCCGCCGCGGCGCACCCGCACCGCGCGGACACCTTCTACGTCTTCCCGATCAACGCCGACGCCGACCGGGTCCCGGCCGGTCACCGCTGCCGGGTGTACCGCACCCGCGACGCCGGCGAGAGCTGGGAACCTCTCACCGAGGGCCTGCCGGACGGCGACCACTACGGCACCGTGCTGCGTGACGCCCTCTGCACGGACGACGCCGACCCGGCGGGGGTCTACTTCGGCAACCGCAACGGCGAGGTGTACGCGAGCGCGGACGACGGCGACACCTGGCAGCAGCTCGTCTCGCACCTGCCGGACGTGCTCTGCGTACGGGCCGCGGCACTCGGCTGACCGGGCGGGTACTGCCGCCCGGGTGCTCAGGGCGGTATCACTCCTCGGTCGGCACGCAGAGCACGGGGACCGTCGACAGGTGGAGGAGCTTGTGCGGGGTGGAGCCGAGCAACGCACCCCGCATCGGGCTCTCGCCCCAGCTGCCCACCACGATGACCCGTGCGGCGTGGCGCGACGCCGCCTCGATCAGCGCGTCGGAGGGCTTGAGGTCGATGACCTCCACGGTGGTCGCCACCCCGGCCTCCTCGGCCGCCGCGACCGCGTGCTCCAGCCCGGTGCGTCCGGCCTGCCGGATGGCCTCCTGGTGGGCGCGGTACTCCTCGCCGGTGAGCCCGGGGGCCGCCGCGCCGAAGACGAGGACGAGCCGCTCCTCGAAGGCGGACGCCACCTCGATGGCGATCCGCAGGGCGCGTGTGGCTCCCGGTGACTCGTCATAGCCGAGCACGACCGACATCTCAGACCTCCTTGCCATCCATGAGCGTGGGGTCGACGACCCCCCGGCGCTCGGCCCAGAAGGCCGGGGACCGCAGCCGCAGCACCACCATGAACACCACGCCGATGAGGATGATCCCGATGCCGATCACGAGCGGCGGCCCCAGACCGAACCAGGAGGTTCCGCTGTACGAGTTCGCGGGGTCGGACATGTCGATGACCGATCTGACCAGGAGCCATGTCAGCAGACCGGCTCCGACCACGGGACCGAGGCCGATGAGCAGGAAGTCGCGCAGGCTCGATGTCAGCTGACGGCGGTAGTAGACCGCGCACGCCACACCGGTCAGTGCGTAGTAGAAGGCGATCAGCAGCGAGAGCGCCGTCAGTGAGTCGAAGAGCGCGTTCTCGCTGATCTGGTTGACGACGAGGTACCAGGCGATGGCGATGAAGGCCACCCACCAGGTGCTCACGTCGGGCGTCCGGAAGCGTGGGTTGATCCGGCCGAAGTGGGCCGGCAGAGCATGCCGACGAGCCATCGACAGTGCCGTACGCGACGCCGGGATGATGGTGGTCTGGGTCGAGGCGATCGCCGAGGTGGAGACGGCGAGCAGCACGATCCAGTCCCATCCGCCCATGACCTCCTCGGCCAGGAGGGCGAAGATGAACTCCTCCTCGTCGGCGTTCTCCGCCAGATACGCCGTTCCCGCGTAGGCGACGACGGCGAAGCCGACGGACAGGTAGGTCACCAGCAGGATCACCGTCGACCACACCCCGGCCTTTCCGGGTGCGGTGGCGGAGTCCTCCACCTCTTCGGTGAGGTTGACGGCCGATTCCCAGCCCCAGTAGATGAAGACGCCCAGCAGCAGACCGCTCGTGAGGGCCGCGCCGCCTGCGCCGAAGGGGTTGAGCCAGTCGACCGAGGGTCTGACCGAGTCGAACGACGTCGTCCCGGCGTAGACCCGGTAGAGCGCGACGACGACGAAGATGAGGAGGAAGGCCACCTGCGCCAGGATCAGAGCGTTCTGCACCTTGGCCGAGAGTTCGGTGCCGATGACGCAGAGGCCCGTCATGACGATGATCAGGATCACGGTGAGGAGTTGGCGGACGAAGGTGTTGTCAGCCCAGCTGTCGAGGCCGATGGCCATCAGCCCGAAGCTGACGGCGACATCCGCGAGGGACCCGACGACGAGCACCCCGGTCATCGTGATGGCCCAGCCGCCGAGCCAGCCGGTCCACGGCCCGAGTGCCCTGGTAACCCAGGAGAACGTGGTTCCGCAGTCCTGGTCGGCCTTGTTCAGGTAGAAGAAGGCCGAGGCGATCAGGAGCATCGGTACGAAGGAGGCGAAGAGGACTCCGGGCGCGTAGACGCCGACGAGAGCCACGATCGGCCCGATGACGGCGGCCACCGAGTAGGCGGGCGAGGTGGCGTTCAGCCCGATGACCAGCGCGTCGACGAAACCGATCGCGTTCGGTTTGAGGCTCGCCGGCGGGGCTGATCCTGCACGGTCCTCTGCCATGTTCCCTCGCTCGCTCACCGGCCCGAAGTAAAGGCGGAATATTTCCTTCCACATGCTAGGGAGCAGTGTGTGGGTGTGCACTTCGGACGAGGACGCTCCGATCCGCCGTCAGGAACCTTTCAGCGGAGGTCACTGCTCGCGCATGCCCCACGGAGCCCCGTACTCCGCGAGCAGATCGAGGAACGGCCGGGGAGGCATCGCCTCGGGACCCAGCACACCGGCGCCTCCCCAGGTGCCGTCCGAGAGGAGTTCGAGCGCGATCACAGGATTGATCGCGGTCTGCCAGACCACGGCCTGGGATCCGTACTCCCGCATCGACCACTGGTTGTCGACCACGTGGTAGAGGTAGACCTCCCGCGGCTTGCCCTCCTTGGTGCCCTTCACCCACGTACCCGCACACGTCTTCCCGTGCATCCGCTCGCCGAGTCCGGCCGGGTCCGGGAGACACGCGGCCACCACGTCACGGGGCGACACCTCGGCCACACCGGCGCCGCTCTTCACGGAGACCGGCTCCGTGCGGTCCAGGCCCAGCTTGTGGAGGGTGCGCAGCACCCCGATGAACTCGTCGCCGAGGCCGTACTTGAAGGTCACCCGCTTCGCCTTGAGCCAGCGGGGAACGAGAAGCACCTCCTCGTGCTCGACGTTGACGCACTCGACGGGCCCGATGCCCTCGGGGAAGTCGAAGACCTCGGGCTCGCTGAACGGGGCGGTGGTGAACCACCCCTTGTCCTGCTCGTAGACGACCGGCGGGTTCAGGCACTCCTCGATGGTGGTCCAGATACTGAAGGAGGGGGCGAACTCATAGCCTCCCACCGTCAGATCGGCGCCGTCGCGGATGCCGATCTCGTCGAAGAGTTCGTCGGAGGCGTAGCGCGCGAACACGTCCGAGAGCCCGGGCTCGACACCCATCCCGACCAGCGCGAGACGTCCGGCGGCCTCCCACTCTGCGGCGCGGTCGAACTGCGCGTCACCGAGCTTGACGCCGCACTGCTCGTACGGGCGGGAGGGATGAGGGTGGGACAGGGACATCGCCATGTCCAGGTAGTGCGCGCCATGGGCCAGGGCTGCGTCGAACAGCGGCATGACGAAGCGTGGATCGGTGGCGTTGAGCAGGACGTCGCAGCGGTGCTCGACGAGGACGGCGCGTACGGTCTCCTGCTCCGAGGCGTCCAGGCGGACCGCGCTGAAGCGGGCTCCGCTCTCCCCCAGTGCGGCGACGGCGGTCTCCGCCCGTCCCAGGTCGTAGTCGGCGACGACCATGTGCTCGAAGAACGGCCTGCGAGCCGCGATCCGGGTGATCGCCGAGCCCACTCCACCCGCGCCGACCAGGAGAATTCGCACCGGACACCACTCCTTCGGCGTCTGCCACGCCGACGACACCCCCGGGCCGGCCGACCCGGGGTGAGCGGAAGCTAACAGCCGCACGGTCCGGACACCGGACACCGCCCGGAGGGTGTCCCACGTCCGGGCCAGCCCGGCCCGACGAGCCACCCGGACGGACGCCTGCTCGCCCCGGACGCAAACCGGCCCCGCCGGCTGGGGGGGTGCCGGTGGGGCCGGGTGCTCACGGTGGTGCGGGGGCAGTCACCGGAACTCGGGTCGAAAGGCGTCTTCCCCGTACCGAACCGCCCATGCGGAGGTCGCCCCGGGTGTTCCGGACGAGCGGCGAGCGGATGCGACCGGGAACCCGGCGGCTCAGGGCAGACGCCAGTCCACGGGCTGCTCCCCGCCGCGGACCAGGTGGTCGTTCACCCGGCTGAAGGGCCGCGATCCGAAGAAGCCCCGGTCCGCGGACATGGGCGAGGGATGCGCCGACTCGACCGCGGGCAGTTCACCCAGCAGCGGGCGGAGATTGCGCGCGTCGCGTCCCCAGAGCACCGAGACCATCGGCTTGCCGCGGGCGACCAGGGCTCGGATCGCCTGCTCGGTCACTTCCTCCCAGCCTTTCCCGCGATGGGCGGCGGGCTTGCCCGGGGCCGTGGTCAGCGCGCGGTTGAGCAGGAGCACACCCTGGCGTGTCCACGGGGTCAGGTCTCCGTTGGAGGGCCTGGGGTGGCCGAGGTCGGTGTGCAGTTCTCGGAAGATGTTCTCCAGGCTGCCGGGAAGCCGCCGCACGTCCGGGGCGACCGCGAAGCTGAGCCCGATGGCCATACCCGGGGTCGGATAGGGGTCCTGACCCACGATCAGGACGCGTACGTCGTCGAAGGGCTGCTGGAAGGCGCGCAGAACGTTCTTCCCCGCCGGCAGGTAGGTCCGGCCCGCCCCGATCTCGGCGCGGAGGAAGTCGCCCATCGCCGCGACCCTGTCCGCCACGGGTTCCAACGCCTTGGCCCAGCCGGGCTCCACAAGTTCACTCAACGGTCGCGCTGCCACGGTCCTCACCCTACCGGCCTACACCGGTCGTGTGATCATCCGGCCCTGTACGGACATCGGACGGGAGCATAGGCTGCGCGTCGTCGTCACTCCCCCACCCCTCGGAGCCCTTGCATGAGGTCGCCGCAGCAGGCGCGGTCCCCGGAGACCGAGACGGTCCGACAGCTCCACGTCGCACGGCGGTTGCCGTGAACGGCTCCCCGGACGCGGAAGGCTTCTCGAACGTGCACGGTGGTCCGCAGGCGTTCGTCCTCGGGGTGGACTCGGGCGGCTCGGGACTGAGAGTGGGCCTGGGCGCCGAGGACGGACGGCAGCCGGCCGACACGGAGGTCTGCGGCACGCCGGTGCGGACGGGACCGGCGGGAATCGACGCCGGCCACATGCTGGAGCTGTTGCTCCCGGCGGTTCACCGCCTCCTGGAGCGGGCGGGACCGAGCGCGGTCATCACCGCCGCCGCCGTCGGCGCGGCCGGAATGGCGACCCTCGGCGACCGGTTGCGCGCCGAACTCCCCACCGCGCTCACCGGCGCGCTGGGCGTGCGGCGGGTGGCCCTGGCCGCCGATGCCGTCACGGCGTACACGGGTGCGCTGGGCCAGCGGCCCGGAGCGGTCGTGGCGGGCGGCACCGGGATGATCGCACTGGGGACCGATCTGAGTGAGTGGCGCAGGGCGGACGGCTGGGGACATCTCCTCGGCGACAGCGGCGGCGGTGCGTGGATCGGCCGGGCGGGGCTCGACGCGGCGATGCGGGCCCATGACGGCAGACGTGGCGGATCACCTGCGCTGCTGGCTCGACTCGAAGCGGTGTTCGGGTCGGCGGCCGGTCTCCCCGGCCTGCTCTATCCGCGTACCGACCGTCCCGCGCTCCTCGCCTCCTTCGCCCCGGAGGTCGCGGCGTGCGCCGCGGATGATCCGGTGGCGGCAAGGATCCTGTACGAGGCGGCGGCCCACATCGCGGAGGCGACTGCCGCCGTGTGCCCCGGCCCCTCTCACGCGGGAAACTGCGAGATCGCCCTCACCGGAGGGCTCTTCCGTATGGGCGAGCCTCTGCTCGGCCCGTTGCGCGAGGAACTGGCAGAGCAGGCACCCCAGGGGCGGTTGGTCCCGGCCGCGGGGGATCCGCTGCACGGCGCACTGGAGATCGCCAGGGCTCTCGCGGGGCCCGGGCTGCGCCTACCACCCCACCCCACACTCTTGTTCGTACCGGATTGTCCAGGGGGAACCTGACCAAGGACCGCCGAGTGCCTCACGGAGCGAGGTGCGCGATTCGCACGCCGTCCGCCCGGAGAGGGCAGGTCAGTCACCTCCCCCGTCACCCAACAGACATATACGGACAGATAACGCCTGACCGCCCCCTCCCCGAACAGAGAGGTACTCGAAACCAGTAGCATGCGGCGCCATGAGCACCCCCACTGGGCCCGCTTCCGGCCTGCCAGTACGAATGCCGCGACCTCGCCAGTCCGGACGGCACCGCCGCCCGGAGCCCGTGGTCGCACCTGAGGGCGCCGCCGCGCTCGTTCTCGCCCTTCCGGGCACCCCTTCCCCCGCCTCGCGCAGCCTGGCCGAGGAAGTCATCAGCATCGCGCGTTCCGAGCTGCCCGGCCTGAACGCCCGTATCGGCTACCTCGACGGCGACGACGCCGAGTACCCGACGCTCGCCTCCGTGCTCACGCACACCGCCGCGGAGCGGACGGCGCGCTACGAACAGGCGATCGCCGCCGGCCGTGAGGTGGCCGAGCCCTCGGGCCCGTCCGCCGTCGTGGTCCCGCTCCTCGCGGGTCCGGACAGCGCCCTGATCAGGCGCATACGGCAGGCCATGATGGACAGTGGCACCCAGGCGGAGCTGACCGACGTGCTCGGGCCGCACCCGCTGCTGGCCGAAGCCCTGCACGTACGGCTCTCGGAGGCCGGTCTGGCACGCGCCGACCGCGCGCGGCTGTTCACCGTGGCGACGGCCGCGGACGGCATCATCCTGGCGACGGTGGGCGGCGAGGAGGCCGTGCAGGCCGCCGGGATCACGGGCATGCTGCTGGCCGCCCGTCTCGCGGTGCCGGTGATGGCCGCGGCCCTGGACGTGGACGGTTCGATCGCGTCGATCGCGGAGCAGCTGCAGAACTCCGGCTCCGCGCAGCTCGCCCTGGCGCCGTACCTGGTGGGTCCCGAGATCAGTGCGGAGCTGCTGGAAGCGGCGGCGAAGGAGGCCGGCTGCGCGACGGCCGAGCCCCTGGGCGCGTATCCGGCCATCGGCAAGCTGGTGCTGTCGCTCTACGCGACGGCGCTGGGGATCACCCCGGCGACGCCTCAGGGCGCACAGGCGCACTGACCCGTACCCGTACGCGGGGAGGCGCGGACCGGAGAGCCGGTCCGCGCCTCCGTGCGTGGGTGACGAGCGCGCTGCGGCGTGCTCGTCAGGCGAAGATCACGCAGGAGGCGGCCGGGGCCTCGAATGAGCCCGCGTGCGCGGGAATGCCCGTTTCCGCGTCCACCGCGAACCAGCTGACGTTCCCGGAGTGCTCGTTGGCGGCGTACAGCCACTGCCCCGAGGGGTCGAGGGTCAGGTCACGGGGCCAGCGGCCACCGCAGCCGACCGCCGCCACCAGGACGGCCTTCTCGCCCGACTCGTCGAGCGTCAGCACCGAGATGCTGTCGTGCCCGCGGTTCGCGGTCCACAGGAACCGGCCGTCGTGCGAGACCACCACCTCGGACGGGTACGTACGCACGGCGGCGCCCCCGTCGTTCCCCTCCGGGAGCACCGGCGTCTCCCCGAGGGGCTCGACCCGCCCGGCGACGGCGTCCCAGCGGCACACGGTGACGGTCGGTTCCAGCTCGTTCAGGACGTAGAGGTGACGCCCGGACGGATGAAAGGCGAGGTGGCGCGGCCCGGTCCCGGGGCGCAGCGCCGTCTCCGTGTGCAGCCGCAGGCTTCCGGTCCCGGCGTCGAGGGCGCAGACGCGCACGGAGTCCGTGCCGAGGTCCACGCTCAGCAGCCACGCCCCGGACGGATCGGCGAGGACCTGGTGGGCGTGCGGGGCCGACTGTCGGCTCTCGTCGGGGCCGCTGCCCTCGTGGATCAGCACGTCGCTCGCCGAGCCCGGGGCCCCGTCCCCCCCCAGGGGCAGGGCGGTGACGCTGCCGGACCCGTAGTTGGCGGTGAGCAGATGGCCTTCTGTGACGGCGAGGTGGGTGGGACCGCTCCCGCCGACCGGCCGCACCTCTCCGTGGGGACGCGGAGTGCCGTCGTCGTCGAGGGTGAAGGCCGCCGCGGCGCCCGGGGAGGTCTCGCTCACCGCGTACAGCACGGTGGTGCCGTTCGCCCGGCCGACCGCGAGGAACGAGGGGTCGGCCACGGAATCGGTGGCCGCGAGCGCGGTGGGCTCCCCGGTGTCCCTGTCGACCGCGGCGACGATGATCCCTCGCCCGCCCGCCGAGGTGAACGACCCTATGAATGCCCGCTGTGCGTGGTCGGCGCCCATCGCGCTACCCCTCTTCGCGTCCGTCACGATCTTCCCGGCCGACGGTAGCAGGCAGGCGGTCGCGGCCCGGACCGTGACGGCGCACCGGGCCGGCGGTGGCCGAGGGCCCGACTTCCGGGCCGGCTGAGGCCTTGGGACGGCACACCTCGTGTCCGGCGCTCGGCCCGCGTGGGAGACCGGGCTCAGGCCCCGGCGGCTATCCGGCCGGGCCTGCGCAGGGGGACGGCGAGATCGAGCAGGGCGCGCTCCAGTGCGTGGAGGTGGGCGAGCACGTGTTCGGCCCCCGTCGGGTCCGCGACCTTCGTCTCGTCGAGGCGCGGATGGCGCACGGAGGCAGGCGCCGCTTCGGTGAGTGCCTCCACGGCGGTTTCCACCCGCCAGCAGGCAGCGGCGAGCCGGATGTCGTGGGAGGCCTCCGGATCGGCGGCGACGGAAGCCAGGCCGCGCACCTCGCGTGCGCAGTCGTCGAGGAGCAGGAGTACCTGCCGAGCCCGGCGCTTGCGGGCCCTGAGGGGGTTGAGCGGGTGCACCAGCGGCGCGAGCGACAGCCGCACCCGGCCCAGGATCGCCTCCAGCTCGGCCACGCGCCGAGGCGGGTCGGCGTCCTCGCTCCCGGCGAGGCGGGCGGCGGCCTCCGCCGTGCAGGTGTGTACGCACCGCAGCGCCCGCTCCACCCACGCCTCGGTCACCGAGTGCGTGGTCACGGGAAGGACTAGCAGAACCGCCAGCACGGCGCCCAGCGCCCCCACCGCCGTCTCGGTCGCCCGCAGCAGCAGAAGTCCGGTGTCGAGCACGCCGAGCAGCCCATACAGCATGCTGGCCATGACGGTGACGGCCAGCATCATCCAGGTGTAGGAGACCGCGGCGGTGTAGAAGATCCCGAACAGGCTCAACGCCACGACCACCGCGACGACGACCGGCTGGTGGTGCAACGGCACGGCGAGGGCGAAGCCCAGGCCGATCCCGAGGACCGTGCCCAGGAAGCGCCGGAATCCCCGTACGACGGTCTCGCCGCGCGAGGTCGTGGCGACGAACACCCACCAGGTCGCGCCGACCGCCCAGTACCAGCGCTGGTCGGACAGCACCTGTCCTGCCGCGAGGGCGAAGGCGGCACCCGCGGTCGCCTGCACCGCCTGCCGCGTCGTGATCCGTGCCAGACCTGTCGCTGCGTCGGGCAGCGCGGCGGGCGCGGGAACCGTGATCCGCCGTTCGTAGCACCACACCCCGAACCGCACCACCGCCGACGCGGCGACGGACAGCAGCACGGCCGCGTACAGTTCGGGCAGCTGATCCGGCACGGTGTGCAGGAACTGGGCCGAGAAGTACGCCATGAACCCGAACACCCCCAGCGAGTGCCCGCGCGGCCCCCAACGCCGTGCGTAGACCCCGGCGCCCACGACGGCGAGGAATGCCAGGTCGCGCGCGGCGGGGGCGTCGTGCAGGAGGGCGGCGAGCGTGAGCACCGGCAGGCCGACGACGGGGAGGAGCGCGGTCGTGACCGCCTGCCCGCGCACCGTCGGATCCGTGACCGTGAACAGGGCGAGCAGCGCGGCCAGGCCGCCGGCGATGGCCGCCTCCAGGGAGTGGCCCACCGCCCCGCACAGCGTGACGGCGAGACCGATGCCGAGCACGGCACGCGAAGCGAACCGGAGCCGAATCCGCCCCGGGTCGGGTGCGACGAACGCCCTCTTCAGCAAGTTACCTAGCACCTTTCACGCATGGGCCGGCCTGGACATGAGAAAGGCGCTACAGAGATCCCGGAGGGATCCGCAGCGCCATTGACCTCTTCATTTCAGCATCAGGCCCACTGTTGGTTCAACCCGATCCGTTTCCCCTGGTCCAATGGCACAGTCTCACCTCGGCATGCTCCGCCGTGGCAGAGCCAACGGACCAGGCTCGGCACGGTCGGACCGTTGTCGCACCGCTCGATGGGTCCCGCGCCGGCCAGGGCCGCGCGGGGAGATTCCCCACGCGCCTACGCGGGTTCGACACGACCCGCCTTCTGCCACGCTCAGCGGCCGTACGTGGTCCGGCACAGATCGACGATGTCGGTCGAAGCGACTCCCCGGCCCGTCGCGCAGACGGAGCCCATGTCGTGCGGGG
Source organism: Streptomyces sp. NPDC048590 (assembly GCF_043199535.1). Taxonomy (NCBI): domain Bacteria; kingdom Bacillati; phylum Actinomycetota; class Actinomycetes; order Kitasatosporales; family Streptomycetaceae; genus Streptomyces; species Streptomyces sp. NPDC048590. The sequence goes on along the minus strand of NZ_JBICWC010000002.1, from coordinate 400,487 downwards.
GCCGCGGCAGGGCGGCCCGAGGGGTGCCGATGCGGCGCGGCTCCGGCTGCCGGGGCATCCGGAGACGAGGCACGCCTTCGACCTCACGGCGAGCGGGCAGGACGGCCTCGCCGGCCTGCCTGGCCGGCCTGTCAGCACGCTCCCTCTCCTCGCGACCGCGCTTCTCGCCGCGCACCGGCCGCTCCTCGGACCTGCCGAGGGAGTCATGGACCGCCGGGGGCGCGACCGGCGGGCCGGACGCCCTCACGGGCTCGTCGCCGGAGCGCGGGCCGGACACCGGGGCGGCGGGCCTCACCGTCTCGGGCTGCACGGACACACAGCCGGCCGTACTCAGCAGAGCGAGGAGCGCGAGGGACAGCGACCGGAGGTTCATGCCTGGTCAACGACGGTACGGGCGGCCGGACACGTGCCGGAGCGACCGGTTCCGAGTACGTTCCGCCGCAGTCAGCCGGGCAGGCCGGGCCGGGCGATCTCCAGGGCGCGGGCGAGGGTCCGGGGCAGTTCGGACGCCTGCGGGTCCGCTCCCCCCGCCCACTGCTCCACGGCTACGCGCAGGACACCGTTGAGGACGGTCGCGTGCACCCGCGGGGCGAGGTCTTCGGGGGACAGCCCCATCCGCTCGGCGACGACCTCCGCGAACACCAGCTCCGCGTCGTGGTGGACCTGGAGCCACACGGCCCGCAGTCCCGGTTCGGTCAGGGTGAGCCGCACCAGGTCGCGCAGGGCGTCGGGGTCGGTGCCGGAGCCCGGGAGCGAGGAGGCGTCACCGAGGACGGCTTCCACCAGTGGCCTGTCGTGCGGCCACGACCTCATGAGCGCGGTCACGAAGTCGAGGGCGTACGTCAGGAGAGGGCGGACGCAGAGTTCCTTGGACGAGGTGTAGCGCCAGAGGGTCCGCTGGGAGATCCCCGCGGCCGAGGCGATCTCCTCGGCGGTCGTCGCGGCCACTCCATGGGCGGCGAAGAGACGCACGGCTTCACGGGCGATCTCCAGCCGCGTCGCGGCCTTGCGGCGTTCGGTCAGCGGCGGGCGCCCGAGCCGGGCGCCGCCACCGCCCGCCATGGGGCCCAGCCCCCCTCCGACGTGCGCGGCGTCCATGAACCGGCAACCTCCCTCTAGAGCTGCGGCCATCGTAGCCAGTTCTTTTCTGTCGCACTCCGCCATTTTGGCGCTCAATGCCAATAAAGATAGCCTGCTGCTCCACCCACGGACACGAGGAGCATCACGTGAGCGTCACCACCAGCGGAAGCGGCCGCAGCGTCATCGTCACCGGAGCCGGATCCGGCATCGGACGGGCCACGGCCCTGCTGTTCGCGAAGGAGGGAGCCCGCCTGGTGATCGCCGATGTCGACGGCGCCTCGGCGCAGGCTGCGGCCGCGGAGGTGGAGAAGGCGGGTGGAACCGCGGTCACGGCGGTCGGGGATCTGCGGGAGCAGGCGGTCGTCGACCAGGTCGTGGCGACCGCGGTCCGGGAGTTCGGCGGGATAGACGTTCTCGTCAACAACGCCGGGATCATGGACAGCATGTCGGCGGCCGCCGACACGGGCGACGACGAGTGGGAGCGTGTCATCGGCATCAACCTCACCGCCCCCTTCCGCCTGACGCGGGCCGCGCTTCCGCACATGCTCGAGGCCGGCCGCGGCGCGATCGTCTTCACCGCGTCCGAGGCGTCCCTGAGGGGCAGCGCGGCGGGCGCCGCGTACACCGCGTCGAAGCACGGCATCGCCGGCCTGACCAAGTCGCTGGCCGTCATGTACCGCGACAAGGGCATCCGCACCAACGCCATCGCGCCGGGCGGCACCGTCACCAACATCCGGGTCGAGGCGGACCGCGAGGCCCATGGCCCCGCCGCCCTCGCCCCCTACATGGGCAACGTCGGCAAGCCCGCGCAGGCGGAGGAGCAGGCGGCCGCGATCGTCTTCCTCGCGTCGGCCGCGGCCGGCAACATCAACGGGGCGATCCTCCCCGTCGACAACGGCTGGTCGGCGGTCTGAGCGACGGGCACCAGCTCCCCGGCCCGGCCCGCGCCACGGCCGGCCGGGCGCGGACCGCTCCCCGCGCCCTGCCGCGGCGCCCTGGGTACAGTCGGGCGACCGGTCCCCGAGCCAGGAGGAGAACAGCCGGACATGGCGGTGGACACCCTCGACACCCGCATCCTCCGGCTGCTCATCGAGCAGCCGCGCACCAGCGTGCGCGAGTACGCACGTGTCCTGGGCATCGCGCGCGGCACGCTCCAGGCCAGGCTGGACCGTCTGGAGCGGGACGGGGTGATCACGGGTACGGGTCCTTCCCTCTCCCCGGCCGCGCTCGGCCACCCGGTGCTCGCGTTCGTCCACCTCGAGGTCACCCAGGGGCATCTGGACGAGGTGGGTGACGCGCTCTCGGCCGTGCCGGAGATCATCGAGGCGTTCTCCACCACAGGGGGCGGCGATCTGCTGACGCGGGTGGTGGCCCGTGACAACGGTCATCTCGAGGACGTGATCCAGCGGCTGATCCAGCTTCCCGGCGTGGTGAGGACCCGGACCGAGGTGGCTCTGCGCGAGCGCGTGGCCCACCGCGTCCTGCCCCTGGTCGAGGCGGTGGGGCGGACAGCGAGCGGCTCCGGCTGAGCGCCCTCGGGCATGCTGGGAGCCATGAGGATCCAGCAGCTCCCGGCCCCGGCGGTCATCTTCGACCTCGACGGCACGCTCATCGACAGCGAGCCGAACTACTACGAGGCCGGGCGCCGGCTTCTCGCCCGTCACGGTGTACATGACTTCAGCTGGGCGAACCACACCCGCTTCATCGGTATCGGCACGCGCGAGACGCTCACCGTCCTGCGCGAGGAGTACGGGATCGAGGCGCCGGTCGAGGAGCTGCTGGCCGGCAAGAACGCCCTCTACCTGGAGCTCGCCGGCAGTTCCACCGCCGCCTTCCCCGAGATGCGGGCCCTCGTGGAACGTCTGCACGGGCAGGGGGTCCCGATGGCGGTGGCCTCCGGCTCGTCCGGAGCCGCCATCGAGGCCACGCTCGCGGTCACGGGGCTGAGGGACTACCTGCCCGTCCTCGTTTCCGCCGAAGAAGTCGCCCACGGCAAGCCGGCACCGGACGTGTTCCTGGAGGCCGCCCGGCGACTGGGGGTGGCACCGGATTCCTGCGTGGTGCTGGAGGACGCGGTACCGGGCGTGAAGGCCGCCCGCGCGGCAGGAATGCGCTGTGTGGCGATTCCCGACACCGAAGTAGTCTCGGACCGGGCCGCGTTCGGAGAGGCCGACCTCCTCTTCCCGGGCGGCCAGGCCGAGTTCACCGCCGAGGCGGTACTCAGCTGGCTGAACACCGGCTGAGAACGGCTGTTTCCGGCCCACCGGTCGGGCCGATCCGCGGTTCCTGGCCAAGGCCGGGCGAACCGCGGTCCCTGGGGCGGATATCCTGATCATGCCGCGCACCCCGAAGCACCGTACCGGGGCGATGAGTCCGATGGGGTCACCGCCGCGGCAGTCGGAGCGGGCCACGATTCGAGATTGGTGTGCACAGGTGCTGGTTGCTGGGCGGTACCGGCTGATATCCCCCATCGGCCGTGGCGGAATGGGCGAAGTGTGGCGCGCCACCGACGAGGTGCTGGGGCGCGCCGTGGCGGTGAAGCTGCTGCTGGGCGACCAGGCCGACGCCTCGTCCACCGCGCGCTTCCGCCTGGAGGCGCAGACGGCCGCGCGACTGAGCCATCCTCACCTGGTGGCGGTGTTCGACTTCGGCGCGTGGGAGGACCGCTTCTTCCTGGTGATGGAGCTGGTCGAGGGCCGAAGCCTCGGGGATCTACTGGAGAGTCAGGAACGGGTCCTGCCCGAACAGGTCGCCCACATGGCCGGGCAGGCCGCCGCGGGCCTCGCCGCCGCTCATCGGCAGGGCATCGTCCACCGGGACATCAAGCCGGGCAACCTGATGCTCGACGCCGACGGCTCCGTGAAGATCGGGGACTTCGGTATCGCCCAGTTCGTGGACGATCCCGCCACAGCGCTGACCACGGCGGGACACATCGTGGGCACCAGCCTGTACCTGGCGCCCGAGCGGGCTCTCGGGCGGACCGCCGACTCGGCCTCGGACATGTACTCACTCGGCTGCGTCATCTACCAACTTCTGGTCGGACAGCCGCCGTTCCGTTCCGACACCGCGACGGCGACCCTGTACCAGCACGTGGACACACCGCCGGTGCCGGTCCGGCAACGGGGCGTCGACATCTCCCCCGCGTTCGACTCCTACTTGTTGGGCCTGCTCGCGAAGCAGCCGGAGGACCGGCCGACCGCACAACAGGTCGCGGACTGGTTCCGTACCGACGCCTGGCGGGGGCACCCCGAGCCTCTCCCCCGGCACACATCGCCGGTCGCTCCGCCCGCCCGGCCGCGAACCGCCCAGGCGTCCGCTCCGGCCCCGGCCTCCCCGCCCGACGGCGGCGCGTCGAGACACCGGCTGCCACAGGCCACCGGACGGAGGCGGGCGGCGCCCGCGGCCCGCACCGCCAGATCCGCCGCGCGTCCGGCGGCGGGGCGCCGTTTCAGTACGGGGGAAGCCATCCGTCGCCGCCCCCGCGTGGCGAGCGCGGTGGCCGGAACGGTCGCCTTCCTGGCGGCGGTCTACCTCGGCACGGTCATCTTCGCTCCGGACACCGGGGCGGCGAACACTCCCGAGCCCGGTTCCAGCCCGACCGCCGGCATCGAATCGCCCTCGGCCGCACCCGTGATGGATCCCGCCGAGGGCGACGGGGACGACTGAACCCCTCGCTTCACCAGCGCGCGTGTACCTCCGCGCGGATCCGGCGGTCGTAGAGGTCACGTACGGCGTCCAGCGTGCCCTGCGTGAGCGGCGGGAGGGCGGCGGCCGAGGCGTTGGCACGTGCCTGGCCGACCGAACGCGCACCGGGGATCACGGAGGTGACGCCGGGCTGCTGGATGATCCAGCGCAGCGCGGTCTGGGCCGGGGTGGCGTTCTCGGGCACGAGACCGGAGAACTCGGCGGCGGCCGATACCCCCGTGCGGAAGTCGACCCCCGAGAACGTCTCGCCCTGGTCGAACGCCTCGCCGTGGCGGTTGTACGTGCGGTGGTCCTCGGGCGCGAAGACCGTGTCGGCGGTGTACCGGCCCGACAGCAGCCCGGAGGCGAGCGGCACCCGGGCGATGATTCCGACCCCGGCCTCCACGGCTGCGGGAAGGACCTCGTCCAGGGGCTTGAGCCGGAACGGGTTGAGGATGATCTGGACACTGGCGACGCCGGGCCGGGAGATCGCCGTCAGCGCTTCCGCGCACGTCTCGACACTCACCGCGTAGGCGGCGATCCGCTGCTCGGCGACGAGCGTGTCGAGGGCGTCGTACACGGCGTCGGAGGAGAGCACCGAGGCCGGCGGGCAGTGGAGCTGCACGAGGTCGAGGATGTCGACGCCGAGGTTGGTACGGGAACGGTCGTTCCAGCTACGGAAGTTGTCCAGTACGTAGTTCTCCGGCAGCTGTTCGGCGCGGCGGCCCATCTTGGTGGCGACGAACACATCGGCGTCCGGACGGTCCTTCAGATAACGGCCGATGATCTGTTCGCTGCGGCCGTCACCGTAGACGTCGGCGGTGTCGAAGAAGGTGACGCCGGATTCGACGGCCGCGTCGAGGACACCGAAGGCGTCGGCCTCCTCCACCTCGCCCCAGTCCCCGCCCAGCTGCCAGGTTCCCTGCCCCACGACCGATACGTCACGGCCGGTCCTGCCGAGTGTGCGCTGCTCCATGCGGATCATGCTACGCCGGGCCGCCCGGTCCGGCGGCGGTCACCGCCGCGGGACCGGGCGCACGTCCTCAGTCGCCGGTCGTCACACGGACGTAGTCCACGACTAGCTGCTGCGGAAGGACGGTGCTGCCGTCCGGGTCGCCCGGCCAGTAGCCGCCTACGGCGAGGTTGAGGATGAGGAAGAACGGCTTGTCGAAGACCCAGGGGTTGCCGCCCAGGTCGGCGGGGGTCCTGCGCTGGTAGACGGTCCCGTCGACGGACCAGGTGATCGAGTCGGGGGCCCAGTCGACGGCGAAGGTGTGGAAGTCGTCGGCGAAGGCCGCCCCTCCCGGAAGGGAGTAGGCGGCGCCGATCCCGCCTGAACCGGAGTAGCCGGGGCCGTGCAGGGTGCCGTGGACGGTGCCGGGTTCGAAGCCGACGTTCTCCATGATGTCGATCTCGCCGCTGTTGGGCCAGCCGACGCTGCCGATGTCCGCACCGAGCATCCAGAACGCCGGCCAGATGCCCTGCCCGCGCGGGATCTTCATCCGGCTCTCGACGTGACCGTAGGTCGCGGTGAACTTGCCGGACGTGTTGAGACGGGACGAGGTGTACTCGCAGGTCCCGTACCAGCACTGATAGTTGCCGGGATTCTCCTTGCGTGCGGTGATGACGAGGTTGCCCTGGCCGTCGAGGGCGGCGTTGCTGGTTCCGGCCGTGTAGTACTGGCGCTCGTGGTTGGAGACGTTGTCACCCGTCTCGGTCAGCCACTTACCGCCGTCGACGGCGGACCCGGCGGGGCCGTCGAAGCCGTCCTCGAAGGCCACCGCCATCGTCCGGGCGGCGGGGGCCGGCGCGTCGGCGTGGGGGCCTGACGCGGCCGAGGCTCCGGCGGGCAGTGCGGTCATGACCACCGAGCAGCAGAGCAGGGAGAGCGCGGTGTAGAGCGTCGTGCGGCGCCTCTTCGAGGAGCGGTGCGGTGCGGCCTGGGGGGAAGGCACAGTCATCACATCTTTTCCGGTGGGGGGAAATGACGGTCATGCACATGACAGATGGATGTCGAGAGGTGAACGCTTGGCGCAGCTGCCCCACGCGTTTCTTTCAACACTTGATTTAAGGCAGGGCCCCGTGCCCCCGTCAAGGAGTTGGTACGGACCGCGTGCGAAGGGAAGCCGTCGGCCGTCCCGGCCTCGCGGTGCGGCACGCGGTCCACGGCAGCACAGTGGAGGGAGGGACATCGGCTCACCGGCGGCCGGGTCGGGTGGTCAGGCATCGCCGGAACGGCCCGTACCACCGCGTGAGGGAGCGGCTGGACGCGTTGTCCGGGCGTTGACGGGTCAGCGCCGTCCCACCGCTCACCGGCGGAAGGATCAGGGATGGACAGCGAGAGCGGGACCCTGCGTTTCGTGGTGCAGATCCATGACGCCCGGCGTATGCATTTCGACTTCCGTCTGGAGGTCGACGGCGTCCTGAAGTCATGGGCGGTGCCGCGTGGCCCCTCGGACAACCCGAGCGACAAACGGCTCGCCGTGCCGACCGACGACCATCCGCTGGAGTACCGCGAGTTCGAGGGCGTCATCCCCCAGGACGAGCAGGGCGGCGGCACGGTGATCGTCTGGGACCAGGGCACCTACAGCCCGACCAGCCATGACCTCGAAGGGGCACCCGTACCCTTCGCCGAGTCTCTGGAGAACGGGCACGCCACCTTCCGGCTGGAGGGGACGAAGCTGCACGGCGAGTTCGCCCTCACCCGGTTCCACATCGACGACGAGGACGGGATCCGAGGTCCGGAGGCCTGGCTGCTGATCAAGGCCAACGACCGTCAGGCCGTCCACGACCGGCCGGGCACCCCTGATCCCTACCACGCGCGATCCGCCCGCACCGGACGCACCCTGCACCAGGTGGCCGTGGCGGCGCGCGACGGCGCCGGTTGAGCGCTCGGCACAGGGTCCACCCGTGTTCGGCCCGCCGCTGTCCTCCGGTCACCCGGCCATGCGCTCCAGGACCCCTGTGTAGCGGGAGCGCCTGTCCGGACGCGCGCGCCCGGCGGCACGGCGCAGTGCGGGAACCGCCGCGTCGCCTACGCCCAGCAGGCCTTCGGCGGCCTCCTCCCGCACGGCCGGGTGACTGTGTTCGAGCAAGGCGACCAGTGTGGGAAGGGCGGGCTCCCAGGCCGCGCGGCAGAGCGTTCTGATCGCCATGCGCACGATGTCCGGCTGCGGATCGTCCAGCAGCGTGGTGGTGTGGGCCAGGTGGGAGCGCCGGTCCAGCATGGCGCGCGAGGTCCGGTGGGCGTGCAGCCTGATCCTCGGCCTGGGGTGCGTCAGCAGGGCGGCGATCACCTCCCCCAGTGCGGGGTCCCGATCGGGTTCCCGGCCGTCGTGCTCCTCCGCAAGTCGGGACAGCGCCCTGCGTATCTGTTCCGGTCCGCCGGTACGCGCCAGTCGCAGCAGTTCCGCACGTCCCGGCCGCAGCGTCCTGGCGGGTACGGAGTCGGTCGCGAGGTAGGCGGGGGCCGGTGTTCCGCCCGGGAGCAGCGTGTCCGCGAGGTCATGGCGCCCCTCCGTCCGCAGGCGCTCGCGGATCCGCCTCATCCGCGGGGAGTCGTACGGGCCCCTGCCCGCGAGAAGGTCGAGGAATCCCCAGGCACCCGCGTCCAGCCGGTCGCCGAGATGTTCGGCGAGTACGTCCACGGGCACCGAGCGCAGAGCGTGGCCGGCTTCCGTACGCAGGTCCGCCGGGCCGTGCTCCCACCAGTCCAGCAGCAGGGGGACGAACCCCACGAGCTCCCAGGGCGCCAGCCGCCGTGCGAGGCCGGCGACCCTCAGCGCCTGGGTCCCGGGGCTGCGGAGATCCGCCGGGTCGGATGTCGCGAGCGTCCGTACGGCGCCTTCCCCCGACCGGTCGATGCGCCCCCGGAGGTAGGCGTCGAGGACCGCCCGTGCCGCCTCCGGTTCCGGCCAGGACGCGAGCTCTCCGGCCGCCGCCTCTCGACGCGCCCGGTCCGATGCCTCCAACGCCACCAGCAACTCCGCACGCCGCGCGGCGGAGCGCGGGAGGTCGGCACCGGGGGTGCGGACGGTCTCCGCGGCGGGGCCGGACGTCTCGCCCAGGTTCCACGGCGGGACTCCGAGCGGCTGAAGTTCCGTCATCCAGTCGACGAGGAAGTCCCGGACCTCGTCACTGCCGGCTTCGGGATGGGCGGCCATGAGGGCGGACAGCCGCCGGCGTGAACCGGGCGGGCGGTGCTCGTGGTACCGAAGTCGTTCCAGCGCGCGGACGTCGCCCAGGGCGGAGTTCAACGCGGCCCGCCATGGCTCGGCGCGGCTGTCCCCGGCGGGCGGGCCTGGCGAGCCGAATGCCTCAGTCAGGACCTCGGCGCAGGCCTGCCGGGCGTCAGGGGCGTACCGCGCGGCCCTGAGGGCGCGGTCCAGATCGGCTCGCACCCGCACCACCCCGCAGGCCTTCAGTACCCGCAGCCCTCTCACGGCGGGCGGGGGTGACATGCCCCGTACCGCGGCGGCGACGGCGGTGCGCTCGGTGCCGGGCAGCCGGGGCGCCACGGCCTCGAGCAGGCGCAGAAGCGCCGGGTGGTACTCCTCCCGGCAGTCGAGACACCGTGTCAGAGTGCGCGCCGACCCGGCGAACAGGTCGAGCTCGAAGGGCTGCCAGGGTGCGGGGTACAGCTGGAGCAGAAGGCCCAGCACGCTGTCCCTGGCGGCTTCCGGCGCCGTCCTCGCCAGCCGCAGCCAGTCCGGAAGCATCGGCCGAAGCGCCGACAGACGGGCAGGTCGCAGAGCTGACGGGTCGTCCGCGAGACGGAGTGCGGTCCGGTCACTCCATCCGACGTCCACGAGAGCGGCGGCGCAGGCCTCCGCGTCCTCTGCGAACGCGTGCCCCGCGGACACCGCGATCCCGTACTCGCCCGAAAGCTCCGCGAGGTCGGCGATGCGCCCAGCACCGAGACGGATCCGCCCGTCGGCGATCAGGACGAGCAGATCCCGGACGAGGGGCCAACCCTGATCGGCCAGGGCGAGAACCGTGCGGGCGGTCAGACTGCCGTCCAGCGCCCGCAGCAACAGCGCGCGCTCACGGGGATCCTGACGGTGTACGGCAGCGGCCAGGACCGTGGCGGTGCGCGCCTCACCGAGGATCGCGCCCAGGGCGGCCACCATCCCGGCGCGGAGCCCGGGGTTGTCGTGCCGGCCGAGACCACGCAGCAGGCCGGGCACCTCCGCCGGTGTCCCCGCGCTCTCCAGGACCGAGGCCGCCGTCTTCCTGATGTTCATGTTGGGGTGGTCGAGAAGAGCGGTGACCGCCGGGCAGGCCCAGCTGGCTTCCGCGCGGCCGAGGGCCAGCAGAGCCTGCCGGACGGTCCGGATGTCGTCGGCCCGTGTCAGGGGGATCAGCGAGGCGGAGAGCGTCCGCGCGTCCACGCCCGAGCCGCCGGAGGCCAGGAGCGAGATGACCTGCTTGCGCACCTGCGGGTCCCGGTCGCGCAGCAGTCGGTGGATCCGGTGACGGATCCGCGCGGACGGCGCGTGCCGCAGCGTTTCGAGGAGGACGGCCCGTCGGCGTGAGGGCACGCCTACGGCCTCCACCAGGCCGAGTATCGTCCAGGCCAGCAGCGCGTCCCCCGCCTCACTGGCGTCGCCCACGTCGAGCAGGCATACGGGCCTGATCGCGCGGCGCTCGTACAGCCGGGCTCCCAGTCCGCGTACGGCGTCGACGACTTCCTCGGGAAGGGTGGGCTCCCGGGCGGCGTCCGGCCCGGGAACCCGCGCTGTTTCGACCGTCTCCCACGAGGTGGCCGCCTCTTCCGCGGCACGGGACAGCAGAGCGGTGACGACGGGCAGGACCGACGCGGTGCCGAGCGCGGCGAACGCGCGCACGCCCGCCGCCGGGTCCGCGTGTTCTGCGCTCGCGGTCAGCAGGGCGATCTCCCGCTCGTCCGGGTCCCCGAGCCCGGCCGCGACGGCCGGCGGCAGATCCATGGGGTCGACGCGGGCGAGGATATGGCGTCGGAGACCGGGGTCGGTGTTCAGCCGCCACAGGAGTTCCAGGGCCTCCCTTCGCACGGGGCGATCATGCTTCCGTCGGTCTCCGGGCCGAGTGCCGCGGTCAGCGCTTCGACCGTGCGGTCCCCGCCGATCGCTTCGAGGGTGCGCAGAGCTGCCGCCGGCACCGTGGGCAGGAGGGCGAGCACCGCCTCCTCCGCCTCCTCGTGGCGGAGTTCGCGCAGGGCGTCGAGGAAGGGCACGGGCAGCCGGGCGGACGGGAGGAGGCGGGTGATGGCCTGCCCGACGGGCAGATCCCCCGCGCCCTGTGCGGCCAGGGCTACGAGCAGTGCGAGCCTCCGGGGCATGGACGGGGCGTCGGCGGGTGCGTCGACGAGGACGCCCAGGGTCGTGCGGCGGACGGTGTAGAGGATCGTCGCGACGGTGACCGGATCGATGGAGTGGTCGTCCAGCGCGAGAGCGACGACGGCCGGGGCGTGCGACGCGCCGGGGAAGTGCCCTCTCCGGTGGAGCCCTTGGAGACAGGTCATCAGGGGTCCGCCGAGGAGCAGCGGATCCCGGGTGGCGAGGTCGAGGAGAGCGCCGATGTCGCTGCGTCCCGCCAGACCGGCGAGGAGTTCCAGCGCCCGTCGGCGCACGGCCGGTGGTACGGCCGTGTCGGCCGCCGCTTCCCGCAGCAGCGCGGCGTGACCGTGCCGTGCCGCCGTGGCGAGCGCTTGGACCGCCAGCGGGGCGGGCCGGGAGGGCGCGAGGTACGGGGCGAGACATGTGGCAGGCAGTGGGTCCGACGCCGCCCAGGGTTCGGCCAGTTCCTCCAGAGCAGCTGACGCGGCGAGCGTGTCGGTGCCGTCGGGGGCGTCGAGAAGTCCGGACAGACGGGCACGGGCCCGATCGGGCGCGAGAGTGCCCGCCCGCAGACTCTGCCGGATCAGCCTGACGGCTTCCCGCCGCAGGAAGGGAACTCCGGTCCCGGCGAGCAGAGTCACGAGCCGGTCCGGACGCGCTGCGCTGCCTCCGTCGATACCCCGCACGGCCTGGTAGAGGAGTTCACCGGGGTGCTCCTCCTCCAACACCGAGGGATGGGTGAGGATTTCAGCGGTCAGCCAGGCGATCCTCACCTGTTCCGGCATCCGGACCCCACGCCACCGGGCGAGTCGCTTGCGCGGGAGGTGGCTGCCCAGCCGCTGGTGGAGCCTCGCCAGGAGGAGGGACTCGTCCGGCGACTCCGGGATCGCGCTGGGCAGCAGGCCCGCGAGGCGGGCCTCCTCGGCGCGGGACAGCAGGGGTCCGTTCGCCCGCTCGGCGAGCAGGGTGAGGCCCCGGTGGCGCGTACGGGGGTCCGGGTCCGCCACGAGTGCCCCGATCCCGGAGACCGGGCAGACCTCTTCCGGACCGTCCTCGGGCCGCCGGGGTGTCCTCGTACGGGAGGGGGTGCTGGTCACCGTCGGATGGTAGACAGGCGTGGGAGGGCCGGGCGAGCGGATTCCTGCCCGGGTGGCCCGGGCCACTGCCGTGACGCACGCAGGCTCTCACCCGTACGTCACGGGTGAGAGCCTGTCGAACGGGGCGCCGCGTCAGGACTTGCTGACCGAGGCCAGGTGCCCGAAGACGACCACGTTGTCCTCGTAGTCCTTCTTCTTCTTGTCGTAGACACCACCGCAGGTGATCAGCCGCAGCTGGGCGGTGCCGTTGTCCTCGTACACACGCTCACTGGGGAAGTCCGCCTTGCTGAACGTCTCGACGGAGTCGACCTTGAAGGTGGCGACGGCACCGTCCTCGCGGGTGATGTCGACGGTGTTGCCCGCCTTGAGGGTGCTGAGCAGCAGGAACACCGCGGGTCCCGTCTTGGTGTCGACGTGCCCCGCGACGACGGAGGTACCGCGTTCACCCGGGGTGGCGCCGTCCTTGAACCATCCGACCAGGTTGGGATCGCTCGCCGGCGGGGCGTCGAGCTGTCCCGTGGGGCCGATCGAGAGCGGTGTGAAGGGCGCGTCCACCGCGATCGACTTGATGCGGATCCGCTCCGGATCCGACGCGGGAAGGCCGGGGTCGGTCGTCGGCGCGGGTGCCGACCGGGACGGGGCGGGGGCCGCGGGGAGAGTCACCACGGAGGGGGCCGGGGGGACTCCGGCCGACGCGTCGAAGGAGTTGTAGACGAGGAGGAAGCCCAGCCCCACCGCCGCGACGGGCCACAGCAGGGAACGGCCGAGGGCAGGGGAGGCGGGGGCTGATTCGGACGGCTGCGGGGCGGCCATGCGCATGCTGCCTTTCGCGTACGGGCTGGACGTGCGGGGTGAGGGGGCCACGGTCGGGGGCTCGACGTGCAAAGGTGCCACGGCCGACGGCTGGACGTGCGGGCTGAGGGGACCACGGCCGACGGCGTGGCCGGACGGGAAAATCGGCGCGGCCACCGCCCTGGAGGGGGCGGCGGCCACGACAGGATTCGTTCAGCGGAACGCGGACCGTCAGACGGCCGCGGTGCCCGAGGCGTTGCGGCGGCGCAGCTTGTAGGCCGCGGCGCCGAGGCCGCCGAGCATCAGCACCGAACCGGCGGCGAGGCCGCTGCCGGACAGGGCCATGGCGCCGCCACCGGTGTGGACACCGCCTTCCGGCTTCTCGTGCTTCCAGGTCTTCTCGCCGTCGCCACTGCCGGAGCCGGACTCCTTGTCCTTCTCCCAGTCGTCGGACGACACGCCGGCCAGCGCGCCGCCACCGGCGTGCACACCGCCCTCGGGCTTCTCGTGCTTCCACGAGTCCGGCTTCTCACGGTCGTCGTTGCTGCCGGACTCCTTGTCCCCCTTCTTCTCCCAGTCGTCGGACGACACACCGGCCAGCGCGCCGCCACCGGCGTGCACACCGCCTTCCGGCTTCTCGTGCTTCCACGAGTCCGGCTTCTCACGGTCGTCGTTGCTGCCGGACTCCTTGTCCCCCTTCTTCTCCCAGTCGTCGGACGACACACCGGCCAGCGCGCCGCCACCGGCGTGCACACCGCCCTCGGGCTTCTCGTGCTTCCACGAGTCCGGCTTCTCACGGTCGTCGTTCCTGCCGGCGGAGGAGCCGCTGTCCTTCTCCCACTCGTCCGCCGAGGTCACGGCGTATGCGGCGGGGACGGAGACCGCGAGGACCGCCGTGACGGCAGCCGATGCGAACAGGGTGCGGGCAGAGCGCATGGATACACAGTCCTTTCGCCACTCCCGCGCCGGCCGGCTGGTTGCCGGCTCTTCGAATCACGGGGGCGACGTGATCCACCGTCAGTCGGATTCCGGAAGCGCACCACTCGGGGAGGCCGCATTCGGGGGACGCCGTGGGCCCATCGTGTGACAGGGCGCCAGATGTCACCCGTTGGAGGGCACGCCACGCCGTGCGGAGGTTTGAGCAAAAACGATCAAGGGTGTAGAGGATCCGAATCGCGCGCGGCGGCACCCGCTGCCGGCCGGCCCCTCGGCCCTCGCTCCCCGCACCCGCTCTTGTCCTCGGCAGGCTGACGGCCCGTCCGGATTCCCGGCCTCCACGGCCCTCGGCGGGTCCGGTCCCCTCGGCGTTGCGGCAACATGAATATTTTTCCGGGTCATTGACGAAAAAATCGCGCGGTCAGCATGCTGGGCGCCATGCACTCACACGGTGGACCTCTCTCGCGGTTGAGGCGCGGGCACGAGGAACGCGTACTCGGTCTGCTGCGCCGTCACGGGCCGCAGAGCCGGGCCGAGCTCGGACGCCAGGCAGGCCTGTCGCGCACCACGCTGTACGACATAGTCGGGACCCTCGTCGCGAGTGGGGCGGTCGTGGTGGCGGCCGCCGATCCCGGGCCGCGAAAGCGTGGGCGTCCGGTCGAGCACCTCACCCTGAACCCCGCTGCCGGACAGGCCGTCGGGATCGATTTCGCGCGCCGCGCCGTGCACGTCGCGGCAGCCAACGTCGCCCACGAGGTGATCGGTTCGGCGAGCCGTCCCCATCCGCCGGGACTGTCGTGGGAGAGGCGGGTGGAGCTGGCGGAGCGGCTGGTGGCGTCGCTGGCCGGCGGCACCCTGCGGCTGTCCTCGCTCGGCACGACAGGTGCGGTCGGGGTCGGGGTCGTCGGGCCGGTGCGTACGGCCGGGGACGCCCACGAGGAGCCGCTCGCGGCCCTGGCTGCACTGCTGAGCAAACGATTCGGCGCACCGGTCCTGCTGGACAACAACACGCGCCTGGCCGCCCTCGCGGAATCCACCTGGGGAGCGGCCGCCTCGAGCCAGGACGTGCTGTATCTGCGGCTCTCGCACGGCGTGGGCGGCGGGCTGGTCGTCAACGGTTCGCTCCACCGGGGCGCCGACGGCCTGGCGGGCGAGCTCGGGCACATCACGGCTGATCCCGGAGGCGGCCCCTGCGAGTGCGGGGGCAAGGGGTGCCTGGAGACGATCGCCTCGATCGGCCCCGTGCTCGCCTCGTTCCGGGCGCTGGGGGGCCGGGCGGACGACGTACCGACCCTTCTGCGGGCGGTCGGCAACGGGGACCGGGCCGCACTGGAGGTGCTCCGGACCGCGGGCATCCGGACGGGCACGGTGCTCGCCGGGGTGGTCAACGCCGTGGGCCCGGGCGTGATCGTCATCGGGGGCGAGCTGGCGCGGGCGGGGGAAGCCCTGTTCGCCGCCGTGCACGAGGCCCTCGACGCGCACGTGATGCCACTGGCCCGCGGCAGGCTGACCCTGCTGCCCGCCGGGCTCGGCGAGGCCGGGGGCGCGCTCGGCGGAGTCGCCCTGGCCCTCCATGAATCCCCTCTGCTCGCCCGCTACCCGGATCCGGGCGGCGACGACCTTCCCGAGGACGCCCTATGAGTTCCACGGAGACACCTCCGAAGCGGTTCGCTCCGGTGAAGGACCCCGCGCCCCCTCCCCGTGCCTCCCGCCGCCGGGGCCGCGTCCCCACGCCCGCACTGAACCTGATCGCGCTCGTGGCCGGGATCGGCCTGTGGGCGTGGGTGGCTTCACTCGGGGTGCAGGCACTGCCGGGCCCGGTCGCTGTGGCGGGCCGGGCGGCCGATCTGATCGCGGACGGCACGCTGGCCGACGACGCCCTGGCCAGCCTGCGGCGCGTACTGACCGGGTTCGCGCTGGGCACCGCCCTGGCCGTGCCCGTGGGCTTCCTGATGGGCTGGTACCCGGTGGCGCGAGGGCTGCTGGAGCCCTACGTCCAGTTCTTCCGCACCGTCCCGCCACTGGCCATGATCCCCCTGGCGATCGTGCTCCTGGGCATCGGTGAGCTCCCCAAGATATTCGTGATCTTCCTGGCCGCATTCCTGTCGAGTGTGGTGGCGGCCTTCCAGGGCGTCGTCGGGGTCGAGCGGACGCTGATCGACGCCGCGCGGGTGCTGGGCGCACGTGACGGAACGATCTTCCTGAAGGTGGTCGTCCCCGCCTCGGCGCCGTTCATCCTCGTGGGCATGCGGATCGGGCTGGGGTCCGCCTGGGGAACGCTCGTCGCCGCCGAGCTGATCGCCGCTCAGGAAGGGCTCGGCTTCCGGATGCAGAACGCCCAGCTCTACTACGACCTGCCCACCATCTTCGTGGGCCTGATCACCATCGGCCTGCTGGGCCTGGTCATGGACCGGCTGCTGCTGCTCGCCGAACGCCGCCTCACCCGTTGGCAGGAGACCCGATGAACGCCAAGATCTCCTTCCGGAAGGTGTCACGGACCTTTCCGTTGCGGAAGACCGCCTTCACCGCCCTGGACCAGGTGTCGCTCGACATCGACGACGAGGAGTTCGTCACCGTCGTCGGCCCGTCCGGGTGCGGCAAGAGCACGCTCCTCAACCTCGCCGCCGGGCTCGCCGTACCGACCTCGGGCGAGGTCCTGGTCGACGGCCGGCCCGTCACCGGCCCCGGGCCGGACCGCGGAGTGATCTTCCAGCAGTACGCGCTGTTCCCCTGGCTGACCGTGCGCGGCAACGTCGAGTTCGGTCTGAAGCTGGCCTCGGTGCCCGCCCCCGAGCGGAGGCTGCGGGCGGACCGCGCCATCGCCCTGGTCGGTCTGACCGACTTCGCCGATGCCCTGCCGAAGACGCTGTCCGGCGGGATGAAGCAGCGCTGCGCGATCGCCAGGGCGTACGCGGTCGATCCGCAGGTGCTCCTGATGGACGAGCCGTTCGGCGCGCTGGACGCGCTGACCCGGGTCCAGATGCAGGACCAGCTCCTGGAGACCTGGAGCCGGGACCGCCGCACGGTCCTGTTCGTCACCCATGACGTGGACGAGGCGGTGTACCTCGCCCGTCGCGTCGTGGTGATGGCCGCGCGGCCGGGCCGGATCCACTCGGTCGTCGATGTGGACCTGCCCTATCCGCGTACCGAGGCCATGCGCCTCTCCCCCGAATTCGCCCGGATCCGCAATTCCGTGTGGACCGCGGTCTACCACCAGGCCCCGGCCGCGCCGGCCGCCTGAACCACCTCACTCCGAATCCCCGTCCCGAACACCGTTTCCGAACACCGTTTCCGAACCCCATGAAGGAATCTGCGTCATGCGTCTACCTCAACGCGCCCTGACGGCGGCCGTCGCCGTGTCGGCGCTGGCACTCTCCGTCACCGGATGCTCGGGCGACTCGTCCTCCGACGGCGGATCGACCGTCCGCTTCGGGTACATCAGCGACTACAACGGAGCGAGTCTGCTGGCCGTTGCCGACAGGCAGGGCCTGTGGAAGGAACAGGGCCTGAGCCCGCAGTACAAGACGTTCACCAACGGTCCGCTGCAGATCCAGGCCCTCGGCTCGGGCAACCTCGACTTCGGCTACATCGGCCCCGGTGCGATGTGGCTGCCCGCGTCCGGCAAGGCCAAGGTCGTCGCGATCAACACGCTCGCCCGCGCCGACCGGGTCATAGCGCAGCCCGGCATCACCTCCATCGAAGGGCTCAAGGGGAAGAAGGTCGGCGTGCCCGAGGGCACGTCCGGTGCCATGGCACTGAATCTCGCGCTGCAGAGGGCCGGAATGACGGAGAAGGACATCCAGAAGGTGCCGATGGACCCGTCCACGGTGGTCTCCGCCTTCGTCTCCGGGCAGATCGACGGGGCGGGTCTCTGGTACCCGCTGATCGACACGATCAAGGCGAAGAAGCCGGGACTGAAGGAGGTCGCCAGTACGGCCGACTTCAAGGACCGGGCCTTCCCCACCGCCTTCGTCTCGCCGGCCAGGAGCGACGACGCCCTGAACGCCAAGGTCGTCAAGGTCCTGCAGAAGGCCAACGACTGGCGCGCCGCCCACCCCGACGAGGCGATCGACGCGGCCGCGGCACTGCTGAAGGTCGACCGGGCCAAGGTGGCGGCCGACGCCGCGAACGTCGAGACGCTGTCGACGGCCGATCTGGTCGCCAGGACCGAGGACGGGACCGTGGACGGGTGGCTGGACGGGCTGGGTGCCTTCTTCGAGGACACGGGTCAGCTCGAGAAGGCTCCCCCGGCCGCCACCTACTACGAGGGTGACCTCTACACGAAGGCGTACAAGAAGTGAACCTGCTGTTCCTGATGACCGATCAGCACCGGGTGGACACCCTGGGCTGTTACGGCAACCCGCACGTCGCCACACCGAACCTCGACAGGCTGGCGGCCACCGGCACGCGCTTCGACCGCTTCTACACACCGACCGCGATCTGCACCCCGGCACGGGCAAGCCTGCTCACCGGGCAGGCGCCCTTCCGGCACCGGCTGCTCGCCAACTACGAGCGGAACGTCGGTTATCTGGAGGATCTCCGGGAGGACGCCTTCACCTTCCCCTCCGCCCTGGCCGAGCAGGGCTACCGGCTGGGGCTCATCGGGAAGTGGCACGGGGGCACCCACCGCAACGCGGCCTCGTACGGATTCGAGGGTCCGGACCTGCCCGGCTGGCACAACCCCGTCGACCATCCCGACTACCTGGCGTATCTCGACGAGAACGGGCTTCCCCCGTACCGCATCTCCGAACCGGTACGCGGCACCGCCCCGGGCGGGAATCCCGGGAACCTGCTGGCGGCGCGGCTGCACCAGCCGGTGGAGGCGACCTTCGAGTACTACCTCGCCACCCGCGCCATCGAGCACCTGGAGCGCTACGCGGCGGGCGAGGAGCCGTTCTTCCTGGCCACGCACTTCTTCGGGCCGCATCTTCCGTACCTGCTGCCGGACTCCTACTTCGACCTCTACGATCCGGAACTCGTCGAGCTTCCCCCCTCGGTCGCGGAGACCTTCGAGGGCAAACCCCCGGTGCAGCGCAACTACAGCGCGCACTGGGCCTTCGACACCATCCCCATCGAGACGACCCGCAAGCTGATCGCGGCCTACTGGGGCTATGTGACGCTGATCGACGAGCAGATCGGGCGCATCCTCACCCGGCTGGACGAGCTGGGGCTGAGCGGGAACACCTCGGTCCTCTTCACCGCGGACCACGGGGAGTTCACCGGCGCGCACCGGCTGCACGACAAGGGACCGGCCATGTACGAGGACATCTACCGCATCCCCGGCATCATCCGGATCCCGGGGGCGGCCCCGCAGGTGAGGGACGAGCTGACCTGTCTCACCGACTGCACCGCCACACTGCTCGAACTGGCAGGCTGCGATCCCTCCCCCGCCGTCGACAGCCGCAGCCTGGTCCCGCTGGTGCGCGGTGAGCGGCCCCGATGGCCTCAGGAACTGGTCGCCGAGTTCCACGGCCATCACTTCCCTTACCCGCAGCGCATGATCCGTGACGACCGCTACAAACTCGTCGTCAATCCTGAGTCGGTGAACGAGCTGTACGACCTGGTGGCGGACCCGCACGAGCTCAGCAACCGGTACACCCATCCGGAGTTCGGAGAGGTCCGCGGCCGGATGATGCGCCGGCTCTACACCCTGTTGCGCGACCGCGGCGACAACTTCTACCACTGGATGACCTCGATGTACGACATCGGTTCCTCCGACCACGACCCGAGCCTCAGCGCCTTCGAGGCCGACGACACGACCTGGACCGCGCCCGCGGATCCGGCCGGAACCCTCACGGAGACCTCATGAGACGCACCCTGGGGAAGGTCCGGCTCCCCTCCCTCCACCGCTGGGCTGCCGGAGCCGTCGCCCTGCTCGGTCTGTTCACTCTCGCGACCGTCCCGTCGCACGGAGCTCCGGTCCGCCCGGAAGCCGCGGCGACGTACACGAATCCGGTCTCCACCGGGGCCGTCGATACCTTCCCCGATCCCGCGATGATCCGGGGCAAGGACGGTCTCTGGTACGCCTACGGGACACAGAATCCCGTCATGCAGAGCAAGGGCGAGGACTGCGAACGCATCCTGCCGATCCTTCGCTCGGCGGACATGGTGACCTGGGAGTACGCCGGAGAGGTCTTCACACCCGCGAACAAGCCCGCCTGGCACCAGGGTTCGCGGCTGTGGGCCCCGGATGTGCGCTACGCCTCGGGCCTCTACCACCTCTACTACTCGGTTCCGGGCCGCAACACCGTCGGTCTGGCCACCTCCGCCACCCCGACCGGCCCGTGGACCGACCGCGGGTCCGTGCTGCCGTCGCCGAGCGGATGCCCCACGGGCAACATCGACCAGGCCCAGTTCACGGACACGGACGGCACGCCCTATCTGTACTGGGGCAGTTACGACACGATCTGCGTCGCCCGGCTGAACGCGGATCTCACCCGGACCGAGGGCGAGGTCACCCAGGTCGCCCGGGGCCGCAGGGTCGAGGGCGGCTTCGTGGTCCGGCGCGGCGCCTACTACTACCTCTTCTATTCCGACGCGGGCTGCTGCGACGGCGCGTACAGCGGCTACCAGGTGAAGGTGGGCAGGTCCACCAGCCCCACCGGCCCGTTCACCGACGACGAGGGCACCGGCCTCATGGATCTCACCAGCAAGGCCGGTGTGGTGGCCGGAGCCGGTGGCAACCGGTGGATCGGCCCGGGCCACAACTCCCTGCAGACCGATCTGTCCGGCCAGGACTGGCTCGTGTACCACGGTATCCCCGCCGAGTCCCCCGACCTCGCGCCCGCCTCGAACGGCACCCTGAAGCTGACCCGCCGTCCCATGCTCGTCGACCGCCTCGACTGGATCGACGGCTGGCCGGTCGTACGGGCGGGAGCCGGACCCTCGGACGGACCTGTGACCGCGCCGGTGACCGCCCCCGCGGTGGGCGGGACGTTCGAGGACGGCGGACTCGCGGGGTGGCGCGCCGAGGGCGGAACCGCAGCTGGGTGGAAGGCGGGGAACGACCCGGATTCGCATACGTACGCGGCTCACTCCGGCGGCGGGAACGTTCCCTCGTACCTCCTCGCCGAGGGGCGGGTCCCCTCCGGCCTCCGTGCGGAGGCCGACCTGCGGGTGACGTCGCCGGACGGCGCCGCCGGGCTCACCGTCGCCCACCGCGACCGGGACAACCGGATCGTCGCCTGGCTCGACCGCGCCCGGGGCGCACTGGTCACCGACGTACGGGTGGGCGGCAGGAGCCGGGGCGAGCAGCTCACGGCGTTGCCGGCCGCCTTCTCCTGGGACACCTGGAACAACGTGTCCGTGGAGCTGCGCGGGACGCGTCTGACGGTCGAGGTGAGCGGTGACCGGCTCCGCGACCCGGTGGCCGTGCAGTCCCGCGTCGTTCCGGCCGCCGCGGTACACCAGGGCGCGGTGGGCGCCGCCGCGCGGGGAGCGGGTGCGGCGGACAACGTGGGCGCCACCGCCCTGTACCGCCCGGTGACGAAACGGGTCACCACCGGCGGACCCGGGGACCTGCTGCCCGCCCACAGCGACGAGTTCGACGGTCCGGCGGTCCCGGGGACGACGTCCGGCTCCCCGTGGTCATGGGTGAGAGGGTCGTCCGCCGGGGTCACGATGTCCGGTGGAGCGCTCTCCTGGCCGACCCAGGACGCCGAGTTGCACCTGGGGAACAACACGGCGTCCGTACTCCTCCGGGACGCGCCGAAGGGTGATTTCACGGTCGAGACGAAGCTGCGGTTCGCACCGGACAAGGCGGCCCAGCAGGCCGGTCTGGTGCTGTACGAGAACGACGACCGCTTCTTCAAGCTCGTCCATTCCGTCCTGCCGCTCACCAACGGCGACGGAGCGCTGCTCGACGTCAGCGAATTCGGCAAGGAGGGCGAGCGCCCCACGACCACCCCGCCGACAGCCGTCGCGAACGCCCCGATGTTCGGCGGCCCGACGTCCGGCACCATGTGGCTGCGCCTCGCGTACCACCGGGACACCGAGCACGGGGAGCACGAGGTACGCGCGTCCACCAGCCGCGACGGTGCCCACTGGTCGACGGGAAGCGTCTGGACCCTCCCGGTCGAGGGAGAGCTGAGGATCGGCCTGGTCTCGCACAACCGGTCCGGCGTGACGGCCGACTTCGACTACGTGCGGACGTACGGAGCGCGGTGAACCGGTCCGACAGTTCCTGAATCCGTCACCCGTCCCATCTCACGCACCGTCACCTTCCCGATCCGCAGAGGGGGCAGCACCCAGGACTCGCCGTCAGTTCTTGTCGCCAACAGGCCCTGATACATCTCCTGTTGCACATCTCTTGACGCGTTCGCAACAAGGGTGAAGTATCTCGCACAGCCGGAGAGAGCGCTCTCTCCGGCTGTGCGTGTCGTGTACCCGCCCCCACGGCTCAGGAGACCCCAGATGTACGCACCTCCGAACCTCCGCAGACCCCTTGCCGCCCCGGCCACGAGACGCGGCGGCGTGTTCGCCGTCGTCGCGGGACTGGTCCTCTCCCTGCTCGCCCTCATTCCCCAGACCTCCGCGAGCGCCGCGCCCTCGCTGCTCTCCCAAGGGAAGGCGGTCACCGCCTCCAGCCAGGAGAACGGCGGCACCCCCGCCACCGCGGCGGTGGACGGAGACAACGGAACCCGCTGGTCCAGCGCCTTCTCCGACCCTCAGTGGATCAAGATCGACCTCGGCTCCGCCGCCTCGGTGAGCCAGATCGTGCTGCGCTGGGAGGCGGCCTACTCCACGGGCTACCGGATCGAGTTCTCCTCGGACAACAGCACCTGGAGCACCGCCTACTCCACCACCACCGGCCCCGGCGGCACAGAGACCCTGAACCTCTCTGGCACCGCACGCTACGTCCGGCTCACCGGCACCGCCCGGGCCACCGGGTACGGTCACTCCCTCTGGGAGTTCCAGGTGTTCGGAACGACCGGTGGGGGCGACCCGCAGATCCCCGGCGGCGGTGACCTCGGACCCAACGTCCTGGTCTTCGACCCCTCGACGCCCGACATCCAGGGCAAGGTCGACCAGATCTTCAAGCAGCAGGAGTCCGCGCAGTTCGGCAACGGCCGCTACGCGCTGATGTTCAAGCCGGGCACCTACAACAACATCAACGCCCAGATCGGCTTCTACACCTCCATCGCGGGTCTCGGCCTCAAGCCGGACGACACCACCTTCAACGGCGATGTCACCGTGGACGCCGGCTGGTTCAACGGCAACGCCACCCAGAACTTCTGGCGCTCCGCCGAGAACCTCGCCCTCAACCCCGTCAGCGGCACCAACCGCTGGGCCGTCTCCCAGGCCGCCCCCTTCCGCCGCATGCACGTCAAGGGCGGCCTCAACCTCGCCCCGAACGGCTACGGCTGGGCCAGCGGCGGCTACATCGCCGACAGCAAGATCGACGGCCAGGTCGGCCCCTACTCCCAGCAGCAGTGGTACACCCGCGACAGCTCCATCGGCAGCTGGGGCAACGGCGTCTGGAACATGACCTTCTCCGGCGTCGAGGGCGCACCCGCCCAGAGCTTCCCCGAGCCCCCCTACACCACCCTCAACAACACCCCGGTCTCCCGCGAGAAGCCCTTCCTCTACCTCGACGGCAACGCCTACAAGGTCTTCGTCCCCGCCAAGCGCACCAACGCCCGCGGCGTCTCCTGGAACGGCACCCCGCAGGGCGAGTCCATCCCCCTGAGCCAGTTCTACGTGGTCAAGCCCGGCGCCACCGCGCAGACCATCAACGCCGCGGTACGCCAGGGGCTGCACCTGCTCTTCACCCCGGGCATCTACCACGTGAACGAGCCGATCGAGATCAACCGCGCGAACACCGTGGCCCTCGGACTCGGCCTCGCCACGATCATCCCGGACAACGGGGTGACCGCGATCAAGGTCGGCGACGTCGACGGCGTCAAGCTCGCCGGACTCCTCGTCGACGCCGGAACACAGAATTCCCAGGTCCTCGTCCAGGTGGGTCCGGAGGGCGCCTCGGCGGACCACGCGGCCAACCCGACCAGCCTCCAGGACGTGTTCGTCCGGGTCGGAGGCGCCGGAGCCGGCAAGGCGACCACCGGCATGGTGGTCAACAGTGACGACACGATCATCGACCACACCTGGCTGTGGCGCGCCGACCACGGCGACGGCGTCGGCTGGGAGACGAACCGCTCCGACTACGGCCTCCGGGTCAACGGTGACGACGTACTGGCCACCGGACTGTTCGTCGAGCACTTCAACAAGTACGACGTGCAGTGGTACGGCGAGAACGGGAAGACGATCTTCTTCCAGAACGAGAAGGCCTACGACGCCCCCAACCAGGCCGCCATCCAGAACGGCGACATCAAGGGGTACGCCGCCTACAAGGTGGGTGACAACGTCACCACCCACGAGGGCTGGGGCATGGGCAGCTACTGCTACTTCAACGTCGACCCGACCATCCGTCAGCAGCACGGGTTCCAGGCTCCGGTGAAGCCCGGAGTCAAGTTCCACGACCTGCTCGTCGTCTCCCTCGGCGGACAGGGACAGTACGACCACGTCATCAACAACACCGGATCGCCCACATCCGGTACTTCGACCGTCCCGTCCCAGGTGGTCTCCTTTCCCTGAGCCGGGATGAGATGAGCACGATCGGCTCATCGGAAGGCGTGGGGCCCGGCAGATCTCTGATTCAGGGGGTCGTCGCCGGGCCCCACGTCATGTCCCGTACAGCGTGCGCAGGTGGGCCGCGGGCTCCGGCCCGTCTGCCGGGACGCCCCGGAAGCCGAGGTAGCCGTCGGGCCGGACCAGCACCGCCTCGCCTCCCCGGGCCCCGTACGCCAGACGGAACTCGCCGAGGCTGTCCCGGACGGCCGGCAGGTACGGCACCGGCGCGCGCAGCGCGGGGGCGAGGATTACGCATGTGTTCAGCGAGCCGGGTGCGGCCAAGGCGGCGTCGGCCGCGACCTCGTCGAACGACGGGATCTGGTCCTCACGGTCGGCGTAGAGCAGCAGGGTGTGCTCGCGCTCCCTGAGCAGGCCGAACAGCCTGACGGGGAAGGTCCCCACAGCATGGACGAGGCCTCCGCAGTCCGGCGCCCGGTCACCCGGTTCCGGGCCCTCGTGCGGGGAGCCGCCGGGCCGCACGAGCGGGCTGCCCCGGTACCCGAGCAGGAGCTGTGCCTCACGGAGGATCAGCGTCCCCGGGTCCTCCGGATCGCTCTGGACTCCCCCTCGCGCGTGACGCACGGTCCGCGCGACCACCTCCTCGCCGATGGGGCGGCGTTCGGCGTCGTAGCTGTCCAGGAGTCCCGCGCCGGCTCGGCCCCGCACCGCCGCAGCGAGCTTCCACCCCAGGTTGAACGCGTCCTGGACACCGGTGTTCATCCCCTGGGCGCCCGTGGGGGGATGGATGTGGGCGGAGTCCCCGGCCAGGAAGACCCTTCCGCGGCCGTAGCTGCCCACGATGCGGTGACTGACGCGGAAGACGGAGGACCAGCGAAGCGTCGACGCTCTGACAGGGCGGGGTGCGAGACGGTCGAGGACCGCCTGAATGTGTTCGAGACCGGGCACCCGTCCGCGTGAGTCGCTCAGGCCATGGACCACACCGTCCTCACCACCGGCCGCCGCCCGGAGTTCGGGCGGGGCCGCCATCGACATCCGGTAGCGGTTCTCGCCGGGCAGCGGGATGCACACCAGGAGGTCGTCCGGCTGCCCGTCGGCGCGGCGCGAGGCCCGGATCGCGTAGCCCCGGGGAAGGTCCCAGTCGACCTCGACGTCTCCCAGCATGTACTCCTCGGGAAGCGCCGCGCCTTCGAAGGCGAGCCCGAGCCCTTTGCGCACCGCGCTGTGCGCGCCGTCGCACCCCACGAGGTAGCGGGCCGTGACCTCCTCGGTGCCGCCTTCCGGCGGGCGCAGGACGACGCCCACCTCGGTGGGGTCCTGGGTGAAGGAGACGAGTTCGGTGCCGCGTTCGACCTGGCCTCCCCGGCGCGTCAGGAGGTCTTCCAGCAGCCGCTCGGTCTCGTACTGCGGAAGGGCCGCGAATCCGTAGGGGAACCCGGGCGGCAGCGCGAGGTCGATCCGGGGGCCCTCCTCGCCGTCGGCGTAGAGCAGTTGTCCCTTCAGGGGGACGGCTGCCTCCAACGCCTCGCGGACCATTCCCATGCGGTCCCAGATCTCGAGGGTCCGGGGCTGGACACCCACGGCACGCGCGTAGGGGAGGCGGGCGGGCAGGCGGTCGACGACCCTGCACGACACGCCACGCCGACGGAGTTCCGTCGCCAGTGTCAGGCCCACCGGGCCTGCTCCCGCGACCAGTACGTCCACATCAGCCACGGGTACCTCCCAGGGTGCGCTCACTCCAATGCACCACACAGAGGTCGATATGTCTATTTACAGCCCTACGGGCCGGTACGGCTCGGATGCTCGCCGCCGCACCGGCCCCCGGGGTCATCCGACGGTGCAGGCCTCACCGCCCAGGGTGAACGCGGTCGGGGCCGAACTGCTTCCGGTGGTCGTACCGGTGAAGCCGAAGCCCGCCGTGGAGCCGGGCGCCACCTTGCCGTTCCAGCCGGCGTCCTTCACCGTCACCTTCACCCCTGACTGCTGGAAGGAGGCGTTCCACATCTGGCCGACCTTCTGGTCGCCGGGGAAGGACCAGCCCAGCTGCCAGCCGTCGTACGGCGTGGAACCGGTGTTGGTGACCGCCACATCCGCCTGGAATCCGCCCGACCACTGGTTGGTGACCTTGTAGGTCACCGAGCAGGACGAGTCCTCGGGCTCGGGATCGGGGTCCGGATCCGGGTCGGGGTCGGGATCCGGATCCGTACCCCCTCCTCCGCTGTCCGAGGTCTCCCCGACCTGGATGCCGCGCCCGTTGGTGGACACGTAGACCCTGCCGTAGACGCGCGGGTCGCCGGTGATGGCGGCTCCGGTCCACGCCCACTGGTGGGCGTCGTCGTTGATCCGCGTCCAGGTGGCACCCTTGCCGGTGGAGCGGAAGATGCCGCGAACCCCGCCGATCTTCGCGCTGACGAACACCGTCTGGTACGAGGCTCCCGGCGCCGCCTTGCCGAAGCCCACACTGTCGGCCTGCTCGATACCGGTGAATCGGGTGAAGGTCTCCCCCGAGTCGGTCGAACGCCACAGCCCGTACGTGCCGGCCTCGGAGCCGCCCGCGAACCAGATGTCGCCCTCCGTGCCGGGCAACGCCTTGAAGCGGACGTTTCCTTCGGCGGGCAGGCCGCTCGCCTTCGCGGTGAAGCTGGCGCCGCCGTCGTTCGACACGTAGAAGGTGCCGGCCTTGAACCCGTAGAACTTCTTCGGGTTCACGCGGTCGGACTCGACCGTCGCCCCGGCCGGGATTCCGGTGGACGCGGTCCAGGAGTTCCCGTAACCGGTGGTGCGGTGGACGCCAGCGCCCTCCGGGCTCCAGACGAAGCCGCTGCCGTCCGCGGCCGCCGCGACCGTACCGCCCGCGGTGACCCCCGAGGGCTCGGAGCCCTGGAACCAGTTGGCCCCGTTGTCGGTGGAGAAGCCGATGTGCGGTGCGGCGTCGGCGTTGCCCACCCGGACGACCGTGCCGGGGGACTTCTCGGCGAAGTCCAGGCTGGTGGTGGAGTCGAGGTTCGGCGAGGTGAACATCATGGCCGGCACGGCGTCCAGGTCCGTGTGCCGGAAACCGCCGATGTCACCGAGCGCGCTGAGCAGAGGCGCTCCGGAGGGCGGGCTCGCCAGGTCGTTGACAGCCGTCTCCTCAAGCCCCTTCACCATGGGCGTGATCTTGAACTGACCGCCGGAGTCCCACGACGTGAGGTTCTCCGTGCCGTAGACCGTCGCCCCGGTGCCGTACATCATCCGGTCGGAGTCGAAGGGGTCGATCTCCAGGGACTCCGTCATCCAGCCCAGCTTGGGGGCGGTCTCCGGAGGCGAGGGGTTGGCTCCCCAGCTGAGCCAGGGGGAGGACGAGATGTCCATGGTGTAGCGGTTGGAACGGTTCGGGTAACTGGTGAAGTCCCAGGCCCTGGTCCAGGTCGCGCCGCTGTCGGTGGAGCGGAATATCTGGGTGTCGGGCCACCAGGAGCTGTAGGCGGTGGCCATCAGGGTCCCCGGCTTCTGACGGTCGACGGAGAGGCCGCTGAAACCGTGGTAGACGTCCGCCGCCGCGACGGGGCTGACGTCCTTCCACGCGCCGGAATCCGTGTCGTAGCGCCAGATCTGGCCCTTGGCGCCGTCGTACGGGCCGCCGGTGTCACTGGTCGTCAGATAGAGGTAGCCCGTGGCCGAGTCCAGCACACCCTTGTGGGCGAGGTAGCCGGTCGGCTGACCGGCGATCCTCGACCAGGTGGCGCCACCGTCCGTGGAGCGGTAGACGGTGTTCTCCTTGTCGGCGACACCGACGTAGATGTCCTGGGTGGCACTGCCCGCGCTCCCGGACCGCTCGTCGAACGTCACCCAGACGATGCCCTGGTTGTCGTTGTTGTAGCCGCTGGTGTCGGACGGATCGGCGGCGTAGTTGCCCGGGTTGGGGAACGCGGTCACCTCCGACCAGGTGACCCCGGAGTCGGTGGACCGCCACAGCCCGTTGCCGCTGGGGGCGCCGAGATACAGCACGGAGTTCTTGTTGGGGTCGACCGCGAGCCGCTCCCCCATCCCTCGTCCCGGCATGTTGCCGCCGAGCTTGAAGGGCAGCGTGGTCGCCTTCCAGGAAGCACCGCGGTCCGAGGAACGCAGGACCGCTCCGTTCGTCGGGTCCCAGCTGTTGGTGTACGTGCCGACCGCGGCGTACACGTTGTCGGGCTCCGCGGTGTCCGAGGCGAGGCTCACCACTCCGGACCAGCCCCACCGGTCCCAGTCCACCCAGTCGAGCAGCGGTGTCCACCGCTTGCCCGACTGGTCCCAGCGGTAGGCACCGCCGATGTCGGTTCGGGCGTAGGCGAGGTTCTTCTCGGACCGGTTGAAGACGATGCCCGGCACGAAGCCACCGCCGTCGATCCTCGCGTTCTTCCATGTGTAGGTGTCCGCCGCGATGGACACATCCGATGCCTGGGCGGCGACAGGGCCGTCGTCCGGGCGTGCCACGGCCGGTGTACCGGTGAGGGATAACCCGGCGGTGAGGGCGAGTGCCGCCACCAGGGCGGCGATCGGTCTGGTGCTGAGGTGCACGGAAACGTCCTCTCCGAGCTGGGCCGCCGCGCAGCGACGGCTGGGGGCCAAACGAAATGGGAGCGCTCCCATGAAGCAGCCCGATCGTAGCGTCGCTTCCGGCGCGGAGAGAAGGGTGGTGCAGCCGCTTCATCGGATGAATGAGCGGGACCCGCGGCCCAGAGCGACCCTCCGGCCGGCATTCCCGCGGCCGTCCCGCCCACCACCGGCATCTCCCACCGGCCGTCACCCACCACCCGGCATCCCCCACCGGCCGTCACCCACCACCCGGCATCCCCCACCGGCCGTCACCCACCACCCGGCATCCCCCACCGGCCGTCACCCACCACCTCGGCCGTCACGCCCGCCGCCCGGCATCCCCGCGCCGCCGCGGGACGACAACGGCACCGGCGACACAGGCTCTCCACATCCACGGAGGTTGCATGACCGGGCGATCACAGAATTCCGGGAAAAGTCCCATGCGCACACCGCCCTCACACGGAAATCGCTTTCGAGAAATAGACACACGTTCACCTTTTACAATGGCGTGAATATCGACACTTCCCGAGCGCCACCCTTGGACCGGACCACGCGAACTCCCGAATTTCGAGGGACGGCCGGGTGGAGGATCTGCACACCGTGCGCCCACAACGATCACCCGGGTAGGCGCGAACCGCCGGTTCCAGCCCACGGGATGAGGTGTTTGGTGCGGTACCGACGCACTTGCGGAGCACCGCTCCACGACAGTGGGGAATTCATCCGGTGAAGCTCGTGAAGAAATTGCCGCCACGCAAGGAACACATGTGCAGAAAATTCGGTTCGAATGACGCCGCACCGATGAATCCGCTGCGGTTCGATTAGCTGTGCGAGGTGCGAGCGTGCTTTGATCCTGAACCACACGGAGGCCGCAACACGGGTTTCCGTGGATAAGCAATTTCCATACGAAGGGCAGCGCTCACCATGAACCACACCCCCCAGGTCGAGACCGCCGAGATCTCCGACAGCGACCTCGACAACGTCTCGGGCGGCCTCGTCGGCGGCCTCGTCGGCAACGTCACGGGCACCGTCGAGGGCATCGTCCCGGTCACCGGCGTCGTCGGCTCGGTCACGGGTCTCGTCGAGTCCGCCACCGGCGTGAACACGGGCGCGGTCACCGGTCTGGCCACCGGCCTGACCGCCGGTCTCTGAGAGACGGCAGTACCCCGCCGAGCCCCGGAACCAGTCGGTTCCGGGGCTCGGTGCCGACCGAGGTGAGGAAAGAGTTCCGTGCAGTTCCGTCAGCAGGCCCTTTCCAAACTGCAGTCGCCCGAACAACTCGATCTCCCCGTGCGCTTCGCGCGCCCGCAGGGACTGCTCGTCCTCGTCGTGACCCTCGTGGTGATGGCCGGCGCCTGCTTCTGGGCGGTGACCGGTTCCGTCGCGAGCACGCTCGACGCCCCCGGCATCCTGACGCACTCCAGGGGCAGTTACATCCTGCAGAGCCCCGTCTCCGGACAGATCACCGAGGTGCTGGCCGACGAGGGCACCACCCTGCCGCGTGACGCCCCTCTGCTCAAGGTCCGCGCCCAGGACGGCGAACACGTCGTCCGCACGATCGACGCGGGCCGGCTCACCTCCGTCACCGCGACGATCGGCGCGGTGGTCACCACCGGCGCCGACGTGGCGAGCGTGGAACGGACCGGCGGCTCGGACGACCCGCTCGTCGCCCTGCTGTACGTCGCGGGCAGCAAGGCGGCCTCCGTACCCGTCGGCGCGTCGGTCGACCTGACCGTCCAGTCGGTGCCCTCACAGCAGTACGGGGTGCTTCGCGGCAAGGTGGCCGCGGTCGGCAGGAGCGCGCAGACGCAGCAGCAGATCACCCGCTTCCTCGGCGACGCTCAGCTCGGGGAGCAGTTCTCCCGGCACGGCAGGCCACTCGCCGTCGTGGTCCGGATCGAACGCGCGGCCTCGACGGAGTCGGGCTACCGGTGGTCCTCCGCCGACGGACCGCCGTACGAGATCGGCTCGATGACCCTGGCCACCGGCTCCGTCCGCCTCACCGACCAGCGCCCGATCGATTGGCTGCTCCCGTGACCGCTCCTCACCCCTCCCCCGCCGCACAGCAGTTGCCGCCCGCCGGCCGCGGACGGCACCGCCCCGAGCGCCCGTCCGGCGCCGGGCGCCGCTCGCGGTCCGGAACCGGCCGGGAGGGCGGGAGGACCAGGACCGTACGCAGCCCCACCGTGCTCCAGATGGAGGCGGTGGAGTGCGGCGCCGCCTCGCTGGCGATGGTGCTCGGCCATCACGGCCGCCATGTACCGCTGGAGGAGCTGCGGATCGCGTGCGGTGTGTCGCGCGACGGCTCGCGCGCCAGCAACGTGCTGAAGGCCGCCCGTGGTTACGGTCTGCGAGCCAAGGGCATGCAGATGGAGCCGGCCGCCCTGGCGGACGTCCAGGGACCGGCCATCCTGTTCTGGGAGTTCAACCACTACGTCGTGTACGAGGGGCCGGGTCGCCGTCTCGGACGTCGCGGGGTACACATCAACGACCCCGGCAAGGGGCGCAGGTTCGTGCCCGCCGAGGACTTCGACACCAGCTTCACCGGAGTCGTCCTTGTCCTCGAACCCGGGGAGGACTTCCGGCGAGGGGGCCGCAGACCCGGCGTCATGGCGTCGCTGCCGGCACGGCTGCGCGGGACGACGGGCACGATGCTGGCCGCTCTGCTCGCCAGTCTGCTGCTGGTCGCGGTGGGAGCGACCCTGCCGGCGCTGAGCCGTACCTACATCGACACGTTCATGATCGGTGAGCAGACGTCCCTGCTGGGCGTCCTGTTCGCCGCGATGGGCACGACCGTCGCCCTCACCGTCGTCCTGACCTGGCTGCAGCAGGCGAATCTGCTGCACGGGCGCATCATCACCTCCACGCTCGGCAGCGCACGGTTCTTCCGTCATCTGCTGCGGCTCCCGGTGACCTTCTTCTCCCAGCGCAGCCCCGCCGACCTGGTGCAGCGCCTGCAGTCCAACGACGCGGTGGCAGAGACACTCGCACGTGACCTCACCGCGGCCGGGGTGGACGGCGTCGTCGTCCTCCTCTACGCCTTCCTGCTGTGGACCTACGATCCGCAGCTGACGGCGGTCGGGGTGGGGATCGCGCTCCTCAACGTCGTCGCGATGCGGATCGTCGTGCGGCTGCGGGCCACCGGGACCCAGAAGCTGCGGGCCGACAGCGCGCGGCTGACGAACACCTCGTACACCGGTCTCCAGCTGATCGAGACGATGAAGGCGACCGGCGGCGAGGACGGGTACTTCCGCCGGTGGGCGGGGCAGCACGCCACCACGCTCGACGAGCAGCAGCGCCTGGGCGTTCCCAGCGCGTGGCTGGGCATCGTCGCTCCGGCCCTCGCGACCCTCAACAGTGCACTGATCCTCTGGATCGGTGGTCTGCGTTCCGTCGAGGGGCATCTGTCGATCGGTCTGCTCGTCGCCTTCCAGGCGCTGGTGACGCGGTTCACCGCTCCGGTCACCCGGCTCAACGGGGTGGCGGGGCGCATCCAGGACTTCGCCGCCGACGTGGCCCGGCTCAAGGACGTCGAGAACTTCCCCGTCGACACCCTCTACTCCCGGCCCGAACCTGTGGCCAGCACCCGGCGCCTCATGGGCCATGTGACGCTGGAGGAGATCACCTTCGGGTACAGCCCTCTCGACGCGCCCCTGCTCAAGGACTTCTCGCTGTCCGTGGGACCCGGGCAGCAGGTCGCGCTCGTGGGTGGCTCGGGCAGTGGCAAATCGACCGTCTCCCGGCTCATCTCCGGGCTCTACAGCCCGTGGGAGGGCACGATCCGGATCGACGGGCAGCGGCTGGAGGACATCCCCAGGGGCGCGCTGGCCGCTTCCGTGTCCTTCGTCGACCAGGACGTCTTCCTCTTCGAGGGGACGGTGCGGGACAACGTGGCGCTGTGGGACCCGTCGGTCCCGGACGAGGCGGTGGCCGAGGCACTGCGTGACGCGGCGCTCCACGACGTCGTCGCCCGGCGTCCCCAGGGCATCCACAGTCGGGTGGAACAGGACGGCCGGAACTTCTCGGGCGGGCAGCGCCAGCGGCTGGAGATCGCCCGTGCGCTCGTGCGCCGCCCCAGCATCCTGGTGCTGGACGAGGTCACCAGCGCACTGGACGCGGAGACCGAACGGATCATCATCGACAACCTGCGCCGTCGCGGCTGCGCCTGCGTCGTGATCGCGCACCGGCTGAGCACCGTCCGCGACAGCGACGAGATCGTGGTCCTGGACCACGGGACGGTCGTGGAACGCGGCCGCCACGAGGACCTGGTGGCCGCGGGCGGGGCGTACGCCGATCTGGTCAGGGAGCACTGAGATGACATCCGTCCACCCCCTCGCGGGCCCGGAGGCCCCCGGACACGACCCCGTCATCGGCGCGTTCGGCGCTCTCGGGGAGCCGGTGGACTGCACCGGGATGCGGAGCGTGTCCCTGGAGGGCCCCCAGGTGCTCTGGCTGGTCGTGGGCGGCGCCCTCGATCTGTTCGCGGTGGACGCGTCGGTGCGGGGGCACTGGCACTTCCTGGGCAGGCTGGAGCCGGGGACACTCGTCCTGGGCCCGGCCGAGGGCCCGCAGCACACTTTGGTCGGCCGGCCGCTTCAGGAGTGCGCGCTGCGCCGCATCCCGTTGCGTGAGCTGTACCGACCGGAGTATGCGGGGCAGGAGGCGTACGAGGGCCAGTACCGCAGCAGCTACGACACCGGGGACACGACCCTGAGCCTGTTGGAGCACGCCTTCTCGCTCGGTGTGGGCCGCAGCCACAGGGTGCTGTTCGAGGCCCCGCTGGACGGCCGGGCGGGCGTCGAGGACACCGTGGGGGATGACGACGTCCTGTGGCTGCCGGTCTCGCCCGGCAGTGTCCAGTACGGCGCCGCGTTCAGCGCGGAGGCCGCGGGTGACCTGCTCGTCGACCCGGACATGTGGCAGGGGATGGTCAACCAGCAGTACCGGCTGCTCTCCGCTCTGGACCGCTGGATCGAACAGTTGGAGCGGGCTCACGAGGACCGGACCGCGGCCGGCCTGAAGGCCGGCGAGACCGTCCGGAGGGAGGCCGATCAGGCTCTGCTGACCTCGATCGGCGGGTCGGGGAAGGGCGCGCCGCGAACGCCCGGGGCGTCGGACGACGCCGTGTACGCGGCCTGTCGCCTGGTGGCACGGGACTCCGGGATCGTCCTGGCCGAACCCTCGACCGGCGGGGCGGTGAGTGACCGGATGGATCCGGTCGAACGCGTCGCGGTCGCCTCGCGCGTACGGACCCGGGCGGTGCGGCTGGACGGGCGCTGGTGGCGGGAGAACTCCGGCCCCCTGGTGGGACGTCGCGCCGCGTCCGGGGCACCCGTCGCGCTGCTCTGGCGCCGTGGCCGCTACGAGGCGGTGAGCCCGCTGACCGGAAGGCGCAGCCGCCTGGGCGCTTCCTCGGCCGGTGAGTTCGAGGAGCGCGCGGTGATGTTCTACCGGCCGCTCCCCGAGCAGCCCCTGAGGAAGCGGCAGTTGCTGCGCTTCGCCCTGTTCGGCACCCGGGGCGACCTTCGGAATCTGGTGCTGGCGGGGCTGGTGACGGTCGCGCTCGGTTCACTCGTCCCGATCGCCACGGGCAAGGTGCTGGGTGTGTACGTCCCCAACGCCCAGACGTCGCTCATCGTGCAGGTGTCGCTGGCCGTCATCATCGCCGGGGTGGTCTCGGCGGCCTTCATGCTGCTGCAGAACCTCACGATCCTGAGGATGGAGGGACGCATCGAGAGCACGCTCCAGCCCGCGGTCTGGGACCGGCTGCTGCGCCTGCCGACGAGATTCTTCACCGAGCGTTCCACCGGGGAACTGGCGAGCGCGGCGATGGGCGTGAGCACGATCCGCCGGGTGCTGTCGGGTACGGGTCCCGTCGTGGTGCAGGCGGGCACGCTCGGGCTGATGAACCTCGGTCTGCTGCTCTGGTTCAGCGTGCCGCTCGCCCTCACCGCCGTCGCCATGCTGGTGGTCATCGCCGGGGTGTTCCTCACGATGGGCATGTGGGAGCTGCGCTGGCAGCGCCGTCTGGTCGAGCTGGGTAACAAGCTCAACAACCAGGCGTTCCAGACCCTGCGCGGGCTGCCCAAGCTGCGGGTCGCGGCGGCGGAGAGCTTCGCCTACGGGGCGTGGGCGGCCCAGTTCGCCCGCAGCCGTGAGCTCCAGAAGCGGGCCGGCCGTATCAAGAACCTCACGACCGTCCTCAACGCCGTCTATCTTCCCCTGTGTTCGCTGATCATCTTCCTGCTCCTGGCAGGTCCGGCACGCGGCTCCCTCACCGCCGGCGAGTTCCTGACCTTCAACACCTCGGTGACGATGCTCCTGACGGCGGTGACGCAGCTCACCGGGGCCTTCGTCTCCGCCGCGGCGGTGCTGCCGATGTTCGAACAGATCAGGCCCGTCCTCGACGCCACACCGGAGGTGCGGGCGGCGAGCACCCAGCCGGGCACGCTGTCGGGTGAGATCGAGGCGCGCGGCGTCAGTTTCCGCTACTCCGACGACGGTCCGCTCGTCCTGGACGAGGTGTCCGTGTCCGTTCGCCCCGGCGAGTTCGTGGCGATCGTGGGACCGAGCGGCTGCGGCAAGTCGACGCTGCTCAGGCTGCTCATCGGCTTCGACAGGCCGGTCACGGGCAGCGTGCTCTACGACGGGCAGGACTTGACCTCGCTGGATCAGGCGGCGGTGCGCCGTCAGTGCGGGGTGGTGCTGCAGAACGCCCAGCCCCTGTCCGGGTCGATCCTGGACTGCATCTGCGGCGCCGAGGTGTTCAGCCAGGAGGAGGCCTGGGAGGCCGCCGCGATGGCGGGGCTGGCCGAGGACATCAAGCGCATGCCGATGGGGCTTCACACGATGATCTCCGGGGGCGGCTCGATCTCGGGAGGTCAGCGTCAGCGGCTGATGATCGCCCAGGCTCTTGTGCGGCGCCCCCGGATCCTCTTCTTCGACGAGGCCACCAGTGCGCTCGACAACGAGACCCAGCGCACCGTCATCGAGAGCACCCGTGCCCTGCGCGCCACCCGGGTCGTGATCGCTCACCGGCTCTCCACGGTGATGGACGCGGACCGTGTGATCGTCATGGCTGACGGCCGTGTCGTGCAGGAGGGGCCGCCGGCCGAACTGCTGGCGGACACGGGCGGGCGGCTCCATGAGCTCGTGCGGCGGCAGATGGGCTGACTCCTCCCGGTGTTCGGCGCGGGCGGCGGTACCACGGCTCCGCCTCTCGCGCCGGACACCGCGTCAGAACGACGCGGGCGCGGTCCCGCGTTGGGCGCCCGGGCCGCCTGTCATCCCGCCACGAGCGGCGGTTCGAGGTGGGACCAAGGTGCGGCCTCCTCGTAGGCCGCGCAGGCGTCGAGGAGGCGCGCGTCGGCGAGATGCCGGCCGATGAGGTGGAGGCCGACCGGTCGGCCGTCCGCGGTCAGGCCTGCGGGGACGCTGGCGGCGGGAAGACCCGCGAGGTTGGCGAGGGGCGTGAAGGCCGTCCAGTGGTCCCCGTCGACCATCCGCCCGTCGATGACCTCGGGCCCGTGGAATCCCACCGGGAAGGCGGCGGTGGACACGGTCGGGGTGACGATCAGGTCGTAGTCGGCCATCAACCGGGCGAGCCGGTTGACCACACGCTTGCGCATGATGTTCGCCTCGGTCAGTTGCTCCGCGGTCCAGGGTGTTCGGAGGAAGTCGAGCAGGCGCGGGGACATCGTGTCACCGTGCCGCTCGGCGAGGGCGCGCAGGCCCGTGAGATCGGTGTCGGCGGCGATGACGGCGCCGAAGGTCTCCTCGTACGGGGGAAGCCGCAGGTCCGGCTGCTCGACCTTTGCGCCCAGGTCGCGCTCCAGGACCGCCACGGCCGCGTCGACGATGCCGCGTACCTCGGGGTCGACCGCGATACGGCCCAGGTCGGGGCTGTAGGCGACGCGCAGTTCGGGAATCGGGCGGCGCCCAGTCCAGTCGACGTCGCCGCAGGGGATGGAGTGCCGGTCCCGGGGATCGGGCCCTGCCAGTACGGACAGGACCAGCGCGGCGTCCGCGACGGTGCGGGTCAGCGGGCCGATGTGTTCGATCGACTCCCAGCCGGAGACGCCCGGGTAGCGGTCGTCCCGGCAGCCCGGATAGACGGGCACGCGTCCCATGGACGCCTTGAAGCCGAAGAGCCCGCAGAGCGCGGCGGGGATACGGATGGATCCGCCTCCGTCGCTGCCGAGGGCTACCGGGCCGAGCCCCGCGGCGACGGCCGCCGCGGAACCCGCACTCGAACCGCCGGGTGTGAGGTCGGTGTTCCAGGGGTTGCGGGTGGTCGGGAAGAGGGGGTTCTGGCCCACGGGTCCGAAGCCGAACTCGGATGCGTTCGTCTTGCCCAGCAGGACCGCGCCCCCGGCGACGGCGCGCTCGACGACGATGTCGTCCTCGTC
Source organism: Streptomyces sp. NPDC048590 (assembly GCF_043199535.1). NCBI lineage: Bacteria > Bacillati > Actinomycetota > Actinomycetes > Kitasatosporales > Streptomycetaceae > Streptomyces > Streptomyces sp. NPDC048590. The sequence continues at coordinate 363,029 of NZ_JBICWC010000002.1, read as the reverse complement.
GGGCACGAAGTCCCGGTAGGCCGGCGAGCCGGACGTCGTACGGATGCCCTTGGTGGAGATCAGGTCCTTGACGCCGAGGGGGATGCCGGCGAGCGGGCCGGGGTCCCGTCCCGCGGCCAGGTCGTCGGCCACGCGACGCGCCTGTGCCCTCGCGTGATCGGGGACCGGTGTGCAGAACGCGTGCAGGTGCGGGTCGACCGCCTCGATGCGGTTCAGGACCGCGTCCGTGACCTCGACGGGTGACAACTCCCCGGCGCGCACCCTGGCTACCGTCTCGGTGGCGGTCAACTTGCAGATCTCGTCGCGTTCCGCGGCGTTCACAGTGGCTCCTTCTCCTTGGGGTGGGCGCTTCAGGCGGTTGCCCTCGGCGGCGGTTCACGGTGCGGCGGACCGGGCGGCCCGTCGCACCTGGTCCCGGGCGCCCGGTCACGTGGATACGGCGGTGCCCGCGTGCGGGGCTGCGGACCTGCGGCGTACGGCCGTCTCGGCAGCGGCGTACACGGCTGCCGCCGTGAGCATGCCGACCACCGGGTCCACGAACTCGGGCGATGTGTGGTGGGTGATCGCTGCCACGGTGGCCCCGGCTGCCCAGGCGGCGAGGGCGGTGACCCGGTACCTGCCCGTGGGCCGGTCGCCCAGGCGGTCTCGCAGCAGTCGGTCGGTGATCAGTACCGCGCCGATCGGCGGGACGAGGACGCCCAGCAGATTGAGCCAGTCGAGGAAGTGACCCCACACCCCGCTGAGCGCGAGCACCACACCGACGGCTCCGAGCACGAGGGTGAGGGGGCGCATCCGGACCGGCGTGAGCGCCGACCAGCCGACGGCACCGTTGTAGAGGCAGTGGGAGGCGACGGAGCCCAGGTTGACGAAGACGAAGACCACGGCCAGGGCGGTGAGCAGAGGGCTGTGGCCGGTGAGAAGGTTGAGGAATCCGCCGCCGTCGGTGGCCGGGTCGGCGGTGCCACCCACCGCCACGACGAATCCGCCGGCCGCGTTTGCGAGGAAGTTGGCGAAGGGGAAGGCCGTGAGCGTGGCGAGGACCGCTGACCGTCCGTCCCTGGACCAGCGGGTGAAGTCGGCGGTCATGGTGCCCGAGTCCGCGAATCCGGCGACGACGATGGCGACGGCGCCACCGAAGCCGAGGGCGGTGCCCGCACCCTCGTACCCGAAGGTGTCCGCCGGCGAGGTGCGCGTGTCCAGGCCGTAGGCCAGCGCCACCACCGTGAGCACGAGAAACAGGGGCATGGCGATCATTCCGATGAGGGAGAGGGCACGGATCCCGGCCATCGTCAGGAGTGTGTAGAGAACGCCGCCGATGGCCGTCCCCGCGAGTACGGACCACCCGAGGGCTCCACCGAGCGTGGTGCCCGTGAGTCCGACCTGGAAGGAGAACCAGCCTACGACCACGGTGGCGAGCAGCCCGGCGGGCAGGTTCCGGCCGCGGCTGCCGAAGGTGTCCACGGCCAGCAGGGCGAAGTTCTTCCCGGTGCTGCCTGCCTGGTGGCTGAGCGCGCCGACGTAGGCGAAGAGCACCAGATTGCCGACCAGGATGGCGAGCAGCCCCCGGGGCAGGCCGAGGTTGTAGACGATCACTCCGCCGAAGACCGCGCTGCCCAGGTTCATCGGGAAGCCGAACCAGGTGGCAGCGACGGACAGCAGGCTGCGGCGCGCGGTCGCGGGGACGGGTATGTGCTCGTACTCCTCGGAGGAGGACACGGAGCGGGTGTCTTTTTCGGGCCTTGCGGATGCTTCGGAGCGGTGCGCTGTGGTCATGACGCCTCCGTGCTGGCAAGAGAGACCTGAGGGCGGGGTATGCGCGACGCGCGGAGGAAGGACCTTCGACGGACCGACCGCGATGGCTGGTGCGCCCGCAGCCGATCACCCTCCTTGACGTCGGCTTTCTGCGCTATGGCATACCAAATATGTGCGCCCCTCAGGCACACGTCAAGAGTTTGGTATACCGTAAATGCAGATGCCCCGGTGCCGGCCGGGTCGCGACCCGCCCCGTCCTGCGGACCGCGGGCGACGGAACCGCCGACGCCCGGTGGCGCCCTCAGGTTGTCCCACCGGCGGACCGGGCCGCACGTCCCGACCGCGCCTCCGTCATCGGGCCGCGCCGGCAACCGCCCATGGGTCAACGGGTCGCCGACACCGGTGAACCAGCCCGACGGCGGCGCGTGCTCTCCTGGACGTCGTCAGCCGGAACGGGGGCGGACATGAGGCCGCACGGATCCGCGGCCGAACGCGCCGCCCGCTCGTCAGCCCCTCTGCCCGCCGGGCCTGGGCGGCTGCACCGCGTCGCGCACGGAGGCACGTGCCGCCGCGGCGACCGCGTCGGCGGTGATGCCGAACTCCTCGTAGAGCCGCTGGTAGTCGGCCGAGGCGCCGTAGTGCTCGAGGCTGACGATCCGCCCCGCGTCGCCCACCACCTCGCGCCAGCCCTGGCCCACGGCTGCCTCGACGCTGACGCGGGCGCGGACGTCGGGCGGAAGCACGTCGTCCTGGTAGGCCTGCGGCTGCTCCTCGAACCATTCGCGGCAGGGCATCGAGACCACCCGGACCGCCAGTCCCTCGTCGGCCAGCAACTTGCGCGCGTCGAGGGCGATCTGAACCTCGGAGCCCGTCGCCACGAGGATGACGTCGGGGGCGGTCCCGGAGGCCTCGACCAGGACGTAGGCACCGCGGGCCGCGCCGTCGGCGGCTGCGTGGACGCCGTCGCCGCGGTCGAGGACCGGGAGGTTCTGCCGCGTCAGGACGAGCCCGGCGGGGCGGTCGGCGTGCTCCAGGATCGTCCGCCAGCAGACCGTGGTCTCGTTGGCGTCGCCGGGGCGTACGACGTCCAGGCCCGGGATGGCACGGAGCGCGGCCAGGTGTTCGACGGGCTGGTGGGTGGGTCCGTCCTCACCGAGACCGATGGAGTCGTGGGTCCAGACGTAGGTGGCGGGGAGCTTCATGAGCGCGGCGAGGCGGACGGCGGGGCGCATGTAGTCGCTGAAGGTGAGGAACGTGCCGCCGTAGGGGCGGGTCAGGCTCTGCAGGGCGATGCCGTTGAGGACGGCGCCCATGGCGTGTTCACGGATGCCGAAGTGCAGCGTCCGCCCGTACGGCCCTCCGGCGAACTCGCTCGTCTGGCGGTTCTCGGGGATGAACGAGGGCACGCCGTCCATGGTGGTGTTGTTGCTGCCGGCGAGGTCAGCCGAGCCACCCCACAGCTCCGGCAGCACCGGCGCGAGGGCGCTCAGCACCTCACCCGACGCCTTGCGGGTGGCCATGCCCTTGGCGTCGGCGGGGAATTCGGGCAGGGCCCCTGTCCATCCCTCGGGCAGCTCCTGTTTCCGCAGGCGGTCGAGGAGCGCCGCCCGCTCCGGATTCGCGGACCGCCAGTCGTCGTAGGTCCGCTCCCAGGTCTCCCGCGCCTTCCTGCCGCGCTCCCCCACCGCCCGGGTGTGGGCGAGGACCTCGTCCTCCATCGGGAAGAACACCTCGGGGTCGAAGCCGAGGAGGCTCTTGGTCCCGGCGACCTCCTCGTCGCCCAGCGCCGAACCGTGGGCCTTGCCGGTGTTCCGCTTCGTCGGGGCAGGCCAGCCGATAATGGTACGGAGCATGATCAGCGAGGGCCGGGACTGCTCCCCCTTCGCCTCCTCGATGGCCGCGAGCAAGGCGTCGACATCCTCGACGTAGTCCCCGGTGCGGGTCCAGTCCACAGTCTGAACGTGCCAGCCGTAGGCGGCGAAACGGGCCGGGACGTCCTCGCTGAACGAGATGTCGGTGTCGTCCTCGATGGAGATCTGGTTGCTGTCGTAGAAGGCCACGAGGTTGCCGAGCTGCTGATGACCTGCCAGCGACGCGGCCTCGGAGGCGACGCCCTCCATCATGTCGCCGTCCGAGGCCAGGACGTAGACGTGGTGGTCGAAGGGGCTGGCCCCGGGCGCCGCCTCGGGATCGAGCAGGCCCCGCTCGCGGCGTGCGGCCATCGCCATCCCGACGGAGGCGCCCATCCCCTGGCCCAACGGGCCGGTGGTGATCTCGACGCCGCGGGTGTGCTGGTACTCCGGGTGGCCGGGAGTGGCCGAACCCCAGGTGCGCAGGGCCTTCAGGTCGTCCATCTCCAGGCCGTAGCCGGCCAGGTAGAGCTGGATGTAAAGCGTGAGGCTGGTGTGGCCGCAGGAGAGGACGAACCGGTCCCGGCCGAGCCATCGGTCGTCCGCGGGGTCGTGGCGCATGACCTGCTGGAACAGCAGGTAGGCGAGTGGCGCCAGGCTCATCGCCGTACCGGGATGGCCGTTGCCCTTCTTCTGGACGGCGTCGGCGGCCAGCACCCTGACGGTGTCGACCGCCCGCACGTCCACGTCGCTCCAGCCCGCCCGCTCTGCCACCGGCAGGGCGAGCCGGGGGTCACGGGATGCGATGCTGCCGGAGGAGGTTCGCTCGGGCGCCATGGTCTTGTCTCCCTCGGATGTCGCTTCTCGTTACGACGGGGCCGGCCGCTGCGGCTCGCCACCTTCGCATCCTCTGTTCCTCCGTCGGCCTCCGCACCTGGAAGGAACGGAGGGGAGGCGAAGCCGAGGCACCGGACGGAGGTGTCCGACGATTGGCGGCGGTGGCGCGCTGCCCTCGTCGAGCGCTCGCCTACCCCGTGTGCGCCCTTTATGCCTCCGTGCAGGGACAGGCGCGAAGGCCGCCGGCCGGGTCAGACAACGGCCACCTGTCCGAAGCGGGCCGCGGTGTGCAGGTCCACCTCGATGGCGTCGGCTGTGGACCGCAGCCCCGGCAGCACCTCGTCGAGGCACTCGTCGATCGTCCGGCTGCTGCTGTGCATCGCGACGTTGACGGCCGCTACGGCAGCGCCGGAGCGGTCACGTACGGGGACGGCGATCGAACGGAGCCCTGCCTCCAGTTCCTCGTCGACCAGGGCGTATCCCTCCCTCCGCACCCCGTCCAGGACCGTCTCGAGTGCGGCACGGCGGGTGAGGGTGTGGGGGGCGAGCGGACGCAGATCCGCGTGGGCCAGCAGCGGGTCGAGCTCGGCGGCCGGCAGGCCGGCCAGCAGCACACGGCCGAGGGAGGTGGCGTAGGCGGGGAAGCGGGTGCCCACGGTGATGTCGACGGTCATGATGCGGTGGGTCGCCGCCCGCGCCACGTACTGCACGGCGTCGTCGACCAGGACGGCGAGAGAGGCGGAGTCGCGGATCCGCCCGGCCAGGCCGGCAAGGTGCGGCTGGGCGATCCGCGACAGGGTGGTGCGCGACAGCGGCGCGTAGCCGAGCTCCAGGACGCGCGGTGCGAGCCTGTGGTGACGTCCGTCGACCGTGACGTGGCCGAGGTGTTCGAGGGTGATCAGCGCACGGCGCGCCGACGCCCTGGAGAGGCCGGTGGCGCGGGCGATATCGCTGAGGGTCGGATCCTGGCCGGTGTCCGCGAAGGCGGCGATGACGGTCAGTCCCCGGGCGAGCGATTCGATGAACTCCCGGCCCAGCTCCTGTTTGGAGGCGGCGGTCCACGAGGCGAGGGCGGCCCCGCCCGGCCCGGCTCCCCCGGACGGCGAGGGGGCGGCACCGGTGGGCGCGGCGCCGGCGGGGGCCGCTGCCCGGAGGTGGCGCTCCATCTCCGCGGCAGCGTCGCGCAGTCGGGGCAGAACACCGCCCCGGAGGCCTTCGGCGGTGTGGCGGCTGGTGTGGCTGACTGCGCTGAGCACGCAGGCGATGCCTCCGGCGGCATCCCGCACCGGCACGGCGAGGGCGATGAGCCCGGGCTCGATCAGCTGGTCGTCGAGGGCCCAGCCGTCGGCCCGTGCCGATGCCACCCGCTCCTCGAAGAAGCGGTCAGGCTGACGCGGGCGCGGCGGCAGGGACGGGAAGCCCGCCTCTTCGGGGTCACGGGCCCGGCGCTCCCGCCAGGCATGCCACTCCCCGGGTTCCCAGACGGTGGCGAACAGCGCTCCTGGCGCCGTGCGTTCGACCGGAAGCAGGTCACCGATGCGGAAGCGCAGGGACATAGCCCTGCGACGGGTGGCCTGGTGCACGAAGCGGATGCCGTCACCGTCGGGTACCGCGAGGGACACCGATTCGTCGAGTTCGTCCGCGAGGGCGTCCACCGCATCACCCAGGAGCGCCGGGAAACGCGTCGAGGAGAGATACGCGTTGCCCAGCTCCATCAGCCGGGGTGTGAGGGTGACGGTCCTGCCCGCGAGGCGCACGTATCCCGTGCGGGCGAGCGTCAGGACGATCCGGTCGACGGTGGAGCGGGCCAGACCCGTGGCGCGCTCCAGCTCACCGAGGTCGAGGGAGCCGTCCGCTTCGCTCAGCCGGCGCAGGACGGCGATGCCCCGGATGAGCGGGGTGACCGACTCGGGGGGCGCCTGCGGGTCGCCAGGGGCGGTGCTGGGCGGTGTCATCTGCTCTCCGTCGGGTGGTTCCGTGCCGGATCGGCACGGTACATCGGTCGGTTGCGCACCGGGCCGCCACGGTACGGCGGGGCCCCGGCGTACCGCCGAAGCCGCCGGAGGGTGGGCCACGGGCGGCCGGACCGTTGACAGTCCTCCGGTCCGGGCGGCAGACTCCCTCCCATCATAGTGAAGGAAACTTCACTATGCGAACACTATGAGATGGGCGGTCCCATGGACAAGGTGGTCGCGTCGGCGGCGCTGGCCGTGGCCGACGTGCGGGACGGCGCGTCGGTGGCAGTGGGGGGCTTCGGCCTCAGCGGTGTACCGAACGTGTTGATCGACGCCCTGTACGCGAGCGGCGTCAGCGGGCTGAGCGTGGTGTCCAACAACTGCGGTGCGATGGACACCGGACTCGCGGTGCTGCTCACCGCCGGCCGGATCAGCCGGGTCACCGGTTCGTACATCGGCGGGAACAAGGAGTTCGCCCGGCAGTACCTGGGCGGTGAACTGGAGCTTGAACTGATCCCGCAGGGCACCCTGGCCGAACGGCTGCGGGCCGGAGGGGCGGGGATACCGGCGTTCTTCACGCCCGCCGGGGTGGGCACCCAGGTCGCGGACGGCGGACTCCCCTGGCGTTACGACGGCGAGGGTGCGGTGGCGGTGGCGTCCCCCGCCAAGGAGGTACGCGAGTTCGACGGCACCGAATACGTCCTGGAGCGCAGCATCCGCACGGACTTCGCCCTGGTGCGGGCGGCCAGGGGCGACCGGCACGGCAACCTCGTCTTCAACAAGTCCGCGCGCAACTTCAACCCGCTCGCCGCCATGGCCGGGCGCGTCACCGTCGCGGAGGTCGAGGAACTGGTCGAGCCCGGTGAGATCGACCCGGACCATGTGCACCTGCCGGGCATCTTCGTGCAGCGGGTGGTCGCGCTGACTCCGGAGCAGGCCGTGGACAAGAAGATCGAGAAGCGGACGGTCAGCGAGCGGGGAGAACGCAACTGATGGCCTGGAACAGGAACGAGATGGCTGCCAGGGCGGCGGCGGAACTACGGGACGGCGAGTACGTCAATCTGGGCATCGGCCTGCCCACGCTCATCCCCAACCACCTGCCCGACGGTGTCCACGTCGTGCTGGAGTCCGAGAACGGAATCCTCGGCACCGGCGCCTTCCCCTACGACGAGGACGTCGACCCCGATCTCATCAACGCGGGCAAGGAGACGGTGACGGTCCGCCCCGGCGCCTCCTTCTTCGACTCGGCGCTCTCCTTCGGGATGATCCGCGGCGGCCACATCGACGCCGCCGTGCTGGGGGCCATGGAGGTCTCCGCACGCGGTGACCTCGCCAACTGGGCGGTGCCCGGCAGGATGGTGACCGGAATCGGCGGAGCCATGGACCTCGTCCACGGCGCACGGCGTGTCATCGTGACCATGACGCACACCGCCAAGGACGGCAGCCCGAAGATCGTCGAGGAGTGCACCCTGCCGCTGACGGGCAAGGCCTGCGTCCAGCGCGTCATCACCGACCTCGCGGTGCTCGACGTGACCGCGGACGGCCTGGTGCTCGTGGAGACCGCCCCCGGGGTGAGCACCGCCGAGGTGCTGGAGAGGACCGCCGCCCCGGTCCGTACGACCGGAAGGACCGCCTCGTGAGTCTCCGAACCCGCGACGTGTACGTCGTGGACGCCGTCCGCACCCCGATCGGCCGGTACAACGGGGCGCTCGCGGGAGTCCGCCCCGACGATCTGGCCGCGCACGCCATCCGCGCACTGCTCGGCCGCACCCCGGATCTCGACCCCTCGCGCATCGGTGACGTCGTGCTCGGCAACGCCAACGGCGCGGGCGAGGAGAACCGCAACGTCGGCCGGATGGCCGCGCTCCTGGCCGGTCTGCCGGTCTCGGTCCCGGGAGTCACCGTCAACCGGCTCTGCGCCTCGGGCCTCGAAGCCGTCGTGCACGCGGCGCGCTCGGTGGCACTGGGGGACCACTCGCTGGTCGTGGCCGGCGGTGTCGAGTCCATGACCCGCGCCCCCTACGTGCTCCCCAAGAGCGACCGCGCCTTTCCCGCCGGGCACACCGAGATGTACTCGACCACGCTGGGCTGGCGCATGGTCAACCCGCGGATGGATCCGCAGTGGACGGTGCCGCTCGGCGAGAGCGCGGAGCTGATCGCGGAGAAGCACTCGATCAGCAGGGAGCGGCAGGACGAGTTCGCGCTCTCCTCCCACCGGAAGGCGTCGGCGGCCCGTGCCGCCGGGCTGTTCGACGGGGAGATCGTGCCGCTGACGCTCCCCCGGCGCAAGGGTGACCCGGTCGTGGTGGACCGGGACGAGTGCGTCAGGGAGGACGCGTCGCTCGAAGCGATGTCCGGGCTGCGCCCCTCCTTCCGGACGGAGGGCGGTACGGTCACCGCGGGCAACTCCTCCCCGCTCAACGACGGCGCGGCCGCCCTGCTGCTGGCCGACGAGGAGGGCTTGCGGGCCACCGGCCGCGAGCCGCTGGCCAGGATCACCGCCTCCGCCGTCGCGGCCAACGAACCGCACTACTTCGGGCTGGCTCCCGTCGAGGCCGTGAACAGGGCACTCGACCGGGCCGGACGGTCGTTCGCGGACCTCGCGACCCTCGAACTCAACGAGGCCTTCGCCGCCCAGGTGCTGGGCTGCCTGGCCGAATGGCCGGGACTCGACCCGTCCGTGCTCAATCCGCGCGGCGGGGCGATCGCGATCGGCCACCCCCTCGGAGCGTCGGGGGCCCGGCTTGCGGGTTCCGTCGCGCATCAGCTCAGGGCCGCCGGCTCCGGGGTGGGTGTGGCGACCCTGTGCATCGGTGTGGGCCAGGGGTCGGCGCTGGTGCTCGAGAGGTAGCGCGCGGGAGAGCCTTCCGGGCCTGCGGGCCCCCGTCCGTCGAGACGGACTGCCGCGCTTTCTCACTGCTCCCGTCCGCCGAGGCCGTCCGGGCGGGCTCGGACTCCGCATCCGCCGGAGCTGCCCGACACCTCGGCGGACGGACCGGCGACGGTGCGGGCCCCGGTGGGAAGGGGCGCGTCCGCCGAATGCCCCGGCCGGCGGACCGCGGGCCTCTCCCGAGCGGCGGATCGGGTGCGCCGGGTGAATGATGAGCTGATGACGTGGCGCCGTGGGTGCCCTCCGGCGGTCCCGTCGGGACGCACAGCCGCGGCTCCGACCACGAGGCGGAAGGCATGAGCACATGATCTGCCGGACCGCTGCTCCGGCGGCGGAGCGGATCCCCCCGCGCGTCTCCCTGCGCGGCGCGGGACGCGCGAGCGGGGTCGGCCCGGGCCGACGCAGGGGGCGGACGGGAGCCGGTCCATGAGGTCGCAGGACGGGCTGCTCGAGGTCGGCTTCATGCGCACGGTCTTCGACAGCTTGGGGGCTGGGGTGTTCGTCACGGACATGACCGGCCGGCTCACCGCGTGCAATCCACGCGCGGCGCAACTCCTGGGCAGGACACGGGACAGGATGCTGGGGCACGACCTCCACGACCTGCTGCACCGGCGACGCGACGGCGGGAGGATCCCGCGGAGCGAGTGCGGTCTTCTGGCCGTGCTGGAGAACGGCCGCGCGGCCGAGGGGACGGAGGAACTCTTCCTCCGCGGCGACGGCAGCCTGGTCCCCGTCATCTGGGCGGCCACTCCCCTGCGCCACGAGGGGCATCCGGAAGGCATGGTGATCGTCTTCCACGATTTCAGCCTGCACCGGAACGCCGCCGAGCAGACGGCCGCCTACCTCGCCGCGCTGGAGGGCCTCACCGCCCGGCTGACGATGGTCGCGGAGGTCTCCTCGGTCCTCATCTCGCCCTCGGACACTCCCGAGACACTCACAAAGCTGGCCGCACTCCTCGTACCCGACATGGGCGACTGGGCGGCGATCGACCTGCGTTCACCGGAGAACACCAGCTCGATGCGTCGCGTGGCCGTACGTTCCGCCGACGACCAGGAGACGGCGGACTCGCTCACGGGCCCGCTGCCGTCGCTGCCCGAATCCACCCGCTCCGCGGCGATCCAGGCACTGCGGACCGCGGAACACGTGGTCCTGGACTCGGACGCCCTCGCGGAGCGCCCTGACAGCCCTCTCGCCAGGGCACACCGCGAACTGTTCGACCGTCTGGGGGGCGTCTGCGCGGTCGTGGTGCCCCTGCACACCCGACGGCAGGTCCTCGGCGCACTGACCGTGGCCCGCGTCGCGCCGGGATCCTCCTACACGGAGGCGGAGATCTTCGTGCTCGCGGACATCGGACGCCGCGCCGGCCTGGTCATGGAGGCGGCGGAGCTTTTCGAGCAGCAACGCCACGTGGCCGAGACGATGCAGCGCCAGCTCCTCACCCCGCTGCCGCAGGTCGACCACCTGACGTTGGCTGCCCGCTACCGTCCTGCCGAGAGCGCAGCCGAGGTGGGCGGGGACTGGTACGACTCGTTCCTGCTGAGCGACGGGGCCCTGACGATGGTCATCGGCGATGTCGTCGGCCACGACCTCAGAGCGGCCGCCCACATGGCCGAGGTGCGCAACATGCTGCGCGCTCTGGCGTGGGACCGGACGGAGCCCCCCAGTCTGATCATGCGCCGGCTGGACGAGGCGATGACCCATACCAGTGACGCCCCGATGGCCACGTGCGTCTTCGCGCGCATCGAGGGACCGGAGGGTGGCCCCTGGCAGCTCCAGTGGGTCAACGCCGGGCATCCGCCGCCCCTTCTCGTCACCGCGGACGGGGAGGCCAGGTTCCTCGACGCCGGGCACGGGCCGCTCCTCGGCCTCAGTTCGGCACTGCACCTGGGGCTGGGTTGGCCCGACGCCCGAGCGGATCTCCCGCCACGGTCCACGCTTCTGCTCTACACCGACGGACTGGTCGAGAGCCGCACCCGTGACCTGGAGGCCGGGCTGGACGCACTGCGCCGGCACGCCTCGGCCCTGGCCGGCCGCGATGTCGAGGACTTCCTCGACGAACTCCTGGAACGTATCGACCCGAGCGGCGACGACGTCGCCATGCTCGTCCTCCGCATCCCCGAGGCAGGTGCCGGTTCCGGTGACGGGCAGGCGCCCGCCCGGCACGCGCACAGTCCGGCGGCCCCCGGCCGCGGAGCACCGGGCTCGCGCGTCGAGGACACCCCTGTCAGGGATACCTCCGAACCGTCCTGACGCACACGACGGGCGGTCGGGCAAGGGGGCTGGACGCACCTTCGATTCGGGACGGAGCCTCACCGACTCCGGCCCGCGGCCCTGGCAGGGTCGTCGTGAGCACCGGGTCCACACGTCGGATCCGGCGCAACGACCCAGGGGGAAGTCCATGCGCAGCAGGAGCGTCACAGTCGCAGCACTGTTCACCGTCCTGGCGGCCGGGGCACTCGCACCAGCGGCCGAGGCCCGCCCGAAGGATCCGGTGCGACGGCAGCTGGATCTGCTCGTGCACCGGGACGGTGTGCCGGGTGCCCTCGCGTACGACGGGGTGGTGACGCGCACCGCGGGAGCGGGGGATGCGGTCTCCGGCACCCGTATGCCGGATGAACGGGGCCGGTTCCGGCTCGCCAGCAACACCAAGGCGTTCACCGCGACGGCGGTCATGCGCCTGGTGGCCGACGGCCGCATCCAACTCGACGACCGGGCGGGGCAGTACGTACCCCAGCTCGCCGGACACGCGGTCACCGTGCGGCAGTTGCTCAAACAGACCGCTGGCCTGGCCGAGTACACGGCGCTGGTCGACTGGTCGCGCGCCGGGACTCCGGAGCAGTACCTGGCACTCGCGCTCGCCGCCGGGCCCGACTTCGAGCCCGGTACCGGCTGGGGCTACTCCAACACCAACTACCTGGTGCTCGGCATGGTCGTCGACAAGGTGTCGGGAGTCGGCTTCCGCAGCTACGTCGAACGCACGGTCCTGCGTCCGCTGCACCTGGACGACACCTACTGGCCCGAGCCCGGCGAACTGACGCTGCGCGGGCCGCACGCACGGAACTACGGCGTGAACCCGGCGTTCCCCGAGGCCGGTGTCGTGGACGTGACGGAGCTCCCCGGGTACGAGTTCGGAGCGTCCGGCGGGCTCGTCTCGACTCCCGCGGATCTCAACACGTTCTGGAACGGCTTGTTCGGCGGCCGTCTCCTGCCCCTCTGGGCAACTGAGCTGATGACGCGGGACACCACGGCCGTCGGCGGCCGGGACGTCTATCCGGCGGGCAGCCGCTACGGCTACGGTGTCGCGTCGATCCCCCTCAGCTGTGGCGGTGCCTACTGGGGCCACGGCGGCGACCTGCCGGGCAGTTCGGTGGGCGGCGGCCGGGCGACCGGCGGGCGGGGAACGGTGACCGTATACACCACGGCGTGGGCCGGGGAGGGCAGGAGACTGAGCCGTCTGCAGGGAGCGGTGGACGCCATGTTGTGTGCGGAGCGCCGCGGGTGACCGCACGGCGCGCGGGGGCCGCGAACCGCCGCGCGCCCGGACGCCGCGAACCGCCGGTCGCGGCGCCCGCGCCGCCGGGTCAGCGCATGTCGGCCGGTCGTTCGCGCCCGTCGAAGGGGAACCGTCGGCGGAAGTCGTCCGCCGCGTCCTCCAGGGTGCAGAAGGACACGCCCTCGAAGCCCGACACATAGGCGATGAACCGCTCCAGCATGAGCAGCACCTGGGGCCGGCCCGACACGTCCGGGTGGAGCGTGACCGGCACGACCGCGTAGTCCAGCTCCCGGTGCACCCAGTCGAACTGGTCCTTCCAGTCCTGCTCCAGCGCGCGGGGTGACACGTAGCCGTGACTGTTGTGGGAGTGCTTGTTGAACATCATCGGCGGAAGGTCGTCGACGTACCAGTTGCCGCAGAACTCGACGAGGTCGACCTCGTGACCGTGGACGAGCGGCTTCATCCAGTCCTTGGCCTCCCGGGAGTAGTCGATCTTCGTCCAGGAGTCGCCGACGCGGGCGTAGAAGGGGGTGAAGTCCCGGTAGTTCTGGGAGTGGTCGTAGGAGAAGCCGTACTTGTGGAGCAGCCCGGCGGTGGACTCGGACATCTCCCACCAGGGGGCGACGTACCCCTTCGGCTTCCGCCCGGTGAACTCCTCGATCAGTTCGACCGACCTGGCCAGTACGTCCTCCTCCTGCTGCGGGGACATGGCGACGGGGTTCTCGTGGGAGTAGCCGTGCGCGCCGACCTCGTGTCCGGCCTCGACGATCATTCGGGTCTGCTCGGGGAAGGTCTCGATCGAGTGACCGGGGATGAACCAGGACGTCCTGATGCCGTGGCGCTCGAACAGTTTCAGCAGGCGCGGGGTACCGATCTCGCCCGCGAAGACACCGCGCTGGATGTCGTTCGGGGAGTCCTCCCCGCCGTACGAGCCGAGCCACCCGGCGACGGCGTCCACGTCCACGCCGAGAGCGATCTTGATGTCCTTCATGCGGAGCTCCTTGTTCAGAGGGCGGTGCGGATGCGGGTGACGGCGGCGGCGAGGGCCGCGGTGTCGGTGTCCGTCCAGTCCCGCTCCCGGAGGCTGTGGACGGAGATCCAGCCGGTCATGGCTCCACCGGTCTCCACGGGGGCGAGCATCTGGGCGCGGACCCCGTAGACGTCGACGAGCGCCTCGGGCGGGTGGGGTTCGGCCTCGAAGTGGGGCTGGATCAGGGGCGTGCGGTGGGCTTCGAGCCACTCGACGGTGTTGAGGCGGCGCTGGTCGAGGGAGGCGTCACGGCGGATCGCACGTACCCCGGGGCGCAGCGCCTCCCCCGCCGTGATGTCGACGTGCAGTGCGTGTTCGGGCAGGTCGACGCGGAAGGTGGTGCGGTCCGCGCCGGTGGCGGCCAGGAGCCCGGTGAGGGTCTCCCCGATCCGGGCACGCAGGCTGCCGGAGCGCATGAGGTCGCCGCGGCCGGGAAGCGCGGGGGCCACGCCGGCGAGGTCCAGGGCCTTCCACAGGGTGGCGGTGACCGAGTCGAAGACCGGGAGCCCCAACTTCTGTTCGAGCGGGGCGGCCTGCTGGGCGCCGTGGACATTGGTGCAGACGACGGCGACGGCGTGTACGGCGTTCCGCGCGGCCCGTTCGATCTGCGCCGAGACATCGGCCGCCGGGATGCGGGCGAATGCCTCGTTGTCGTCCACGCCGAAGGGCTCGGCGAGGTCGCATTCGATGCCCTCGTCCGCGTAGGTCTTCACGATCCGCTCGCAGACGTCCGGTGTGTACGGCAGTGCGAGTCCGAGCCGGGTGACGCCGTACGCGGCGCACGCGTCGAGCAGGGCAAGGGTGGACGTGGTGGCGGGGATACCGGTGGCCTCGGTGATCGCCCGGGTGAGGGCACGGTCGCGGTCAGGCCCGAGCCAGGAGCCGGAGGTTCCGTTCCAGGCGATGACGTCCACCTCGGCGTCGGCGAGCTGCCGGGCGGCCTCCAGCATCGGGCCGAAGGCGAACTGCGCGTCGCTGTCGCCGTCGAGCGCGATCCTGGTGACCGGCACACGGGCGAAGTGCGCGGTCGCGGCGGAGGCGCCTTGCAGCAGGGCGTAGGTCTCCGGCTCCAGGCAGGTGTTGGACGACGGGGTCAGCATGCCGAGCCGCGGGGGTGTGTGGCTGCTCATCGGACTGCGAGCCTCCTGGAGTAGTCGATGACGAGGGACGAGAGGGTGAAGAGGGCTCCGGCGCCCACGAAGTAGAGGAGCGCCCAGGTGTAGGAGCCCGTGGCGCCGACGATGAAGCCGACGGCTATCGGCGTGACGATGCCTGCGATGTTGCCGGAGAGGTTCATGGCCGCTCCGACGACGCCGGCGTTGGCACGGCCGCCCAGGATCGAGGGCAGCGACCAGTACAGGCCGGCCCAGCGCAGGAAGAACAGGACGACGGCGAGCAGGGTCACCGCGGTGATGGCGTCGGGGACGAGGACGACGCCGAGGAGCCCGCCGACGACGGCCGCGCCCGCGATGCCCATCAGCGTGCGCATCACCCGGTTGGCTCCGGCACCGGCGGCCTGCCAGCGGTCGGAGAGCCAGCCGCCGATGAGTTCGCCGACGAACCCGGCGCCGAAGATGACCAGGGTCGACCAGCCGATGGACTTGATGTCGAAGCCCTTGGTCTCCGAGAGGTAGAGCGGGCCCCAGGTGAGGATGCCGTAGAAGACGCCGTTGAAGCCCATCCATCCCAGGCACATGCCCCAGAAGGAGCGGTACCTCAGGTAGTCGGTCAGCCGTCCCCGCCCGTCGGTCCCGGCGGCCCTCGCGTCCTCGGCGGCGTGCGCGTCCTCGATGTACGCGGCCTCCGCCGCGTTCACCCCGCGATGGGCGCGCGGGGTGTCACGGAGGAACCACAGGGCGAAGAGGCCGATGCCCACGGTCAGGGCGCCCGCGATGACGAAGCTGAAGCGCCAGCTCCCGGTCCATCCGATCAGGCCGGAGATCGCGATCCCGCCGATCGCGGAGCCGAGGGGTGCCCCGCCGTCCATGAGAACGGCTCCGCGGCCTCGTTCCTCCGCCGGCAGCCACTGCGCGTTGAGCTTGCCGCCCGCCGGCATGACGGGTGCCTCGACGGCGCCGAGGAGCAGGCGGAAGCCGAGAAGGGAACCGACCCCGGTGGCAGCACCGGTCAGCGCCGTGGCGAATCCCCAGCCGACGCAGGCGCCGCCGGCCATGAAACGGGGGCCGTAGCGGTCGATGAGCCGGCCGGCGGGGATCTGCATGAGGGCGTACGTCCAGAAGAAGGCGCTGAGGACGAAGCCTGTGACCTCCTTGGAGAGATGGAGGTCCTCGGTGATGAGCGGCAACGCCACGGACACCGACCCGCGGTCGATGTAGTTGAGCGACACGACGGCGAGCAGGAGGACGAACACCTTCCACCGTGTGCGGGTGGGCCGTGTCCCCTCGGACGCCCCCGGGGAGTCCGTAGGTCTGGCGTCCGTCGTGATGGCTGGGCGAGTCGGCGGCATGGCGAACCCTCAATCTGCGAAATTCGGGTACGTGCTGACGTGCAACTTTGTCGCTATGGCATACCAAACAATGAAGGGCACGCACCGCCGCCGTCAAGCGTTTGGTATACCGTGATGACTTCTTTGCAGGGAGAACACATGGCACAGGAACAGCCCTCGGCGGCGAACCCCGGCGGGACGGTGTGGCTGCGGGACCAGGTCTGTGAGGGGATCCGGGACCAGATCATCACCGGGCGGCTGAGGCCGGGCGACCGCCTCGTCGAGCGGGACGTGGCAGAGGAGTTCGGTGTCTCCCGGATCCCGGCCCGTGAGGCGATCCGGATCCTGATGGGTGAGGGGCTCCTCGAAGCGCTCTCACCGCGCCGCATCGTGGTCAAGCAGCTCTCACGGCGAGACGTCCTGAACCTGTTCGACCTACGCGAGGCGCTGGAGGTGCTCGCCGCGCGGCGCGCCGCGGAGCGCGCGGACGAGGCCCAGCTGAGGCAGTTGGGAAAGTTGCTGGAGAGCGCCCGCAAGGCGACGGACTCCGGTCGCCCCGAGCGTGTCTCCCACGCCAACACGGCTTTCCACCATTACATCGTGGAGATCGCCGGCAACGAGCTGCTCGCCAAGGCGCTGGAACCCCTGGAGGGGCGCCTGCGCTGGCTGTTCCACCAGATCGACGACCCCGCCTCGGTGTGGGAGGAGCACCGCCGCCTCCACGACACGGTCGTGGCGGCCGACGCCGATGCGGCGGCCGCCTGCGCGCTGAGCCATGTGCGCCACTACCGCGAGGTGGCGCTGCGCCTGCTGTTCGACGGTCCCGACGGGTCGGCCGCCCCCTGATCCAGGGGTTACGCGGGCCACCTGTGGGCCCAGGGCGCCGCCCGCTCGAACGCCGCCGCCGCGCGCAGGACCTGGGCGTCGGCGAGGTGACGTCCCACGATCTGCATGCCCACCGGGAGCCCGTCGCGGGTCCAGCCGGCGGGGACGCTCACCGCCGGTGCCCCGGTCAGGTTGGCCGGGAAGGCGAAGCCGGTCCAGGCGGTGTCCGCCACCTCCCGGTCGTCGACGAGTTCCGGCCCCTGGATGCCGACGGCGAACGGCGGCACCGCCGCGGTCGGGGTGACGAAGAGGTCGTAGGCGGACATCAGCCGCGCCGTCCGGTTGACGACGGCCTTGCGGACCATGTTGGCGTCGGTGAACTCCTCCGCCGTCCAGGACCGTCGCATCATGGCCACCAGGTGGGGCGACATCCGTTCGCCGTAGGTGTCGATCAGGCGCCGCATGCCCGTCAGATCGGTCTCCGCCGCGATGAGCGCGGCGAAGGCCTCGGAGGGGTCGTCCCAGCCCGGGTCGACCGCGTCGACATGGCAGCCGAGGTCCTTCTCCAGGACGCCGACCGCGGCGCCCACGACGCGGCGGACCTCGGGATCGACGGCGAGATATCCGAGGTCGGCGCTGTAGGCGATCCGCAGACCGCGCAGATCCGGGTCCCCTGGCCCGTTCGTCCAGTCGACGTCGCCGCACGGGATCGAGTGCCGGTCACGGGGATCGGGCCCCGCCAGGACCGACATCACGAGTCCGGCGTCCGCGACGGTGCGGGTCAGCGGGCCGATGTGTTCGAGGGACTCCCAGCCCGAGACGCCCGGGAGGCGCTCGTCGCGGCAGCCCGGCCACACGGGAACCCTGCCCATGGCCGCCTTGAAGCCGACCAGCCCGCAGTGCGCGGCCGGGACACGCACCGAGCCGCCTCCGTCCGAGCCGAGCGCGACGGGACCGAGCCCGGCCGCGACCGCGGCGGCCGAGCCCGCGCTCGAACCTCCGGGCGTCAGCGCGGTGTTCCAGGGGTTCCGGGTGGCGGGGAAGACCGGATTGTGGCCCACCGCGCTGTAACCGAACTCCGTCGCGTTGGTCTTGCCGAGGACGACCGCTCCGGCGTCCAGGACGCGTTCCACCACGATGTCGTCCTCGTCGGGTACGAAGTCCTCGTAGGCGGGCGAGCCCGACGTGGTGCGGATGCCCCGGGTGGTGATCAGGTCCTTCACCCCCATGGGCACACCCGCGAGCGGACCGACGTCCTCGCCGTGCGCCAGCCGCTCACCGATACGGCGGGCGCGCTCGCGGGCCTGGTCCGGGACGGGCGTGCAGTAGGCGTGCAGAGTGTTGTCGGCGTCCGCCATCCGGTCGAGCACCGCGTCCACGGCCTCCAGGGGGGACAGCTCGGACTTCCGTATACGGACGGCGAGTTCGGTGGCGGACATGCGGCAGATCTCGTCGCGTGCGGCGCGGTCCATGGGGGTGCACTCCTCGATGGGGTGGGCGGGTCAGGCCGTCCGGGCGACGGCGGCGGTGCGCTCGACGGCGAAGTAGACGCCGCAGGCGACGGCCATGCCGGCCACCGCGTCGACCGAACCAGGCAGCAGATAGTGGGCGACGGTCGCGGCGACCGCCCCCGCGGCCCAGGCGACGAGCGCGGACGGCCGGTAGGCCCGGGGTGCCCGGCCCGCGGTGAGCCTGCGCATGACGAGCTGATCCATGATCAGCACGGCGCCGATGGGCGGCACGAAGATGCCCAGCAGGTTCAGCCAGTCCAGGAAGAGGCTCCAGACTCCGGTGAGCGCCGCGACCAGGCCCACGGCGCTCAGGGCGATCGCGAGGGGACGCATCCGGAGGGGAGTGATCGCCGACCAGCCGACCGCTCCGTTGTAGAGGCAGTGGGAGGCGACGGAACCGAGATTGACGAAGACGAACACGACCGCGACCGTGGTCAGCTGGGGGCCGTGGCCGGTGAGCAGTCCGAGGAATCCGCCCCCGTTGACCGCGGGGTCCACCGCTCCCCCGACCGCCACGACGAGCCCGCCGATCAGATAGGCGACGCTGTTCGCGAAGGGGAAGGCGCAGGCGGCCGCGGTGACCGCGGCCCGGCCGTTCCGTGCCCAGCGCGTGAAGTCGGCGGTCATCGTCCCGGAGTCGGAGAAGCCTGCGATGACGATGCTCATGGCCGCTCCGAAGGACAGCGCGTGTCCGGTGCCCTCGTACGACCAGGCATGTCCGAGCGAGGCATCTCCCTCGGTCACCCCGTACCAGAGGGCCACACCGGCCAGCACGACGAACAGCGGGGTGGCGACGAGGCCGATCAGTGAGAGCGCCCGGATCCCGAGGACCGTCAGCACGGTGTAGAACACTCCCCCGGCGAGCGCCCCGAGCAACGGCGCCCACCCGAGGGCCTCCTGAAGGGTGGTCCCGCTGAGACCGATCTGGAAGGAGTACCAGCCGATGACGACCGTGGAGAGGAAGCCGGCTGGAATCCTGCTGCCGAGAGTGCCGAACGTGCGGGCGGCCTGGTGGGAGAAGTTCTCGCCGGTGCGCCCCGCGAGCCAGCTGAGGGCACCGACGTAGGCGAAGAGGACCAGGTTCCCGAGGACGATCGCCGCCGCTCCCCGCGCGAGACCGAGGCTGTGGACGATGACTCCGCCGAACACCGCGTTCCCGAGGTTCATCGGGAAGCCGAACCACACCGCGGACACGGACAGCAGTCCTCGCCGGGCGCCGGCCGGAACCGGCTCGTGCTCGTACTCCTCGCCGAGCGTGCCGCCCTGACCGCGCGTCGCCTCGCGCCGGTCCGTATCCCTGATGGTCGTGGCCACAAGCCCTCCCGGTTCTTGGTATACCGTTACGACGGTTGGACGGTAGGTTCCGGGTGTTTCGGCCGCGGACACGGCTTGTTACGGGCACGGGACACCCGAATCCCCTTCCGCCCGCGGCCGGTTCGCGGCGGGCGGACGCTCGGAGGGGCAGCCCCTCGGAACGGGGCTCGCTCGCACCTCCCTCCTCCCGGCTCCGGATCCCGCTCCCCCGGGGACAATCCAGGTGCCCCGGCTGATCGGAGCAGGGACACTGTGCGGATGAACTCCGCGGACCCCAGGACTCCTCAACAGCACGCCCTCCGGCATGTCACGGAGCTGTCGTCGGGCCCGCCGCTGGACCCGGCCCTGCGGGTGACCCTCAACTTCCACCCGGACCGTCTGCTGCACGGCCGGCCGATCCTGGAGGCCATGGCCGAGGAGGGCGTCTACCGCTCCCAGTTCGTCACGGGGACCAGCAACGGTGGACTGACCGCCTTTCCCGGCGGTGACCGGTGGCGCTGGGAGAGCCGGATGTTCGACGGGGCCTACGACGACGCGCCCGCCCATGAGCGTCCGGTCTACGGCGCGCTGAACTTCCGTCGCAAGCCGGTGGGGGCGGCACCACGCTTCGGCTCCGCGCACTTCCGGCTCACGGCGGAGACGTCCACGCGGACCACGTTCTGCTACCCGGACAGCTTCGTGGAACCGACCGACTTCGGGGTCGCCGGCCGCATGGAGCTGATCGAGCTCGCTCTCGCCGACCGCCAGGACGATCTCGACGACTACGTCGAGGCCCAGGTGCACGGACCGGTCCGCCCTCATCGCGACGCGGAGGCACTGGTCCTGGACCCCTGCTTCCGGGGCACGGCGGTCGAGTCGGCGGCCCTGCGCCTCGGCTGCCCCGTGGAGTGGCACCCCGGATTCAGGCTGGACGTGGAAGAGCTCCGCCACCACCACGCCTACCGGGGCCAGGAGTACGTCGACCTGGCCGGGCGGATCGCCGTGGACCGCGTGCTCGATCCGGGCATCGTCGGAGCGGCCACACGTACGGGCCTCCATGACCCGCAGGCGGTCAAGAAGGTGTGGCACTACCTCGCGCGATTCGGGACGGCCGTGGACGGCCGGGCCGACTTGGACGGTGGCACTAACGGCGCCCCCGTCGCCGGGTGTTCGCCGCCCTGAGCAGCCCCTGTCCGCGGTGGTCCGGGCGGCCCGGGCGCGGGCTCACCGGGCTTCCTCGGCGGCGCGGTTCCAGGCGGAGTCGCGCAACAGGCGCAGGCCGTTGAGGCCGACGACGACGGTCGAGCCCTCGTGGCCGAGGACACCGAGCGGCAGGGGCAGATGCCCTGCCAGGTCCCAGACGACCAGGCCCGAGATGAACACCCCGGCGATGACCAGGTTCTGGACCACCAGACGGCGGGCGGCGCGCGAAAGGCCGATCACGGCGGGTACGGTCGCGAGTTCGTCGCGGACGACGACGGCGTCGGCGGTCTCCAGGGCGAGGTCGGAGCCGGCCCGCCCCATCGCGATGCCGGTGTGGGCGGCGGCCAGCGCGGGGGCGTCGTTGACGCCGTCACCCAGGACCAGCACCCTGCGGCCCCGCGCCTCCAGCCGGCGTACGGCCGCGACCTTGCCCTCCGGCAGAAGGCCGGCGTGGACCTCGTCGCCCGCGATCCCCGCCTCGGCGGCGAGGCTGGCGGCTGCGCGGGGATTGTCGCCCGTCAGGAGCATCGGGGAGCTGCCGGTCAGCATCGTCAGGGCGGCGACCGTCGAGGCGGCGTCGGGCCTCAGCCGGTCCGCGACGCCCAGCAGCCCCACCGGAGCCCCGTCCCGCAGGACCACCACGGCGGTGCGGCCACCGTCCTCCAGCCCGGCAGCGATCCGGGCGGCGGAGCCGCCGGTGTCCCCGAGGAGGCGGCCGGGGGCGCCGATCTCGACGGTGCGGCCGCCCACGGAAGCCCTGACGCCGACACCGGGCGTGGAGACGAAGTCCGACGCGCCGCCCACCGGCAGTCCACGGGTACGGGCCGCCTCCACGACGGCGCGAGCCAGGGGGTGCTCGCTCGGGTACTCCGCGGCTGCCGCGAGTCCCAGCAGGGTGTCGTCGTCGAGTCCGGAGTCCTCCAGAGCGCGGATGTCCGTGACGCGGGGCGTGCCTTCGGTGAGAGTGCCGGTCTTGTCCAGGGCCACCGCGTCCACCTGCCCGAGCCGCTCCATGACCACCGCGGACTTGACCAGCACTCCGTGCCGCCCGGCGTTCGCGATCGCCGAGAGGAGCGGCGGCATCGTCGCCAGGACCACGGCGCAGGGCGAGGCCACGATCATGAAGGTCATCGCCCGGAGCAGCGATCCGGTCAGGTCGGCGCCGAAGGCGAGGGGGACCAGGAAGACGGCCAGGGTCGCGACGACCATGCCCAGGCTGTAGCGCTGTTCGACCTTCTCGATGAACAGCTGGGTGGGGGCCTTGGTCTCGGATGCCTCCTCGACCATGGCCACGATCCGGGCGATCACCGAGTCCTCGGCGTCCCGCTCGACCTTCACCCGCAGGGTGCCCGTGCCGTTGAGGGTGCCGGCGAAGACCTCGTCGCCGGCCCGTTTCGCGACCGGGAGCGGCTCCCCCGTGATCGTGGCCTGGTCCACCTCGCCGGTACCGGCGAGGACCCGGCCGTCGGCGCCGATCAGCTCGCCGGGGCGGACGAGGATCGTGTCACCGACCGCGAGGTCTCCGGTGGCGACCGTCGTCTCGCTCCCGTCGTCCGCGAGACGGGTGGCGGAGGCGGGAGCCAGGTCGAGGAGACCGCGTACCGCGTCCTGGGTTCGGGCGGTGGCCAGGGCCTCCAGCGCACCGGAGGAGGCGAAGATGACGATCAGCAGGGCGCCGTCCATCACCTGGCCGATCGAGGCCGCGCCGATCGCGGCCACGATCATCAGCAGGTCCACGTCGAGGGTCCTGCCGCGCAACGCGGTCAGCCCCGCCCACGCCGGCTCCCACCCGCCCGTGAGGTACGCGGCTGCGTAGAGAGGGCCCCACGCCCAGCCGGGCGCGCCGGCGAGCTGGAGCGGCAACGCGATCAGGAACAGCACCAGGGCCGCGGCCGCCCAGCGCGCCTCGGCCAGGGCCAGCACCCGGGTACGCCGCCTCGGCACCGTACGCGAGGCGGCCGGAGCCGTCGGATCGGACCGCAGGATCACGTCGGAAGGCATGGCAGGTCGACCCTTCGGGGCGGAGGACGGCAACGCCTCCACCGTACAGGAATACCTGAACAGGTCTTCATATGTGATCGGTAGAATGGCGGTCATGGGTCACGGAGCCGACGACATGAACCGAGCCACCCCCCGCGAGCGCCTGGACGCGGTCGGGGCGGCCGACGTCGCCGCCACGCTGCAGGCCCTCGCCACCCCGTCGCGGCTGTACATCCTGGCGCGGCTGAAGGAAGGTCCCTGCGCGGTCGGCGACCTCGCCGAGGCCGTGGACATGGAAGCCTCGGCCTGCTCCCACCAGCTCCGGCTCCTGCGCAATCTGGGGCTCGTCACCGGGGAGCGGCGCGGCCGCTCGATCGTGTACGCCCTCCACGACGACCACGTGGCCGAGCTCCTGGACCAGGCGCTCTTCCACGTCGAACACCTGCGGCTCGGTCTGCGCGACGCCCCGGCCGCCACCCGGAGGTAGCGGAAGCCCCCTGCGTGGTTCAGCGGTCGGCGTGCGTCGCCCGGTCGAGCAGCTTCTGGATGTGCAGACCGTGGGCCGCGTCGATGCCGGTGCCCCGGCCCGTCCGTACGGCTGTGGCGAACTCCCGGCGCAGGACCGGCCAGCACTCCTCGTGGTCGATGCCCGCGGTGTCGTAGACGAGTTCCTCGCCGGGGCCGAAGAGTTCGACACGGGTCCGGGCCTTGGGAAGCCGTACGCTGCCCGAGAGCGAGGCCTGGCTGACCGCTCCGTTCTCGTGCTCGCAGGTCAGCTCGATCCAGCGGCGCGGGTCCCCGGTCGCGCGTACGGAGACGATCGGCGCGACCGCGCTGTCGAGGATGTCCAGCAGATGCGGACCGAGGTCGAGCAGCGCCCCGTGCTCCAGGCGCCAGGAAGTGGCGAACTCCCCGCCGAGGAAGGCCCCGTGCAGGTAGCAGGAGCGCGCGCCTGTCACCTCACGGGTGGCCGCCTCGGCGAGGAAGGCGCGGGTGGCCGGGTGGTAACGCTTCGTCAGGACGAGCTGGGAGACCACCCCGTGGTCGCGGACGGCGTCCGCCACGGCGCGTGCCGCGTCGAGATCGGGGCCGAGCGGCTTCTCCAGCAGGAGGGCGCGGCCCGCTGCCGCGGCCCGTGGTGCGAGGGCCGCCTGCACTGCGGGCGGTACGGCGAAGGCGACCGCCTCGCAGCGGTCGAGGAGTTCCTCGAATGATCCCGCGACCGGTGCCCCGTAGGCTCCGGCCACCTCGGCGGCGGCCTCGGGGCGGCGGGCCCAGACGGCCGCCAGCTCGGTCTCCGGCCCTGCCGCCAGTACACGGGCGTGCATCGCGCGGGCCCAGGGGCCGGCGCCCACGAGGCCGACCCGTACGGGCGCTCCGGACCAGGTGTCGGTGAGGGGGGCGGTGGACATGGTGCTCTCCGTCGTTCTGCTGTGAGTGGGGTGCGCGGCGCTCAGGCGCCGGCACCGTTGTCGCGGGCGGCCGCGGCGGCCGCGAGGCGCGCGTCGGCCCGGTCAGGGGAGTAGAGGTGGTCGACGACCATGCGGGCGGCCCCGGTCAGGGCCGCGCGGTCGCCCAGCTCGGAGGTGACGACCTGGAGATGGGCGGTGGTCCGCGGCATGGCCCGCTGGTAGAGGAGTTCGCGCACTCCGGTGAGGAACGGGGTGCCCGCCAGGTCCCCGCTCAGCATCAGCACGCCCGGGTTGAGAAGCGTGACGACGGTGACCAGCACCTCGCCCACACGCTGCCCCGCCTCACGGGCGAGCCTCACGGCGTCGGGCTGCCCCGATGCCAGGTGCTCGCGTACGTCGGATCCCGACGCGGTGGGCACCCCCGCCGCGGTCAGCTGCCCCGCGATGGACCGGCCGCTGGCGACCGCGGCGAGGCAGCCGTAGGAGCCGCACATGCACAGTGCGTCGGGACGGTCGTGGAGCCGGATGTGGCCGATGTCGCCGGCGCCTCCGTCTATGCCACGGTAGATCTCCCCGCCCACGACGACTCCCGCGCCGATGCCGGTGGACGCCTTGACCAGGACGAAGGCGCTGCAGTCCGGGTGTCCCGCCCGCTGTTCGGCCAGGGCCATCAGATTGGCGTCGTTGTCGACGAAGACGGGCAGGGGTCCGGTCGCGGGCATCGGGCCGACGTGTTCCGTCCACGCCTCCCGCAGGCGTTCCCTCACGGGGAAGCGGTCCCAGCCGGGCATGATCGGCGGCTGGACGATACGGGCTGACTCCCAGTCGACGGGCCCGGGCACGGAGAGTCCGATGCCGCAGACGTCCCCGGGCAGTTTGCCGGCCTCGCTCAGCAACGGACCGAACCAGCGCGCCAGTTGGTCGAGCGCGCGGTCCGGCCCGTCGGCGATGACAAGGGCGTCGGTGTGCTCGGCCAGAGTGTTGCCGGCCAGGTCGAGCGCGGCCACCCGGGCGTGCCGGGTCTCCATGTCGGCGACCAGGACCACGGCGTGCGCCGGGTCGAACTCCAGGCGGGCCGAAGGGCGTCCACCGGTGGAGGTGCCGGTGGCGCCGCGCAGCCAGCCCGCGCCGAAGAGCTGGTCGAGCCGGTGTCCCACGGTCGAGCGGGAGAGGCCGGTCGCCTGCTGGAGCTCTCCTCGCGTGGTGGCCTCGCCGCTGCGGATGAGCCGCAGCAGATGCCCCGCGCTGGCCTGGTTTCCTGCCATCCCCGCCGTCCTCGCTCTGTCCGTCGCGTCCGGGCCCGGCCGGGGGCCGGGTGTGGTCCTTTTCGCTCCGGAGCCCTCAGCTCTTGTCCGCACCGCTGGTCAGGCCCTCGGTGAGGAGCCGTTCGGCGGAGAAGAACAGGAGTACCACAGGGATGGTGAGCACCACCGAACCGGCCATCAGCACGGTCTTCGACACCTCGATGCCGTTGGCCAGTTGCTGCAGACCGAGAGAGACGGTCCACCGGTCGGGGTCGGCCGCGAGGAAGAGGAGCGCGAACAGGAACTCGTTCCAGGCGATCATGAAGACGTACAGCCCGGTGGCCATCAGGGTGGGCAGGGCGAGCGGGAGGATGATCCTGCGTACGGTCTGGAGGCGGGAGGCGCCGTCGATCGAGGCGGCTTCCTCGATGCTGAAGGGGATGGTGACGAAGTAGTTCTTCAGCATGTAGATCGAGACGGGCACGGTCTGCGCGATGTACACGATGGCGAGCCCCACGAGGCTGCCGGAGAGGCCCATCTTCGCGAACATGACGAACAGCGGCACGGCCAGCAGGGTGGCCGGGAAGAGGTAGACCGCGAGGAAGAGCGCGCTGACCTGCCGGTTGCCGAAGAACTTCAGCCGGCTCACGGCGTACGCGCCGGGCACCGCCGCCGCCAGCGTGAGCAGCACCGTGGCGATGGCGACGAGCGCCGAGTTCACCAGCATGCCGAGGAAGCCCTGGCCGCCGTCGGCCTGGGACTTGAGGACGCTCTCGTAGGTGTCGAGCGTGAAGTCCTTCGCCGAGACCCAGAGGTTCCCCGGGTCGAGGAGCAGCGCGTCGATGGGCTTCACCGACAGCATCAGCATGTAGTAGAAGGGCACGATCGTGATCGCCGCGAGGAAGGCGATCACCACCCAGCGCAGGACTCCGAAGAAGCGCTCCTCGAACTGGGCGCGGGTCATCCGCGTCCGGGGCCGCCGGGGGGCCGGGGCGGGACGGGTGGCGCGGTCCTGCCGTCCGGGGGTCACGGTGTCGGTGGCGGTCATGCCGATTCCTCCTGCATCTTCTTGCCGAAGAACTTGAAGTAGATGCCCAGGAGGGCCATGAGCACCACGGCCAGGACGAGGGCCTGCGCGGAGGCGGCACCGACGTCGAAGCGCGAGGTGAGGAAGTCGTAGACGCGTACGGCGACGACGTCCGTGCCGGAACCTCCGCCGGTGAGCAGGTAGATGTCGTCGAACTTGTTGAACGTCATGATGAAGCGCAGGACGGACAGCAGGGCGATGACGGGCATCAGCTGCGGCAGCAGGATGTGCCGGAAGCGCTGCGAGAGGGTGGCGCCGTCGACCTCCGCCGCCTCCTCCAGGCCGGCGGGTACCGCCTGGAGCCGGGCCAGCATGAAGAGGAAGGCGAAGGGGAAGTAGCGCCAGGTCTCGAAGGCGATGACGGTGAGCAGCGCGAGCGGGATGTCGAAGTGGACTCCGAACAGACCCACTTCGTAGGACCTGGTGGACAGGAAGGCGATGGGGTCGTCCCATCCGAAGAGCTTGTGGCCCCACTCGTTGACGATGCCGTACTGCGGGCTGAGGGCCACCTCCCAGACGAAGGAGACCGCGACCACGGGTGCGACGTACGGCAGCAGCATGGCGGCGCGCAGGGCGCCCCGGCCGCGGAAGGGCCTGCGCAGGGCGAGGGCGGCGACCAGGCCCAGGACGACCGAGCCCGCGGTGGCACCGACGGTGTAGAGGAGCGTGGTGCCGAGGCTGCTCCAGAAACCGGGGGAGCCGAAGACCTGGGCGAAGTTGTCCAGGGTCCACCGTCCGAGGAGACCGTTCTCCTGGATGTCGACGAGCCTGGCGTTCTGGAACGCGAGGAGGACGGTCCAGAGGATGGGCAGGATCACCACCACCAGGACCACCAGGAAGGTGGGGGTCACGAAGGCGAGGCCCGCGCGGTTCTCCCGGCTGCTCGATGACTGCGGGGTCGGGACGCGGCGCTTCTTCGCACCGCTCTGGGTTGTGCTCATGGAGTCGGTTTCCTCGTGAGGGAGCGGCGTGGGGCTACTGGAGGGACTTCTGGAGGGCGGTCACTTCTTCGTCGGCCTCCGCTGCGGCCTCCTCGGGCGTGATCTGGCCGCTGGTCATGGCCCCGATGGCCTTGGCGACGGGGAGTTCACCGTTGGTGGCACCGACGAGCGTGCCCTGGCCCTGGGTGAGGCCCCACCGCTGCATGTCGCCGACACCGGTGACGAGCCGGTCGAGGAGGGCGGACGGGTAGGCCTTCCGCATCGACTCGCGGCGGTCGACGCCCATGACGCTGGAGCGCCAGGCCTGCACGAAGGTGCCGGGCCGGTCCGCGGTGCCGGTGCGGACGGGGATCTTGCCCTCGGGTGCCATGCCGAACCAGTCGGCGTACCCCTTGCCCATCATGTACTCGATGAACTTGCGCGAGGCATCCGTCTCGGCGGTGCGGGTGACGGCCCAGGAGGTGATCTCGCCGAACTGGGCGGGCTCCTTGCCGTCGGGGCCCTTCAGGGAGGTGACGACTCCGGTGTTGCGGGCGAGGAAGCCCGGGTCGTTCTTGCACTCCGGGCAGCTGGGCAGCGCGTCCGATCGCAGGCCGGCCAGTTCGTCGAGGAGGAAGGAGGACCACACCATCATGGACGACTTCCCGGCGAAGTAGGTGGCGCGGGTGGTGTCCACGCTCTGGGTGCCGGGGGCGCCGTGCTTGCGGGCCAGGTCGTCGTAGGCCGTGAAGGCGTTGCGGCATGCCGGGGAGTCGAGGGCGGGCTCGCCCTCGTCGTCGACCAGCTGGCAGCCGTTGGCGAGGGCGAGGTCCTCGAAGCTCTGCTGGGTGAAGACGTCCGAGGGGTCGGTGGCCAGCGAGATGCCGTCGCGGCCGCCCTTGTCGAGCGCGGCGGCGGCCTTCAGGGCGCCGGCGTAGTCGTCGGGGGCGTCCAGGCCGGCCTTCTCGAAGAGATCCTTCCGGTAGACCAGGATCTGGAGCCAGGCGTCCGAGGGGACGCCGAGGCGGGTGTCTCCGTCGGCGGTGAGCGCGAGCGCGTTGCCGTTGAAGGTGTCGGGGTGGAGGTCCTCGACCACACGCTTGGCGACGTCGGTGTTGAGCAGGCCGTTGCCGTACATCTGCCAGACCTGGCCCATGGGCACGGCCCCGATCACGTCCGGGAGCTTGCCGGCCGCGGCGGCGGACATGATCAGCTGCGGCAGCTGGGCCTCGTCCACCCCGACGAGGTCGACCTTGACGCCGGTCTCCTTCTCGAAGCGGCTGACGACCTTCCTGGTCGCCGCCATCCTCGGCGGCAGGTTCTCCTGCGACCACACCGTGATCCTGTTGTCCGGCCGCTCGGCACCGGTGCTGCCGGAGCAGCCTGCCAGCAGACCGGCAGCCAGGGTCGCGGCGAGCCCGAACAGGGTCGCCTTCGACCGTCGGGTCTTCATCACCATGCTCTGTCCTCACGCCACTAACGCATTTGACTGATGCATCTCAGCATCACTTTTGCGTGTTGACAAGACATAACTCTGAGATATCTTCGACTGAAGTCAGCGAGCAACACCCCTCCCAGCGCTACCGGAGCACCCGTGGAACGCGTCGTCCAGTTCACCGGCCCCCGTCAGGTCGAAGTCGCCGAGCACGCGAGCGCTCCGCTCCCCGCGGGACACCTGCGGGTCAAAACACGCTATTCAGGCATTTCGGCTGGCACGGAACTGACCGCATACCGGGGTACGAACCCCTACCTCACCCGCACCTGGGACGCCGAGGCGCGGATCTTCCGTGACGGGGCGGCCGGCATCGAGTACCCGGTGGCCGGCTGGGGCTACTCCGAGGTCGGTGAGGTCACCGAGGTCTCCCCCGAGCTCGTCGGCACCCCCGGGATGCCGGTCGTGGGTGATCTGGTCTGGGGCATCTGGGGCCACCGCAGCGAGGGCATCGTCCCCGCGGACCGCATGGTCGGCCACACCCTGCCCGCGGGCCTGGAGCCGCTCGCCGGGGCCTTCGCCCGGGTCGGCGCCATCGCGTACAACGCGATCCTCGCGGCCGACATCCACCTCGGTGAGGACGTGGCGGTCTTCGGCCAGGGAGTCATCGGACTCCTCACCACCCGGCTGGCCCAGCTGAACGGCGCGCGCGTCACCGCGGTCGACGCCCTGGACGGCCGGCTCGCGACGGCCCGTGAGTACGGCGCACGGCGCACCCTGAACGCCCGCGAGGACAGCGTCGCCGAGCGCATCCGTGAGGCCACGGGCGGGGCGGGCGCCGACGTCGCCATCGAGATCAGCGGCGTGTACCCGGCCCTGCACGAGGCCGTCCGCTCGGTCACCGTGGGCGGCCGTGTCGTGGCGTCCGGCTTCTACCAGGGGGACGGCGCGGGGCTGCGGCTCGGCGACGAGTTCCACCACAACCGCGTACAGCTCATCTGCTCCCAGATCGGCGGAGTACCCCCGCAGCTCGCGGGACGCTGGACCGTCGAGCGGCTCCAGCAGACCTTCCTCTCCCTGGTCGCCGAGGGCCAGGTCGATGTGAAGTCCCTGGTCAGTCACGTCGTGCCGGTGGCCGATGCGGCCGACGCCTATGTGCTGCTCGACACGACGCCCGCCGACGCGCTCCAGGTCGTCCTGGAGTTCTGAGGCACCTGGAGCTCCCGGGAGACCGCCCGCCCGGACGGCGGGACGGATCTCCGGCTCCCCCGGACCGGCACGGCGACGTGCCGGTCCTCCCACGCACAGCCAGCACTCCAGCGCGCCCCCAGAGGCGCCGAAAGGCATCCCATGCTGAAAACCGCATGCCAGGAACAGCTCCTCCCCGGCGACACGCTCCAGGACAAGTGGGCCTTCGCCCAGGAGGCCGGCTTCGACGCCGTGGAGCTGCGGTCCAGGGGCGACTTCCACTTCCGTGACAGGCTGCCCGAGCTGAAGCAGGCACGTGCCGACGGCGTGGTCATGCCGACCGTCTGTGTCGAGATGCTGCACTTCTTCGCCGCGTTCGACGAGGACCTGCGCCGCGACGCGCTGGAGCAGATGAAGTCCCAGCTCTCCGTCGCGGCGGAGATCGGCGCACTCGGCGTGCAGACCCCCGCGTCGTACGGGATGTTCTCGCGCCGGCTCCCTCCCTTCGAGCCGCCGCGCAGTGAGGAGCAGGACCGTGAGGTCCTGCTGTCGGGCCTCACCGAGCTCGGCGAGCACGCCCGCCGCGAGGGCGTCACCGTGTACCTGGAGCCGCTCAACCGGTACGAGGACCACATGGTCAACCGGCTGGAGCAGGCCGTCGACCTGATCAGGACGGTGGGCCTGGACTCCGTGCGGATCGGCATCGACAGCTACCACATGAACATCGAGGAGGCCGACCCCTCGGCCTCGATCCTGGCCGCCGCGCCCTACATCGGCCACGCCCAGGTCAGCGACTCCAACCGTTTCCAGCCCGGAGCCGGCCACCTCGACTGGCCGGCCTGGCTCGGCGCCCTGCACGCCATCGGCTACGAGGGCTACCTCGCGGCCGAGTGCAGGCTGACCGGAGACCCGGTCGCAGCCGTGCGCTCCATCCCCGGCTTCCTCCGGAGGTCCGGGGCGTGACGACGCTGCTCGAGACCCCCGTGCCCGCCGCCGCTGATCACCTGACCCTTCGGCGCGGCGCGGCACGGGTCCTCCTCACCAACTGGACCGGTTCCTCCACCGTTCCGTCCCGCGGCCTGTACCCGCACCAGTGGAGCTGGGACTCGGCGTTCATCGCGATCGGGCTGCGCCATCTGTCCGTCCGCCGGGCGCAGCTCGAGCTGGAGAGCCTGCTCGGCGCCCAGTGGGCGGACGGACGGATCCCGCACATCGTGTTCAGCCCGGCGGTCCCGCTGGACGCGTACTTCCCGAGCCCCGACTTCTGGCGCTCCTCCACCGAAGGCGCTCCCGCCGGGGCCCCCGCCGGTACGGAGACCTCCGGCATCGTCCAGCCCCCGGTCCACGCGCTCGCCGCGTGGCTCGTCCACCAGGCCGACCCGGAGACCTCACGCCGTCGCGGCTTCCTGCCCCGGGTGTACCGACGGCTCGTCGCCTGGCACGACTACCTCACGGGCAGCCGTGACCTCGGCGGCGGCGGGCTGGCGGCCATGGTGCACCCGTGGGAGCCCGGCATGGACAACAGCCCTTGCTGGGACGCCCCGCTGGCCCGGGTCAAGCCCGCGCCGCCCGGCTCGTACCGTCGTGCGGACCTCGACCACGGCCAGGCGGCCGAGCGCCCGACCGACCTGGACTACGGCCGGTACGTGCGGCTCGCGGCGGATTACCGCGACAGCGGTTACGCCGACCTGCCCGGCGGGCACGAGTTCGCCGTCGAGGACCCGTGCGTGAACGCGCTGCTGATCGTCTCCGAGCAGGCACTCGCCCGGATCGCCGCCGAGACCGGAGCAGATCCCGCACCCCACGAGGAGCGGGCCGCACGTCTCACGGCGGCCCTGGTGGAGCGGCTCTGGTCGCCCGCAGAGGGTATGTTCCTCTGCCGTGACCTGGTGGGCGACGAGCTGATCCCCGAGCGCAGCGTCGCCGGGCTCGTCCCGCTCATCGTCCCGGGCCTCCCGCAGCACGTCGTGGACGCCCTGCTGGACACGGCGGCGGGCCCCGGGTTCCGGCTCGGCGAGGTTCCGATGGCACCGTCGTACGACATCACAGGAGAGGCCTTCGACCCGTCCCGCTACTGGCGCGGCCCGGCCTGGTTCAACACCAACTGGCTGCTGGAGCGTGGGCTGCGGCTGCACGGCCACCCCCGCACCGCGGACGCCCTGCGCTCGGCGATGCTCGACGCGGCGGGGGCCAGCTCCTTCGCGGAGTACGTGGATCCGTTCACGGCGCACGCCCGTGGGACACGGGCCTTCGGCTGGACAGCGGCCCTCACCCTGGACCTGCTGGCGGCCCGGGAAGCGGCTGCCGGCGCCCAGGACACCCCTTCGATCGGAGCGCACACATGAGCGACTCCGGCGACACCACCCTGGTGCACGCGGGGACCTTCCTCGTGCTCGGGGCGGACGGAGGTGTGGCCGGCCGGCGGGGCACCTCCCCCGACGGACTGTTCCACCGCGACGCCCGGCACCTCAGCCACTGGGTCCTCGAAGTCGACGGCGCTGCCCCTGTGGTCCTGGTGCCCTCCGATGGTGACGGTGCGTCACTGTCCGTCCTCACGCCGCCCGGCACCAGGGACGAACCGGCGGCCTACACGGTGTTCCGCGAACAGGCCGTCGAACAAGGCGCCCTGACGGAGCGTCTGCGCCTGGTCAACAATCGTCCGGCGCCGATCGCCGCAGCGCTGTCGCTCACGGCGGACGCCGACTTCGCCGACCAGTTCGAACTGCGCTCCGACAAGCGCAGCTACGACAAGGACGGAGCCCGGCACACCGCGCACGCCCACACCGACGGGGTCACCTTCACCTACGAGCGCGGCGCGTGGATCTCCCGTACGGAGGTGCACGCCTCCCCTGCGCCTGACGCGGTCCGCGCCCAGGGACCGGGGACGGCCCGACGCCTGGACTGGCTCCTGGAGATCCCCGCCCACGGCACGGCCGAACTGCTGCTGACGGTCGTGGCACACGCGCACGAGGCCCCCGCACCCGCACGGCCCGGCACCCCCGCGCAGGCCGTCGCCGGACAGTCCGCGGACACCGCGGCCTTCGCAGAAGCGCCGCTCCCACTGCCGCCGGACGCTCCGGACGGGCTGGCCTCCGCCTGTGCCCGCGGGCTGAGCGACCTGGCGGCGCTGCGGGTCCCCGCGACCGGGCCGGACGGCGAACGGCTCCGGGTACCCGCGGCCGGAATCCCCTGGTTCCTCACCCTCTTCGGGCGGGACTCGCTGTTCACCTCTCTGTTCGCCCTGCCCTACCGGCCGGAACTGGCCGAGGACACCCTGATGGCGCTCGCCGCCACCCAGGGCACCGGGTACGACGCGGGCCGCGGTGAGCAGCCGGGGCGCATCGTGCACGAGATCCGCCACGGCGAGCTGGCGCACTTCCGCCAGGTGCCGTACGGCCGCTACTACGGCTCCGTGGATTCCACCCCGCTCTTCCTCGTACTCCTGAACAGCTTCGCGGAGACCACCGGCGACACGGCACTCGCCGCCCGGCTGGAGCCCCAGGCTCGAGCCGCGGTGGAGTGGATGTTCCGTGACGGCGGCCTGGGCGACGGCGGTTACCTGGTCTACTCGCCCGATCCGCAGGGCCTGATGAACCAGAACTGGAAGGACTCCGAGGGCGCGATCTGCTTCCTCGACGGCACTCAGGCCGAAGGCCCGATCGCCGTCGCCGAGGCGCAGGGATACGCCTACGACGCGCTCGTGCGCACCGCGCGCACCGCGCGTGAGGTGTGGGGCGACGCCGCGTACGCCGACCGGCTCGACGGTGCGGCCGCCGAGCTCAGGGAGCGGTTCCTGCGGGACTTCTGGATGTCCGGTCCCGACTTCCCGGCGCTCGCGCTGGACGGCAAGGGCCGGCAGGTCGACTCCCCCGCCTCGGACGCGGGCCATCTGCTGTGGTCGGGGATCCTGGACGACCCCCGGGCCCGGCGGGTGGGCAGCCGTCTGCTGGAGCCGGACTTCTTCTCCGGCTGGTCGATCCGGACCCTGGCCGCCGGCGTGCCCGCGTACCACCCGCTGTCGTACCACCGGGGCACCGCCTGGCCGCACGACAACGCCGTGATCCTGCTCGGCCTGGCACGGTACGGCCTCTTCGAGGAGGCCAGGACCCTCGCCCTGGGCCTTCTGGACGCGTCGGCACACCACGGTCACAGGCTGCCGGAGGTCATGGCGGGCTACTCCCGCCACGAGCACCCCCGCCCCGTGCCGTATCCGCACTCCTGCTCGCCGCAGGCCTGGGCGGCGGCCACCCCGCTGGCCGTCCTGACGGCGCTGCGGGCGGAGCGCGCGTACCGCGACGCGCAGGTCTGACACGGGAGAGCCACTCGACGTCGTGACCGGCCGGCCCCGGGGCCGGCCGGTCACGACGAGGCTTCAGCGCCTGTCGTTGCCCTTCTCCTGCAGGCGGCGGCCCTCGTCCCTGAGCTGCCGGTTCTGCAGGACCTTGCCGTCGGCTTCCATGATCCGCCCGCGTACCCGGTTGATCGCGGAAGTCATCTTGCCCATGAAAGGTCACCTCACGTCGTTGGCGGCGGCCACCCCCACAAGGGTCCAATATGTCCGCCTTTCCATCATTTCTCGCATCTCTCGAAACCGAATGCAAGTACGGACTTCTCGTGCGGGAGAGCGCGGACCCAGCGACCACTGCGCGCACCGGAACGACGTCCTTCAACCATCTGCTCGCCGCTGGGCGACGCGGCCTTCGCGCAGTCACCCGGGGCGTCGATGTGCGGGGTCAGCCCTTGACGAACCTGGTGTTCCCGACCGTGGGAAGACCCTTGTCCCACCAGTGCCCGTAACGCCGGTACACCGCTGGATCGCGGTCACGGAGCAGCACCGACAAGCTCTGCGCCTCCTCGGTCAGGCCCCGCCAGGCGACTCCGTCCAGCGCGCGGAAGGCGGTCATCTCGATTCCGCCGTCGATCGCCCGCCAGACACCCGCCACCTGGCCGCCCACCAGCAGGCAGGGAAGGACGTCCCCGTTCCGGCGCACGACGAGCGGGCGGTACTCCGGGGGCATGATCCGGCCGGGGACGGCGTGGGCGAGCAGCGTGCTGTCCCACATGGGCAGAAGCCTCGGCGGGGCCGGTGTGTCCGGTGCGGGTACGGTGCCGCCTTCGAGGTCCAGCAGGGCGCCGCGCCCGGTCCCGGCCACCCGTACGACCTGGTCGCCCAGTTCGCGCAACGCCTGGTCGGTCGCCGAGCGCGTGAGCAGCGTGAACCGCGCGAAGTCCTGTGCGGAGGCGGGCCCGAAGGCCCGCAGATACGTGAGGAGCAGTCGCCGCACCCCGGCCGCGGCGTCCGGATGCGAAGGTGCCGCGGTACGCGGGGCGGCGAGATAGGTGTTCGGGAGCCGGAACGCCCACGGGCCTCCGAGGGGGGTGTGGTGCAGGGGCGCGTAGGTCCGTAGCGCCCACCAGACGCGGTGCGCGTGCTCTCCGAAGCGACGCGTCACCTCGCCCTCCACCTCCGGACCGGTGTGCGGCGCCGCGAGGAACTCGGCCAGCTCCGGCAGTACGGCGTCGACTTCGGCCGGGTCCAGTCCGGTCGAGGTGAACCGGCGGTCGAACAGTCGCGAGTCCCTGAGGCGGCTCGCCATCGCCGCATGGAAGGGCGCGTAGTCGTCGGCGTGGACCACGTGCAGGGTGATTCTCATCAGCGTCGCCTTCACGACGCGCCGCTCGGCGAACGCGGCGTCGAGGTCCGCCGGGTCGAAGTCCCGCACACGGTTCCAGAGGGCGAGGTAGGGCGACGCGGGTGACTGCGCCTGAATCGCGCAGACCCGCCTGACCGCATCGGCCACACCCAAGTGGGCCCTCTCGAGCAGGAGCTGGCGGTCCAGAGTGGCGAGGACGAGCTGCCGGGCGGTGGGAATCATGGACGGATTATGTCGGCCCCGCCGCCGCCACGCGCCGACTTGGGCATGGTCCCGCGCGGACGCGCGGAACGGCCCCGGTGGACCCGCCGTGGAGCGGGGCCACCGGGGCCGGGTCATGTCCGGCCGGTGACCGGACTACCGCCGGGCACTCGCCTTCGACGGGCTGCCGTTGATGACGAACTGCGAGCCCGGTTCGACCACCACGTCACCGTCGGCCGAGCCGGTGATGGTGACGTCGGTGAGCGTCGCGCTGCCGCGCGCTCCTCCGTGGGCCAGGATCCCGGCCCCGTTGACGGAGTTGTCGATGGTGACACCCGAGATCCGTGCTCCGGGTACGGAGCCGCCACCGGACTTGAACTGGATGCCGTCGTAGGTGGAGTCGCGGATGTCGGTGTCACGGATCGTGACTCCGGGGATGTCCTGGCCGGCGGCGAAGAGGGTGATCGCGCCGAACTCCTGGGCCTCGCCCCAGAAGGCGCCGCCCGTGCGGTGGAGTGCGTTGTTGGCGATCAGCGTCTGCCCCGAGAAGGGCAGGGGGTCGTGGTCCGTCGCCAGCATGATGCCGGGGTAGTTCATGGTGTCGGAGATGATGTTGTTCTCGATCGTGTTGCCGTAACCGCCGTAGATCGCGACCCCGTTGGCGCGCCAGGGCAGTTGGATGGTGTTGTTGCGGAAGTGGTTGTCGTGTCCGACGTCCACGGACGGGTTCTTCACGTACTTGCTCGACCACACGGCCAGCGCGTCGTCCCCGGTGTTCCTGAGGGATGAGTTGAACACCGTGGAGTTCCTCGTGCCGTTCGCGAAGTTGATTCCGTCGGCGTAGGTGTTGCGGATCCGCATGCCGGTGAACTCGACTCCGTCCCCCGGGCCCCAGAGGTCCGGGATGTTGTCGTAGTCGCGTCCGACCCAGACACCTACGTTGGCGTGCTCCAGCCACACGTTGGTGATCGCGGTCCCCTCGCCGAAGCGGCCGTTCAGTCCGACACCTCCCTCGGCATTCCCGTCGCCGCCGCGGATGGTTCCGGAACCGAAGATCGCGAGGTCGGAGATCTTGGTGTTGTCGTCGATGTCGAAGCCGAAGTTCCCCTCGTGGGGGTGGTTGATGCCTCCGGCGTTCTGCGGCGGGGTCAGCGTGTACAGCTGGGAGTGCCACATGCCCGCACCGCGGATGGTGACGTCCCTGATGCCGACCTGGTTGAACTGCCCCCGGTTCAGGGGATCGTCGGTCAGGATCTTCTGCTCCTGCCGCCACTGGCCCGGCGGGATCCAGACGCAGCCGATGTCACCGTTCTGGTCGGCGGTCACCGCGCGCTGGATGGCGTCGGTGTCGTCGATGCCGTCGTTCGGGACGGCCCCGTAGGCGGTGACCGAGGTGCAGCCGGACGGCTGGGCCGTGGCGGGGGCGACCTGCTCCAGGTCGACCAGGTCGATGATGTAGAAGGCTGCCGAGTCGCCCGCGTCGCGCTGGAGCCGGAACTTCGTCCCCGCCGGGTAGGTGCGGGTGAGCAGGGCGTTGGACTCGTCGAAGAGTCTCCGGGCGTCCGCTCCAGGCTGGTTGGTGAGGCCTTCGGGGCTGTCGGTGTCGCCGTAGAGCCAGCTGTGCTTGGAGGAGAGGGTCAGTTTCCGGACGAAGGTGTTGTCCGCGTAGAGGCTGATCGTGGCCTCCGCCCCGCCGCCTCCGGACGCGTCGGGGATCGAGTTGCGGACGACGATCGAGTTGGACGGCACGGTCGAGGTGATCTCGACGTACTCTCCGGTGGCGTTCAGCCGTACGGACTCACGGCCCGACGACTCCGTGGCGAAGTTGGTGTGGCCGAAGGTGCGTTCCTTGTCGGACTTGAGCAAGGTGCCTCTGTACGTGCCCTGTTCCGCCTCGTACTCGGTGTAGGGCACCGCGGCACCACGGCCGACCACGATGGCCCGTGAGTAGACGTTGTTGCTCTCGTTGATCTCGGCGACGGTGCTCGTGGCGTCCGCGGTGGCCGTCAGGTTGGCCCCGCCGCTCTTCGCGGTCCAGCTCCCCGTGATGGGCACCGTGACGGTGCCGCCCGCCGGTACGGCACCGGTCGTGCCGTTCAGGGTCGTGTTCTCCACCTGGAGCCGGGTGACCGAGGACGCGGTCGCCGCGGTCGTACCGCGGTTGTGGACGGATACCGAGAAGGTGACTGCCGCGCCGACGGCGGGGTTGGCCGGGCTGGAGGAGATCCCCAGCACCTGCAGGTCGGGGCCGGGACTCTGGGCGACCACGAGCTTCGACGCGGTGGTGCGGCTGTTGTTGCTGTTGTCCTGCTCGACGACCGTGTCGGTCGGGTCGACCACAGCCGAGACGCCGTAGCTGCCCTGCGGACGCTTGCCCACGGCGACGGCCACCGTGGCCGAGGCTCCCGGGGCCAGCGCACCCACCGACGCGCTGCCGGCGACGGCACCCTCCAGGCTGACCTCGACGGCGGTCGCCGCCGACGCGGACGTGCCCGCGTTGCGCACGGTGGCGTTCACGGTGATGTCGTCCTTCTCCGACGGGGACGCGGGGGACCACGTCAGGTCGGAGACGATCAGATCCGGGTTGGGTGCGGCGGTTCCGACCACCTGGAGTTCGGCGACCTGCGCCCCGGGCGCACCGGTGTTGGAGGAGAACCTGAGCTGCACGTCCGCGTACCGCCCGCTGACCGGGATGGTCACTGTGTTCTGGTTCCCCGACGGGCTGAAGACGTGGTCGGCCCGCGCCTTGACCGAGGTGAAGCCGGTCGCGGCCTGCGCGCGTCCCAGCACCTCGATGCCCTGGGTGCGGGTGGACCACGCCTGGTCGGGCGAGAGCTTCACCACGACGGCCTCGACGTCGGCGTCGGCTCCGAGCTTCACCGTCAGCGTCGAGGGATGACCGTTCGACTCCCAGTACGTGCCGGTCTCACCGTCGTTCGCATTGGCCGCGACGTAGGTCTGTGCGTAGGAGGAAGCCTCGATCGGCTTGTCGAGCGCGAGGTTGGAGCCTTCCACGGGCGTCGGGCCAGGGTCGTCCTCGCCGTACACCTCAACCTGGGAGAGCTGCGCGGCGTTCCAGCCGGTGTTGGCGGTCACCTGCACGCGGATGTACCTCACCTCCTTGGAGGCGAAGTCGATGGTGACCGTGTTTCCCGTGGCGGGGCTGAACACCCGGCCGGCGGAGGCCGACAGCGTGCTGAAGGTGCTGCCGTCCGTCCCGCCCTGGACGGCGAGGGTCTGGGTGCGCGCCTCCCACGTCGACGGCAGGCCCAGGACCACCCTGTCGACGTCCAGAGGCGCGCCGAGGTCGATCCTGACCCACTGCGGGAAGGTGCCCGGGCTCTCCCAGTACGTCTGCTGACTGCCGTCGGTGATGTTGGACGCCGGGTAGGCGCCGTGCGCCCCGCTCGTCGTGACCGGCTTGCCCCGGGCCAGGTCAGGCCCCTGAACCGCCGCCGAAGCGGTGACGGGCAGGAGCCCGACGGTCATCAGCGCGGCGGTCACCGCGCCGGTGACGAACCGCAGGCCGAGTCTCTTCCATCTCATGCTGTCCTCTTGTTCCGTGAGGCGGCGGGCCGGGAGGGCACGACGACGCGCAGCCGTCAGCGCGCGGCAGGTGCGACGCCGGGCGATGGGCTACGGGCAGGTGCGGGCTGCCGGTACACCGACGGGGCTGTCCAGGACACCGGCAGGAGACGGGGAACCGGTCGCCTGCCAGCAACTCGCGCTCATTGCTTGGAATTTTGAGTGATCCGGTCAATATTTTGCGGTGTCGAGGTGACAGGTTTCTAGCGCGTCACACATTTGTCAACGGTTCTCACACCGGCACCGCCCGCACACCGGACGCCCGTGCGGTTCCGCGCGCGGACGGCCCGCCTCGCACGCGCTCACACCGCCCGGACGGGAACGGTGCCACCGCCGTCATGGCGGGCCGTCAGCTGAGCCCGGCGTCGGTCCTCATGACGAGGGGGAGGAACAACAGGTCCACGATCTCTTCCAAGTCACCCTCGGAAGGGGTGTGATGAGCCATCAGGAGCTCATGGAGGACCTGCACCACAGGGAGCGAGACCAGGCGATCCGGGAGCGGCAGGGCAGGGTCGACCTCCCCACGCCGGACCGCTCGGGCGAGGACCGTACGCATCGCGTCCGCACCGGGGCCGCGATTGCGGGAAGCCAGATAGACGGAAAGGTCGGTGCTCTGACCTTCCTCCGCGGCCAGCACGCTGCGCACGGGGGCCAGATCGGCCATCCGTCGCACGATGAAGCCCAGCAGAGCCAGTACGTCACCACGCAGATCACCCGTGTCGGGCGGCTCCCCGGGAACGGGCGGCGCCTTCCGGCGCGCCGCGGCGAGAACGAGTTCCCGCTTGGCCGGCCAACGGCGGTAGAGGACGGCGCGACTGGTACCCGCACGCACGGCGACGGCCTCGTAGGTCAGCCGCTCATAACCGAGTTCCACCAGTTCGTCCCAGGCGGCATCGAGGAGCGCCTGTTCCAGCACGGCACCCCGGCGGCGCCTGCGTACGGGTTCTTCGGACACGCCGTGTATCTTAGAGTCTCCATTCAAGATACAAAGCGACTCTTAAATGGGGGCGCCTGTATGCGCGACAAGGGCATCCACTACGACACCGGCCTGCACTTCCTCGGCCGGCAGACCCGGCCCTCCTTCGATCCCGGCGCCGTTGAGCGGGAGATGGGGATCATCGCCGGAGATCTCCACTGCAACGCGGTCCGGATCATCGGCGACGATCCCGGGCGGATCGACACGGCGGCCCGCCTGGCCGCCGCTGCGGGACTACGGGTCTGGTACTCGCCGTTCCCCTGCGAGATGACGGACGAGCAGATGCTGCCGTACTTCACCGACTGCGCCGAGCGGGCCGAGCACCTGCGGCGCGAGGGAGCGGAAGTCGTACTCGTCACGGGCTGCGAACTGAGCATGTTCGCCCGGGGATACCTGCCCGGTGACACCTTCGCCGACCGGACGCGGGTCCTCGCCGGACCCGACCGCGAATCGGCCCTCCCCGGCGTTCCTGAGCGCGTGAACTCCTTCCTCGCCACGGTCGTCGGCGCCGTGCGGCCCGTGTTCCAGGGACCCGTCACCTACGCCTCCAGCCCCCTGGACGGAGTCGACTGGACCCCGTTCGACATCGTCGGCCTCGACGCGTTCCGCAGCTTGCGCAACGCCGCCACCTACCGTGACGACCTGCGCAAGGAGTTCACCCACGGAAAGCCGGTAGCCGTACTCGAAGTGGGCTGCTGCACCTTCCGGGGAGCAGGGGACTACGGCGGGGCCGGCTGGCACGTGGCCATGGAACCGGACGGGGTCACCCTCCGGCCGGACCTGGTGCGCGACGAGGGCGAGCAGGTCCGGTACATCGAGGAGATCATGCCCGTCCTGACCGAGGAGGGCGTCGACTCGGTCTTCTGGTTCAGCTTTCTCGACGGGCGGAGCCCGCATCGGCCGAACGGCGGCCCCGACCTCGACATGGCCTCCTACAGCATCGTCAAGCTACTCGACGAGAGCGGCGCCGACCCTTCGCGCTCGCGCACCTGGGCCGGTCTGCCCTGGGAGCCGAAGGAGGCGTTCCACGCACTGGCGAGCCACTACGCCCCCGTCGGCCGACCACGCACGGGTGATCCGGCGCCGGGACGGGAGCGGTAGCGGGACCCGGCGGCCACGCACCAGGAACCGGCGGGGCGACACGGGTCCGGCTCCCCCACGGAGCCGGCCTCGAACACAGATCGGGCGGGCCCCCGCGCTACCCGATCACCCACTCATGGGTTAGGTTAGGCATACCTAAGTAGCCGATGAGGCTTTCTCGTGAGGCCTCCCCCGCCTGCTCTCCTGGAGAAGTTGGATGCGTCCGTTCACCTCCCGCGTCACCCAGCCCACCCCCGCCGAACGCGTGCTGTCCATCCTCACCGCGGCCCACTCGATGACCGTGGTGAGCGACGGGCACGAGCCCGTCGAGGTGCACCGCCTCGACGGTACGGCCGCGATGGGGCACATCCACCTGCACGAACCCTCCGAGCCTGGCTCCGAGCCGACGGGGCCACGCGTGCCCGTGAGGCTGGAGTTCACCGATATCGCGCCCACACCGGTGCGGGACAGGATGCGGGCCCGCGTCACCGTGACCGGCCTGCTGTCGGCGCCGTACGACACGGAGTCCGCCGAGAGCACCTGCATGGAGTTCGGCCAGGCGGTCTACGAGGACCACCGGGGCCGGGCGTTCGTCACCCTGGACGCGCTGCAGGAGACGGACCCCGACCCCCTCGCCACCGGTGAGGCGGGGATGCTG
This sequence comes from Streptomyces sp. NPDC048590, assembly GCF_043199535.1. NCBI lineage: Bacteria > Bacillati > Actinomycetota > Actinomycetes > Kitasatosporales > Streptomycetaceae > Streptomyces > Streptomyces sp. NPDC048590. The sequence continues at coordinate 320,527 of NZ_JBICWC010000002.1, read as the reverse complement.
ACCCACCTGGTGGACGAGCACGGCGAACTGGTGCCGCTGCTCGTACGCCTGATGCAGCCGCAGCCGGAGAAAGGCGTCACCCGCGTCCTCCCCCTGGGGATGGACCGCTACGGCATCACCCTGCGCCTCGAATACCCCGGGACCCACCGCGACGTGCGCCTCCCGTTCGCGAAGCCGATCGTCCGACTCGACCAGGCGGGCCCTCAGATCCACGCCCTGCTGACCGCCGCCCGCCGGGCCTCCCACCACAACCAGCTGCTCACCTGACCACGCCTCCTCCGGCGCTTCCTGGCTCCCGGCATCGTCATGCGGCAGCGGACGGGAGCACGGTGAGCGCGCGAGAAGGGCGGTCGAGCCGACTCGTCGCCGCACGGAGGGACCCGGGCTCCGGGCCCAGGGGGACGCCGGTGGCCACCACCGCCCGCGGTACCCCGCGGACCCGACGACCATTCCGGTGCCGCAGCGGCGGGGGTCGGCGGCTAGGGAGTGACGAACTCCGGCTGGTCGAGCAGCCGTAGCCAGCTTCCGTCCGGCTGGCGCCGGACGACCTGCGCGCGGGCTCCCGCGCCGTCCCGGGGCGGCGTCGAAGTCAGGGCGATGTCGCCGCTGATCAGAGTCGGCAGCGGCTCCTCGGGCTCGAAGTGGGGCCGTCCGCTGAGCACTTGGGCCCACAGGTCGCGGATCGCGTCCCGGCCCACGGTCCGCGACCCCGGAGGGTAGGCCAGCACCGCGTCCTTCTCGTATAGCGCCGCGACCCCGTCGGCGTCGCCGGCGTTGGACCGCTCGACGAACAGACGGGTGATGTCCTCGGGACTCACAGCCTTCTCGTACTCCTGCACGGGTCTCTCCTGACGTCGTTCTTCCCGGACTTCCAGCCTGGTGGCCCTCACTCCAGAAGTCCAACAGCTGGATCTACTGGAAGCTAGAATCCATGCTTATGGATCTGAGGCAGCTGGAGTACTTCGTCGCGGTCGCCGAGGAACGCAGCTTCACGCGGGCCGCCGGACGGGTTCACATCAGCCAGTCGGGTGTCAGCGCCCAGATCCGGCAGTTGGAGCGGGAGCTGGGCGCGGAACTGTTCGACCGGTCGGCGCGCGCCGCCACCCTCACCGCCGCGGGACAGGCCGCCCTCGGACATGCCCGCGCCGCCTTGTCCGCCGCCGGATCGGTCAGCCAGGCGGTCGGGGACGTGACCGGTCTGATCCGCGGCCGGCTGACCGTCGGGATGGTGACCGGCTGCACCATCACCCCGCTCTTCGACGCGCTCGCCGCGTTTCACCGGGCTCACCCCGGTGTGGAGGTCCGCCTGCTGGAGGACACCTCCGACCGCCTCGTCGACGGGGTGCGCTCCCACACGCTCGACCTGGCACTCGTCGGAAGCGCGAGGGCGGAGCACGAGGGGCTGGACTCGATGACGATCGTCAGCGAGCGGATCGTGGCGGCCGTCCCGGCCGACCACCCGCTGGCGAAGCGGAGCAGCGTCACCCTGCGCGACGTCAGCGCCCACCCCGTCGTGTGCATGCCTCCCGGCACGGGTCTGCGGACGGTGTTCGACGAGGCGTGCGCGGCCCAGGGTCTGCGGCCGGTGATCGCACTGGAGGCGAGTGCTGCGGACGCCATCGCCGGTCTCGCCGCACGTGGGCTCGCGGTCGCCGTGCTGAGCGCCTCGATGGCCGCGCCTCATGGCGGCCGGCTGACCGCCCGCACCATCGACGACGCCACTTCACCGGCCCTGCTGTCCCTGGTCTGGAAACCCGACCGCAGTCCGGCCGCACGGGAGTTCCTCAGGTACGGCCGCCGGGCGTTCACAGGAGGGTCGGACGAGCGGGCCGACGGGAGCGTGACCACCGCCTGACGCCTCCCGCACCCGGGGGTCCCCGGCCCAGTTCCACGGGAACGCGTTCGGGGGGTGGCACATGTGCCACCCCCCGAACGTACCGGCCCGCCCTCAGGTCTGGGGACGGCTGCCGTGGTTCGCGCCGTTCTTGCGGCGGGCCTTCTTCTTGCGACGTCGCTTCGAGGACATCGAACCTCCTCATTCGGTAGCTCTTGCACACTATCCACCGGATTGTCGGATCCGGCGATCACAGGGCCCCTTACCCGGAGTCGCCACGTCAAACACCGCACGGCGACGCGGACGAGTGACGTGCGCCACTTTCCGTGAACGGGCTGCCACGCCGGGCGCCCACCTCCAGCCGGCCACGTCGATCGGCGCCCCGGGTCCATGGACAGCCGCCGACCTGCCGTGATGTGATCCGTGCGGCGGAACGGCCCTGCCTGGCGCTGCTCACCCGGCGTTACCGGGGGTGCGCCGCATGGGGACGGCCGACCTCCTCGCCCGACCGCCGCCGTTCGGCCGCCCCTGGATCCCGCGTCCACGCGCCGAGCGCCGGGCCCGTCCCCCCATGCTCGAAAGTTCGTACATATGCAGAAGACCAAAGCCGCCCTCTGGGAATTCCTCCAGGGGCTCGGCAAGACGTTCATGCTCCCGGTGGCCCTGCTCGCGTTCTGCGGCATCATGCTGGGCATCGGCTCCTCGCTCTCCAGCGAGGCGGTGACCGACAACCTCCCCTTCCTCCAGGCCCAGGGCTTCCACGTCGTCTTCACCTGGATGGCCAACACCGGGCTGGTGGCCTTCACCTTCCTCCCCGTCCTGTTCGCCATGGCCATCCCGCTGGGGCTCGCACGCGAGGACAAGGGCGTCGCGGCGTTCTCAGGATTCGTCGGATTCGCCGCCATGAATCTCGCGGTGAACTTCTACCTCACCGCCCGGGGGGTCGATCTCGAGGACGAGAAGGCCATCGAGCACTACGGCATAGCCGACGTGCTGGGCGTGCAGTCGATCGATACGGGACTCCTCGGAGCCGTGGCCGTTGGCATCGTTGTCAGCCTTCTCCACCAGCGCTTTCGCACCCAGCGCATGCCTGACGCCCTGGCCTTCTTCGGCGGTCTGCGCTTCGTCCCGATCATCTCCGCGCTCGTGATGAGCGTCCTGGGGCTGCTCATCCCGCTGGTGTGGCCTGCCTTCAACGGCTGGATCACCGCGGTGGGGCGCGGCATCGGGCACACGGGGGTCTTCGGGCCGTTCTTCTTCGGGATGGGCGAGGTGCTGCTTCGCCCCATCGGCCTGCACCACATCCTCGTCGCCATGTTCCGCTTCACCGACGTCGGCGGTTCGGGTGCGGTGTGCGGGGAGCACGTCTCCGGTGCGCTGAACATGTTCTACGCCCACCTGGACTGCGCCGGTGCCCCGAGCTCGGCCGTCACCGACGCCACTCACTTCCTCTCCCAGGGCAAGATGGCCGCCTACCTGGGCGGGCTCCCGGGTGCGGCGCTCGCGATGTACCACTGCGCGAACCGGAAGATGCGGCCCGAGATCAAGGCCCTGCTGGTGTCCGGTGTCGTGGCCTGCGTGGTCGGCGGGATCACGGAGCCGCTGGAGTTCCTGTTCCTGTTCGTCGCGCCGTGGCTGTACGCCATCCACGCGGTCCTGGTGGGGCTCGGCTTCCTCACGGCCGCGGTGCTCGGCGTCTTCATCGGCAACACCGACGGCAATGTCATCGACTGGCTGGTCTTCGGCGTGCTGCAGGGTTCGTCGACCAAGTGGTACCTGGTGCCGGTGATCGCGGCCGTGTGGTTCGCCGTCTACTACTTCCTGTTCCGCTGGGCCATCAAGCGCTTCGACCTGAAGACCCCCGGCCGCGAATCGGAGTCCGAGCAGGTGGACGAGGACGGCGAGCAGGCCTCGGACGAGGTGCCCGGGGCCCCGCGAGAGCTGGTGGCCGGGAAGTACGACGCCGTGGCGATCCTCGACGCGATCGGTGGAGCCGGGAACATCCGCTCCCTGGACAACTGCATCACCCGCCTGCGCATGACCGTCGAGGACGCCGCACAGGTGGACGAGGCGCGACTGAAGAAGCTCGGCGCCGTGGGTGTGATCAAGCTCGACGACCACAACGTGCAGGTCATCATCGGGCCCCAGGTGCAGTCCGTGAAGGACGCCGTCTCCACCCTGATCCCGGTGGGCTGACGATGACCTCGCCCACCCCGCAGGACAGGACCCTCGACCCGTACGGCTTCGGAACCCCGGTCGACAGGCACGGCACCTGGTGCACCCAGTGGGACTACGTCGAGGACCGGTTCGGTGTCCCGGACCTGCTCCCGTTCACCATCTCCGACATGGACTTCGAGACGGCCCCACAGGTCATGGCGGCACTACGGGGCCGCCTGGACCACGGCGTGCTCGGCTACTCACGGTGGCGACAGGAGGACTTCCTCTCCGCGATCGTCCATTGGTACACGACCCGGCACTCCACAACCGTGGATCCGGAGTCGGTCGCCTACGCGCCTTCCGTCGTCTACCAGCTCTCGCAGCTGCTCCGGCTCTGGTCGGCTCCGGGTGACGGTGTGGTGGCCCATGCCCCGATGTACGACGCCTTCCCCAAGACGGTGGCGGCCAACGGGCGCCGGCTCCTGGGGTGTCCGCTCGACGACTGGGACGAGCTGGAGCGGCTTCTGGCACTGCCCGACACCGCCGTACTGCTGCTCTGTTCCCCGCACAATCCGACGGGCAGGGTCTGGTCCGCCGGCGATCTCGACCGGATGGCGGCGCTGTGCGAACGGCACGGCGTCGCGGTGATCAGCGACGAGATCCACTCGGACCTCGTCCACGCACCGTATGTCCACCGGCCCTGGGTGAGGCACGCCCGCGAGGGCCGGTGGGCCGTGATCACATCGGCGTCGAAATCGTTCAACATCCCTGCGTTGACGGGCAGTTACGGCATCATCGGCGACGACGCGTCACGCGAGGCCTACCTCCGGCAGCTCAAGGAGGCGGACGGGCTCTCCTCCCCGGCCGTCCTGTCGCTGGTGGGCCACATCGCCGCGTACCGACAGGGGGCCGACTGGCTGGACGCCCTGCGCGACTACCTCGCGGGCAACCTCGCGATGATCGCCGGCCGACTGAGGGCGGAGCTGCCGCAGCTCGACTGGGAGCCTCCGCAGGCGGGGTACCTCGCCTGGATCGACCTGCGGCCCCTGGGGATCGACGACGACGCCCTCCAGCGCGAGCTCGTGGACGTCGAGAGGGTGGCCATCATGCCCGGGGCCGCCTACGGGGCACCCGGGTACGTGCGACTCAATGCCGGATGCCCGCGCTCCAAGGCGGAGGCCGGAGTCGACGCACTGGTGCGCGCGACACGAAGGCTCATGGCACCGGGGCGGGCTCCGGGCCCGCACTGATCAGCACGCCCCCTCGCTTCTCGGGCCCGGCCCGCCGTACCGGCGGGCCGGGCCCGTCGCATGCGGCGGCTCACCCTCACCCACGCCTCCCAGGACCAAATGCGCATTTTGCCCGCTCGTGGTTCCGTCACCTCTTGACATATATATAATTGCCATATGCATCAATCGTCGTCCCCGGCAGCCCCCACGGATGAGCAGCGCGTCGAGAGCGCGGCCCGGGGCCTGCTGCGAAGCATCGGACGGCTCTCACAGATCCTCTTCAGGGCCGGCGAATTCGGGCTCGGCCGCGGCCAGGTCGCCGTACTCGACGCCCTGGAGGACGGGCCCCGCCGGGTCACCTCCCTCGCGGCGTACACCGGCACGTCCCAGCCCCGCGTGACCGTGGTGCTGCAGAGCCTCGAGGAACAGGGCCTCGCCACGCGGGAACGGCGTGCCGCGGACCGCCGGGTGGTCGAGGCGTCCCTCACCCCCGCCGGACGGGATCTGCTCGAACAGGGCCGCCGACGCATGGCCACCGCGCTCCTGCGGGGGCTGGACGCGGGCGTCGACGACACCGAGCGCGCGGCCGGTGCGGCCCGGGACGCCCTCACCACCTTGTTGAACGCGATGGATTCGGAGCACAGTTGATCAGCCCAGGTACCGCGCCGTCCCGCACGGCGCCGGAACTCCCGTCCTCCGTTAACCGCCACTCGGTCTCCGCGTCGGGCTCGTTGGTCCCGCACCGCGTCGGAGGGCGCAGACGTCGGTGGGACTGGGTGCTGGCCGCGGATCCAGGACTCGGGCAGCTCCAGGCCGGGTGGCGGACGCTGGTCGCCATGGTCACCTCGCTGGCGGCGGGCTGGGCGATGGCGCGGGCGCTGGACGTACCGGCCATGATCGGCATGATGGTCGGCGGGATGATGGGGCTGATGAGCGCCTTCGCCGTCGCCGAGAACACCTGGCAGCGGCTGACGCGCGCCATCCTGTGGATGCCCTTCCCGTACACGGCCGTCCTGTGGCTGGCCGCCGAGCTGCACGACGACCGCGGCCTGGAGATCACCTTGATGGTGGTCGCCCTGGCGCTCACCTTCCTCCTCGCCCGGTTCGGTCAACTCGCCCTGCTCACGGGCATGATGCTCTTCAACGGCCTGATGGTCGGCATGATGGCCGGCATCCCGTCCGCCATGACCGGCAAGGCCTTCGCGATCGCCCTGGTGTCCGCCGTGTCGGTGTTGCTCACACGCCTGCTGCTCTGCTACCCGATGCCACGCGAGGATCTGCTGCGCACCCAGCGGGCGTTCGTCGTCGAGGCCCGCAGGGTGGCCGACGCGGCGGTCGAGGCGCTGGATCCCGACGCCGACCGGGAGCGGGCCGTGCGCCGCATGACGCGTGCCCTGCACCATCTCAACGTCACCACGGTCACCATCGACGGCCGGCTCGCCCAGCCCGAGGTCGCCGCCGACCCCGTCGTCGCCGAGTTGCTGCACCGGCACCTCTTCGACGCGGAACTGGCCCTGCGCGGCATCGGCCGGGCGGTGCAGGACCTGGCCCGGCTCGACGTGCCGCCGTACCTGCGGGAGGCCTTGGCCGTCGGGCTCGTCATCGCACGGGACACGCCCATCGGCAGCGCCGAAGGGCTGCGTCCCGCGGCCGAGCGCATCCGGCAGCAGGCCGACCGCCTGCGCGCGGACGCGAGCGCCGGCACACAGGTGCGGGCCGTCGAGCCCGCCCGCCGGGTGGCCCGCCTCCTCGACTCACTGGCCGGCTCGCTCTCCCGCTGGCTCGCACTGGGGCAGAACGCACCCGACTCGCCGGACCAGGTCCCCTTCCGGCCGACCGTCGCGCTCGAACGCGACCGTCCGGCGGGGTCGGCCGCCGCGACGCGGCGCGTGCTCGCCGCGGGCACGCAGAAGAGCTGGCGCCGCGCCATACCCTACGTACGCGCTCCGCTGCACGCCGGAATCGCCGCCGCGATCGTGTGCCCCCTCACCGACGCCATCGACCCCCAGCGCTTCTACTGGGGCCTGGTCGGCGTGATGATCACCCTCTTCGGTACGAACACCACGCACGAGCGACTGCGCAAGTTCGGCCACCGCATGGCAGGCACCGTGGTGGGCGCGGTGCTGGGCATCGCGCTGCTCCATCTCCTCGGCGACGACCACGTGCACGCCACCCTCGCGGTGATCGTGGCCGGTCTCACCCTGGGCGCCTGGGGCATGCAGCGTGCGTACGCCCTGTGGGTCGTCGGACTGGTCGTGGCGCTCGTGCAGTTGTACGGGCTGACGACGCCCTACGACGGCATGGACCACCTGCTCGGAGAGCGCCTCCTGGACAACGGGATCGGAATCCTCGTCGCGACCGCGTGCGCGGTCCTGATCTTCCCGCTGTCCAGCCGGAGGATCACCCGGGAGGCCGAGCGCGGCTACGTGTCGGCGGTCGGCGACCTCCTGACGGAGCTCGCCCGGCGCTGGAACGACCCCGAGGCTCCCGTCCGGCTGCGCGGCTCCGCCCGCGCGGTCGACTCGGCGCTGTTCGAGGTCGTGAGCCTGGCGCGCCCGTTGGTCCGGATGCCCCGTGGGCTGCGGGGGCATGACGCGGAACACCGCACCGCGCTGCTCGGCACGGCGGCCGGCCACGCCCGGGCGCTCGCCGCCGCCGCGGACGTGGACATCGACCTGGCGCCCCGGCCGGCCGAGCTGCTCGCGTCCGTGACCGAGGTGTTCAGCGGTTCCCTGCGTGCGCTGGACCGCGCGCTGGCGACCGGCGAGTCCGCGGAGAGCTATCTGCGGGTGGATGCGCTGGTACGGGAGTTGGCGACGGAACTGCGGACGGCGCCGCCCGGTCCGAGGGTGTCCCGCGTCCGCACGGCCCTCGCCGAGCTGGCCGCACTGGACGAGGCTCTGGCCGGGTACGCGGAGCGCTGCGGGCTCGCCGTGCACGACCACCCGGGCGGAACGACAGAGGCATCGCCCATGGAGCGGCGTACCCGGGTGCTGGTGGAGCAGTGGGCCTCCCCGGCCACCGCGACGGACCCGGTCACCCCCGGCTCCGCGGACACCGGCCGGGAGCAGGCGGTCACGGCACCGCACGCCGTCGGCCGGGCTCCCTCCTCGCCTGGCAGGACGTGCCGGCCGGGAGCGTCCGGAGACATCGGCGTCACCGGCACCGTACGGTGCGCGCAGCACCCCGCGGGGTGCTCCGGCTGGGTCACCTTGATCGACGCACGGGGAAAGCGGGTCGCGGCCGGACCCGTACGGTGCGGCCGTTACCGCGTGGACGGGGTCGGGCCGGGAAGCCACACGATCATCGTGTCCGCCGCCGGTCACACGCCTCGTGCGGAGTTCCTGCGTGTGACACGGGCGAGGGGGACGACGGGACCGGTCGGTCACGACATCCGGCTGTGACGGCGGCCGGTGCGCGTCGCGCCGTGCCGGTCGGACGGTGCGCCGCAGCGGCTTCGACCGGTGCGACCACGACGACGATGCCGGCAGGACGGTGGAGCGATCAGCATGCCGGGGTCGTGCCCGGACGTGGGGCATCCGGGCACGAACCGCACGCGCGGCATGAGCACCGGGCACCTGCGGCCCTGCCGGTGGGCGGCCGTCGCGGTCCCCGGGCGGGGCAGCCCGAGGCCCGGAGTCCGGCGTTGCGGCATGGTGGATGCATGACGACGACGCTCGGTGCCTTCGTTCTCGGCACCCCTGATCCCCCCGCGCTCGCCGACTTCTACCGCGCCCTGTTGGGCTGGGAGGAGGTCGACCGTCAGCCCGACTGGGTCCGGCTGCGAGCCCCGGAACACGAACGCCCGGGGCTCAGCTTCCAGTTGGAGACGGATCACACGCCCCCGGTGTGGCCTCAGCGGCCCGGCGCCCAGCAGATGCAGGCCCACCTGGATCTTCAGGTCGACGACCTCGACGGGGAGACGCGGCGTGCGTGCGCTCTGGGCGCGACGCTGGAGGAGTCCCAGCCTCAGGACGGCGTACGCGTACTCCGCGACCCCCATGGCCACCCGTTCTGCCTCTTCCTCCCGGGTTCCTGAACCGCGTCGCGCGAGGAACACTCCCGCCGAGCGGAGCTGCCCGCGGTCCAGCCCCCGTTCCGGGGCGGCCACGGGCAGCCGGGCGTCAGCCGTCGAGGGACGTCATGACGTGCTTGATGCGGGTGTAGTCCTCGAAGCCGTACGCGGAGAGGTCCTTGCCGTAGCCGGACTTCTTGAACCCGCCGTGCGGCATCTCGGCGACCAGCGCCATGTGGGTGTTGATCCACACGCAGCCGAAGTCGAGGTTCTTCGACATCCGCATGGCACGCGCGTGGTCCTTCGTCCACACCGAGGACGCCAGGGCGTACTCGACGCCGTTGGCGTACTGGACGGCCTGGGACTCGTCGGTGAAGGACTGCACGGTGATGACGGGTCCGAAGACCTCGTTCTGGATGATCTCGTCGTCCTGGCGCAGGCCGGAGACGACGGTCGGAGCGTAGAAGTAGCCCTTGTCGCCGACCCGGTGACCACCGGCCTCGACCTTCGCGTGTCCGGGGAGCCGCTCGACGAAGCCGCTGACCTGGGCGAGCTGGCCCTCGTTGTTGAGCGGGCCGTAGAGCACGTCCTCGTCGTCCGGCAGGCCGGTCTTCGTGCCGGCGGCGGCCTTGGCGAGCGCGGCGACGAACTCGTCGTGCACGGAATCCTGTACGAGGACGCGGGTCGCCGCGGTGCAGTCCTGTCCGGCGTTGAAGAAGCCGCCGACCACGAGGTCCTCGACCGCCTTGGCCAGGTCGGCGTCCTCGAAGATCACGGCCGGGGCCTTGCCGCCGAGCTCCAGGTGCACCCGCTTGACGTCCTTGGAGGCGCTCTGCGCCACCTGGATACCCGCGCGTACGGAACCCGTGATCGAGGCCATCGCCGGGGTCGGGTGCTCGACCATCAGGCGGCCGGTGTCGCGGTCGCCGCAGACCACGTTGAAGATGCCGCGCGGCAGGTCCAGTTCCGAGAGAACGCCGCCGATGATCTCGGCGATCAGGACCGTGGAGGCCGGGGTGGTGTCGGACGGCTTGAGGACGACCGCGTTGCCGGCCGCGAGCGCGGGAGCGAACTTCCAGACCGCCATCAGCAGGGGGTAGTTCCAGGGGGCGACCTGCGCGCACACCCCGACGGGCTCACGGCGGATCACCGAGGTCAGGCCCTCCATGTACTCACCTGCCGAGCGGCCCTCGAGCATCCGTGCCGCGCCCGCGAAAAAGCGCACCTGGTCGATGGCCGGGGTGACCTCCTCGCTGAGCGTGGAGTGGAGCGGCTTTCCGGTGTCCTTGCTCTCCGCCGCCACCAGCTCGTCCGCCCGCGCCTCCATCGCGTCGGCGATCTTCAGCAGGGCGCGCTGGCGCACGGACGGCGTGGTGTCGCGCCAGACCGGGAAGGCGGCGGCCGCCGCGGCCATCGCCGCGTCGACGTCCGCCTCGCCCGAGAGCGGAGAGGTCGCGTAGACCGCTCCGGTGGTGGGGTCGACCACGTCGAGGGTGCGGCCGTCGGCGGCGTCGGCGAAGGCACCGTCGATGTAGTTGCGGAACGTGGTGCTCATGGAAGGTCTCCAGGTCAGGCAGTGGTGCGGGCGGAAAGGTGTTCGTGAACGGCGCTCCAGCGGCCGTCGGCGGCGCGGGCGAAGACGATGGTCTCCCGTTCGTGGACCGTCTCCTCCCCCGCGTGCGTGGCGACCGTCGTCTCCACGTCGTGGCTGAAGACGGCGGTTTCTCCGAGCAGTTGGACGACCGGGGCGGAGGAGGTGCAGGCGCGGACGCGGAATCCGTCCTCGTCCACCCACCGCTGCCACAGGTCCCGGTACTCGGCGGTCGAACCGAGCCGCTGTGGCGTGGTGTGGAAGACGAACGTCGCGTCCGGGGCGAAGGCACCGAAGTAGTCGTCGAGCCGGCCTTCGGCGAAGGCGGCGACGAGCGCGGCGGCGGCGTCCCTGACCTCCTGGACGGTGGCGGTGCTCATGATCAGCTCCTGTCACGGGGGCCTCGGCGGGCCGCCCGGTGTACGGATGAGTGGGCGGGCCTCAGCGGGTGCTGGCGGGCCGGGCCGCCCCGGGGACGTCGCCGCCCGTGATCGGCGGCACCGGGGTGTCGGATGCCCGCACCAGGCGGGGGCCGCCCGGGCCGTACACGGCGCGCGGTTCCGGGAAGAGGGTGAGCAGGGTCAGGTAGACGACGGTCGCGAGGGCGAGACCCACCGGGAGGGAGATGTCCGCGCCCTTGGCGAGGTCGCCCAGCGGGCCGACGAACTGGCCCGGCAGGTTGGTGAAGAGGAGCGCCACACCCGCCGAGACGAGCCAGGTGGCCATGCCGCGCCAGTTCCAGCCATGGGTGAACCAGTAACGGCCGCCGCGCTGGCGCCGGTTGAAGACCTGGAGGGCGTCGGCGTCGTACCAGCCGCGCCGGGTGACGTAGCCCAGCGTCATCACGATCATCCAGGGCGCGGTGCAGGTGATGATCAGGGTCGCGAAGGTGGAGATCGACTGTGCCAGGTTGAGCGCGAAGCGTCCGACGAAGATGAAGGCGATGGAGAGTGCGCCGATGAAGAAGGTGGCCTGGACCCGGCTGAAGCGGGTGAAGACGCTGGAGAAGTCGAGTCCGGTGCCGTAGAGGGCCGTGGTGCCGGTGGAGAGTCCGCCGATGAGCGCGATCAGGCAGAGGGGCAGGAAGTACCAGCCGGGTGAGATCGCGAGCAGTCCCCCGACGTAGTTGGGGGCGGCCGGATCGACGTACTTCGCGGCCTTCGCGGCGATGATCGACGCCGTGGTCAGGCCGAAGAGGAACGGGAGCAGGGTGGCGACCTGGGCGAGGAAGGCCGCCCCCATCACCCGGCGCCGTGGGGTGTCTGCCGGGATGTAGCGGGACCAGTCGCCGAGGAAGGCGCCGAAGGAGACCGGGTTGGACAGCACGATCAGGGCGGCCCCGATGAAGGACGGCCAGAACAGCGGGTCCGCGGTGGACGCGAAGGCTCCGGCGTAACCGGGGTCGAACTCGCCCGCGAAGGCGAACGCGCCGAGCACGAAGAGTGAGGACGCCGCGATCACGGCGATCTTGTTGACCAGCAGCATGAAGCGGAAGCCGTAGACGCAGACGGCGAGCACCAGGACGGCGAAGACACCGTAGGCGATGCCGTAGGTGAGGTCCGTCTCCGGGACGTCGGCGAGACGGTGCGCTCCGCCGACGAGCGCGTCGCCGGAGGACCACACCGAGATCGAGAAGAACGCGATCGCGGTGAGCAGGGAGAGGAACGAGCCGACGACCCTGCCGTGCACCCCCAGGTGGGCGGAGGAGGAGACGGCGTTGTTGGTGCCGTTGGCAGGTCCGAAGAGTGCCATCGGCGCCAGCAGCAGCGCACCGGCGAGGAGACCGAGGAGGGTCGCCGCGAGCCCCTGCCAGAAGGAGAGCCCGAAGAGGATCGGGAACGCGCCGAGTACGCAGGTCGCGAAGGTGTTGGCACCGCCGAAGGCCAGCCGGAACAGGTCGAGCGGGCGGGCCGTGCGGTCCTCGTCCGAGATGCGCTCGACACCATTTGTCTCGATTTCGGTGATCGAGGTCGTCACGGACACTCCACCTTCCGTTCATGCGTAGGTGTTCATGCGTAGGGGCGTCCCACAGTCTGTGGCTCGAAATGATCAGCGGCAATTGTGGCCGGCACGGAGATGTACGCTCCTTTATGTGGCCGACAACAAACTCGTCGTGGAGGACCTGCTCTCGTTCCCCGCTCTGCAGCTCTCGGTGAAGGCAGGCGGCGGAGGGCTGAGGCGGTCGGTCTCGTGGGCGCACGCCAGTGAGCTCGCCGATCCGACGCCGTGGCTGCTCGGCGCCGAGGTGATCATGACGACGGGGCTCGCGGTGCCGCGTTCCGCGGCGGGTCAGCGTGCCTATCTGGAGCGGCTGGACGACGCGGGTGTGTCCGCTCTGGCCCTGTCGGCGCAGCTCCACATGCCGCCGCTCCACGACGCGTTCTTCGAGGCGGCGGAGGAGCGGGGGTTCCCGGTCCTCGAGGTGCCGCTCGCCGTTCCGTTCATCGCCGTCTCCCAGGAGGTGGCGGCCGCGGCCCAGGAGGATGCCCGCCATCGTCTGGGCGCGCAGTTGCAGGTGTTCGGCTCACTGCGCTGGCTGGTCGCCGAGGATCTCGACACACCGGCGCTGCTGCGGCGGCTGGAAGGCCTCTCGGGCTACGACATCCGGCTCTGCACCCCCCAGGGACGGCCGCTCCTGCCCGGTGTCCCCACACCGGACCCGGACGTCCTGCCGTCGTCCGTAGACGCACCTCCCACGGTGCCGGGCGGCTTCGTCCTCCCGGTCCCGGCACCGGGCGGGCCCGCCGGGTTCCTCGTCGCGTACGAGCGTCAGGGCGCCCAGCCCGCGGGGCTCGCCGTGGCCCAGCACATCGCGACGGTGGCGGCGCTGCGGCTGGCGATGGTGCGCAACGAGCGGGAGGTGCTGCGCCGCGAGGGCGCGGAGACGCTGGCGGAGCTCCTGCAGGAGGTGCTGGACCCGGACGCGGCCCGCCGCAGGCTGGCCCGGCATTCGATCGAGGGGGACGCCGTGCTCCTGGTGGTCCGCCGGGCCACGGAGGAGGCGCTGCTGCACTGCCTCGAGGGGCACCCCCATCTGCTGCTCACGTGGGGGGAGGACCGCTATGTCCTGGGCGCGGCGGAGCTGGCGGAGGCGGTCGGCGGGTTGCCGGCCGTCGCGGCCGGGATGAGCCGGCCCTTCCAGCCGGGGGTCGCCCTCAAGGTGGCCGAGCGGGAGGCGCTCTGGGCGGTGTCGAAGGCGGCGGAGTCCGGACGCGCCCTCGTCCGGTACGGCGACGACGCCACGGGCCGCTGGCTGCCCGACGACCCCGCGGTGCTGTCGGCGCTGGTCGAGCACGTGCTGGGCGAGGTGCTGCGGTACGACGAGGCCCACGACTCGCATCTGCTGGTCTCCGCCCGGACCTGGATGGAACGCGACCGCCGCACCGAGTCGGCCGCCGCGGCGCTGCACATCCATCCGAACACCCTGGCCTACCGGCTGCGGCGCTTCGGTGCGCTGGCCCGTCGCGACCTGACGTCCACGGGGGCGCTGACCGAGGTCTGGCTGGCCATCCAGGCCGCCGGGGCGCTGGGGCTCACCGACTGAACCCCCGCCCGTACGCGGCTGAACAGCGTGCGGCGTGCGAGGTGCGGTCCACGCGGGACGGGCTGCCAGACGTGTGCCGCGGCGGAGTCCGTACCGCCCTACCGCCCCTCCCCGCGACGGCCCAGGTCGTCCGGCGCCGGCTCAGGCCTCGGCGTCGGATGCCGCCGCGCCGGTCACGTCCTCGGCGTCGGCCCGCGCCTGGGCCAGGAGTTCCGTCATGGCGGCATGGGCTGCGTCCGGGTCACCGTCCCGGACGGCGTCCAGCACGGCCCGGTGGCTCGGCACGGGATCGTCGTCCTGCCGGTGCGTGTACACGAGCCGGTCACGCTCCAGGAGCCCGGGCCCCAGCACCAGGTCCAGCCGGGCGAGCAGATCGTTGCCCGTGGCCCGGTACAGCGCGCGATGGAAGGAGGTGTCGGCGAGAGCGGCTGTCTCGGCGTCACCCCTGGCCCCGTCCATGGCGTCCAGTGCCTCTTCCAGGGCGACGAGATCGTCCTGGGTTCTGCGTCCGGCCGCGTGCCGGGCCACGGACGGCTCGATGATGGCCCGTACTTCGGCGAGGTCGCCGAGCAGCTTCGCGCCCTGACCGCTCGCCACCCGCCAACGGATCACGTCGGCGTCGAGGAGGTTCCACTCCTGGCCGGGCAGGACGTAGGTGCCCCGCTTCTGCCGGGAGCCCACGAGCCCCTTTCCGGCGAGGACCTTCAGCGACTCCCGCATCACGGTCAGGCTGATGTCCAGCTCCTCGGTGAGGGAACGCACGTCGATGGTGTCCCCCTGCGCGATCCGTCCCGAGACGATCCGGTATCCCAGCGCCTCCACGACCTGGCCGTGGATACCTCTGCCGACGTAGGCCGCCATGGCCCTCCTCCTCGTCCGTGGTGAAGCCGTAAGGGCACTCGTCCGTGGCGAGGCCTTTACGGGCAGGAGCGCGCCCCCGTGTCCTGCGGGCGCCGTCGCCCGGGGCCCCTGCCCGGCTCCCGCGCCGCGCCGAGCGGCACCATTGAAGCACCGCGCATGTGCGGTACTTCGTACACGTGCCGCTCCGACGGCGGGGGCCACGCGCCTCAGCGGATGGTGGAGCCCGGCGCGGCGGAGAGCAGGCCGAGCTCGTCGCGGCGCGGCAGACCTTCCCAGTCCCCGTCCGAGGCGACGGCGAACGCGCCCAGGGTGTTGGCGCGTTCGAGTCGCTCCTGTGGCGGGAGCCCGTCGAGCAGGCCCGACAGATAGCCGGCGCAGAAGGCGTCCCCGGCTCCCACCGTGTCCCGCACCGGAACGCGCAGGGCGGGGACGCTGTGCCGTACGTCCTGCCGGTCCCGGAAGGCGGCTCCCGCTCCCCCGCGTTTGACCACGACCTCGCGCACACCTGTTTCCAGCAACGCGCCGACGGCTCGCTCCTCGTCGTCCGGTGACCCGGTGAACGCGTCACTGACGACCGGGAGTTCGTCATCGGAAGCGATCAGCACGGTGAGGTGCGGCAGCAGCGGCCGGAGGGCCTCGCCCGCCTCCCCGGCCGTCCACAGCCTCTTCCGGTGGTTGACGTCGAGCACCACGGTCCATCCCCGGCCGTGGGCATGGGCCGCGGCCTCACGCACCGCTTCCAGGGGGCCGGGGCCGAGGGCGCAGGTGATGCCGGTCAGGTGGAGCACCCGGGCGCCGTCGTGGAGCGCGGGGGCGATGTCGGCGGCGGTGAGGAGCGAAGCCGCGGAGTCCCTGCGCCAGTAGTGGACCCTCGCGAGGTCGGCGACCCGCTGCTCGCGCAGCATCGCGCCGGTGGGGGCGGTGGGATGGGTGGCGGCACGGCTGATGTCGACGCCCTCTCCACGCAGGGTGCGCAGGACGAGGCGTCCGGGCTCGTCGTCCCCGACCAGCCCGGCCCAGGCGGCGTGGTGCCCCAGTCGGGCGAGGCCGATGGCGACGTTCGACTCCGCGCCCGCGAGGGTGGTACGGGCCTGGGCGCCCACCGTGAGAGGACCGGGCAGTTGGGCGGCGAGCATGGTCTCGCCGAACGTGAGCACGTCGACGGGGGCGGGCGTCCGCCCGGGTGCGGCACTCATGCCGGCTCCTCGGTTGCGCACAGTGCGACGAAACGCCTGGCGCGGTCGCGCAGGGTGGCCAGGTCGCCGCCGTGGGCCGCGTCACCGACCAGCGGCGATCCGACGCCCACCGCGACCGCGCCGTTGGCGAGGTACTGCTCGGCTCCGGCGAGGTCGACTCCTCCGACGGGCACGACGGGCATGTCGGGGAAGGGATCGCGCAGCGCCTTCAGGTAGGCGGGGCCGCCGACCGAGGCGGGGAACAGCTTGACGGCGTGGGCGCCCGCGCGGAGGGCCCCGACGGCCTCGGTCGGGGTGAGGGCGCCGGCCAGCACCGGCAGACCTGCCCGTACCGAGGCGGCCACGGACTCGGTGAGTGCCGGGGTGACGATCCAGCCGGCCCCGGCCTCCTGGGCGCGGGAGACGTCGTCCTCGGTCAGTACGGTGCCGGCGCCCAGGAGAGTGCCGGGGCCCACCTCGGCCGCGGCCCGGCGTATGACCCCGAGGGCGTCGGCCGTGTTGAGGGAGACCTCGACGAGGGCCACACCCTCTTCGGCGAGGGCGAGGACGGTACGCAGTGCGGCGTCGGGGTCACTGCCTCGCACGATGGCGGCCAGCCGGGTGCTCCTGAGCACGCCGTCGAAGGCGTCGCTGTTCGGTGGGGACAGGTGGTGCATGTGGGTTCACGTCCAGAGGGGTTGTGCCGTGCGGGTGGAGCGTCGGGGGCGACGGGCGGGTCAGGACCGGCGGATCACCATTCGGCGAAGGAGCCGTCCGGGTGGCGCCAGACCGGGTTGTGCCAGTCCTCGGCGGAGTTGTCCGCGGCGCGGACCGCGCGTTCGTCCACCTCGATACCGAGGCCCGGGGCGGTGCTCCGCAGGAAGTGCCCTTCGTGGAATTCCAGCGGGGCCGGATCGGCGAGGTAGTCCAGCGGCCCGGCGCCGACGTTGTAGTGGATGCCGATGCTCTGTTCCTGGATCAGGAAGTTCGGTGTGCTGAAGGCGACCTGGAGGCTGGCGGCGAGCGAGACCGGCCCGAGCGGGCAGTGCGGTGCGAGGAGTACGTCGAAGGTCTCGGCCAGCGCGGCGATCCGGCGGACCTCGGAGATGCCGCCCGCGTGGGAGAGGTCGGGCTGGATGACCGCCACCCCGGCCGTCAGGGCGGGGAGTACGTCGGTGCGCGAGAAGAGCCGCTCCCCCGTGGCGATCGGCACGGGAGACCCCGCGACCAGGTCGCCCAGCCGGTGGGTGTACTCGGGGAGCACGGGCTCCTCGACGAACAGGGGGTTGTACGGGGTGAGATGAGGAAGGAGCTTGGCCGCGTTGGCCGTCGTGAACCGGCCGTGGAAGTCGACGGCGAAGTCCCTGTCGTCGCCGAGGGCCTCCCGCGCGGCGGCGGCACGGGACACGACCTGGTCGATGTCGCGGGTCGTCGCCAGACGGTTCATCCGGCCGGAGGCGTTCATCTTCACCGCGGTGAATCCGGCTTCGACCTGCTCCCGGACCGCCTCGGCGATCTGCGTGGGTTCGTCCCCGCCGACCCAGGTGTAGGCCCGCACGCGGTCCCGCACGGGCCCGCCGAGCAGTTGGTGCACGGGGGCTCCGTAGACCTTGCCCGCGATGTCCCAGAGCGCCTGGTCGAGCCCGGCGACCGCGCTGGAGAGGACGGGGCCGCCACGGTAGAACGAGCCCTTGGACATGGTCTGCCAGTGGTCCTCGATCCGGAGCGGGTCCTGCCCCATGATGACCTCGGCGAGTTCGTGCACGGCGGTGCGTACCGTGGCGGCGCGCCCCTCGACGACCGGCTCGCCCCAGCCGACGACACCTTCGTCCGTCTCGACGCGGCAGAACAGCCAGCGGGGCGGCACCGCGAAGGTCTCGACGCGCGTGATCTTCATGCTTCTCCTCGGAACAGCCGGGGACGGCCGGACCGGCCGCCGCCCGTCGCGGGCGGCCCCGACGGCGGGACCCCGGAGAAGGGCGCACGCCTACGGATCGCGTCGGCTCCGGTGCCGCGGCTCGGTCGGCATTCGGACAGCGGGCGTCCGGGGACACCCACGGAAGACATTAAATATGAATTATTGCTGTCCGCAAAGAGCCCCTGACGTGGACGTTGCCGCGCGCCCACGACGTACGGGCGGAAGCTCAGACGGGCAGCCGCGGCACGCTGTCGATCAGGCGACGGGTGTAGGGGTGGTCCGGCCGGCCGAGCACCTGTGAGGTGGATCCCTGTTCGACGACCCGTCCGTGTTCCAGCACGGCGGTGCGCTCGCACAGCGAGGCCACGACCGACAGGTCGTGGGAGACCATGACCAGGGTCAGCCCTCGCTCCTGCTTCAGTTCGGCCAGCAGGTCGACGACCTTCACCCGGGTGGTGACGTCCAGCGCGCTGACCGGTTCGTCGGCCAGGATGACGCGCGGCTCGCAGACCATGGCACGGGCGATGGCGATGCGCTGGCGCTGCCCGCCGGAGAACTCGTGGGGGTAGCGGTCCGCCGCGTCCGGCCGCAGGCCCACACGCTCCAGCGCGGCGGCCACCTTGGGCACCGCGGTGGAACGGGAGTCGAGGCCGAGGGAGCGCAGGGGTTCCGCGACGACGGCACCGACCTTGCGGCTGGGGTCGAGCGAGGAGTACGGGTCCTGGAAGACGCACTGCACACCGCGCCGGAAGCGGCGCATCTGCGTACGGTCGCGCGGGTCCAGTCGGGCCCCGTCGAAGGCGACCGTCCCGGCCGTGGGCCGTACGAGACCCAGCAGCAGCCGCAGCAGGGTCGTCTTCCCCGCCCCGGACTCGCCGACCAGGGCCAGACTCTCGCCCGCCTCGACGGCGAGGGACACGTCCGATACGACGTCCGAGGCGGCCCCCCGGTAACGCACCGCGGCGTCCTTCAGCTCCAGCACGGGCGTCATCGCGCGCTCCTCAGGTCCAGTGCGGACTCCAGTTTCCGGGCACTCGCGACGAGGGCCCGGGTGTACTCCTCGCTCGGCGCGCGCACGATGTCGCGCACCGAGCCCTCCTCGACGGCCCTGCCGTCCTTCATGACCAGCACCCGGTCGGTGACCTCGGCGACGACGGCGAGGTCGTGGCTGACGAACAGCACGGCCATCTCCCGTTCCCGGACCAGGCCGTCGATCAGCTCCAGCATCTCCGCCTGGACCGACACGTCCAGCGCGGTGGTGGGTTCGTCGGCGATGAGCAGCTTCGGCTCGCAGGCGAGGGCCATCGCGAGCGCGACCCGCTGCCGCTGCCCGCCGGAGATCTCGTGCGCGAAGGCACGGGCGATGCGGGCGGGCTCCGGGAGCCGCACCTGTTCGAGCGCCTCGTGCACGGCCGACCTGAGGTGCCTGCCCTTGAGGCCCGTTCGGCGGGCCAGCGGCTCGGCGATCTGCCGGCCCAGCCGCATCAGCGGGTCCAGCGCGGTCAGCGGCTCCTGGAAGACGACGGCCGCGTCCCGTCCGCGGACGGCGTCGAGGCTCCTGCGGGTGGCACCCACGGTCTGCGTTCCGGCGAGTTCCACACTGCCCGTGGAGGTCATGCCGTCGGGCAGCAGACCGAGTACCGCGAGCGTCGTCAGGGACTTGCCCGAGCCGGACTCCCCGATCAGGCCGAGCCGTTCGCCGCCGGCGACCGTGAAGGAGAGGTCGTCGACCAGAGCCCGTCCGTCGGCGGTCCGGACGGACAGTCCGCGTACGTCGAGGAGAGTCATGCGCGCCTCCGCCGGGTGGCCGGGTCAAGGGTGTCACGCAGTCCGTCGGCGACGAGGTTCACGCCGATGACCAGGACGACGAGCAGGATGCCGGGGGCCAGCGCTCCGGCGGGCGCCGTGGTGAAGGTGGCCTGGGCCTCCTGCAGCATGCGGCCCCAGGACGCGTTGGGCGGCGGGGCTCCCAGCCCGAGGTAGGACAGTCCGGCCTCCGCGAGTACGGCGAGCCCGAACTGCAGGGCGAGGTTGACCACCAGTGTGGGCCAGATGTTGGGCAGCACGTGGGAGAGGACCGTACGCGGCCAGGAGGTTCCGGATATGCGGGCGGCGGTGATGTAGTCCTGCGCCAGCACCCGCTTGACGAGGACGCGCACCAGCCGCGCCACGACCGCGCTCTGCGCCAGGCCGATGGCCAGGACGGCGGAGCCCAGGGTCGCCGAACGTGCGGCGACGATCAGCATCGCGAGCAGCAGGGTCGGGAAGGCGATCAGGATGTCGAGGAAGGCCGAGAGCGTGTCGTCGATCCACCCCTGCGCGAAGGCGGCGAGCACGCCCAGGGCGATCCCGATGACGGCCGCGACGGTGACCGATCCGAGGCCGGCCTCGACCGCGATGCGCGAGCCGGTCATGACCTGGGTGAACAGGTCGCGTCCGAGCTTGTCGGTGCCGAGGAGGTGGCCGCCGCCGGGCCCGGCGAGCCGTCCGCCGGAGGTGTCCTCCGCGTCGTACGGCAGCCAGACGAACGAGATCAGGGCGAGAAGCACGACGAGACCGGCGAGTACGCA
The DNA here is from genome assembly GCF_043199535.1 of Streptomyces sp. NPDC048590. Classification (NCBI taxonomy): domain Bacteria; kingdom Bacillati; phylum Actinomycetota; class Actinomycetes; order Kitasatosporales; family Streptomycetaceae; genus Streptomyces; species Streptomyces sp. NPDC048590. Next base: position 299,633 of record NZ_JBICWC010000002.1, on the reverse strand, counting down.
GCCGGTGGTGAGGGTGACGGAGCGGCGGCGGCGCTTCGCGGGGGTCAGCTGGTCCGTCCCGGTCATCGGGTACCTCCCGAGAGCCTGCCGCGCAGCCGCGGGTCGATGATCCGCTGGACGAGGTCGGCCGCGAAGCCGATCACCAGGACCGCGAGGGTCGACACGAAGAGCACGCCCTGGATGACGGGGTAGTCGTGCTGGGAGATGCCGGTGGCGAGCAGCGAGCCGAGGCCCGGCAGCGCGTACACCGACTCCACGACGACGGCGCCGAGCAGGGTCGAGGCGAGTTCGATACCGAGGACGGAGATCACCGGCACCGAGGCGTTGCGCAGACCGTGACGCCACATCGCGCCGCCGAAGGTCGAGCCGAGGGCGCGCGCGGTCCGCAGGTAGTCGCTGCCGAGGACGTCGAGTGTCGCGGAGCGGACGTAGCGGATCAGTGAGGCGCTCATCACCAGGGCGATCGTCACGACCGGCAGGACGAGGGAGCGGACCGCCTCGGCCGGATCGGCCCAGCCGTCCTGCGGGAAGCCGCCGGAGGGCAGCCAGCCCGCGTTCAGCGCGAACACCGCGATGAGGATCATCCCGAGCCAGAACACGGGTACGGCGATGCCCAGTTGGGACACCCCGTTGAGGAGCGTGCCGTACCAGGTGTGCCGTTTGTGGGCCGCCGTGAAGCCGGCCGGGACCGCCACCAGGACGGCCAGGACGAACGCGGCCAGGGTGAGCGGCACGGTGACGTTCAGCCGGGCCGTCACCTCGGGGCCCACGGGGAGCGAGCTGACGAAGGAGGTTCCGAGGTCGCCGCCGGCCAGGCTGCCCAGCCAGTGGGTGAACTGTTCGGGCAACGGCCGGTCGGACCCGATGGAGTGGCGGGCGGCCGCGATCTGCTCGGGACTTGCGCCGACCGAGGTGAGCGCGTTGGCAGGGTCGCCGGGGAGCATGCGGAGCAGCACGAACAGCACCACGCTCGCCAGCGCCAGCGACACCGCGAGGAAGGCGAGCCGGCGCACCAGGTAGCGCGCCATCAGCCCTTCTTCTTGATTTCGTAGGCGAAGAACTGCGAGTTCAGGCCGTTGACCGGGTAGCCGGAGAGCTTGTCGCTCGCGACGACGATCTGCGGGTAGAGGTACAGCCAGTCGCTCGCCGCCTCCTCGGCGGTACGCCGGTTGACCTTCTTGAGCAGTTCGGTCTGGGCGGCGGTGCTGGAGGCCTCTTCCGCCTGTTCGACCCACTGGGTGACCTGCGGGTCGTCGTAGCCCCAGTAGAAGTCGGGGTTGCCGTACCAGACGAGGTCGCGGTCGTTCACGTGCTCCTGGAGCGTGGCCGTGAAGTCGTGGTTCTTGTAGACCTTCGTGTACCACTCGTCAGGGGTGATGGTGTTGATCTTGACGGTGATACCGACCTCGGCCAGCTGGGACTTGATGAACGTCGCGGCGGTCGGGTGCGGGTCGTAGTTGGGCGTGTCGAGGGTGAAGCTGAAGCCCTTGGCGTGACCGGATTCGGCCAGCAGCTTCCTGGCCTTCGCCACGTCGTGGGCGTTGACGCCGGTGAGGTCCTCGTACCAGGGGTCGGTGGGCGGGACCATCGAGCCGATCTGCTTGCCGTATCCGCCCCAGACCGATTCGAGGAGCTTCTTGTCGTCGATGGCGGCGGACACCGCCTGGCGCACCTTGACGTCGTCGAAGGGTTCGGCCTTGTCGTTGAACGCGAGCAGCAGCTTGGTGGTGGAGTCGCCGTCGTTCACCTTGTAGGCGCCGTTGCTCTTGAACTGCTCCAGCGAGTCGGGCGACTGCTCGCTGGTGACCACGTCCACGGCGTTGGTCAGCAGGGCGTTGTTCAGCGCCGAGGCGTCCTTGTAGTAGTGGAAGACGACCTGCTTGTTGGCCGCGGCGCCGCCCCAGTAGCCCGCGAAGCGGTTCAGGCTCAGCGCCGAGCCCCGGGTCCACTTGTTCAGGGCGTACGGTCCCGTACCGTCCTCGGTCGTCTTCAGGTTCTGCGCCTGGGAGTTGATGATCCAGACGTAGGAGAGGTTGTAGACGAAGGAGATCGACTTCTTGGACAGCGTGATCTTCACGGTCCGCTTGTCGGGGGTGGCTATGTCCTTGACGACCTCGAGGTTGCTCTTGCGGGCCGACTGGGAGTCGTCCGCAGTCACCTTCTCCAGGCTGTACTTGACGTCCTCGCTGGTGAGTTCCTTGCCGCTGTGGAACTTCACGCCGTCGCGCAGGGTGAAGGTGTAGGTGAGGCCGTCGGCGCTGGTCTCGTAGTCCTGGGCGAGGAGCTTGTCGACCTTGCCGTCGTCGGTGAGCCGGAAGAGGCCTTCGTAGACGTTGCCGTTCAGGGCCTCCGTGACGCCCTGGCCGCCGCCCGCGGTGTTGTCCAGGTTCTGCGGCTCGTAGAGGGAACCGATGTTGACGACGGCGTCCTTGTCCCAGGAGCCGCCCGAGGCACCGGATCCGGCCGACCCGCCGCAGGCGGTGAGGGGCAGCGCCAGGGAGACGACGGCGGCGGTGGCGTACAGGACGTTCTTCTTGGTGCTCATGTACCAGGTGCTTTCGGTGCGGAAGGCTGCGGGGTGATCAGTGCTGGGCGTCGAAGCCGTCGCGGAAGACGGGAAGCTTCTCGCCGGCCTCGACGGGCAGGTGGAAGCGGTTCTGCCGCGGCGGCATCGGACAGTTGTACTGATCGGAGAACCCGCAGGGAGGCACGAAGGCCTGGTTGAAGTCGAGGACGACCCGGTTCTCGACGTCCGTGCGCTGCACGAAGAGGAAGCGGCCGGCCCCGTAGGTGCCGTCACCGTTGGTCGGGTCCCCGAAGACGAGCAGCAGGGTGCCGTCGTCGTCGAAGGCGCTGAGCGTGTACGCGCGGCCGTCGACGGTGAGCGTGATGTCACCGGGGACGACCAGGTCCCTGCTGCCACCGTTGTCCCGGATGTGCTCGAACGCGATGCGCCGGGCACCGGGCACGGGGGTGTACGAAGCCTCCAGGACCCAGGCCGGGTCGTAGGGGAAGACGTCGACCCGGTCGAAGTGGCGGATCGCGGGCGATTCGGCGTCCCAGAAACGCAGCCCGTGCTCCGGCTCGCCGCTCACGAGGTCGGTACGGCGGAGTGTGGTCACGGTCACCGTGTCCGGCAGGCCCTCCCGCGCCTCCTCGGCGTCGGGCTCCTCGCCCGCCGGGGCCCAGCGGGTCTCGATCAGGGCGAGATTGCCGGTCGGGGACGTGAGCGCGCGGTGGCGCCCGGCCCGCCAGGCGTCCCACTCCTCCGCGGGGTCGACGGATGTGCTGTCGGGGGAGGCATGGGACACGGCGGTACTCATTCGTCTAGGTGAGGGCGGCCGCCCTCACAGCCTGCGGTGACAGGGTGTGAATGAGTGGCCAAAGCATCACCTTTATTGAACATAAGTGCACCTAATGTCAAACCTTTGTCTCACATTGAGAGACGGTCTCTCTCGAATGGAGGACACCGCCGACCTCTCGTGGGCCGCGCCCGCTCGACCGGTTACGCCACACGCGGCACCGGCCGACGGCCGGCGAATGGACGGTAACTCCCAAGTGCCGGTGTCCGCCCGGAACTTCGGGGTACTCGATGTGTCGGCCGGTCACTATCCGGATCAGGCCTCAGGGCGATCGTGAAGGAGTGGCAGATGACTTCGCCGTACGGAAACCAACCCGCCGGGCAGCCGCCGCACGGCACACCTCAGCAGACGGCGACCGGCAACGCCATGAGTATCGTCGCCATGGTCATGGGGGTGATCGCGCTCATCATCGTGCCGATCGTGTTCGGTGTCATCGGGCTGGTGCTGGGCATCGTCGCGAAGACGGTCCGCCACGAGCGTCTCGCCGTGCCGGCCATCGTGGTCAGCGCCGTGGGCCTGGTCGGCGGGATGGTGCTGGGGCTCCTGGTGGCCGGCTGACGAGCCGATCCCGCGCGAGAGGCCCGGGCCGGGGGGGGGGGGGGGGGGGGGGGGGCGGGGGGGGGGGGGGGGGGGGGGGGGGGGGGGGGGGGGGGGGGGGGGGGGGGGGGGGGGGGGGGGGGGGGGGCCCCCCCCCCCCCGGCCCGGGCCTTCGGATGATGTCTTCCACGCTCCCGTCGCCCTGAGCTCAGTGCGGGATCGGCAGACACGGCCCCGCGTCGGACGGTGCCCGGTGCAGGATGCCGCTGGCCACCTGACGGTGATCGCGCCACCGTCCGCAGTGGTTGTCACCCGTGGGCCGAAGCGGCACCAGACCTCGCCACTCCGCCTCTGTCAGGTCCCCCCGACCAGTCACGCTGGAGCCGACGAATCAGCAGACGAAACGGGTACGGTCAGCACCTGCGATGCCACCACGCCAACTCCGGGTCTGCCATCGGCTCGTGATGCGTTCTCCCAAGGAGCACCACGTCCAGACGCTCGACCTGCATGCGTAGTTCGCCGGCGGCGCTTGGCGGAAGCATGAACAGAGCATCTCGCAGCTTGTCCCGGGCCCAACCCTCACCGCAGCAGAGGCAGGTGAACTCTGCCTCCCATCGTCTCCACCGGCGCCTCGTGCCGTGGACGCGCACGGACCACACACTCAGCGCCACCGCCACGATGCCCGGAGACAATCGCTCCCGTTCGAGCACACGGACAGCTGCATTCGCCGCTCCCGACAGACCTGGGACATCGCGATACCGCACCCAGGGTCCGCCCCGACCGCGTTCCCTCAGCCGAAGTGAAGCTGGTGTTCTACGAGGCACGGCCCCGTCGGATGCAAGTCATGGGCGGCATCATCCCACAACCCGTGATCGGCCGGACAGGTCCTGGCCCACGAGATCCGGTGCGCGCAGCATCTCGGTCGGGATGCCCCAGGCATCGACCAGGTCCTCCGCGAGGGGCCGGACCTTGCGGCAGAGGTCGTTCACCTCCCGGCTGATCGCCTTGGAACGCTGGACCGTCAGCCGCCCGTGCTCCATGAACCAGGCGCGGTCCGCCTCGATCGCCGACAGGGCGAACAGGTCGCACAGCAGGCCCACCGCGACCCTGTTGCCGCCCTCGGGCAGCGCCTTCGTCCTGGCGACGAACGCCTCCAGCACCAGCCGCTCGACGTGGGCGTGGGCGACCGCGATGACGTGGTCCTGCACCTGCGAGAAGACGACGCCGGGGTTGCGCTTCTGGTCGATGCCGCGCTTGAGGCGACGGGCCACACCGGCCAGCATGTGCTCCTCGCGGTAACGCAGCATGGCGAGGTGGTACTCAGAGTCGAGCAGTCCGGCCTCCTGGTCCCACTCGTCGCCGCCGGGCAGCAGGTCACGCACCCGCTCGAGCAGCTTGTGCGCGGAGGTCTTCTCGATGACCGTCTCGACCGCCAGGCCGGTGACGTAGCGGACCATGCCGAGCTGGTCCAGGTCCTCGAACTCCCCGGCGTAGTGGGTCAGCAGCCCCTTGGCGACGAGCTGCAGCAGCACGTGGTTGTCGCCCTCGAAGGTGGTGAAGATGTCGCTGTCGGCCTTGAGCGCCGCGAACCGGTTGATCGCGAGGTACCCGGCTCCCCCGCACGCCTCGCGGCACTCCTGGACGGTACGGGTGGCGTGCCAGGTGCCGAGGGCCTTGGTGCCGGCGGCGCGGGCCTCCAGGAGGCGCCGCGCCTGCGGGTCGTCCGTGGCTCCGGAGAAGACCTCGTGCAGTTGGGTGCGGACGACGTCCTGGGCGAAGTGGAGTGCGTAGGTGCGCGCGAGGAGCGGCAGCAGGCGCCGCTGGTGCAGCCCGTAGTCGAGGAGCAGTTGCTCCTCGGTGTCCGAGGCGGCCTCGAACTGGCGCCGCCGCACGGAGTACTTGACGGCGATCGCCAGTGCGACCTTCGCGGCGTTGACGCCCGCGCCACCGACGCTCACCCGGCCCTGGACCAGCGTGCCGAGCATGGTGAAGAAGCGCCGGTCGGGGTTGTCGATGGGGCTCTCGTAGACGCCCTCGGGCGTGACGTCCGCGAAGCGGTTGAGCAGGGCCTCGCGGGGGACGCGTACCCCGTCGAACCGGATGCGGCCGTTGTCCACACCGTTGAGACCCATCTTGCGCCCGTCGTCCTCGATGTGGACCCCGTGGGCGACCTCGCCGCCGACCCGGATCGGGACAACGAAGGCGTGCACACCTTCGGTGGTGCCGCCGACCTTCAACTGGGCGAACACGACGGCCAGTTCCCCGTGGTGGGCGGCGTTGCCGATGTAGTCCTTGCGTGCCTGGTCGCCGTGGGTGGTGATGACGAACTCCCGGGCGGCGGCGTCGTACTCCGCCATCGTGCCGAGCGCCTGGACGTTGGAGCCGTGACCGGTCTCCGTCATCGCGAAGCAGCCCATCAGCTGACCGGTGATCAGGTCGGGGAGGTAGGCCTCATGGTGGCGTTCGGTGCCGAGATGGAGGATGGCGCCGCCGAAGAGCCCGAACTGCACCCCGACCTTCACCAGCACGGACAGGTCGCCGAAGGCCAGCGTCTCGAACGCCGCGATCGACGCGCCGACGTCGCCGCCTCCGCCGTACTCACGGGGGAACCCCATGCCGGTCTGGCCGGTGGCGGCCATCTCGACCACCAGTTCGCGCACCCGCTCCCGGTAGGCGTCGACGCCGAGATCGTCGGCCTCGTCGAGGACGGAGGCGTAGGCCGTGAGGTTGCTGCGGACGAGGTCGCGGATCTCCGCGTACTCACCGTCGAGCAACTCGGTCAGTGACCGTACGTCGACTTCGGGCTGCACATAGCCGCTCGCGGCAGGGGGTGTGTCGGTAGGCATGTCAGTCCGCTACCCCACGCCGGGGCGATCAAGCCGCGCGGAGCGCCGCCCCGGAGCCGTACGAGGGCCGAGGGACCCGTGTGTGCCGCGACGGTGCACCGGCGCCGCGGCGCACGGGCCCTTGACACCCGGACGGGCTCACCACCCGTTCGGCCGTCGCTCACCGGGCGGATGTGAGCACTTGGGTCCGCGCCGGTGACCGGCGTGACATCGCACGGAAACAGGCTCTCCCTATTTTCTGTCGCTTGACAGGAACTATCTCGGGCGGACGCGCCCGGGCAGCCTCCGCGCGGCAGGACCGGCCGCCACTGGCGGCACCTCCCCCACACATGCGAACAGCACCTCCACCACGCCGCCCCGTGACAGCAGAAAGCAGGTGCCACCCATGTCCCTCACCGGCACAGACGTACTCCCCGAGCACTCCGCGGCCGACGGACCCCCCGCCGGAGGCTCACTCGAGGCGTTCGGATACCGCCAGGAACTCCACCGCAGCCTCGGCGGGTACGCGTCGTTCGCCGCGGGGTTCTCCTTCATCTCCGTGCTGACCACGGTCTTCCAGTTCTTCGGGATCGGATACTCCTTCGGCGGTCCGGTCTTCTTCTGGGCCTGGCCCGCCGTTCTGGCCGGTCAGCTCCTGGTCGCCGCGTGCTTCGCCGAGCTCGCGGCCCGCTACCCGATATCGGGCGCCGTCTACCAGTGGTCCAGTCGGCTCTCCACCCCGTCCTTCGGCTGGTTCGCCGGCTGGATCATGGTGCTGGGCCAGATCGTGGTGGTCGGCGCGGCGGCGCTCGCGCTCCAGATGGTGATGCCGCCCCTCTGGTCCGGCTTCCAGCTGGTCGGCGGGGATCCCGCACCGCTCTCACCGACCGGCGCGGCCAACGCGGCGGTCCTCGGCGTCATCCTGCTGGCCCTCACCACCGCGGTGAACGTCGTGGACAACCGCGTCATGTCGGTCGTCAACCGGGTCGGGGTCACGGCGGAGATCATCGGGGCGGTCCTCATCGTGGTCCTGCTCCTCAACCACTCGGAGCGCACACCGGGCATCACCTTCCACACCGCCGAGGGCTCGGGTGACGGTGTGCTGGGGGCACTGCTGGTCGGCTCGTTCACCGCCGCCTACGTCATGATCGGCTTCGACAGCGCGGGCGAGCTGAGCGAGGAGACCCACAACCCGCGGCGCACCGCGCCTCGCACGATCCTCACCGCCCTCGCCGGCGCCGGCGTCCTGGGCGGCCTGCTCGTCCTCGCCGGGCTCCTCGCCGCCCCGAATCTCACGGACGGCCATCTCGCGACCGACGGGCTGAGTTACGTCCTGACCAGCAGCCTCGGGGACGGCGTCGGCCGGATCCTGCTGGCGGACGTCGTCATCGCCATCGCCGTGGCCACCCTCGCCATCCAGACGTCCGCGTCCCGGATGCTCTTCTCGATGGCCAGGGACGGGAGCCTTCCCTTCTCGCGGAAGCTGGCCCGGGTCAGCCCGCGCACCGGTATGCCGGTCTTCCCAACGGTGGTCGTGGGGGTGCTGGCAGCGGCGTTGCTGCTGCTCAACTTCGGCTCGCCGCAAGCCTTCCTGGCCATCGGGTCGACCTGCATCGTGATGCTGTACCTGGCCTACTCGATGGTGACCGGACCGCTCCTCCTGCGCCGGCTGCGGGGCGGTTTCTCCACGCGGGGCGACGGCGTCGACGAGACCGGCCGCCCGCTGTTCTCCCTGGGACGCTGGGGAGTCGCCGTCAACGCGGGCGCCGTACTGTTCGGCCTGTTCATGACGGTGAACCTCGCCTGGCCCCGGACTTCCGTCTACGACCCCGAGGGCGGCCACTGGTACTTCCAGTGGTTCGCCGTACTGTTCGTGGGCGCTTCGGTGGTGCTGGGCGCCGCCTACCGCTTCCGGGTCTCACTCCGCCGGCGTACCCGGGCCGGGTCCGGGACCGAGATGCCGGGCTGATCCCGGAGGTACGGCCACCGTGCCAGGACGGACAGCGGGTCAGGACGGACGGCGGGCCGTGTCGCCGCGCGGGGCGCGTCGGCGGGAGGAGGGTGTCACCGCGCGCAGCCGGCGACGCGCAGCGCGGCGTCCGCCGTCGCCTCCGCGAAGGCATCGGCGGGCCGGTGCGGGTCGGACCGGTGGATCAGGATGACGCCCTCGATCAGACCGAAGACAAGATCCGTGCGGAGCGCCAGTTCCGCACCGTCGAGCGCCTTGCCCTCCTCGGTGGCGGCGACGAGCAGGGCGTACGCGGACTTGAGTTCGGCGCGCACCCGGTGGAACCCGGCGAACCGCTCGCCCTGCACCTCGGGGAGCAGATAGAGGGCCCCGAGGTTGTGAGTGCCGCCGCAGAGGAGCGTGACGTCGGAGCGGCACAGCCGCCACAGCCGCTCGGCCGCCGGTGCGCCCTCCTCCGCGAGCAGGGCGCGGGCGAAGGTGAGGGACGGGGTGACGGTGGATTCCAGGAGCTCGCACAGGAGCTGCTCCTTGCCGCCGACGTAGTGGTACATCGACGCCTGCCGCATGCCCGCACGCTCGGCCACCGCCCTGGTGGTGGTGGCGCCGTAGCCGCGGGTCGTGAACAACTCCGCGGCAGCCGCGAGGAGTTCCTCACGCGGGGTCAGACCGCTGTCCGGCCGCTCCTCGGCGCGCGGCCGGCCGACCCGGCGTCCTGTGCTCGTCATGACCCAGATCGTCGCACATGCCACTCCGGCACCACGGGGGTGAGCACTTCGTAACTCGCGCGCAACGGCAGGGCAATGGCACGGAAGCGCCCGCTTCCTAATTTCTGTCGCACGACAGAAATGGTGCTCGCCGACGGGCCGCTCCCGCGTCCGGCGGAACGACCGCAGCGCCACCGAGCCGGAGGGACGCCGCCATGGCGACAGCGACCGCGTACGGAGCCAGGGACCACGCCCGCGCCCAGGAGGGTGCCAGGGTCGAGGCGATGCCCACGGTGCCCGCCTCCGCCTGGCCGGAGGAAACCCCCGGCCAGGTGGTGTGGGCCGAGGTCGTCGGCGGCGGGAACTACACCCATCGTGTCCTCGCCCGCGGGACCGAACTGCGCCTCACCGACCTGCGCGGTGACGCCTGCGCACACCTGCTCCTGTACGCCGACGGCCGCCCGTGGGAGCGCCTCAACACCGCGGACACGGTCAAGGTCCGCTGGAACGCCTACCTCCGCGAGGGCGCCCAGCTCCTCTCGGACCAGGGGCGTGTCCTCGCGACGCTGGTCGCCGACACCTCGGGCCGGCACGACACGCTGTGCGGCACCTCGGCGCTCGCGCGCAACCGGCGGCGGTACGGAGCCGGGGAGCCTGAGTCCGACTCCCCCGCGGGGCGCGAGCTCCTGAAGCTCGCCGCGCTCAAGAACGGCCTGGAGCCGCGCGACCTGCCCCCGTCGCTCTCGTTCTTCCAGGGCGTGGAGGTCCGCGAGGACGGTGCCCTGGAATTCACGGGCACGGCCGGAGCCGGCGGCTCCGTCACCCTGCGCGCCGAACAGGACCTGACCGTCCTGATCGCGAACGTCCCCCACCCGCTGGACCCCCGCCCCGCCTACGTGTCCACCCCGTTGGAGGTGCTCGCGTGGCGGTCCGGGCCCACTCGGCCCGGTGACCCGCTGTGGGACGCCTCCCCCGAGGGGCGGCGCGCGTACGCCAACACCACCGACTTCCTTGCCTCCCGGGGGATCGCATGAGCCGCACCGAGAACATCACCGTCCCGGCACGAGCGGCCTGGTCCGCCGTGGTCCGCGCGGGTGAGCTCCTGACCATCACCGACCTGCACGGCAACCAGGCGGTCGACTTCCTCGTCTACGACGCCCACGACACGGCCGTCCGCTACAGCGCCCCCGACACCCTGCAGGCGCAGGGCTCCCTCTTCCTGACGACGGGAAGCGTCCTGCTCTCCGGAGAGCACACCCCGCTGATGACCGTGCTGGAGGACACCTGCGGCCGGCACGACACGGTCGGTGGGGCCTGCTCCAAGGAATCCAACACCCTGCGGTACGGACACCACACCTACGGCCAGCACGCCTGCGTGGACAACTTCCTCGCCGAGGGGGCCAAGCACGGCCTGGGCAAACGCGATCTGGTGTCCAACATCAACTGGTACATGAACGTGCCGGTCGAGAAGGACGGGACCCTCGGCATCGTCGACGGGATCTCCGCCCCCGGGCTGAAGGTCGTGCTCCGCGCCGAGACCGACGTACTCGTCCTCGTCTCCAACTGCCCCCAGATCAACAACCCCTGCAACGGCTTCGACCCGACCGCCGTACGGATGACCCTGGAGACGCCCGCATGACCACCGACGCCCTGCCGGCTCCCGGCGGCCCGGCCGGCCCGTTCGCCTTCGACACCCTGCTGATCGCCAACCGCGGGGAGATCGCCTGCCGGATCATCCGGACGGCCAAGCGGCTCGGCCTGCGGACGGTCGCGGTCTTCTCGGACCCGGACCGCTCCGCGCCGCACGTACGCCTAGCTGACCACGCGGTCCGCCTGGGTCCCGCGCCCGCCAAGGAGTCCTACCTGGACGCCGGGCTGGTCCTCGCGGCCGCGAAGGAGAGCGGTGCGGGGGCCGTCCACCCCGGGTACGGCTTCCTGTCCGAGGACGCGGACTTCGCCCGCCGCTGCGCGGAGGCCGGGATCGTGTTCGTGGGCCCGACCGCCGGACAGCTGGAGCTCTTCGGTGCCAAGCACACCGCCCGCGCCGCGGCCGAGGCGGCGGGAGTCCCCCTCGCTCCTGGTACCGGCCTGCTCGCGGATCTCGACGAGGCGCGTACGGAGGCCGACCGCATCGGGTACCCGGTGATGCTCAAGGCAACCGGGGGCGGGGGCGGCATCGGCATGAGCGCCTGCCACGACGCCGCCTCGCTCGCCGACGCCTGGGAACGGGTGCAGCGGGTGGCCGCAGCTTCCTTCTCGTCGGCCGGTGTCTTCCTGGAACGGCTCGTCGAGCGGGCCCGCCACGTGGAGGTCCAGGTCTTCGGCGACGGGACGGGCCGCGTGGTCACCTTCGGCGACCGTGACTGCTCCCTCCAGCGGCGCAACCAGAAGGTGCTGGAGGAGGCCCCGGCGCCGGGGCTGCCGGACGCCGTACGCCTCCGGCTCGCCGACGCCGCTCGGGAGCTGTGCGCGAGCGTCGGCTACCGCTCGGCCGGAACCGTCGAGTTCGTCTACGACGCCGCCCGCGGGGAGGCGTACTTCCTGGAGGTCAACACACGGCTCCAGGTGGAGCACCCGGTCACCGAGGAGATCTACGGCGTCGACCTGGTCGAGTGGATGATCCGCCTGGCTCGCGGCGAGCGGGAAGTCGTCAGGGAACCCGGGCGCGCCACCGGGCACGCCGTCGAGGCGCGCGTCTACGCCGAGGACCCCTCCCGCGACCACCGGCCGAGCGCCGGGCTCCTCACCCGTGTGCGCTTCCCGGAGGGGCCGGGGGTCCGGGTCGACGCCTGGGTCGAGACCGGTACCGAGGTCACCACGTCGTACGACCCGATGCTGGCGAAGATCATCGCTCACGGCCCGGACCGCGCTCAGGCGCTGGCGCGGCTCGACGAGGCTCTGGCCAGGACCCGTGTCGACGGCATCGAGACCAACCTCGGACTGGTACGCGCCGCGCTGGGAACCCCGGGCGTCCGCGAGGCGACCCACTCCACCGCGACCCTCGCTGGTGTCACCGACCCCACCCCACGCGTCGAGGTCACTTCCGGCGGCACCCTCACCACCGTGCAGGACTGGCCGGGGCGGCTGGGACACTGGCAGGTCGGCGTGCCGCCGTCGGGCCCCATGGACGACCTGTCGTTCCGGCTCGGCAACCGCGCCCTGGGCAACGGCGAGGGGGCACCGGGACTCGAATGCACCCTCCAGGGACCGACGCTGCGCTTCAGCCACGCGACCACCGTGTGCGTCACGGGCGCACCCGTCGCGGTGAGCATGGACGGGACCGCCGTGGCCCAATGGGAGCCCGTCACCGTGCCGGCGGGGTCGTCGCTCGCCGTGGGCAAGCCCGACGGACACGGGCTGCGTACCTACGTCCTGTTCGCGGGCGGGCTCGACGTACCTTCCTTCCTGGGCAGCGCCTCGACCTTCGCGCTCGGCAGGTTCGGAGGTCACGGCGGCCGGGCGCTGCGAACGGGCGACGTGCTGCACGGCGGCGAGGTCCGCGACGGCGTGGGTCCCGTCCCGCTCTCGGAACGGCCCTCCATCGGAGCCGTGTGGGAGATCGCCGCGGTCGAAGGCCCGCACGCCGCGCCGGAGTTCTTCACCGAGGACGACATCCTCGACTTCTACGCCGCCGACTGGAAGGTCCACTTCAACTCCGCCCGCACCGGGGTCCGCCTGGTGGGCCCCAAACCCCGATGGGCGAGGACGGACGGCGGGGAGGCGGGCCTGCACCCCTCGAACATCCACGACACCCCCTACTCGGTGGGCGCGGTCGACTACACCGGTGACATGCCCGTCCTGCTGGGTCCTGACGGGCCGTCACTCGGAGGATTCGTCTGCCCGGCGACGATCGTGCGCGGTCAGCGGTGGAAGCTGGGACAGGTGCGCCCCGGCGACACCGTCCACTTCGTGCCCGTCACGACCCAGGCGGCGGCCGCACTCCGCAGGACGCCCGCCGCTCCTCCCGTCGCGGACCGGCCCCCGGTGGTCGACGGGGGTGTCCTGGCCCGTGACGGTGACGTGACGTACCGCCGCAGCGGTGACGACAACCTGCTCGTCGAGTTCGGCCCGATGCAACTCGACCTGGCGCTGCGCATGCGGGTCCACGCCCTCGCCGAGGCACTGGGCGAGTCGGGACCACAGGGCATCACCGACCTGACGCCGGGCATCCGCTCGCTCCAGATCCAGTTCTCCCCCGACCTGCTTCCGGCCACCGAACTCCTCGCCCAGGTACAGAAGTTGCAGGCCGCCATCCCGCCGACCGGCGAGTTGACCGTCCCGTCGCGCACGGTGCACCTCCCGCTGTCCTGGGACGACCCGGCCACCCGCGAGGCCATCGCCCGCTACATGGCGGGGGTCAGGGACGACGCCCCCTGGTGTCCGTGGAACATCGAGTTCATCCGCCGGGTGAACGGACTGGACAGCCCGGAGGACGTCTACCGCACGGTCTTCGACGCCGAGTACCTGGTGATGGGGCTGGGCGACGTCTACCTCGGTGCCCCGGTCGCGACCCCGCTCGACCCGCGTCATCGTCTGGTCACCACGAAGTACAACCCGGCCCGCACCTGGACCGCGGAGAACTCCGTCGGGATCGGCGGCGCCTATCTCTGCGTCTACGGCATGGAGGGTCCGGGCGGCTACCAGTTCGTGGGCCGGACCACACAGGTCTGGGCGCGCTGGCAGCGCACCCCGTGGCTGCTGCGGTTCTTCGACCGCATCAAGTGGTATCCCGTCGAGGCCGGCGAACTCCTCGAACTCCGGGCCGACATGGCCGCCGGGCGATGGTCCCCCCGGATCGAGGAGGGCACCTTCGCTCTCGCCGACCACGAACGCTTCCTGGCCGAGAACGCCGACTCGATCGCCGCCTTCCGCGCTCAGCAGGCACAAGCGTTCGGCGCGGAGCGTGACGCCTGGGAAGCCGCGGGCGAGTTCGCGCGAGCGGCGGCCGTCACCGAGCCCGCCGCACCGTCCGAGATCGAGATACCGGAGGGAGGCCGTCTCGTGGAGGCCGAGTTCGCGGCGTCGGTCTGGCAGTTGTCCGTGTCGGAGGGGGAACGGGTCACGGCGGGTCAGCTGCTGATCGCCCTCGAGGCGATGAAGATGGAGTCCCCTGTGCACGCTCCGGCCTCGGGCACGGTGACCCGCGTCCTCACCAAGCCGGGCGCCCAGGTGGAGGCCGGCACCCCGCTGCTGGTGATCGCACCGTGAGCGCCGGAGCCGGCACGGCGCCCGTGGCCCCGGCCGATGACACCCTGAAGGACTCGCGCATGCATCATGTCCGCACCGTCTACGACCGCATCACCGCCGCCGGCCGTCCGGAGATCTGGATCCATCTGCGGCCCCGTGACGAGGTGGAGGCGGAGGTGGCCGCGGTCGATCCGGGACTGCCTCTCGCGGGACGTCTCCTCGCCGTCAAGGGCAACATCGATGTGGCCGGGTTGCCGACCACCGCCGGATGCCCGTCGTACGCCCGTCTCCCCGACCACGACGCGCCGGTGGTGGCGCGGCTGCGCGCGGCGGGCGCCGTGGTCATCGGGACGACCAACATGGACCAGTTCGCGACCGGCCTGGTCGGAACCCGTTCGCCGTACGGAGCGGTGCGCAACGCCGTCGACCCCGACCGGATCAGTGGCGGTTCCAGTTCCGGGTCCGCCGCGGCCGTCGCACTCGGGATGGCCGACTTCGCGCTCGGCACGGACACCGCGGGGTCGGGGAGGGTGCCCGCCGCCCTCAACGGGATCGTCGGCCTCAAGCCGACCTACGGCACCGTGTCCACCGAGGGCGTCGTCCCGGCCTGCGCGAGCCTGGACTGCGTCACCGTCTTCGCCCGCACCCTGGCGGAGGCCGAGACCGCACTCGCCCACATGACGACAGGGGTGAGCCACCCGCCCGAGCGTGCCCCCGGTCCCTGGCGGGTCGCCGTCCCCGGGCCGGGACAGCTCGGCGAACTGGACCCCGGTGTGGGCGACGCGTACGAGGACGCGGCGGCCCTCCTGGCGGCCGGGGGCGCGCGGTTGCGTCCGCTCGACCTCACGCCGTTCACCGAGGCCGCGGCCATGCTCTACGAGGGCGCGTTCGTCGCGGAGCGCTACACGGCGGTGGGCGAGTTCGTCGACGAGGGGCACCCGGATCTCGACCCGACGGTCGCGGCGATCATCTCCGGGGCCCGTGACGTGGCGGCCCACCGCGTCTACGCCGACCGCGCCCGCCTGGCGTCCCTCCGGACCCGGGCCCTGGACACCCTCGGCGAGGCGGACGCCCTGCTCCTGCCCACGGCGCCGGGCCACCCCACGCTCGCGGAAGTAGCCGCGGACCCTCTCGGCACCAACGCCCGGATGGGCCGCTTCACCAACTCCACCAACCTCTTCGGGCTCGCCGCGGTCGCCGTACCCGCGGGTACGGTGCGCGGTCTGCCCTTCGGGGTCATGCTCATCGGCCCGGCGCACACCGAGTCGCGGCTCACCCGCATCGCCGCGCTGCTCACTGACCCGCCGGTGCGCCTGGCCGTCGTGGGGGCGCATCTGACCGGCCAGCCGCTCAACCCGCAGCTGCTGGCCCTCGGCGCCCGGCAGGTCGCCACCACGACGACCGCGCCGTCGTACCGGCTCCACGCGTTGTCCACCGATCCGCCGAAGCCGGGCCTGGTCCGGGTGACGGACGGCTCGGGGGCTCGGATCGAGGCGGAGGTCTGGGAGCTGCCGGCCGCCGGACTGGGCGCCCTGGTCGCCTCGCTTCCCCGGCCGATGGCGATCGGGCGGGTCGCCCTCGCCGACGGCACGTCGGCGCCCGGCTTCCTCTGCGAGCCGGAGGCGGTCGGTGACGCGCGGGACATCACCGGGTACGGCGGCTGGCGCGCGTACCGCGCCTCCGTCGACCGCGAACGCGACTCCTGACACGCGGAGGCGGCCGGCTCCCCGCCCCGGGCGGGCGAGGGGCACAGCACCCTCCGGTCCCGCGCGTGTCGCACACCGCGCCGGACCGGAGGGCCCTCGCCCCGGGCTCTACCGCTCAGCTCCCGGCCAGGGGCTGTCCGGCGGAGCTTCGCGGGCCCGCGCGGATCCGCCGGACAGGCCCTGAACGCCTCAGAGCGCGCCGACTATGTCCTCGACCCTGGCCTTCGCGTCGCCGAAGAGCATCGAGGTGTTCTCCTTGAAGAACAGCGGATTCTGAACGCCCGCGTATCCGGAGGCCATCGAGCGCTTGAACACGATGACCTTCCCTGCCTCCCAGACGCTGAGGACCGGCATCCCGGCGATCGGGCTGCTGGGGTCCTCGGCGCCCGCCGGGTTGACCGTGTCGTTGGCGCCGATGACGAGGACGACATCGGTACCGGCGAAGTCCTCGTTGATCTCGTCCATCTCCAGGACGATGTCGTACGGCACCTTGGCCTCGGCGAGGAGCACGTTCATGTGGCCGGGCAGCCGGCCGGCCACCGGGTGGATGCCGAAGCGCACGTCGACGCCCTTGGCGCGCAGCTTCGAGGTCAGCTCGGCGACGGGGTACTGGGCCTGGGCGACCGCCATGCCGTACCCGGGTGTGATGACCACGGACCGCGCCGAGCCGAGCAGTTCGGCGGCGCTCTCCGGGGTGATCTCCGTGTGCTCGCCGTAGTCGGTGTCCTGCGCCGATGCCGCCTCGATGCCGAAGCCGCCGGCGATCACCGCGAAGAAGGACCGGTTCATCGCCTTGCACATGATGTAGCTCAGGTAGGCGCCGGACGAGCCGACGAGCGCGCCGGTCACGATCAGCAGGTCGTTGCCGAGCAGGAAGCCCGAGGCCGCCGCGGCCCAGCCGGAGTAGCTGTTGAGCATCGAGACCACGACCGGCATGTCGCCTCCGCCGATCGAGGCCACCAGGTGCCAGCCCAGTGCGAGTGCCAGGACCGTCACGGTGATCAGCAGCCAGAGGTCCGGGGTGATCACGAACCACACCGTCAGGGCGACGAACAGGCCGAGGGAGCCGAGGTTCAGCGCGTTCTTGCCCGGCAGCACCAGCGGCTTCGAGTCGATCTTCGCCGCGAGCTTCAGGTACGCCACGACGGAGCCGGTGAAGGTCACCGCGCCGATGAACAGCCCGATGAACACCTCGGCGTGGTGGATGCCCAGCAGCCCGAGCGTGTCCAGGGTGCCGGCCTCGTGGCCGTCCGGGTCGTGCTCGACGTTCAGGTAGCCGTTCCAGCTGACCAGTACGGCGGCCAGACCGACGAAGGAGTGGAGCAGCGCGATCAGTTCGGGCATGCCGGTCATCTCGACACCCCGGGCCCGCTGCAGGCCGATCGCGGCGCCGATCAGCATCGCGACGGTCATCAGGACGATGCCGGCGGTGCTGACGTCCCCGTCGACGGCGAGCACGGCCGTCGCGGCGAGCGCGACGCCCATGCCGAGCATGCCGAAGGCGTTGCCCAGACGGGCCGTCTCGTGCTTGGAGAGCCCTGCCAGCGCGAGGATGAATAGCAGCGCGGCAACAAGGTAGGCCGCCTGGGCGGCGGTGGTCGCAGACATGTCAGCTCCTGTTGAACATCGCGAGCATGCGGCGGGTCACCGCGAAGCCGCCGAAGACGTTGATACCGGCCAGCAGGATCGCCACGGACGACAGCACGGTGACCGCCGTGCTCGAGTGGCCTATCTGCAGGAGCGCGCCGACGACGATGATCCCGGAGATCGCGTTCGTCACGGACATCAGTGGTGTGTGCAGTGCGTGGTGCACATGGCCGATCACGTAGTAACCGATCACGATCGCCAGCACGAAGACCGTCACATGGGGCAGCAGCGCCGCGGGGGCGAAGCCGGCGGTGAGGAACAGCGCGAGCGCGGCGACTGCCACCCCTCCAAACTTCTGACGTGCTGTCATGGGCTGCTTTGGCGCCGGGAGTTCCGCGACAGCCTTCGAGGGCGCGGGGGCGGGGGCGGGGGCCGCCGAGACCTCCACCGGCGGGGGCGGCCAGGCGAGTTCGCCCTCCCGTACGACGGTGATCGAGCGCTGCACGGGATCGTCCCAGTCGAGGACCAGCCCGGAGTCCTTCTCCGGTGTCATCAGCTTCAGGAGGTTCACCAGGTTGGTGCCGTACAACTGCGAGGCCTGCGCGGGCAGGCGCCCCGCGAGGTCGGTGTAGCCGAGGATCGTCACGCCGTTCTCCGTGACGGTCTTCTCGCCCTTCACGGTGCCTTCGACGTTGCCCCCGTTGGCCGCGGCCATGTCGACGATCACCGAGCCGGGCTTCATGCCCGCCACCATCTCCGCCGTGATCAGCGTGGGTGCGGGGCGGCCGGGTATCAGGGCCGTGGTGATGACGATGTCCGCCTCGAGGCACTGGGCTGCGTAGAGTTCGGCCTCGCGGGCCTTGTAGCCGTCGTCCATCTCCTTGGCGTAGCCGGTCCGGGAGACCTCGGCCTCCGCCGATTCGATCGCCAGGTACTCGCCGCCCAGTGAGCGGACCTGTTCGGCCACCTCCGGACGGGGGTCGGTCGCACGCACGATCGCGCCCAGCGAGCCCGCGGCGCCGATCGCCGCCAGGCCGGCGACTCCCGCCCCCGCGACGAGCACCCTTGCGGGCGGCACCTTGCCCGCGGCCGTCACCTGACCGGTGAAGAACCGCCCGAACTCGTGCGCCGCCTCGATGACGGCCCGGTAGCCGGCGATGTTCGCCATCGAGGACAGTACGTCCATCGACTGGGCACGGCTGATGCGCGGAACGGCGTCCATCGACAGCGCGGTGAATGAACGCCGGCCGAGGTCCTCGGTCATCGCCGGGTCGAAGGCGGGCGAGAAGAGCGCGATGACCGTCGCCTCCGGCCGGACGCGGTCCAACTGGTGCGGAGCGGGGGCGTTGACCCCCAGCACCACGTCGGCCGTCGCCGCGTCGCCGGTGGTCGCTCCCGCGGACTCGTAGGCGCTGTCGACGAAACCGGCGGCGGCTCCCGCACCCGGGTCGACGACCACGCCGTACCCCAGTTTGCGGATCTGTTCGACCGTGCTGGGCGTGGCCGAGACGCGACTCTCACCTGCCCGGGCTTCCTTGAGGACTCCGACAATCACGAGTGTTCTCCGTTCGCTGCGATGGCGGTCAACGGTGTGTTCCCAGATCGATCAGCAGTGCGCGCACCGGCGTCGGCCGGGGCGCGCGGCTCAGCTTGACCGCCCGGAGGTGCTCTTGAACAGCACCCACCGGTGAGGTACGCGGCACACTTCGAGCGCTCCGCGGGTATGCCGCGCGGCCTGCGAGAGCGACGGCGCGTGTTCCGGGGGCGGGCGGGGCGCGCGGGAGCGGCCGGTCGGCGGACCCGGCCCGGCAGGCGCCCGCCGTGCGGGCACGGGGCGCCGCCCGGTCAGGTCAGCGGTGCCGGGAGGGGAGGTTCCGGGCGGCCGGGGCGAGCGCGATGTCCGTCCGGGAGGTGACGTTCAACTTGCGCATGATGCGGGCCACATGGTGCTCGACCGTGCGGGTGGAGAGGACCAGGCTCTCCGCGATGTCCCGGTTGGCGCGGCCCTGGACGACGAGGCCGGCGACCTCCTGCTCGCGGGGGGAGAGCTGGTCGCCGTAGCCGAGGCGGCCGCGCCGGTGCGTGGTGACGATGTCGTGGCGGCGCAGCAGCCGGCCGCAGCGTGCCACGTCCCACCGGGCGCCGAGCGCCCGGTAGACCTCGGTGACCTCCTGGACGGCGGACACCGCGCCTTCGGCGCCCAGGTCGAGCAGGCAGTGGCCCCTGGCCTCGTCGGCCCGGGCCGCGTCGAAGGGCCGGCCGAGCAGGCGCCAGGCGGTCGCCGCCTCGGTCAACAGGGCGCCTGCCTCTTCGGCGCGGCCCTCCGCCCTGGCCAGCAGGGCGCTCGCCGAGGTGAGCGCGGCTCGTGCGGCGGGGGCGTCGCACGCGGCGATCCCGTCCGCGAAGTCGGCGACCAGGTGCCGGGCCCGGGCGGTCTGACCGCTGTGGTGCAGGGCCTCCACGGCCGTCGGCACCACCTCACCTGCCCACACCCAGCCTCCGGTACGCGCCAGACGCCCCAGGGTCTCCTCCAGGGCCTCGCACGCCTGCCCGGGCCGTCCGGCCTCCAGATGGACGCGGGCGAGGGCGGCCGCGGAGGCGGTGAGGATGACTCCGGTGTCGTAGCAGGTGACGCGCGCCGCCTCGGCCAGGTCCTGGCGGGCGCGGGGTACGTCGCCCAGCACGTGCAGGGCCGTCAGGCCGCGCACCAGCAGGGCCTCGGCGGTGAGGTCCGGGATCTCGGCGTAGTGGACCGCGGTGCGGTCGGCCGCCTCGTGGAGCCCGTTCCAGGCACCTTCGTGCCAGGCGAGCACCAGTCGGCCGGTCCGGGTGAGCCCTTCCACATAGGGGCTGCTGGAGTCCGCGAGTCCCGCGGCCGCCAGCCGCAGGAACTCGTGTGCCCGCTCGCCGTACCCGAGTGCGGCGGCGGCGTGTGCCAGGTTGGTCCAGCCGCGGGTGTGGTGCGCGGCCTCCATCGCGGAGGCGGCGGGTCCGCGGAGCGCCTCGGCGGCTTCCCAGCAGTGCGGGTCGCCCAGCAGCATCAGCGCGGTGGCGCGGTTGGCCGCTATGGCCGCCGCGGCCACCGGATCGGTGACATGGGGTCCGAGTGATTCGCAGCGCTCCAGCCAGGCACGGCTGCGGCTCACGGGCCAGCCTTTGATGGAGGGGATGGCGGCGACCGCAGCCGCCCGGGCGGCGGTCTGCGGATCGGAGACGGCGAGGTCGGGAACGGCGCGGGCCACCTCGTTGAGGCTGTCCAGCGCCATGCCGCTCTGGTTGCGCAGTACGACGCCGAGGTGGAGCCGGATCTCGCCGCGCAGCCGGGGCGGCGGGTCGTCCTCGTCCAGTACGCGCCGTACGGCGGCCAGCACCTCCTCGCCGGCGCGGGCGAGTTGCGCGGTGCGTACGAGCTTCACGGCGGTCCGCACCCGCCCATTCGCACCCGGATCCTCGGCGATCGCCCTGGTGTAGAGCTCTGTGGCGGTGGTGTAGTCGCCGGTGGCCGCGGCCCGGTCGGCCGCCGCCACGAGGCACAGCGAGGCCTCACCGGCCCGGCCCGCCGATCCGTACAGCCGTGCCAGCTCCGTCAGGGACGGTGTTCCGTCACAGCCACGTCGCAGTGCCCGGGCGGCCCGCAGGCTCAGCCGGGCGAGGCGGGGCCCGGAGAGCCGGGCCAGCGCGGCGAGGCGGTCCAGCGGATGCCGGAAGCCGCAACGCGGTCCTTGGGCACGCAGCACGGACCCGCGCAGACACTCCTCCACCGCCGCCTCGGCTCTCCGGGGGGTCAGCCCCGCGACCTCGGCCAGCACGTCGACATCAACTTCCCTGCCGAGTACGGCCGCTGCACCGACGACGAGCCGGGCGTCCTCGGTGAGCGGTCCGCACCTCCGCTCGAACTCCCGGGCCACGGTGGCCGGCACACCTGCCGCCCGCACGCGGGCGAGCAACGGCGCAGGAGTGTCGGCTCCGGGCAGGGGCGTGCCCGCCCCACGGCCGGCCGTGGTCATCGGGCCGGGGAGCCGTCCCCGCGCCTGCCCGGGGGCTGGCACCGGCCCGACGGGTGGGCCGGTGTCCACGGCCGGGAGTGAGGAGCGCGGCCGGAAGGCCACGAACTCCCCCCGCGCATGGCCCTGTTCCGCACCTGCGTCCTGAACGGCGCTGGACCAAGGGCCCCCGTACCCGTCGGGCCACAGCTGGGGGGCTTCCGACTCGCACTCCACAGCCCTCAACAGGGCCTCTACAGTGCCTGGCAGACCACCCGTCAGCTCGTGCACGAGTGCGCCGAGGGCCTCTTCCTCGTCCGGTTCCTCCGGACGGTACGGGGCCGGCCGGCGTCTCACGAACTCGACCGTCTCCGCCCGGGTCCACGGCAGGACCGAGACCTCTGTGACGGGCAGCCGCGCCCCTGACTCCACGGCGAAGAGCGGCAGCCCCGGTGCGCTGCACTCGGTGACGAGGAACCTGAGGCCCGGCGGTGGCGCCGACAACAGGTGCCGCAGCAGCGCGAGGGTCTGCCCGTCGGCCCGATGGACGTCCTCGACGACCAGGATCACGTCCCCCAGCGTGTCGAGCAGGGAGGTCACCGCCCGCGGGAGCAGGCGTCGCTGCACCTCCGGGTCGGCCGCGGCGGCCGGGGGCGGCGGGAGCAGATCCGCGAGTTCGGGGACGAGGAGGGCCACCGTACCGGTCGACGGCGGGAGCACCGCCCGGCCCGCCCGATGCGGCAGCCCGGCCAGCGCGTCGGCGACGGGCGCCAGGGGGACCGCGCCCGCCGGGTCCGGGTCGGTCACCTCGGGGCAGCTTCCCCGCAGTTGTGTCCACGCGGCGGCGGCCTCGCTTCGGAGTACCTCGTCCACCAGCCTCGACATACCGGCGCCCCGCTCCCCTCGGACCACCGCCAGGCACGGTCCCTCCCGGAAGGCCTCCCGCAGCCGCCGCAGCGCCGCGTCACGGCCGACGAAGCAGCGCCCGCCCGGTTCCTGCCCGTCCTCCGCCGTAGCCAAGGAGTGTCCCTCCACGACCCACCTCCTGCCGGTGCACGTGGTCTACCGGTCCTCGACGCGGGTCGCAATAGGGGGCCGTTACCTACGGAATGCCGCCCGCCCACGGCGGCGGCGCAGCGCACTTTATGGGTAGCGCTACGGATTGCTGGGCTCCGCGGTCCTGTCCCAGGCTCTGCAACACCGCCGGACCGCACAGGCGGTCGCTTGGGTGTCATGCCCATGGCATTGGCCTGCCGCCCCCACCGCCGGGCCGGCCGTCACGTCATCGAGGGAGAATCCATGAATCTCGACGCCAGAGCCCTACGGCGCCTGTTGGCAGCCTGCGCGGGTGCCGCCGTGCTGGTCACCGCCGGCCAGGCCACGGCGGCGTCCAGCGCCCCCGTGCCACCGCCGAACGGCGAGGGCCGCATCGTCGGTGCCGACCGGCCGGGGGCGATCGACGGGTCCTACATCGTCACCTTCGAGGACTCGGTCGCCCGCGCCGAGATACCCGCCACCGCCAAGGCCCTCGCGAGGGCGCACGACGGCAGTGTGCGCCACACCTACACGGCCGCCCTCCGCGGCTTCGCGGTGCGGATGAGCGAGGCCGACGCCATGGAGCTGGCCGCCGACCCGTCGGTCGCCCGTGTCGAGGCCGACGGCGTGGCGTACGCCGTCGACACCCAGACCGGTCCGCCCTCCTGGGGACTGGACCGCGTCGACCAGCGGGATCTGCCCGTCGATCGCAGCTACAGCTACGCCACGGGTGCCGCGGGCGTGAACGCCTACATCGTGGACACCGGAATCCGCATGACCCACCGCGACTTCGGCGGCCGCGCGGTCAGCGGGTACGACTTCATCGACAACGACTCCAACGCCTCCGACTGCCAGGGCCACGGCACCCATGTCGCCGGCAGCGTCGGCGGAGCTTCGTACGGCGTCGCCAAGAGCGTCAAACTGATCGGCGTACGCGTGCTCAACTGCCAGGGGACCTCCGGCAGCACCTGGGCTCCGGTCCTCTCAGGCATCGACTGGGTGACGAGGAACGCCACGAAGCCCGCCGTGGCCAACATGAGCATCGGGGGCACCAAGCTCCAGTCCGTCAACGACGCGGTGGCGTCCTCCATCGCGTCCGGCGTCACTTGGGTGGTGGCCGCCGGCAACAACAACGCCGACTCCTGTTCGTACTCCCCCTCCTCCACCCCGGCCGCGATCACGGTCGGGGCCACCGACAGCCGTGACGCCCGCGCCTCCGGCTGGAGCAACGGCCAGGGATCCAACTACGGTTCCTGCCTTGACATCTTCGCCCCCGGCGACAGCATCGTCTCGTCCTCCAACTCCGGTGACACCGCGTCACAGACGATGAGCGGCACCTCCATGGCCGCACCGCACGTCGCAGGCGCAGCCGCTCTGCTGCTCGCGGCCAACCCCGGCTGGTCACCCGCGCAGGTACGCGACCGCCTCGTGGCCGACGCCACGGCGAACAAGGTGACCGACGCCCGCACCGGTTCGCCGAACCGGCTGCTGTACACCGGCGCCGGCGGCACCACCCCGCCGCCCACCGGCGCCAGGTTCGAGAGCACCGACGACTACCAGATCCGGGACAACGCCACCGTGGAGTCGCCTCTGCCGGTCACCGGCGTCACCGGCAACGCCCCGGCCGGCCTGTCCGTCACGGTGGACATCCGCCACACCTTCCGCGGAGACCTGAAGGCCGAACTGGTCGCCCCCGACGGCACCGCCTACCTGCTGAAGAACTACAACAGCGCCGACGGCGCCGACAACGTCCAGGCGACGTACACCGTGGACGCCTCCGGCGAGACCGCCGACGGCACCTGGAAGCTGCGCGTCACCGACAACTGGGTCAACGACACCGGCTACATCAACGCCTGGTCCCTCCAGTTCTGACCCCGCGTCGGCCGGCTCCGCAAGCCACCCCCACGCGCACGTCAGGAGAGGGCCGGCCGGTGAAGGAGGCGAGCCGGCTGCGGGACCACGGGTGACACCCGGGTCCCGCAGCCGGCTCACGAACAGCCGCAGGAGCGGCGACCCGGTGCGGGTCGCGGGGATCCCGCGCCCGCGCGGCGCCCTCGCCCAGCTCTCCCGATCACCTGCCGGCCTGGAGGGCGCCCCAGGTGGCGGCTCCGACGACCCCGTCGGAGCCAAGCCCGCGCGAGGACTGGTAGTCGCGTACGGCCTGCTCGGTGCCCGACCCGAAGACACCGTCGACGGACACCGTCCGGCCGAGCGCGGCGGTCAGCGCGCGCTGCAGGCGGCTGACGGCCTCCCCCGTGGAACCGTTGCGGACGGTCGTGGTGGCTCCGCGGGACAGCAGTGCGGTCCAGGTCTTCGCCCCGACCACACCGTCAGCGGTGAGCCCCTTGGAGGACTGGAAGTTCCGGGCCGCGGTGGCGGTGCCGGACCCGAAGATCCCGTCAGGGGTACCGGGGTCGAACCCCGCGGCCTTGAGCAGGCACTGGGCCGCCTTGACCTGCTCCCCTGTGGAGCCACTGCGGACGGTGGGGTAGGCGGTGAAGCCGAGGTTCGCCCCCGTGCAGGTGGGCGCGGGCGTGGCGACGTCGCCGACATCCAGGTAGTCGCGGTCGATGTTGATCGAATAACCGCCGTAGGACTCGGTGACCTCGCCCGCGTACTGGTGGATCCTCTGATGGCCCGACCAGTACGAAGCCGGCACGTAGGAACCGGTGCCGGTGTCGGCGGCGCCGTTCCACCACGCGTAGAACAGGTGGTCCACCCGGGTGTAGGCGCCGTTGCCGTACTCGGCGGCGGCGTCCTTGATGCCGGAGGCCGCGCTGGAGTAGAAGCCCGAGAGATAGCCGCTGCTGTGCAGCCGCTCGGTCCAGCCGGAGAGGTACGACAGCACGGACGCCTTGCAGGACGGCGTGGAGGTGTAGGCCTCGATGTCGCTGTAGATGGCGCTGCCCGCCGGGATCCCGAGGCCCGACGCGGCGCTGATGGCCCCGGCTGCCGCCGTGACCCCCTGGGCCTTGGCCGTTGCCGGATCGGTGGACATCTTCAGCGAGTAGTTGGTGCACGGTGCCTGCCGGCCCACGTCGATGGGGAACAGGTGCCACCCGTTGCCGGTCTGGTGGGTCACCCAGCTCGCGGTCAGATTCGGCTGCGCACAGCCGCGGAAGGAACCGCTGATGTAGACCCCGACCGCGCTGTACGGCGAGCTCGCCTGCCATGCGTCCATGGCGGCCTGCGAGGGCGCGGCACAGGCGTCGAAGCCCTTGCCGAGGTAGTCGCCGGGCTGCGGTCCGGCCGCCGCCAGGGGCACGGCGTCGGCCCGCCGGGCCGTGCTCGGCAGTGCGGCGGGCTCGGCGCCCTCGGTGAGTTCGGCGGTGGCGAGGACACCACGGACGAGCGTCTCGGTCCCGGGTGTGTGGGCGGCGGTCACCAGGACACCCGCGTCCTCGACAGCGACCTGGATGCTGTCGTTGCTGGACGCGGCGGAAGGGGCGACGGCCGTGCCCCGAGGGGCACGCGCGGTCGCCGCCGTGGTCCGGGCGGCCGCACCGGCGGTGAGGGGTTCCACGACGATGCCCGCCGAACGGCCGACGACCCCGGCGGGGCAGTCGCTCTGCGCGGCGGGCTCGCCCAGGTAGACGGCCGGTCTGTCGAAGCGCAGGCACGCGCGTGGGTTCTCGGTCAGATCGACGACCTGCCAGTCGGACGGCACCTCGATGCGGTAGCCGTGGTAGGCGACACTCCGGGTGGTCCCGGGCGCGGGATCCGCCTGGGCGGGGCCCGGTACTGCCAGGGCTCCGACAACGGCGAGCACCGCCGGAAGGGCTGCTCGGGCGCGGGTGCGCCAAGGGGTCCGGAACGACATCGGTTCACTCCTGCTCGGACGCGGGGAAGGTTCGGACGCGGGGAAGGTTCGGGACAGCGGGGCATCGGACGCGGAGAAGGTTCGGGACAGCGGCGCGGCGGGTCGGCTCCGGTTCGGCCGCCGGCGGCGACCCGGCCGCGGCCGGATGCCGATCCGCCGTACCTCTGCGGGACGGTGCGGGCCCGACGCCACCGGACCTGGGCCGGCCCGGAAGAATCGTGCCGTTCGTGCGTACGTGTACGCGAACGCTTGGATCAGACCCCGCAGTTGGGCGCGGACCAGGAGCGGCCGGTGCGTCCGTCCACATGGGTGTGATCGTTGTGGTCGGGGTAGCCGGGGCCGAAGATGCCGCCGAAGCCGTGCGAGCGGGCGCGCTGGGCAAGTGCGCAGAAGGACGGGCTCCCGATCAGGTCCGCGGCGTCGCCGTAGAGGTGCCGGCTGTTCGAGGCGCCTCCGGCAGCGTTGTTGCAGGCCGTCGAACGGAATCCGCTGGAGACGGTGATGGGCACGTCACCCATGGCGTGCCGCAGGGCCTCCAGCTTCCACATCGTGCGCAGGCCGTTGGACTTGGCCGTAGCGGCGCTGACGGCACCGCCGGACCAGTCCGAATTGCACTTGTTCAGCTCCGCGTAGGTGAAGTGAACGGGCGTGCAGTCCGGGTCCTGGAGCGCGTAGATCTCGGCGAACGTCCGGGAACCCGCCACACCGTCCGCGCCGAGGCCGTAGGCCTGCTGGAACTTGACGACGGCCGCCTTGGTTCGCGGGCCGAAGTTCCCGTCGACAGTAAGGATTTCGCCTTGGTCGACATGTCCGGCGACCCGGATCTGCAGTTCGGTCACATCCGCTCCGGACATCCCCTCGGAGAGGGTGCGGCCCCAGGTGTAGCACTCGTCGGCCTGGGCCGGGGCGGCGGTGGCGAGCATCCCACCCAGAGTGGTAGCCATGATCATGACAAACGAGAGTCCGAGCTGGATCGTACGCCTCAGCATGGCGCCTCCATCGTGAGCGCTCCCGATTCCCACCGGGCGGTCTGAGGCGAGTGTGACCTCCCCGTCCGCACCCTGTCCACAAGGTCACCATCTGCCACAGGACCAGACCTTCGGAACAACACCCTTGAAGTATGGGGAAGTTGGCGGCCTCACCGGCGTCCGGCGTCTCGATCCGCCCGGACCGGGGGCACACCGCGGCCCGCGGCGGGCGAGGTCGATGTCAGGCGCAGTCCGGGCACAGGCCTCGGTAGGTGATCTCCGCCGAGCCCACGGTGAACCCGAACCGTTCCGCCTCCGGAAGGTCGTCCAGGGCGTTGCCCACCGGGTGGACGTCACGCACCGCGCCGCAACCTGAGCACACCAGGTGCTGATGGGGGCGGTGTGCGTTCGGGTCGTAGCGCTTGGCCCGGCCCACCGTGGAGACCTCCAGCACCTCACCGAGGGCCACGAGCTCCCCCAGCGTGTTGTAGACGGTCGCGCGGGAGATCTCGGGCAGCCGCTCGGCGGCCCGCAGATGCACCTCGTCCGCCGTCAGATGGACATGATCCCCGTCGAGGACCTCCGCCACGACACGCCGCTGCGAGGTCATCCGCCAGCCACAGCCCCGCAGCCGTTGAAGGAGGTCACTCATCCCGTTTCACCTGCTCCGCCTCACGGGGGCGCTCCGCCGGACCGGAAACGGAACCGACTACGCCGCACCTCTGCCGCCATCACTTTGCGTACTTCTTGACTTGGACGAAGTCCATCGTAGGATCGATCCCGGCGACATCCAAGAGACAGGAAGACTCCGGTACGGCAGCAGAGACATGTGACGGGTACACCGCCGGTCGAGCGCCGTCCGCGTGGCACCCGCCGGGAAGCACCCGGTCAGCCGGCCCTCCAGGCGCCGGTCCCCGCCCGCGGTGACCCCGGCACACAGCGTGCCTCTTCTGCACGGCCCGAATCCTCCTCCCCTGTTCAGCGCTCCCATGACCCACCGGGTCCGGAAGGATTGGCCATGCCTGAGAACCACGAGTCGCACATCTTCGATCCCGTCACCCCGGATTCGCCCGAGACGGCCGTCCCCGAGGTGCCCGAGGCGCAGGCGAGCGGGTGCCCGGTGGCACACGGCCGCGCCCCGCACCCCACCCAGGGCGGCGGTAACCGCCAGTGGTGGCCGGACCGTCTCAACGTGAAGATCCTCGCCAAGAACCCCGCGATCGCGAACCCGCTCGGCGAGGACTTCGACTACGCGGCGGCGTTCCAGGCGCTCGACCTGCCCGCGGTGAAGCGCGACATCGCCGAGGTCCTCACGACGTCGCAGGACTGGTGGCCTGCCGACTTCGGCAACTACGGCCCGCTGATGATCCGGATGGCCTGGCACAGCGCCGGCACGTACCGCATCAGTGACGGCCGCGGTGGCGCGGGCGCCGGTCAGCAGCGTTTCGCCCCGCTGAACAGCTGGCCGGACAACGGCAACCTGGACAAGGCCCGCCGCCTGCTGTGGCCCGTCAAGAAGAAGTACGGCCAGTCGATCTCCTGGGCCGACCTGATGATCCTCACCGGCAACGTCGCCCTGGAGACCATGGGCTTCAAGACCTTCGGCTTCGCCGGCGGCCGCGAGGACGTCTGGGAGTCGGAGGAGGACGTCTACTGGGGCCCGGAGACCACCTGGCTCGACGACGAGCGCTACACCGGCGACCGTGAGCTGGAGAACCCGCTCGGCGCCGTCCAGATGGGCCTGATCTACGTCAACCCCGAGGGCCCCAACGGCAACCCGGACCCGATCGCGGCCGCCCGCGACATCCGTGAGACGTTCCGCCGGATGGCGATGAACGACGAGGAGACCGTTGCCCTCATCGCCGGTGGCCACACCTTCGGCAAGACGCACGGTGCGGGCCCGGCCGAGAGCGTCGGCGCGGACCCCGAGGGCGCCTCGATGGAGGAGCAGGGCCTCGGCTGGCGCAGCTCCCACCGGACGGGCAAGGGCGGGGACGCGATCACCAGCGGTCTGGAGGTGACCTGGACCAGCACCCCGACCAGGTGGGGCAACGAGTTCTTCCACAACCTCTTCGCCTACGAGTACGAGCTGACCGAGTCGCCGGCCGGTGCGAAGCAGTGGATCGCCAAGGACGCCGAGGCGACCGTCCCGGACGCGCACGACCCGTCGAAGAAGCACAAGCCGCAGATGCTCACCACCGACCTGTCGCTGCGCTTCGACCCCGCCTACGAGCAGATCTCGCGACGCTTCCACGAGAACCCGGAAGAGTTCGCTGACGCCTTCGCCCGCGCCTGGTACAAGCTCACGCACCGCGACATGGGCCCCATCCAGCGCTACCTCGGCCCCGAGGTCCCCTCCGAGGTGCTCCTGTGGCAGGACCCGCTGCCGCAGCGCACCGGTGAGCCTCTGGACGCCTCGGAGATCGCCGCGCTCAAGGAGCAGGTGCTGGCCACCGACCTGACGGTGTCCCAGCTGGTCTCGGCCGCCTGGGCCTCCGCCTCGACCTTCCGCGGCAGCGACAAGCGCGGTGGCGCCAACGGTGCCCGGGTCCGTCTGGAGCCGCAGCGCGGCTGGGAGGCCAACAACCCGGACGAGCTGTCCCAGGTGCTGCGCGCCCTGGAAGGCATCCAGCAGTCCTTCGACGCCAAGGGCGGCAAGAAGGTCTCGCTGGCCGACCTGATCGTCCTCGCGGGCAACGCGGCCGTCGAGCAGGCGGCCAAGGACGCCGGCGTCGAGGTACAGGTCCCCTTCACCCCGGGCCGCGTCGACGCCTCGCAGGAGCAGACGGACATCGAGTCGTTCGCCGCCCTGGAACCCTCCCACGACGGCTTCCGCAACTACGTCGGCAAGGGAACCCGCCTTCCCGCCGAGTACCTGCTCCTGGACCGGGCCAACCTGCTGACGCTGAGCGCCCCGGAGACCACCGTCCTGGTCGGCGGTCTGCGCGTGCTGGGCGCCAACACCGGCGGCTCGAAGCACGGTGTACTCACCGACCGGCCGGGCACCCTGACCAACGACTTCTTCGTGAACCTGCTCGACATGGGCGTCACCTGGAAGTCGACGTCCTCGGCTCAGGACGAGTTCGAGGCGCGCGACGAGGCCGGTCAGGTCAAGTGGACCGGGACCCGCGCGGACCTGGTCTTCGGCTCGAACTCCGAGCTGCGCGCCCTCGCCGAGGTGTACGCGAGCGACGACGCCCGCCAGAAGTTCGTGACGGACTTCGTCGCCGCCTGGGCCAAGGTCATGGACCTCGACCGCTACGACCTGGGCTAGGCAGCCCCTCCGGGAATCGCGCCGCTCGCCGCACCGACCCGTGCGACACCGCGTGACGCCCGGCTGGAATTGCGCCGCCGGGTACAGGGCATCAGCCCTGTACCCGGCGGCGTTCTCGTTCCGCGACCGCGGGGGCCGTCCGGGTGTCCTCGGCTGCCGGCCCCCTGACGCCCGGAGCGTTAGTCACATTTTCTTCACATGTACTACATCTGTTGATCACATTGGATAAGCTCCGGTCGCTCCATCCGCACCAATGAGGGGGGATTCCTCATGAGCTTTCGTCGCACCCTGTTCACCTGCGCCGCCACCGCGGCCGTTGCCGCGCTCGGCCTGTCCGCGGCCGTTCCGGCGCAGGCCACCGAGTACACCTCGGCCCTGAAGGTCAAGGGCGTGCAGTACAACGCCCCGGGCACCGACTCCAACAAGTGCTCCGGCGGGAACACCAGGAACGAGTACCTGACGATCAAGAACTACTCGAAGACGAAGTCCGTGAACCTGAAGGGCTACAAGGTCAGGGACGCCACGGGCAACACCTTCACCTTCACCAACAGCCACACGCTCCAGCCCGGCGACTACGCGAGCCTGCGCGGGGGCCGCGGCACCGACTCGGACAGCGGCAACGTGGTCTACCGCCAGAACTGCAACTTCATCTGGAACAACGACAAGGACACCATCTACCTCTACAAGCCCACCGGCGACCGCGCCGACGTCCACTCCTACACGGCCACGGGCAACGACCGGGACGGCAACGGGTACATCACCTACCACGGCTGACCGGAGACCGCCTCGGCAACGGGCGTTGCCGGCACCCCCTGGGGGCCGCGATGAGACCGGACGGGGCCGCCCGTGCGTGGATCCCTCCACACGCGGGCGGCCCCTCAGGCCGTCGGCTCCGGTGGCGGCGCGCCACCCGGGCCGTCCGGCCTACGGTCCGGCGAAGGAGACCTCGGCGGTGGCTGAGCAGTGGTCCTTGCCCACGTCGCACAACCGGTAGGTGTAGGACCGGCGCCGGGGGCCGGGGATCAGATCGGTGAAGCGCCCGGTGTTCGCCACCCTCGCCACCACCCGGCCGTCACGGACCACCTCGACCTCGGCGGTCGTCGCTCCGTTCCAGGCGAGGGCGGCCCGTCGCAGGAGTGAACCCTGACCTGTGGCGGTCAGTTCGTAGCGTGCGCCCACCCTGACCTTGACGACCCGGCCGGGCGCCGTCTTCGTTCCGAAGTACGCGTAGTCGCCGCGCGGGTCGATGACGGCCGAGATGAGGGCGTCCTCCTTCTCGGCGAGAGCGACGTAGCCGGCTGACTCGAAGCGTTCGAGGTCGACGGTGACCACCCTTCCCGGCAGACTGAGCGTCCCGAAGACGGCGTACCGGCCGGTGGGGTCCATCACCGCCGAGAAGAACGCCCCACCGCCCGTGGGTGCCAGTACCTGATCGCGGGTGAAGCTCTTCAGATCGAGCCGGATGATCTTGCCGCTGCTCCCCTCGCCTGTGCCGAAGTAGGCGTACCGGTCGTCGGGAGCGATGACCGCCGAGCGCAGGGGGCCTTCCCCGGGATCCAGGGTGACCGACCCCACCTCCCGCATGGCCGTCAGGTCGATCTTGGCGACGCGTCCCTGCGGACTGGTGACCGTGCCGACGTAGGCGAACTGACCCTTGGAGTCGATGACTCCCGCGTCCAGGTAGTCCTCCCCGGCTCCGAGCGTGACCGCGCCGACCCGGGTGAACGTGGCCAGGTCGACCTTGACGAGGCGGCCCGGACTGGTTCCCGTGCCGAAGTAGGCGTAGGCACCCGACGGGTCCATGAGCGCCGAGCGGAGGTTGTCCTCACCCGTGCCGAGAACCAGGATCTTGTCCAGGGTGAAGGTCTCCAGGTCGACGCGGACCACCCGCCCCGGGGACGCGGCGACGACGAAGTAGGCGTACTTCCCCGCCGGGTCGATGACCGCGTCCTGGAGCATCTTCTGGCCGATGCCCACGGAGAGGGTGGCGACCCGCTTGAAGGTCTTCAGGTCGATCTTCGTGATGTAACCGGGCAGCGGATCCTGGGCGTTGTCCGTGCCGAAGTAGGCGTAGCGGCCCTCGGGGTCCACGGCCGCGGCATGCAGGCTCTTCTGCAGGCTCGATGTACTGAGGCTTCCGGAGCGGGCAGGTATCGGTGTGCCGCTGCCCCGCACCACTACCGTGTGCGCCCATCCGGCGGCATTGTTCCGGATGGTGATCGACCCGTCCTGGTCGCCGTCCGCGGTGGGCCGGAACGAGATGCCGAGGGTGCAGTGCTCCTTGCGGGCGAGAGTGAAGGGCGCCCTGCCGCAGGTGCCGGGCTCGGAGACGAAAGCCCCGTCGTGGTCGGTGACATGAATGACCGTCACCGGCTTGCTGCCGAGGCTGGTGAGTGTGACGGTGACGGGCCCGCCCGTCGTGCCGATGGGCACGGCGCCGAAGTCGGCGTCGTCCGGTGTGACGGAGAGGACCCTGCCGGGGCGGGCCGCCAGTGCGAAGTCGGCTGTCGCGTGCGCCGATTCACCGACGGTGACGCCGGACTTCGCGGTGGTGTAGGCCGCTTGCGCCACGGACATGGTGTAGTCGCCGGCTGTGGCGGTCATCGAGTAGCCGCCGTCCTCACCGGTCGCCACCGGCAGCCCCACCGCTCCCGCAGCCGTGGTGAGCTGCACGGTGGCTCCCCCGACAGGCTCCCCCGTCCGCTCGTCGGTGACGGTTCCGCTCACCGTGCCCGTGATGCCTCGCGGCGCGTTCTCCACGGCCGAGTAGGCGTCGAGACGCCCTTGTCCGTACACGTTGTTGTTCTCCGGGGTGCCACCACAGGTCACATCGGGTACGTCGGCGGCGGTCTCGTCGAGGAGACGGCGGGTGGCATCGATGTTCCGGCTGACCGCGGGGGCCGCCGACCACAGCAGTGCGATGGTGCCCGCCACGTGCGGAGCGGCCATGGAGGTCCCGCTGGCGACGGCGTACTTGCCACCCGGGTACGTGGAGCGGATCGCCACGCCAGGTGCGGACACGTTCGGCTTGATCAGGTCGTCGCCGTTCTCCGACGGTCCCCGGCTGGAGAACGAGGCGACGGCGCCATCGGCGTCGAAGGCGCCGACCCCGTAGCTCTCCTCCATGTTCGCCGGGTTGGCGTCGGTGCCGCAGTCCGGTCCCTCGTTGCCGTTGGAGAAGACCGGGAAGATCCCGGCCGCGACCCACGCCTGCACGGTCTGCTTGAACCACGGGTCGCTCCCCGCGGCTGCGCTGCCCCACGAGTTGTTCACCACGTGCGGTCTGAGCTCGGGGCGGGGGTTCTTGCCCCTGGCATCGGTGGGCGCCAGCATGAACTGGCCGGCGGCCAGCAGGGCGCTCTGGGTGCAACTGCTGGACGCGCAGCCCTTGGCGGCGATCCACTGTGCACCGGGGGCCACCCCGACGTGGTTGCCGGGGCCGCCGTCGCCGACCATGGTGCCGACGGTGTGCGTCCCGTGCCCTACGTTGTCGCACGGGACGCTGGTGACGATCCCGCAACTATGCGTGGGGTCGTACCAGTTGTAGTCGTGGGTGAAGGAGCCGTCGGCGTTCGCCCCCCGGTACCGCTTCACCAGCGCCGGGTGGTCGAACTGGACACCGGAGTCGATGCTGCCGACGACGATCCCCTCCCCGGTGGCCCCGAAGTCCTCCCACGCCTTCGGGGCGCCGATCCTGTCGACGCCCCACTCGACGTCGTCGACGGTCGGCTCGTCGTCGGTCTCCCGGAGTTCCGGGAGCGCGTACGTCCGGTCGCCGGTGACGCTTTCGACGTCCGGGAGAGCGGTGATCCGCTTCAGCAGCTTCGCGTCACCCTTCACCTGAACGGCGTTGGCGATCCAGAAGGACTTGTACGTGGCGCCGGCGTCCCGGAGTACGTCGATGAGGGCGGACTGGCCCTCCCGCGCGTTCTCCTGGAGACGGCTCCGCACCTCGTGGCCCTGGCGCGTCCTGTCCTTGATCCTCCCGGCGCTGCGAAGATCGGCCTTCCCGCGGAGGTAGACCCAGAACGTCGAGGTGTCGTCGCCCTTCAGGTCGTCGACCACCTCACGCTCGACGGAGGGTGCGGAGAGGCTGCTCGCGGTGGCGACGGGAGAGGCGTGTGCCGCCTGGGGAAGTCCGGCCGCGGCGAGTCCCGCGGCGAGGAGGAGTGCCCAGGCGCGTGGGAGGCGCCGTCGTGCGGGTCGTGGGGTGAGTGCGCCCCGTCGGCCTGCTCTCGGTCTCATGGAATCGGAACCCTTCCTCGGTCGTGGGCTTCGTCGTCGGGCGGTCCTTGCGGGTGAGCGGTGCCGGCCGGCGAAGCGTGCCAGTGTCCGACGCACGCCCCGGGTGCTCGGGGCAGGGGCGTGCCCGACGGCACGCCCCCTGGCCCCGGGGGTCAGCCGCGCAAGGCGTAGGCGCGGAGCACGGTCTGCTGTGTGCGGCTGCCCGCGTCGTCCCACGCCGTGACACGGAGCGCAACGTGCGCCGCGCCGTCCGTTCGCGGGTGGTGCAGGACGGCGGTGGCCGATCCGTCCGCGCGCACGTGCGGCTCGACGGGCCGGCTCCAGGTGACGCCGTCGTCGTACGAGGCCTCGACCCGGATTCCCTTGACGCGTGCTCCGCGGTGCCCCTCGGGGCGGAGGGTGCCGATCCGCACCGGGAACGCCCTCCCCGCGGGTGCGGTGTTGGCTCCGTCCACGCCGAGGCCGTAGCTGAGCAGGATCACCGGCAGGACGGCGCACGGGTGGCCTGCGCCGTAGACCTCGGCACACCCCGGAGCCGTGTCACCCGCCTCAGGCGCCTTCGAACGGAATGTGTACGAGGTGTCCGTCCGGGTTCCGAGGGTCTCCAGGGCGTTGGTCATTCGGAGCACGGTCTGGTCGATGCGGTACTCGGCCTCCTCGTGGACGAACAACTGGGCCGCGGGGACCTCCTGGCCGTCGCGCCGGTAGGTGAAGGCACTGGTGGAGGCGCCCATGCCGAAGTGTCCGGGCTCGCCGTCGCCGTAGGGAGCGAGCAGGAATGCGGCGCCCTGGTCCGCGCGGCACAGGGGGCAGCTGATGCGACGCGGCAGGGTCGGGTGCACGGCTGCGCGCCCCCATGTCAGGCGCTCGGTGCTGCCCGCCCGGTACTCGGCCGGGTACTCCTCCATGTAGGTGCTGGACAGGTCGGAGGCGCGGACGGTCCGCATGTAGCGGCTGTCCGCCGCGTACACGTGGTCGGTGCGTGTCCCGGGGGCGAGGTGGCGGGCGCCGAGACGGAAGCCGGCCTTCTCCCACGGGTGCCAGGTGGTCAGCACGTCATCGGCGATGCGGGCCGCCCCGTCGGCGTGGAAGGTGCTGACCAGGCTCGCGAAGCGGTCGGCCCGGGTGATGAGGGCTGTCTGCTGCGGCACGGCGCCGGCGGCGTGGAAGGGCGCCGTGTAGGTGAAGCGGCTGTCGGAGCGACCCGTGAGGGTCACCGTGACCGGCTGCGCGGTGAGGGCTGCGAGCAGCTCCGCGCCCTCGTCGCGGCCGGTCGCAAAGGCCGGAACGACGCTGTTCCCGTCGTCCTGGACGAGGGTGGTGCCGTCGTCGGGGCGGATCGCGAGCACGGCGGCCGCTCCGTGGCGGGCGGCGGTGGCGAGGGCCGGCACCAGCCAGCCGTTGGCGCGGACCACGGCGATCTTGCCGGTGAGGTCGCGGCCCGCGTAGTCGGCCTCGGTACCGGTGCCGACGTCGACCGCGGCCAGCCTCCGCGTCCCGACGAAACGGCGCCCCAGGTCCGGCGTGAGCACCTCGTCGATCCGGTGGGTGCGGCCCGCGGCCGTCCACGTCGCGCGGAGGAGCGGATCGCGCAGCCTGTGCTCGGCGGTGAGGTGGAAGGTGCCGCGCACGGCCTCGGTGTGCGAGGCGATCGCCCCGTACCGGGTGGTGCGGTCACTGACCCCGGTGCTGAGGCCGATCGCGGCGGTCGCTCCGTCGTCCAGGGTGCGGCGCGCGGTGACCGCCAGAGCGGCACGCTCCAGCGGGCGGGACTCCCCCTGCACCCGGGCGGTCAGCGGGTGTGCTTCGCGGGCGTCGATGTGCACGGTGCGGTCGCCGTCCACGGTGAACTCCGGTTCGGCGAAGGTGTCCACGGCGAGTGGGATGCGGTTCGAGTCATAGGTGGTCACCAGCGCCTGGAGGGCGTAGTGCCCCTCGCGGAGCCGGGTCTGCCAGGTGTTCTCTCCCATGAAGGTGACGCTGCTCAGCTCGGCCTCGCCGGTGGTGAGGTCGAGGATCTGCAGGTTGGTCTGTCCGCCGGCCTTTCCGTCTCGGCCGGTGAAGGTGAAGTCGACTGTGTGGCGCGGGGGTTGCTCGGTCCAGCCGACCACGGTCGTCAGGGTGGTGCCGTCACCGGTGGCGGTCAGGTAACCGTCGTACCGGCCGGGTCCGGTGCGGGACGGGTCGACGGTGAGGGTCACGGCGGCGGTGCCGTGCGCGGGGACCGTGACCGTGTCATCGGCGAGGACGGCCGCGCCCTCGGGTACCTCTGCTCCCCGGTCCAGGGCGAGGTCGAGCGCGAGGGTCACGTCGTGGTCGCCGTCGTTCGTGTAGACGATGTCCCGGCCGGAGGGCTGCTGCTGGTCGCGGAGGTCACCGAAGTCGGCGGTCGCGGAAGCGGTCACCTGTTGCGCGGACGCACGGTCGACGGCCAGGCGGCCGGCGCCCTGCTCGTAGACGTCCTGGTCCGGAGCGGTCTTCGCGGCGGAGACCAGGGCGTCCTTGAGTCGGGTGCCGTTCCACCCGGGGTGCTGCTGGGCGAGGAGTGCCGCGGCGCCGGCGACGTGCGGGGTGGACATGGAGGTGCCGTCCAAGGCCGTGTAGTACTCGCCCACGTTCGTGCCGAGGCGGGTCCCCGCGGCGCGAGCGGCGACGATCCCCACACCCGGCGCGGTGATCTCCGGCTTGAGTGCCCCGCTCGCGGTCGGACCACGGCCGGAGAACCCGGCGAGGCGGTCCCGTGCGTCCACCGCGCCGACGGTGAGCGCGGTGCGGGCCGTGCCCGGGCTGGCGACGGTGGACCTGCCGGGTCCGGTGTTGCCCGCGGCGATGACGAAGAGGGCGCCGGAGGACTCACTGAGCGCGTCGACGGCGTCGCTCAGCATGTCGCTGCCTTCGTCCGTCGGAGCGCCGAGGCTCATGGAGACGATGTCGGCACCTTGGGCGACGGCCCACTCCATCCCGGCGATGACGGTGGACTCGTCACCGCTGCCCGAGTTGTCGAGCACCTTCCCGACGAGCAGGCCGGCCCCGGGGGCGACTCCCTTGTACCTGCCCTCGGATGCCGCCCCGCTGCCGGCGACGGTGCTCGCCACGTGGGTGCCGTGGCCCCGGCCGTCCTGCACCCCCTGGCCGTCGATGAAGCTCTTGGAGTCCAGTACCCGCCCCGTGAGGTCGGGGTGGGCGAGGTCGATGCCGGTGTCCAGGACCGCCACCTTCACACCGCTGCCGTCGTAGCCGCTCTTCCAGACCGCGGGGGCACCGATCTGGGGCACGCTCACGTCGAGGGTGGCCCGCACCCTGCGGTCGGGGCGCAGCACTGCCTCGGGTCCGTCGAGCACATCCTGGTAGAAGGCCCGCGCCTTGCCCTTGTCGACATCGACGGCGGTGGCGCCGAGCGAGGTGAGCGCGGTGCGGTCGACGACTCCGGGAGCCTCCTCCGCACGGGCCGTCAGGGTGGCCCGGGTGGGGGCGGCCGCGTAGTCGACGATCAGCGGAAGGGTGTCGCGCTCCCCTGCGGCCCGCTGGTCGGCGACGAGCCGGGTGACGTTGAACAGCTCGCGGTCGAGCCTTCCGTCCGCGAGCCCCTCCCCCGCACCGTCCGGGATCACGTAGGTGTCGCCGGAGGGTGCCTCCTCGGTGTGGAAGGTGGCCGATGTCCCTGGCGCGGCTTCCGTGTCGAACGACGTACGCCCGTGGGCCGTGGTGACGCGCACGGTGTCGCCGGTGACGAGAGTGACGGTGTCGGTCCTCGCCGCGGGAGAGGCGGCTCCGGTGGTGATGCCGACCGGGCCTGGATCCGCCGTGGCGGCCGCCTGAGCGGGCAGAACGGGTCCGACGAGGGCCAGGACGAGCGCGGCGGTGAACAACCCGGTTCTTCGGTGGCCGCCGCGACCGGGCGCGGCGGCTCCACGGATACGTCTGCCGGTCTGCGGGACGGAACAGGTCGGCATGGCGGCCTCCTGGCGGGTGCGGCCGCGGCACCGGCGGCCGGGCGGGGGACGGACGGGTCCGGGCCCGCCACTGCCCGGGGGCAGCCGCACGGCTCGACGGCCGTAATCCTCGGCCCCGTGTCATGGCGACGACAAGGGGTGCCTGTGGCGAGCGTGCGACATGTCGCACGCTCGCCGTCGGCCGGACACACCGTCACAGAGACGCTGCCACGGAGACCGCCGCCCGCGAGACGCGCGACAGGGCATCACACCCCCGAGGCGTCCTCGGCCTCCCAGCGCAGCAGATCGGCCGGCTGGCACTCGAGCACCTCGCAGAGTGCGGCGAGCGTGGCGAAGCGAACCGCCTTGGCACGGCCGTTCTTGAGCACCGCGAGGTTGGCCGGGGTGATGCCCACGCGTTCCGCCAGTTCACCCACGGACATCTTCCGCCTGGCCAGCATCACGTCGATGCTGACGACGATCGGCATCAGATCACCTCGTCGAGCTCGGCCCGCATCCGTGTCGCCTCGGCATCGCGCGCGACGGCCTGGGCGAGGAGCATGCGAAGCACGAGCACGATGAGCGCGACTCCCAGGATGGCCAGGCCGATCCCGCCCATGATGACGGTGACGCCCGGGTCCTCACGCTGCCCCGGCGCGTTGAGGGCGGTGACGGTGAACCACACCAGGGCGACCGCCACGATCGCTCCGATCACGACGTCGACGTGCCGGAAGGCGGCGAAGGAGAAGACGGTTCCGCGCCGCACCATGGTCACCAGCTTCCACACGCTGACCAGGGCGACCTGGACCGCCACGACTCCCAGGACCGTCACCACGCGCAGCGCGTCCAGCGGAAGCGTTCCACGCTCCGGGTCGGTCGCCAGCGCCCACACCATCAGCACCTGTACGCCCGCGCTTCCGGCGAGCACCACAGCGAGCACGGCGCGCAGCGCGCGCACCGTCATCGTTCCCATAACTCGTCCCTCCCATCGAATGACGATATGAATCTATCGAAAATCGATAGATCTGGCAATGACGGTCCGCTCGGGGACTCAGCAAGGGCTCTCACCGGAGGCGAAGCAGCTCCGGAAGGGCGCCAGCGCGTGCACGGTCCGGAAACGGCGTCGGCGCGGGCGCGGCCGGGAAACGGCGTCAGCGCGAACGCGGCGGCTTCTTCCCGTCGAAGGCGAAGAGGGTGTTCCCGTCGGCGGCCACGACCACCACACGCCCCGCGACGGTCACGCGCGGGCTCGCGCCCTGCTCGCCCGTCAGCCCGTCGGCCCGCGGGTCGGTGGCCCACAGTCGCTCGCCGTCGTCCGACGACAGCGCGATCACCCTGCCGGTGGCCGAGCTGAAGTACACCGCGCCAAGACCCGCGACGGGACCCGAGGCGCCCTCCACCTCCGTCTGCCTCGTCCACTTCTCCCGGCCGGTGGCGGGGTCGAGCGCCGCGATGGATCCTGTCTGCCCGCTCACGTAGACGGTGTCGCCCGCCATGCCGGGCGTGCCCCCGTACGTCTTCGCCAGCGGGGACCGGTCGACCTTCCGCGTGGCGGGATCGACCCGCACCACTCCGTCATAGCCCGTGAGGGCCGTGCCCTCCCGGTGCTCCTGGAGGAGTACGAGCCTGCCGCCGGAGTCGCCGACCGGCACGGCGGGGCCGTCGACCGCGATGGGCCCGCCGAGCTCCCCGGTGGCACCGTCGACCGTGCGGATCGTGGGACGGCGCACCTCCAGGGCGTCCACTTCCGCACGCGTGGCGCACATCGCGAGGATCTGTGCGCCCATCAGGACGGGAGCGCACTGCGCGCCCGCGGGGAACTCGGCCCGCCAGGCCGTGTCACCGCTGTGGGCGTCGCGTGCCTCGAAGCGGGAGTTGGCGGCGTCGACGGTGACGACGAGCGAGCCGGCCACGACGGCGTCCTGGGTCCGGCCCGTGACCGCCGTCGACTGGGCACCGGTCGGCACGGACCACAGCTCGCGGCCGCTCACCGCGTCGAGGGCCACCACCTCGGCCCGCGGGTCCTGCGGGGCGTCCTCGGCGGCGAAGCGGTACCCGAGCACCGCGTCCTCGGTGGCGCCCACCAGATGAAGCCCTTGGACGGGTACGCCCGGGCTCTTCGCCGTCCACTCGGACGAGCCGTCCAGGACGCTGACACGGGTCGCCACGACACTGCCTCCGCCGCAGAAGAGCGCGTCGCCGCGGGCGACGCAGCGCAGTTCGTCGGGGATGTCCGCACGGCCCCCCTTCACCGTCCTGCTCCACGGTTCGAAGCCGTCAGGAAGCGCGGGGCCCGGTGCGACGGCACTGTCGCCCTTGCCGCCTTCACCGCTGCCCCCGACGTCACCTGCCCGCAGTGCGGCGACTCCCCCGCCGATCACCGCCACGGCCGCGACCGCCGCGAGCACCGGCCGCCAGCCACCGCGCAGGCGACGGCCCGCCGGAACACCGACACCGGTCACGGGCGGAACGGGAGGAGCGACAGGCACCGGGGTGGGCGCCACCGCGAGGTGAGGCTCGGTGGCCATGTCACGGACCCGGCCCGCGGCAGCGCCGATCGCGGCGGCCCCGCCGAGATCCGCGGGCAGGTCCCGCAGCAGTACGAGGAGTTCGTCCGCCGACGGACGCCCCTCGGGTTCCTTGTCCAGGCACAGATCGACGATCGCCCGCAGGGCCTCGGGCACCGCGCCCAGCGACGGTTCCTCGTGCACGACCTGATACGCCGTCATATACGGGCTGTCCGAATCGAAAGGGCCGCGACCGGTCGCGGAGTACACCAGCAGTGTCCCCAGGGAGAAGACGTCGGACCGCGGCCCCACTCCTCGCGGCTCCCGCAGCTGTTCCGGTGACATGAAGGGCGGGGTGCCGATCACCCGGCCTGTCATCGTCAGTGTCTGCTGGTCGGCGGCGCGCGAGATACCGAAGTCGATGACGCGTGGCCCCTCGGACGAGAGCACGACGTTCGACGGCTTCAGGTCCCGGTGGACGACCCCCGCACGGTGGATGTCGCGCAGTGCCTCCGCCAGCCCGATGGCGAGACTCCTCAACTCCGCCCCGCCCAACGGACCTTCGGCGGCGATTCGCTGGGCCAGCGTGTCACCCGGGATGAAGGCCGTTGCCATCCAGGGCTGTTCGGCCTCCGGAGCGGCATCGACCACGGCGGCGGTGAAGGCACCGCTCACCCGCCGAGCCGCCGCCACCTCCTGCCGGAAACGGATGCGGAACTCGTCGTCGGCCGCGAACTGCTGGTGGATCAGCTTGATCGCGATGGGCCGCCCCGAACTCGTGCGGGCGAGGAAGACGGTGCCCATGCCGCCCGTACCGAGCCGCGCCTCCAGCGGATAACCGCCGATCTCGGCTGGATCACCTACGCGCAGCGACACTCTTCCCGCCCTCCCGCCCCATCCGTCTCCGGGCGCGCCTGACCGCCCTGCACACAAACTAGTCGCAGGGCGGTCGGCCCGCTCGACGCGGGTGACGCTCCGGAGGGTCCGAGGAGGTCAGGGACGGTCGGTGAGGTATCCGCCCATCCTGGCGAAGTACTCGGAGGCGGGCAGCTCCAGACCGTCCTCGGTGCGCACCCGTGTGACGGCGAGACCGTGGTTACGGCCGGCCCTGGCGTCCGCACCCGCGACGATCACGACGCCCTCGCCCTCACGGTAGAAGATCCGGCC
The DNA here is from genome assembly GCF_043199535.1 of Streptomyces sp. NPDC048590. Lineage (NCBI taxonomy): Bacteria > Bacillati > Actinomycetota > Actinomycetes > Kitasatosporales > Streptomycetaceae > Streptomyces > Streptomyces sp. NPDC048590. The sequence continues at coordinate 256,825 of NZ_JBICWC010000002.1, read as the reverse complement.
GGGAGTTCCCCCGTAGCGCTGCTCGGAGACGAACGCGGAGAGGATCTCCAGCCGCTTGCCCTTGTGGTAGGTGAAGGCGGCGGGATAGGGCGCCGACTGTGCCCGGATCAGGCGGTGGAGTTCCTCCGCCTGCCAGCCCCAGTCGATCCGGATGTCCTCCTCCGCGCGCTTGTGGAAGAAGGTGGCCTGCGACCTGTCCTGCGGGGTGAACTCGGTCTGCCCCGAGGCGATCAGGTCGAGGGAACCGATGGTGACGGGGGCGATCAGGTCGACGGTCTTGTGGAAGAGGTCGGTCGCCGTGTCCTCGGGGCCCACCTTGACTGATCGCTGGACCACGATGTCCCCGGCGTCGAGGGTCTCGTCCATCAGATGCCCGGTGACCCCGACCTCGGGCTCGCCGTTGATGAGCGCCCAGATGATCGGTGAGAAGCCGGCGTACTTCGGCAGCAGCGAGTCGTGGACGTTGAGGGTTCCGTGCCGCGGCAGGTTGTAGATGCGCGGCGGGATCCAGGTACGCCAGTTGTTGGCCACGATGATGTCCGGGTCGGCGTCCTTGAGGAGCTCGAAGAGCTCCTCGTCGTCCGGCCGGTTGCGGATGATGACCGGGACACCGTGCTCGGCGGCCAGGTCGGCGACGGAGTCGCTCCAGATCTTCTCGTAGGCGTGCTCGCTCTTCGGATGGGTCACCACCGTGACCACTTCGTGGGTGGAGTCGAGCAGTGCCTGCAGGGTGCGATGACCCCAGGTCTGATAACCGAACATGACGACGCGCATGAATCGCTCCTTGGGGGTGGTGCGGGAGGTGATGGGGTGGTTTCGGGAGGGCCGGCGCTCAGGCTGCGCTCGCCGACGTCGGGGACAGGGCCGTCACAGCTCGGCCCATGTGTGGGGCGGGGTCATCCGCGCACGGTGGCTTGGGTTCCGGGCAGCCGGGTGGTCCCGGCCGCGGCGAGCAGTCCGAGACCGACCACCCACCAGAAGGTGTCGGAGAACGCCGCGGTGACGTCCTGGTGCCGCGCGTCGAGCCGGCTCTGCAGGACCACGGCCAGGGCGGCGGTGCCGAGCGAACCGCCGACCGTGTTCAGCATGTTGAGGGCACCGGAGGCACGGGCCACGTGCGCGGACTCCATCCGGCTGTAGACGATGTTCATCAACGGGGCACTGATCATGGCCATCCCGAAACCGCGCACCACGAGGGATGCGAGCATCGCGGCGTCCGGCAGCCCGTGATCGAGCTGGGTGAACGGGACGGTACCGGCGAGGACGAGGCCGACTCCGCTGACGACCAGGGCCCGGGGGGACACCGCGCTGACGGTCCGGGTGACCAGCACGGAGCCCGCCGCCGCTCCCACCCCCTGGGGCGCCATCATCAGCCCGGCCTCCCAGGCGGACAGTCCTTCGCCCGTCTGCAGGTAGAGGGGCAGCAGGAAGGCGGTGCCGAAGACCGAGGCGCCGAGGACGAGCAGGGCGAGCGCGGCCGGGCCGAACGGCGGACGCGCGAAGAGTCGCGGGTCGATCAGCGGGGTGCCTCGCGTGCGCAGTCCGTGTACCACGAACGCGACCAGCATCAGCACCCCCGCGCCGGCGCCGAGAACGGCGGGGAGCCGGTGCCCGTCGGCCGCCTCGGTCAGCCCGTAGACGAGTGCGGCGAGGCCCGGGGAGAGCAGCAGGGCTCCCCGCACGTCGAAGGGGACGCCCTTCGACGCGGGCGGTACCACCGGCACGTACCGTCGCGCGAGCAGCATCGCGACGGCCCCGATCGGCAGGTTGACCAGGAACAGCCACTCCCAGGACGCCACCGAGAGCAGCGCGCCGCCCGCCACGGGACCGAACACCGGGGACAGCAGCGGCACCACGGCCACGACGCTGATCACCTTCCCGATGCGGGACGGGCCCGCGATCCGGGCGAGCAGTGCCTGCCCGGTCGGCGGGAGCAGCCCACCGCCGAGTCCCTGGACCACGCGGAAGACGATGAGGCTCGTCGCCGACCAGGACAGGGCGCACAGTGCCGAGCCGGCCAGGAACAGGGCCACGGCGGCCAGCCAGACCCGCCGGCCGCCGAAGCGGTCGGCGAGCCAGCCGGAGGCGGGCACCGCGGTGACGACGGCCAGCAGGTAGGCGGTGCCCACCCACTGGATGTCCCCCACGTCGGCGTCGAACTCCCCGGCCAGGGTGTCGATTCCGACGTTGACGATGGTGGCGTCCAGGGTGGCCATGAAGGTGCCGAGCACCAGGACGAAGGCGATGCGCAGCAGGTCCTTGCCGACCTTCACCGGCGGGGTCTCGGCCGGAGCGGTCTGCTTGCTCATGCTCCCTCCAGCAGGGTGCGGACGTCCTGGTCGAGATGGGCGGCGAGGGAGCGGAGGATTCCGAGGAACTCCTCGGCGAGCGCCTGTGTGTCCGCTTCCGTCCGGTTGCCGAGTACGCAGATCCAGCCGTCGCCCTCGGGCATCACGGTGAGGGTGACCGGGTGGTGGGTGGCCTCGCGGAAGCGGGTGCCGACCAGGGTCAGGCCGGGGGCGGGTTCGCGCAGACGGTCGCGGTCGACCGGGTAGTTCTCGAAGACGACCATGCTGTCGAAGAGCCGTCGGCGGCCGGTCAGCCGCTCCAGCTCGGACAGGTCGACGTGCTGCTCGTCCACCAGGTTCCGCTGGCTGTCCTGGACGGCGGCCAGCGTCCCGGCGAGGGTACCGGTGAGCCGGGCCCGTACGGGCACCGTGTTGGCCAGCAGTCCGATGATCTCCTCGACGCCCTCCAGCTCCGGTGGCCGGCAGGCGACCATGGCGCCGAAGCAGACGTCCGTCCGGCCCGCGTGGCGCGCGAGAAGGACCGACCAGGCGCCCTGGACCAGGGTGTTGCGGGTCAGTCCACGCTCGGCGGCCAGCTCCCCCAGCGCTGCGACCAGTTCGGGTTCGACGGAGGCGACGGCGGGCTCCTGCCAGGCGGGGCCCGGCTCGCCCGTACCGAAGTGGTCGCCGTCGGGGAGGTCCGCCAGCGCCTCGGCCCAGGCGGTGAGGTCGGGCTGGTTGGCCGCCCGCCAGTCCAGGTACCGGGTGAACGGCACCGGCTCCGGCATCTGCACCTTCTCGCCCGTCAGCCGTGCGGTGTAGTGGGCGAAGAGCTCGCCCAGGATCCTCGGCGCCGACCAGCCGTCGGAGAGGACGTGATGGGTGGTCAGGACCAGGTCGAAGCCGTCCTGGTCGTGGCGGATCACGGTCAGCCGGACGAGGGGCCCGGCGGCGAGGTCGAACCCTTCGGCGAGGTCGGCGGCGAGTGCGTCCTCGGCCGGTCCGTCGACGACCCGGAAGTCCGGTCGCGCGGTCCGCGGGACGAGCCCGAGGTCGCCGGGGAACACGGCCCCCAGGTTCGGATGACGGGCCAACAGGTCTGCTCCGGCCTCCCTGAGGGCGTCCACGTCGAGTGCTCCGTCGAGGGAGAAGCAGGACTGGACGGTGTAGGGGTCGGGGCGCTCGGTGCGGGAGTGGTCCAGCATGACCGCCTGCAGCGGGGAGAGCGCCTGCACCTCCACGACCGTGCGGCCGTCACCGAGCGAGACGAGTTCGTCCGCGTCCGCGGCGGTCTCCCTCAGAGCGGTCTCCAGGTGACCGGCGAGCTCCTCGATCTCCGTGGCGGTGAACAGCTCGGAGGGCCAGGTCAGGCGGACGCCCAGCCGGTCGTCGCGTACCAGGGCGTTGACCGTCAGGGCGTACGGGAGCGGGAGTTCGTCGGTGGCTCCGGAGCCGAGCGGGCCGGCGTCCGGCGGTGACTGCCAGGGGGTCTCCTGGCCGGGGGCTCCCGCGTAGCGGCCCAGGTAGTTCCAGGCGACGTCGGGGCGGACCGGGTCGAGCAGCCCCGCGGTGGTGAGTATGCCGTGGCCGAGTCCGTCTCCGTGGGCGCGCAGCATCTCCCCCACCGCCACCGGGTCGTCCCCGGCGTCGAGCAGTACGGGGTGGATCGCGGTGAACCAGCCGACGGTCTGTGAGAGGTCCACGTGGCTGGGACGGCCGTGGCTCTCCAGGGCGACCAGCAGCCTCTGGTCGCCACGCCAGGCGCGTACCGCCCGGGCGAGGGCCGTGAGCAGGCCCGCGTCGGGTGTGGCGCGCAGGGCGCCGGGCAGGGTGGTGACGAGCGCGCGGGTGGACTCCGCGTCCAGCAGGATCTCGTGGTGCACCGCGGTGGCGACGGTGTCCCGGGCCGGGTCGAGCGGCCGGGCCGCCAGAGCCGGGGTGGGCTCGATCCGCCGCCAGTGCGGCAGTTCGGACCGCCGGTCGGCTTCACGCAGGGAACGCGCCCAGGCCAGGAACGACAGACCGTGCCGGGCGGGGGTGCCGCCCTCGTAGGCGTGCTGGAGGTCGTCGAGCAGGATCCGCCAGGAGACGCCGTCCACCAGGAGGTGATGGGCGATCAGGACGAGCCTGCCCGGGGTGTCCGGCCCCGCGTCCACCCAGAGGGCGCGCAGCAGCGGCCCAGTGGCGGGTGCCATGCCCGCGCGCGCCTCGGCGAGCCAGGCGTCGATCAGTGCGCGGGTCTCCGCCACGGGGAGTTCCCCGCTCACGGAGGTCCGGTGGAGCACCTCGGCGGCGGTCACGGTACCGGCGGGCGGGATGCGGAGCATGTCGCCCGCCAGGTGGGCACGGAGTACGTCGTGCCGCTCCAGCACGGCGTCGAGGACGCGCAGCCAGCGTTCCTCGTCGCCGCCTGCGGGAACGCTGATCTCGAGCCACTGGCAGAAGCCGTCGGCGTCCTCTCCGGCGCGGTCCAGCAGGTCCCTCATCACGGGGGTGAGCGGGGCGTCGCCGACGGCCGGCGCCTCGGCCTCCCCGAGCGTGTGGGCGCGGGCGGCGATGCCGGCGACCGTGGCGCCCTCGAAGACGTCGCGGGCGCGCAGTCCGAGCCCCTTGCGACGGGCCCGTGAGACCACCTGGAGGGAGACGATGCTGTCGCCGCCGACGGCGAAGAAGTCGTCGTCCGGTCCGATGTCCTCGTTGCCGAGGATCTCCCGCAGGACGGCCAGCAGTACGGCCTCGGCGGGGTTCGCCGCCTCCCGGCGGCGGGTAACGGCGGTCTCCGGGGCGGGCAGTGCGGAGGCGTCCAGCTTGCCGCTGGGGCTCAGCGGAAGCCGGTCGATCAGCACCAGGGCGGTGGGAACCATGTGGTCCGGCAGTTCCCTGGCGATCTGGGCGCGGACCTCGGTGACGTCGGGGGTGGCTCCGTCCGCGGGGATCAGGTAGCCGACGAGCCGGCCCTCCCTCATGATCACGGCGCTGGCACGGACCTCGGGGTGCCGGGTCAGCGCGGACTCGATCTCGCCGAGTTCGACGCGGAATCCGCGGATCTTCACCTGGTGGTCGACCCGGCCGAGGAAGACGATCTGGCCGTCCGGGCGCCACTGGACGAGGTCGCCGGTACGGTACATGCGCTCTCCGGGCGGCCCGAAGGGGTCGGCCACGAAGGCGCTCGCGGTCAGCGCGGGACGGCCGAGGTAGCCCCGGGCGAGGCTGGGCCCGGCGAGGTGGAGCTCACCTGTCACACCGGTGCCGACGGGCTGGAGACCCCGGTCGAGCACATAGGCGCGGACGTTGGGGTCGGGGCGGCCGATCGGCAGCGGTCCCGCGTCGTCCTGCTCGTAGGTCCAGGTGACGGAGTTGATGGTGACCTCGGTGGGACCGTACGCGTTGAACAGGGCGCGGCGTCCCGTGCCCCAGCGGCGGGCCAGTTCGGGGTCGAGCCGTTCGGCGCCGACGACGAAGAGGACGTCGGGATCCACGGTGCGGTCGTCCGGCATGGCCGCCAGGAAGGACGGCAGCAGGTTCACGCCGGTCACCCGGTGTTCGACGATGTAGTCGAGGAGTTCGTCCCCGGGGACGCGTACTTCCTCCGGGGCGATCACCGAGGTGCCGCCGGAGAGCAGCGGGACCATGGTCTGCCAGAACGCCACGTCGAAGCCGGTCGTGGCGAAGTGCAGGTAACGGTCGTTCTCGGTGATGCCGACGACCTCCTCCTGCAGCGCGACCAGATCGGGCACACCGCGGTGGGTGACCCCGACTCCCTTGGGGCGCCCGGTGGTTCCCGAGGTGTAGATGACGTAGGCCAGGGAGTCCTCGGTGAGTCCGGCGCGGGCCTCGGCCGGGTCGGTGTCCGGGACGCCGTCGAGGGTGGCCGGGTCGTCGAGCCGCAGTACGGGTATCCCACGCTCCACGGGCAGTTGTGCACCGGTGGTGACGGCGGCGGCCGGGGCTATGTCGTCCAGCATGTACGCCAGCCGGTCGGCGGGGTAGCTCGGGTCCATCGGCACGTAGACCGCGCCCGCCTTGGCGACCCCGAAGAGCGCCACGGTCATCTCCACGTCACGGCCGAGGAGTACCGCGACGGGGTCCTGCGGACGCACCCCCCGCGCGCGCAGCGCGTGGGCGAGACGGTTGGCCTGCCGGTCGAGTTCCTCGTAGGTGAGGCTGCGGTCGCGGCAGACCAGTGCCTCGGCCGACGGCTTGCGACTGACCCAGGAGGCGAAGATGTCGAGCCAGGGACCGTACTCGCGGGTGGGGAGGTACCGGGTGCCGGTGTGCAGCATCCGCTCCCGCTCCTCCGGTTCGAGCACGGGGAGGGCCAGGGCGGGCCGCCGGGGGTCTCGGACGATCTCCCGCAGCAGGTGGTGGAGCCAGCGGCCGATGTCGCGTATCCGGGTCTCGCTGAACGCGCTCGGCTGGTAGCCGAGGCCGACGGTGATGGCGTCGTCGGGGATCACGATCACGGTGAGCGGGTAGTGGGTGGCGTCGGTGATGTCCACCGCCGCCAGGTCGAGGCCGGGTGCGAAGGGGGTGCGCTTGCGGCTGGAGAGCGGGAAGTTCTCCATCACCAGCATGGTGTCGAAGAGTTCACCGGCTCCGGCGAGGCGCTGGATCTCGGGCAGCCCGAGGTGGTGGTGGTCGGCGAGCCTGACGCTCTCGGCGTGCACCTCGGCGAGGAGGTCGCGGGTGGTCCGGTCCTGGTCGTGGCGTACCCGGACCGGGATGGTGGTGCCGAGCTGGCCGATCATCGACTCGACGCCCTCGACCTCGGCGGGCCGTCCGGAGACGGGTCCGCCGAACACCACGTCGGTGCGTCCGGTGAGCCGGCCGAGGAGGAGACCCCAGGCGGTCTGGAGGACCGTGGTCAGGGTGACGCCCTCGTCGCGGGCGAAGGCGCGGAGCTCCTCGCTGAACTCCTTGCCGAGGTCGACCGAGATCCGTTCGGGGCGCTCCACCGTGGCGCCGACGGTGGCGGGGGCGAGCCGGGTCGCCCCGTCCACCCCTTCCAGCGCCTGCCGCCATGCCTCCTGGGAGGCGTCGCGGTCGCGGGCGTCCAGCCAGCGGTAGTACTCGGCCAGGTCGGCGGCCGGGGGGACGGCGGGGCCGCCGCCGAGTTCGGCGTAGAGGCCGAGCAGGGCACGGCCGACCAGCGGCATGGACCAGCCGTCGAGGAGCGCGTGGTGGTTGGTGATGGCCAGCTTGTGCGTCTGCGGGCCGGTGCGGGAGAGCAGGAAGCGGATCAGCGGCGGGGTGGCGGGGTCGAAGGGCCTCGCCAGCTCCTCGCGTGCGGCGGTCTCGAAGTCGTCGTCCTGCCGCCAGTCCACCGCGACCTCGGCGGGTACCACCTGGACCACGTCGTCGCCGACCGAGGCGATGTGGATCCTGAGCGAGGGGTGGCGGCGCAGCAGTTCCTTCGCCGCCTCGGCCATACGGGCGGGGTCCAGGTCGCCTTCGAGGGTGGTGACCGCCTGGACGACGTACACGTCGGTGTCGTCCTCGTCGCGTACCAGGGTGTGGAAGGAGAGGCCGACCTGAAGCGAGGTGGCGGGCCAGACGTCCTGCACGCTGCCCCGGCTCTCCAGGGCGTTGATGGTGTCCTGGCCGAGCCGGACGAACGGCAGGTCGGAGGGGGTGAGCCCGCCGGTGGCGTGCTCGGCGTGCTCGGCCAGGGTCTCCAGGGCGCGGTCCCAGGCCTGCTGGAGGCGGGCGAGCGCGGCACTGTCCAGTACCCGGCCGGCCGCGGTCCACTCGACGGCGAGGCGGGGCTCGTCCTCCTCGAGAACGAAGCAGTTGAGGGCAAGCACCTGTTCGAGGGACTTGGCGCCGGGTTCGATGACGGAGAACGCCTCCTGCTCCGGCAGCCGCCAGCCCTCGCCCGAGGGCGTGGTGAAGCGGCCCAGGTAGTTCAGCAGGACGTCCGGGGCGGGAACGGCGGCGAGGGAGGCGCCTTCCGGGTCCAGGTGGCGCAGGATCCCGTAGCCGAGGCCGTTGCCGGGCGACTGGCGCTTGGCCTCCTTGGCGGCGCGCAGGACGTCCGCGAGGCCACCGGTGGTGGCTGTCCGTACCGGGTACTCACTGGTGAACCAGCCGACGGTGCGGGAGAGGTCGAGGTCCTCGCGGCCGTGCGACTCCAGGGTGACGGCGACTGCGTCGTGGTCGCCGGTCTCGCGCAGGGCGAGAGCGAGCGCCGCGAGCAGCACCTCGTCCACGCCGGCCCGGTAGGCGGCGGGCAGGGTGGACAGCAGGGCCCCGGTGACGGCCGGGGAGGCGTGGGTGACCGAGCGGTGGGCGGTGGCGACGGTGTCCAGGGCCGGGTCGAGGGTACGGGCGCCCAGCCGGGTCGCGGAGTCCAGGACCGACTGCCAGTGGGTGAGTTCACCGCGGCAGGCGCCGGTCCGGCCGCGATCGGCGAGGAGTTCGGCGTGCCGGCGCCAGGAGGCGCCGACCGGCTCCGGCTTCCCGCCGGTGCAGGCCGCTTCGAGGTCGGGGACGATGATGCGCCAGGACACCCCGTCGACGGCCAGGTGGTGGATGACCACGACCACCTCGTCGGGCTGTCCAACCGCCGTACGGACCAGGGCGGCACGCAGCAGGTCGCCGCGGCGCGGGTCGAGTTCGCCTGCCAGCCGCCCGGCGACGGTCTCGGCGTCCTCGCCGTGGACCTCTGTGACCCTGGCGGCGACCGTGCCGCGGGGCAGCACCTCGGTGCCGGATTCGCCCGCGGCCAGGCGCAGCGCGTCCTGGTGGTCCAGGAGGGTGCGTACCCCGGAGGTGAGGTCGCCGAGCGAGACCTCTCCGACGCTCAGTGAGGTCCACTGTGCGTAGCTCGCGACCGTGTCCACGTCGGGGTGGGGGTCGAGGAGCTGGCGGACGATGGGTGGGGCGGTGACCGGCCCGCTCGGCTCGTCGGCGGGCTCGGCGGCGGCCGACTCGGTGGCGGACGCGGCGAGCGCGGCGAAGGTGCGGCGGGCCAGCAGGTCCCTGGGGCGCAGTTCGAGGCCGGCGGCCCGCAGCCGGCTGCTGACGGTGATGGCGGTGATGCTGTCTCCGCCGAGGGCGAAGAAGTCGTCGTCGACGCCGACCCGTTCGGCCTCGAAGACCTCGGCGAGCACCTGGCAGAGCACGCGTTCCTTCTCGGTGCGTGCCTCCCGTCCGCCGCCCGCCGTCGCGGGGGCGGGGAGGGCGGCACGGTCGAGCTTGCCGTTGGGGGTCAGGGGCAGTGCTTCGAGGACCACCACCGCGGCGGGCACCAGGTGTTCGGGCAGCCGCTCGGACAGGGCGGTACGTACGCCGTCCGGGGTGACCGCCGCACCGGCGGCGGGGACCACGTAGCCGATCAGGCGCGAGGAGCGGACGTCGGCGCCTGCGGCGGTGACGCCGTCCAGCGCGGCTAGGGCGGACTCGACCTCGCCGATCTCCACGCGGTGACCGCGGACCTTGACCTGGCCGTCGGCGCGGCCGAGGTAGTCGAGCCCGCGTCCGGGGACCCAGCGGGCGAGGTCGCCGGTGCGGTACATCCGGGAGCCGGGCGGACCGTAGGGGTCGGCGACGAAGCGTTCCGCCGTGGTGCCGGGCATGCCGAGGTATCCGCGGGCCAGGTGGGGGCCCGCGAGGTGGAGCTCGCCTGCCGCACCCGCGGGGACGGGCTGCAGGGCGTGGTCCAGTACGTGGACCCTGGTCCCCGCGAGGGGGTGCCCGATGGTCGGCTCCGTGCCGGACAGGACGGCGGTCGCGGCGTCGACGGTGGCCTCGGTGGGCCCGTACATGTTGCGGGCGTTGACCCCGGCCGCGGTGATCCGCTGCCAGAGGGCGGCGGGGGTGGCCTCGCCGCCGAGCACCAGGAGCGCCGGCCCGAGGTCCAGCAGTCCGCCGTCGATCAGCGGTGCCGCCATCGAGGGGGTTGTGTCGACGATGTCGATGCCGTCGCGAGCGTAGGCGGCGAGCAGCAGGTCGGCGTCGCGGACGGTCTCGGCGTCGTAGACGTGGAGTTCGTGTCCGCAGAGCAGCCAGACCAGGTGGTCGAATGCCGAGTCGAAGGCGAAGGAGTACGTGTGGGCGACCCGCAGTCGCCGGCCCGCGGAACGCTCGGCCTCCGCGACGACGGTGGACCGCTGGTGGTGCAGCAGGGAGGCGAGCCCGCCCGACCGGCCCAGTACGCCCTTGGGGCGGCCGGAGGAGCCGGAGGTGTGGATCACGTAGGCGAGCTGCTCGGGGTGGTACGGGGCGGAGAGCTCGGCGGGTTCCAGCGGTGCGCCGGGGAGGCCGTCCGCCTCGTCCAGCAGCGTCCTCCAGTCGGTTCCGGCGATCGCGGCCCGCTCGCCGGAGGTGACGACGAGGGCGGGGCGGGTGTCCTCGACGAGGGCCCGCAGCCGTTCGGCGGGGTAGGCGGCGTCGAGGGGCAGGAAGGCGGCTCCGGCGTCGAGCACGGCGAGCAGTGCGACGACCATCTCGGCGGAGCGGGGCAGGGCGAGTGCCACCACGTCCTCGGAGCCGACTCCGCGGGCGCGCAGGGCGCGTGCCACCCGGTGTACCCGGGTGGCCAGTTCAGCGGCGGTCAGGCGGTCGTCGCCGCAGACCAGGGCCGTGCTTCCGGGGTCTGCGGCTGCCACCGCGTCGAGGGCCTCGGGTACGGACACAGGGGTGCCCGGCAGGGCCTGCGGGGCCCACTCGGCCGGGGCCCCTGCCGGGTTCATGGAGATGCGGCCCACCGGCTGTCCGTCGGCCAGCCCGGTCAGCAGGGCGCGCAGGCCTTCCAGCTTGGCGTCCACGGTGGACTGGTCGTTGTCCCGGGCGTCCACCTCGAAGCCGAGGAGGAGTCCTCCGCCGGCAGTGGGCAGTACCGACAGGCCCATGTCCTCGGGCGGACCGCCGGCCACGTTGCGCATCACTCCGTGCGCACCGGCGAAGTCCATCGTGAGGTCGAAGGCCTTGAGGTTGATGCCCCTGCCGTGCAGCAGGGCGCCCGCACCCGGGACGGCGAGGTCACGCGGCAGGTCCTCGCCCCGGTAGCGCTGGTGCTTGCGCATCTCGCGCAGGATCCGGGCGATGCGCCGGGTCAGACCGGCGAGGGTGTCGGCGGGAGCGACACGGGCGCGCACGGGGAGCACGTTGACACCCATCGAGGGGGTGCGCAGTTCCACCCCGGCGGTGCGGCACATCATCGGCAGGGCGAAGACGACCTCGTCGTCGCCGGTCACCCGGTGGAGGAAGGCGGCGTAGCAGGCGATCATCGCCTCGCCCCAGGTGACGTTCTCCTCCTTGGCGAAGGTGTGGAGGCGTGCCATCTCCTCCGGGCCCAGTTCCACCCGGGCGACCAGTGAACTGCCGGACGGTGCGACGGGTGCCGCCGCTTCGCCGAGCTCGGGCAGCGGGGTGAAGCGGTCCACCCAGTACGCCCGGTCGCGTTGCGCCCGCTCGCTGTCGCGGTACTCACGGTCCGCGGCGACCAGGGCCTCCATGGTGCCGAAGGCGCACGGCGCGACGTCGGTGCCGCGGACGAGGGCGGTGTAGTGGGCGGCGGTCCGGCGGGCGACCATGGCACCGCTGTAGCCGTCGAAGACGAGGTGGTGGCCGAGCTGGGTGTACCAGACCTCGGTGTCCGACAGCCGGATGACGACCGGTGTGTAGAGGGACCGCTCGGTCATCTCCCGGCAGTGCTCCGCGGCCCGGGCGCGTTCGGCCGCGACCAGTTCCTCCGCCTCGGCGGCAGGGTCCTCCCGGTCGCTCAGGTCGATGACGCGGGGAAGCCGCACCGGTTCCTCGCTGACCGACTGGCGCGGACCGTCCTGCGTCTCGTGCACGCGCAGGCGCAGGCTCTCGGCCTCCTGGGTGGTGGCGCGGACAGCCTCGGCCACGGCCTCGGCATCCACCGGTTCCTGGCCGGAGATCTCCACGACGTCGCCGACCACGTAGTACGGGGAGTCGGGTTCGAGACGCTGGGCGTTCCAGATGCCCAGCTGGGCACCGGTCAGGGGCAGCAGTCGGTCGACGGGGACGTGTGGGGTGGTCAACTCATTCTCCTTGCAGGGTGGGGACGACCATCGGGGTGCCGGCGACCGGGTCGGGAACGATGACGCTCGGCAGCTCGAACACCTCCTTGATCAATGCGGCGTCCACGATGTCCGCGGGTCGTCCCTCGGCCACCACTTCCCCGTCTCGCATGGCGACGAGGTGGTCGGCGAAGCGGCAGGCCTGGTTGATGTCGTGCAGTACGGCGACGATGGTGCGACCTTCGTCCCGCAACCGGGCGAGCAGGTGCAGCAGTTGGTACTGGTGGGTGATGTCGAGGAAGGAGGTCGGCTCGTCGAGGAGCAGGTAGGGGGTCTCCTGAGCCAGTGCCATGGCGATCCAGACGCGCTGCCGCTGACCGCCGGAGAGTTCCTGTACGGGCCGGTCCGCCAGCTCGGTGACACCGGCCGCCGCCATGGCGTCGCGTACGGCGTTCTCGTCCTGTTCCGAGCGGAGCGAGAGCAGGGACTGGTGGGGGAAGCGGCCCCGGGCCACCAGCTGGCGGACCTTGACGTCCTCCGGCGCGAGCGGATCCTGCGGCAGGAATCCGACCTGCCGGGCGAGTTCCTTCGAGTGGTACGAGCCGACGGCCCGGCCGTCCAGCTCGACCTGGCCCTCGGTGGGGCGCAGCAGGCGGACGAAGGACCGCAGGAGGGTGGACTTCCCGCAGGCGTTGGGGCCCACGACGGCGGTGAAGGAGCCGTCGGGTATGTCGAGGCTGAGCCGTGTGGACACCACACGGTCGCCGTAGCGCAGGGTGATGTCCCGCGCGGTCAGGCGTGCGCTCATGCGCGCCTCACCTCCTTGGTCAGCAGCCAGATCAGATAACAGCCGCCGACCGCGGTACTCACCACGCCGACGGGGAGGGCCTGGGGCGCCAGCAGCGCCTGGGCGAGCAGGTCCGCGCCCTGCAGCAGGACGGCACCGGTCAGAGCGGCCGGGAGCAGCGGCACTCCGGGCGAGCCGGTGAGGCGCCGGCCGATCTGCGGGGCGGCCAGCGCGATGAAGACGATCGGCCCGGCTACCGCGGTGACGGTCGCCGTGCAGCCGACGCCGACCAGGACCATCAGAAGGCGGAGCCGCCCGAGCCCGACGCCGGTGGTGACCGCGAGGGAGTCCCCGAGCTGGGTCTGGTGCATGGCGCGGGTCCGCAGGGAGATCACCACGAACAGCAGGCCGATGACCCAGAAGGGGATGGTCAGGTCGTCCCAGTCGACGCCGTTGAGGGAGCCCGCGCTCCAGCCCACCGCGGCGATGGCCACGTCGGTGTCGGCGCGGAGCACGATCCACGAGTTGAAGGCGGTGACCATCGCGTTGACCGCGATACCGATGACGACCAGGCGCATTCCGGAGAAGCCGCGGTCGAAGGAGAGCAGGTACACCACCAGGGTGGCGACCAGCCCGCCGATCACCGAGAACAGGGCCAGCTGGGCGGAGGTTCCGGCGAGCGCGTAGATCGCGAACAGGGCTCCGGTGTAGGCGCCGGAGTCCAGGCCGATGACGTCGGGGCTGCCCAGCGGGTTGCGGGTCAGGTTCTGGAACAGGGCACCGGACACGCCGAGAGCCGCCCCGAAGACCAGGCCGGCCGTGACCCGGGGCAGCCGCCACTCGGTGATGGCCACGGAGGGGTCGGTGCCGGTGAGTGCGGCGAACACCTCGGCCGGGGTGGACCAGGAGGCTCCGTAGCACAGTCCGGTGAGGCCGAGGGCGGCCATCAGGGCGATCAGGCAGACGGAGACCAGCAGGGGGCGCCGCTCCACCCGGAGGCCGGGGAGGTGACGGGCCACCACCCGGGGTACGTACGTGTCGCTCACAGTGCCCCCGCCCCGTACTTGCGCACGGTCCAGATCAGCATCGGGCCCCCCAGGAAGGCGGTGACGATCGCCACCGGCACCTCACCGGTGGGAAGGAGTACGCGGGCCGCGGAGTCCGCGACCAGCAGGAGGACGGGGCCGAGTACCACCGAGAGGGCCAGCAGCCAGGGCACCGATCCCTGGGCGATCCTGCGGACCAGGTGCGGGACGATCAGTCCGACGAAGAGGATCGGTCCGGCCACGGCGGTGGCGGCACCGCACAGGACGGTGATCACCACCAGGGTGACCGCGCGGACGCGGATCACGTCCACACCGAGGGTGCGGGCGACGTCCTCCCCCATGCTCAGCGCGTTCAGGCCCCGGCTCATCGCCAGTGCCACCGCCAGACAGATCGCGATGCCGAGCAGGGGCAGGGTCAGGGGTTCCTGCTCCCGCCCCGCCAGGGTTCCCACCGACCAGTACCGGTACGTGTCGAAGGTGTCGGGGTCCATCAGCCGCATCCCCAGGGCGACTCCGCTGAGTACCGCGGTGAGGGCGGTCCCGGTGAGCACCAGCCGCAGGGGCGAGCTCCGTCCCACCGCCGCCACGAGGAGGGCGGCGACGACGGAACCCGCGATCGCGCAGAGCAGTTGTCCGCCCTGACCGGCGGCGATGCCGAGGCCCGCGCCGAGGGTGACGGCGAAGCCGGCCCCCGCGGTGACCCCGAGGACGCCGGGCTCGGCCAGCGGGTTGCGGGCCAGGGTCTGGATCAGTGCCCCGGCTGTGGCCAGGGCGGCGCCGACCGCCGTCGCCAGTACCGCACGCGGCAGCCGGACGTCACGCACGATCACGTGGTCGTCGACGCTGCCGTCGTAGTGGAACAGTGCCCGGAGTACTTCCCCGGGGGGCACCTCATGGGCGCCCACTCCGAGGCTGAGCACGGCGACGGCGACCAGCAGGACCAGTCCGCCGAGGAGCGCAGTCGCCCGCGGCAGGGTCCGGCGGTCCGCAGGCTTCTCGACGGAACGGTCCATGGTGGTCACTTGTTCAGCAGCGGTGCGAGCGACTTGTCGATCGCGTCAAGGGTCTTCATAGCGTCGCCGTAGGTGGCTGCCTCGGTGAACGCGATCGGGAAGGCCTGCTTGTTCTTCACGGCCGGCAGGTTCTTCCACAGCTTGGAGTCGAGGACGGCCTGAACTGCGTCGGGGACACTGCCGTCGGCGTTGACGGAGTAGGTGATGACGTCCGACGTGCCGAGGGAGTCCGGCAGTTCCTCCATGGAGGGGTACTCACTGACCGACTTGGAGCCGGGGCCCGGGTTCTTGGGCTTGCCGACGTAGTCCGCGCCGACGTCCTGGGCGGCGTTGGTGCCCCAGGAGCCGTTGAACTCACGCTGGAAGGTGCCCTTGGAGGTGTCGCCGTAGGAGCCGACGTGGCCGAACTTCAGTCCCTTGAGGGCGTCGGCGTACTTCGTCTTGAGCCCGGCGGCCTTGGTCTCGTACTCGCCCTGCGACTTCTCGTAGTTCTTCAGGACGCCGGCGGCGTCGGCGTGCTGGCGGGACACCTCACGCCACTCGGAGGGCACCATCGGGCCGACCGCGACGACCGGGGCGATCGACTTCAGACGCTTCATGTCGATGTCGCCGAGCACGGGGATCGGCACACCCAGGATGATGAGGTCCGGCTCGGCCTCGGCTATCGCCTCGTAGTTGGTCTCGGAGGCGAGCTCACCGGCGACCTTGGGCAGCTTGTCGTAGGTGGCCTTCTCCTCGGTGTCCATCATCGGCTCGCCGCGCTTCCACGACGAGATGCCGACCAGCGGGGCGTCGGACTCGATGAGGGTGGGCACGGCGTATCCGGTGGCCACGATGCGCTCGGGGTGGGCGGGGATGGAGACCTTCTCCTTGCCCACGGTGAACTCGCGGGTGGTCTCCTCCTTCTCCTTGGCCTTGTCCGACGAATCGCTGTCCGAGGACCCGCAGGCTGTGAGGGCCAGGGCGAGTGCCACGGCACCGGCCAGACCCGAGGTTCTGCGAGCGAACATGTGCGACTCCTTCTGTTGCGCGAGACCGGCCCGCTTGGAACGGCGGTGCTCTGCTCGGTCTGTGACTCCCCGGCAGGTAGTCGGGGAGGTTCGATGTGTGTGTGGGGGTGAGCCAGGGCCGGGAGGCCTCAGTGCTCGTGGGGCTCGTGGTGGTGGGGCTCGTGGTCGTGCTCGTCGTCAAAGTTGTCGACTCCGCGCTTCCAGTAGCCGGTGATGTCGAAGTCCGTACGCGGCAGGCGCAGTTCGTCCCGTACCCAGTGGCGCAGGGGCTTGATCTGCCCTGCCTCACCGGCGATCCAGGCGTACAGCCGCTCGCCCTCCGGCACGGTGACGGCGGTGACGGAGCGCTCCATGAGGTCTCCGGTGCCTGCCGGGCGGTCACCTCGGTGCAGCCAGCGCACCTCGATGCCGTCCGGGGCGGACAGCGGGATCTCCTCCGAGGCGTCGGCGACCTCCACGAAGGCCCATCCGCGTGCGTCCCGGGGCAGTTGCTCCAGCCAGCAGGCGACCGCGGGGAGCGCCGTGATGTCACCGACCAGCAGGTAGCGGTCGTAGACGTGCGGCACGATCAGTCCGCCGGGCGGGCCCGCGACATGGGCGACGGCACCGGGCTTCACGGCCTGCGCCCAGTCCGATGCGAGGCCACCCGGGTGCGGGGCGATGTCGATGTCGATCTCGCCGGCCACCGGGTCGTGACGGCGTACGGTGTACTGCCGTGAGACCGGCGCCGGGCGGGGCCAGCGCAGCATGTCGCCGTTCGGTTCGGGCAGGCGCAGGGAGCCGTCCGGCTCCGGGAAGATCAGCTTGACGTGGTCGATCGGCGAGTGGGACTCGAAGCCCTCGACACCGGGGCCGCCGAGGGTCAGCCGCAGCAGTCCGGTCCCCACCATGGTGGAGCGTACGACCTCCGTCTCGCGGACCCGGATGGGGTAGCGGACCTTCTTCGGCACATCCCCCTCCCGGACCTCCGCGATCCGGTCCAGGTGGCGGTGCCGGTCACCGGCGTCCGTCATCGCTTCTCCCCCGTCAGCAGGGTGCTCCAGTAGGCGATCTCGGGACGCTCGGCGAGATCGGGCAGCTCCAGCTGGTGAGCACCGGCGGAACGCCAGCGCTCGATCAGGGTCATCAGCCGCACCGAGTCCAGTCCGAGGTCGTAGAGGTTGTCCTCGGGACCGATCTCCGAGGTGTCACAGCCGAGAATCTCGGCGACGTCCCCGAGTATCCGTTCGTACGACAGCGACTCGTTCACCTGTGTGCTCCTGTGTTCTTGACGGCGGACCGGGCGGTCGGCGAGAGGGGTGGGAGAGGACGCCCGGACTGTGCGGGCCGTGGGTGGGTCACGCCACCCCGCCGAGGCCCAGCGCCTCGAGCAGGGTGCGGAACTTGGCTGTGGTTTCCGCCAGTTCGGCGGCGGGCTGTGAGTCGGCGACGACGCCGGCTCCCGCGAAGACGCGCACCGTGCGATCGTCGACCTCGGCGCTGCGGATGGCCACGGCCCATTCGCCGTCGCCGTTCAGGTCGTTCCAGCCGACCATACCGGCGTAGTAGCCGCGGTCCGCCGGCTCGAGTTCCGCGATGGCCTCGACCGCCGCGGCGGCGGGAACCCCGCCGACAGCCGGGGTGGGGTGCAGCGCCTCCGCCAGACCGAGGGCCGAGGAGGCCGGGTCCCCGGCGTCGCGCAGCCTGCCGGTGATCCGCGTGGACAGGTGCCACATGGTGGGGGTGCCGATGACCTCGGGTCCGTCGGGGACCACGAGATCGGAGCAGAACCGGCCGAGAACCTCCGCCACCTGTCCGGCGGTATGGGCGTGTTCACCGAGGTCCTTCGCCGAGTCCCGCAGCCGGGCGACGCGTTCGCGGTTCACCGCCTCGTCGTCGGAGCGCGGGGCGGAACCGGCCAGGGGGTTGGCGCTCACGGTCATGCCCTGCCGGGAGACCAGGAGTTCGGGACTGGCGCCGACCAGGGTGCGGAAGGCGCGGTCGCCGGGGGCGGTGACATCGGCTGCGAACGCGTAGGCGGCCGGGTTGGCGCGAACCAGACGGGCCAGCAGCGCGGGCACCCGGACCGGGGCGTCCGCGGTGAGTTCGAGGCAGCGCGCGAGGACGACCTTGCGGAGCTTCTCGTCCTGGATGAGTTCGACCGCTCGGCGGACACCGTCGGCGTAGCCCTCGGGCTCCGGCACGGGACGGACCCGCCAGCCCTGGCCCGCCGGGGTGGCGGGCGCCGGCAGGTACCCCGGCGCACCTGCGCGCCGCACCGCCGCGGGCACCACGAGGGATGCCTGCGCCTCGGGACGGAAGCCGACGGCTCCGACCACCACGGGAGACGGCAGTCCGGCTGAGGCCGCCTCCTCCAGCGCCCGGGCCGCGGCGGCCGCCCTGAGACCCGTGGTCTTCTGGACCCGGGAGTACACCCCGTCCGCCAGCATCGTGCCGCGTGCGGAGGAGAAGTAGAACGATCCCGTCAGATAGGCCGCCAGCAGGTCGGCGGCCTCGTGCACGGGGTGAGGGCGCACCGGTGTGGTTACGGACACGTCTGCGAATCCTTTGCTCCGGCTTGGCGGGTGGGGCCCGGATCGGGCTGCGGGTGGTGCTGTCGAGGTGTGTGCCGGAGCCGCCGATGGGCGCGGACGTCCTGGGACTGCCCTGTGAGGCGTCCGGCACCGGTCGCCGGCGTGCGTGCCGCCGGCGGGCGGTTCAGCGTGTGCGTCCGGCGTGCGCGACCAGGCTCGCGGGGCGCATGTCCGTCCAGTGCTCCTCGACGTAGGCCAGGCAGGCGGCCCGGGAGTCCTCGCCGTGCGCCACCGTCCACCCGCCGGGGACCTCGGCGAACGCGGGCCACAAGGAGTGCTGGTTCTCCTGGTTGACCAGGACGAGGAAGCGGGCGTCTTCGTCGTCGAAGGGGTTGGCACCCATGGGGGGTCTCCTTGGTGGGGTGAAGTGGGGTGAAGTGGGGTGGCGAGGTTCCGGTGGAACGGCTCGTGGCTCAGTCGGTCGCGGCGGCGAGGTTCTCGGCCGTGTCCACCGCGGCTGCCGGAACCGGCACCTTCCGTCCGGCACGGTCGAGCAGCAGGGCGTCACAGATCTCGCCCGAGCGGACCGCGAGGGTGGACAGCAGGGAGGACGTGATCCCATGGGTGTGCTGGGCGATCGCGCCCTGCACGAAGATTCCCGCGCTCACCCTCGGCGTGGTGAGGACCCGGTGGTCGCGCCCGATCCGCAGCCGTCCCTGACCGTCCGTCAGGCACTCTTCGTACAGGTCGCCGAGCAGGTTCCGCGGATCGGCGGGCCTGAACCCGGTGGCCATCACCACGGCGTCGCAGTCCAGGGTGTACGGATCCCCTTCGACCAGCGGGCGCAGATGGAGGCGGACGTCGTCCTCGCGCTCCTCGACGGCGGTCAGCGACGTGGTGTTGAGGAATCGCAGCCGTTCGGCACCCGCGATCTTCTCCTGGTAGGAGGTGCGGTACAGCTGCTCGATCAGGTCGGGGTCGACGACCGAGTAGTTGGTGTTGGAGTGGTAGGTCAGCAGGGACTGCTTGACCTCTTCGGGCGCGGCGTAGAAGTGGTCCACGGCCTCGGGGTCGAAGATCCGGTTGGCGAAGGGGCTGTCGTCCGCGGGGCTGTAGCCGTAGCGGTTGAAGACCGCGCAGACCTCGGCGTCAGGGAACTCCCGGTGAAGGAAGTCGACCGTCTCCGCGGCGGACTGGCCCGCCCCTATGACGGCGAAGCGACGGTGCGGCCGGGTGGCCAGCGAGCGGTGGCTGGGGAGCAGATCCCGGTTGTGCCACACGCGCGGGCCCAGTTCGACGCCCTCGGGGAGCTTCGGTGCCAGTCCGGTGCCGACCACGAGGTTCCGGGTCCGCAGCGTCTCGACCGGGCCCGTGAGGTCGCCGGTCGGGGTGGAGCCCACCTCGAGGACGTCGACGGGACCGCTCCCGCCGGCCGGCCGTACCGAGTGTGCCTGCCGGCCGTACCGCACCTGGTCGTTCACGGCGGCCGCGCACCAGCTCAGGTACTCGTGGAACTCGATGCGGGTGGGGAAGAAGGTCTTCTGGTTCAGGAAGTCCACCAGGCGGCCGCGTTCGTGCAGGAACCGCAGGAAGGTGAAGCGGCTGCTGGGGTCGCGCATCGTGGCCAGGTCCTTGAGGAAGGACACCTGCATGGTGGCGCCGGCCAGGAGCATGCCCCGGTGCCAGCCGAACTCCCGCTGGCGTTCGACGAAGGCGGTGCGCAGTGCGCGGGCGCCGCCGCTGTGCGCGTTGTGCTCGGCGATCGCGATGGCCAGAGCGAGGTTGGCGGGGCCGAAGCCCACGCCTACCACGTCGTGGACCGGCTGCTGGTCGTACAGCTCCGCGTCTGCGTGCCCTGCTGACATCCTCATCCTTTGCTCGGGGCCCACCGGGACCGCCTCCGAGATGCTCGGGGAACTCGTTATTAGGTAAGGCTTAGCTAACCTTTCCTATCGGCCGCGCGGTGTCAAGTCCGGCCTCCCGGCCCCCGCCGGACAGCGCGCGATTCCGGCCGTTCGTGACGCATCGTCAATTCACTTCCAGGACACGGTCCGTGGTCGTCACCACCGCACAGCGGCCCGCGGACCACCGCAGCGCCGTCTCGTGTTGCTCCCGTGAGAAATCCGCCGTGGCGTCGGCCACCACGAAGGCCTGGATGTCCCGCATCCAGGCGTCGCAGGCCGTCATCATCACGCCGATGTGGGCGTAGACCCCGACGATGACGAGCTGGTCACGACCCTGGGCACGCATCCGGTCCTCGAGATCCGTGCGGGCGAAGGCGCTGTACTTCCATTTGGTCAGGACGGTGTCCCCCGGTTCCGGGGCCACCTCGGCCGGCATCGCCAGCATCGCGGGATCATCGGCGACGCCCGGCCCCCAGAAGTCGAGCTGGAGGCCTCGCTGCTCCGGACTCTGCCCGCCGATCTGCGTGGAGTAGACGACCGGGACGCCCACGCCACGTGCGTGCGCCAGCAGCCGCGCGGTATTGGTGAGCATGCCCTTCAGCGGCTGTTCACCGGACGGGAAGGCCGACAGGAAGTGCTGTTGCAGGTCGTGGACGAGCAGAACCGAACGCGCCGGGTCCACCGTCCAGGAGACCCGGTTGCCGGGCAGTTCCTCCGGCGTGGGGAGCGGGTAGGCGGCGATCGCGGGAAGTGCCATGGCTGGCGGGCCTCTCAGAGCTGTTCGGGGGCGGTCACGACGGAGCGCAGGGCCTTCTTGCTGACCTTGCCGACGCCCGTCCGCGGGAAGGTGTCCACGAAGCGGACGAGGTCCGGGATCTTGTACGCGGCGACCCCGCGGGACCGTACGAACGCCTTGACGTCGGCGGGCCGGAGCCGTTCGGCGTTCTCGCGCAGGATCACGTGGGCGAGTGTCCGTTCGCCCAGGAACTCGTCGGGCACGGAGACGAGTGAGACGTCGTGGACGGCGGGGTGGGCGAGGATGATGTTCTCGATCTCCTCGGGGGCGATCTTCTCGCCGCCCCGGTTGATCTGGTCCTTGGCCCGCCCTTCCACCACCAGGTGCCCGGTCGGCGTCCGGCGGACGACGTCTCCGGTGCGGTAGAAGCCGTCCGGGGTGAACGACCGGGCGTTGTGCTCGGGCGCCCGCCAGTAGCCGCGGATGGTGTACGGGCCGCGGGTGAGCAGGTGACCCGGCTCTCCTTCGGGCACGTCCCGGTCGGTGTCGTCGACGATCCTCACCTCGTCGTCCGGTGAGATCGGCAGGCCCTGAGTGGTGACGACGGTCTCCGGATCGTCGTCAAGGCGGGTGTAGTTGACCAGCCCTTCCGCCATCCCGAAGACCTGCATCAGCCGGCACCCGAGGGCCGGCTCCAGACGTCGCGCCGCCTGTTCGCTGTACTTGGCGCCGCCGACCAGGACCAGACGGAGGGAGGTCAGGTCGTGCTCACCCCGGGCGGCGGCCTCCGTCCACAGGTGGGCGAGCGGAGGTACCAGGCCGGTGAGGGTGGCGCCTTCACGCTCGATCAGGGGGAACGCGACGGACGGTTCGGGCCGGGGGCACAGCAGCACCGTGCCGCCCGCGTAGAGGGTGCCGAGCCAACCGGGAGAACTCATCGGGAAGTTGTGCGCCGCAGGCAGCGTCACCAGGTACCGGGTGCGCTCGTCCACCCCGCAGATCTCGTTGGATCCGCGCAGCGAGTAGATGTAGTCGTCGTGGGTGCGGGGAATCAGCTTGGACACCCCGGTGGTTCCGCCGGAGAGCTGGAGGAAGGCGAGTTCGTGCGGCTCGGGACCGGGCAGCGGGCCGGAGGGTTCGCGGGGAACCCCGGCCAGCGGAGTGTGGTCACCCGCCTCGCCCAGCACGAACACCCACTTCAGCAGCGGGCAGTTCGCCCGGACCCGGGAGGCCAGTTCACAGTGGTCGAAACCGGCGAGCCGGTCCGGGACGACGTAGGCCACCGCCTCGCTGAAGGAGCAGAAGTGCAGGATCTCCGTCTCCCTGTGGGCCGGCAGCGCGAACACCGGCAGGGCCCCGATCCGGAACAGCGCGAAGACCACCTCGACGAACTCGGCGACGTTCGGGAGCTGGACGACGACACGGTCCCCGCGCCCGATCCCCCGCTCGGCGAATCCGGCCGCGAGCCGGTCGGCCGCCTCGTCCAGTTCCCGGTAGGTACGGGTTCTGCGCCGGGGCGCGGGGTCCACCAACGCGATGCGGTCGGGGTGTGCCGCGGCCCGCTCACGCAGCACTCCCCCGAAGGTCTCGCCACGCCAGTAGCCCCGCTCCCGGTACCGGCCGGCGAACTCGGGCGGCCAGGTGGGAGCGTCGGCACCCGGTGTGAGCGCGTCCGGGAGGCGTGGGGATGGTCAGCAGTCATGGCGGACTCCGGAGTCATGCGGGACGAGGTCGGGACGGGAGAACGGCCGGGTGCGCCGGACCGGGTGCGCCGGCCCGCCACCTCCGCAGGCCCCTCGGACCCGGGGCCGGGGGTCAGGCGCGCAGAGTGGCTCCGCCGTCCACGTAGAGGTCGTGCATGGTGATGTGCCGTGCCCGGTCCGAGGCGAGGAAGACCACGGCATCGGCGATGTCGGCGGGCTCGGCGATCCGGCCGAGCGGGATACCGGTGCGGTACGAGGCGGGATCTCCCTCGATGACGCCCCGCCTTCCGGCGTCGGCGCCTCCGGGGGCCTTTTCCCACATGGCCTGCTGCATGTCCGTCAGCGTGGAACCCGGGGAGACGGTGTTGCACCGCACACCCAGGGGCGCGACCTCGAGGCCGAGGCATTTGGTGAACATCACCGCGGCCGCCTTGGAGGCCGCGTACGCCGCCATTCCGGCACGTGGGACACCTGCCGCGTTGGAGGCGACGGTCACGATGCCGCCCCGGCCCCGAAGGGTCATCCGGCGCGCCACGGCACGGGAGACGTGCATCACACCGTTGGTGTTGACTGCGAACACGGCCGCCCAGTCGGCATCGTCCAGTTCGAGCACGGGCCCCCCGCGGAGCATGCCCGCCACGTTCACCAGGATGTCCAGCGGCCCCAGTTCACACTCGGCCACGTCGACCACGGCCTCGACGGCGTTCGCGTCGCTCACGTCGAGCTCGCGCGCGAGGACGTCCGCGCCCGCCTCCGTGTGAGCCTTGGCGACGGCCGCCACCGCGGCGCCGTCCACGTCGGTGGCACAGACCCGGGCGCCATGGCCGACGAGAGCGGCCACCACGGCGGCACCTATACCCCGGCCCGCTCCCGTGACCAGAGCCGTCCGCCCTTCCAGCTCGCGCACACGGCTCACCTGTCGCCCGTGATCGCTCGCACCGAGGCCCCGCGACACGTTCCGGCGACGAGAACGCCGCCGGAATCACGCGAGGAATGTGACGGACAGCGCGGGGACGGCGTCATGGCCTCGAATTCTCCTGCAGTCTGCTCTCCGGCCGCACACGACAAGGCAGCCCCCGGTCACCACTTAGGCAAGGCTAACCATAGCGTCGACCACAAGCGATCGCCAGTCCGGGGTTTCTCCGAACTCCCGCCTCGGACAGCGGAGATGAGTCGGGCCGGGAGACACGGCGGATTTCAGGCCGATGCCTCCCCAATCCTCAAGAGGGAGAACGGGGAGGCACTGAAATACTTTATGACGTTATGAGCTGTTCAGTGATCTTTCAGTTCGTTTCTACCGCGGTCCTGGGACGCAGTACCTCAGCGATCGACTCCTCGCGCCACCGCCTGAGCAGCTCGTGGAAGGCGACGGCTCCGTGGGGGAAGGCGCTCGCGGTGTTCGGCCTGCCGAGCCCTTCGCGGTTGTAGTAGCCGGGAGTGCACTCGGCGTGGAACCACTCGTGGTCCGCCGCACCCTTGGCCAGGACGGCCAGCCAGGCATCCTCCGCCTCGGGCGACGGCTCGACGACGGCCCGCCCGGCTTCGGCGGCGGCGACGAGAGCGGCGGCGTGGACGGCCTGCTCGTCGAGTACGTGTGTGAAGTTGACGCTGCTGGCGTTGTGCAGGGAGCCCATGTGGATCAGGTTCGGGAAGCCGTTGCCGGTGAAGCCGTGCAGGGTCCGCGGCCCCTGCTGGGCCCACGCGTGCAGCAGCTGGGTTCCGCCCCGTCCGTGCACGGGAAGCTTGCCGGAGAGGATGCCGGAGACCCCGACGGAGAATCCCGTGGCGAAGATCAGGCAGTCGAGCTCGTACGTACGGTCGCCGACGACCGCCCCGTGCTCGGTGATGCGTTCGATGCCGTGGGTGTCGGCGGTGTCGACCAGGGAAACGTTGTCGCGGTTGAACGCCGCGTAGTACTTGTCGGAGAACGTGGGGCGCTTGCAGGCGTACCGGTACCAGGGCTTGAGCTTCTCCGCCGTCGCCGCGTCGTCGACCGACCGCTCGACGCGGGCGCGCAGCTCGTTCATCTTCACCGCGTCCGCAACTTCGTACTCGGCTTCGAAGGACGGTCCTTCCTGCGCGCGGCGGAAGCTGGGCAGAAGCTTCTCCAGGAGCGCGGCCGATGCGGTCCAGCCGTCGGCCACCAGGTCACGGACGGCGGGCTCTCCGGAGACGATGCGCAGGAAGTTCTCCCGCCGCTCGTGTGCCCAGCCCTCGCGATCGGCACCGACGTCCTCGGCCGTGGTCCGGCGGTTGTCGCGCACATCGACGCTGGAGGGGGTGCGCTGGAACACGTATACGTGCTCGGCGTCCTCGGCCAGCATCGGGATCACCTGAACGCCGGTGGCGCCGGTGCCGACGATCCCCACCCGCTTCCCCTTGAGTCCGCTCAAACCGCCCCCCGGGGTGCCACCGGTGTAGGAGTAGTCCCAGCGCGATGTGTGGAAGGTGTGACCCCGGAAGCTCTCGATGCCGGGTATGCCCGGCAGCTTCGGCTCGGACATGGTCCCGGTCGAGGTGACGACGTACGTGGCGTGGAAGCGGTCACCGCGATCGGTGGCCACGATCCACGTCTCGGTCGCCTCGTCCCAGGTCAGTGAGGTGACGGCGGTGGAGAACAGCGCGTCCGGGTAGAGGTCGTACTTCTCCGCGATGCGCACGGCATGACGGCGGATCTCCTCGCCGGGCGCGTACTTCCACTCCGGCACGTAACCGGTCTCGTCGAGCATCGGCAGATAGACGTGCGACTCGATGTCGCAGTGGATGCCCGGGTAGCGGTTCCAGTACCAGGTGCCGCCGAAGTCGCCTCCCTTCTCGACGATCCGTACACGTCCTACGCCCTGCTGCCGCATCCGCGCGCCCGCGAGGATGCCGCCGAACCCGCCACCGACCACGGCGACGTCGACGGTGTCCTTCAGCGGCTCGCGCCCGGCGACCCCGTCCACGTACGGATCGGCGGCGTAGTACCCGAAGTCGGCTTCGGCGGGGCGGTATTGACGGGCGCCGTCGGGGCGCACCCGGCGTTCACGTTCGAGGCTGTAGCGCTGCCTGAGGGTGTCGAGTTCATCGGGGTCAGGCAGGTGAGTGGTTGTCATGTGGGGGTCTCACTCCAATCGCTCGGCCGCCCGGGAACGAGCAGCCGTCCGCTACGGTAGCAACAACCGGACACCACTGTCCGGTTGCGGCACGGGTGGCCCCCACACACGTGCCGGGCGCCTCGGCGCCCCCGTGCGGACCACGCCGAACGGCCGGCCGACGGGCCTTTCGCAGCTTTCGCGAACAGAGAAGAGATCCCCCCATGCGACGACTCCCGGTCCGATCCCTCGCGGCACTCGCCGCCGTCGGAACCCTCACCCTCACCGGATGCGGTACGGAGACGAATGGCACCGCCGACGGCGCTCCGGCCGCAGGCGGTGCGGACAGGACCATCCGCGCACACCAGGTCATGCAGCTGACGAAGGTGCACGAAGAGACCGGCATGACCCTGCTCGAGGGCCCCACCTTCGACAAGGACGGCGATCTGCTCGTCGTCGACGTCACCGCGCCGGCCGGTGATCCGAAGGTGCTGCGCGTCGACGTGCGCAAGAGGACGTCCCGGACCGCCCATACGGACGACCGGGGCAACTACACCTCCGCGCAGACCAGCCCGTACGACGGCCGGCTGTACCTGACCGACTACTCCCACGGCGAGGTCGTCAGCCTGGCCCCGGACGGGAGCGACCTGAGGACCTTCTTCTCGGGCGAGGTCGACGGAGCGAGGATGAATCCGGACGACATCGCCTTCGACCAGCAGGGCAACCTGTACGTCAGTGACTCCAGGAGCCAGTCCCCGGGTGACGCCAGGGGACGTGTGGTGCGGATCGATCGTGACGGCGCGAAGGCCGGCGTCGTCGCCGACAGCCTGGCCTCGCCGAACGGAATCTCCTTCGACGAGGACTACCGGGGGCTGTGGGTGAGTGAGCTCACCCAGAACCGGATCTCCTATGTCCGCCTCGACGAGGAGGGGACCATGACGTCCCGGCACACGGCGATCCGGGTGGACGCCGGGATCGCCCAGACCGACTCGATCGCCGTGGACGCGGACGGCAACCTCTACCAGGCACTCCACGGACGAGCCGCGATGGCCGTGTACAGCCGGACCGGCGAACACCTGGCGACGGTCGAGGTCCCCGCCCGCGCCGAGGGGCTCGAGTCGGCGACCAATGTGGCCATCACGCCTGGCGGGACCAAGGCGTACATGACCGTCAGCGGACCGGCCGGCGGCTATCTCTACACCTTCGACGCACTCGCTGAGGGCATCAGGCAGTCCAACGGCGGCTGACGACGCCCCTCCATCGGCCCGCGGGTGGCAGTGGTCCGGACCCACCGGAAGCTGGCTGACCCCTATGTCCAGGAGGTGATGAAGCGCTGCACTGCGCAGAGCTTCGAGGTGCTCGGAGATCCCGACGCCGACGTGGCGGCGGGAGTACGGTCCGCCCTCGGCGAGCAGGGCGGCCGCACGTTCAGCCCGCGCATCGCCGGCTTCGTCCGCTTCTCCTCCGAGGCCCGCGACTGACTCACTTCTACGGGCACGGCCGCGGCCCCGGGGCCCGGCGCGGTGCACGGTGCCGTCGTTCGATACCGACAGCGCCGGTGCACGGCCGGACCCCGGGGCCGGCTGACCGGCGCCGATTCAGCGGCTCTCGGCCAGGCGCGACGTGTAGTCCTCCCGCAAGGCGTCGAGGATCTGCGCCGCCTCGGGGAGGCCTGCCTTCCGGCAGCGCTCCGATGCCGTCGTCAGCCGGTCGACGGCCTCCTTGAACCGGAGCAGCGCGTTGCCCTCGATCAGCGCGGCGATCCGGACCGCTTCGGCGCGGGCCGACTCGCCGTGCTCGCCGCCCAGTTCGTGGGAAGCGACGGCGGCCTCCGTCTCGGCCAAGGCCTCCTCGAACCGCTCCGCCTCCGCCAGGACACGTCCCCGGCGGTAGTGCACGGTGCCCCGCTCGAACCACGGCTCGAAGCACTCGGTGCCCTCGGGCACCGACGTCACCAGCGCGTCCGCCTCGACGAGATACCTCAGCGCCGTCTCCAGGCCCTCGGCACCTTGCGCAACCATGACCAGACGCGCGAACTCGCACATCATGTGCGTCAGCAGGGACGGGTTGGGGGCCTGGGTGTGCGCCTCCAAGGCTCGCCCGTACGCCGCGCCGGCCGCGTCCCAGCGGTCCGCCAGAGCCAGCGCCACGGCAGTTTCGGCACTCACCATGGTCCGGACGGGGGCGTCGTCGTCCTCCCAGTCGGACACGGTGTCCGCCAGCCGCAGGAACTCCTCCGCGGACGGCAGGTACTCCTCCAGTTCGCGCAGTCCCCGCGCGAGCATGAGCCTGGCCTGGGCGACGACCCGCTCGTCGAGCGCGGCCGCCGCGTCCTCGGCGACCAGGGACTCGAGGACCGCCACGGCGTCGCCCTGCCGGCCCGTCCTCATCAGGACGTCGACCAGTTGCAACCGCACGTCGGTCGCTTCCCGCACGGATCCCGACCGGTCGAACCGCACGGCCGCCTCCGACAGGTGGCGTACGGCACCCGCGTGATCGCCGGTGTGCGAGACCGCGTGGCCGAGGATCGCGTACGTCGGCGCCATCGGGAAGTCCTCGTCGTCGTACCGCACGGCGTCGGCGATCGCCTGGTGCAGCAGTTCCACGGCCTCCTGTGGCCGGTCCTGCGCCATCAGGGTCTGGGCCAGCTGCACGCGTGGCCGAGGACCGCGCCACGGCCGGCCGGCGGCCTCCAGCTCCTTCAGCGCGGTACGGAGTTCTTCCTCGGCCTGTGCGAACTCGCCCCGGCCGGCGGCCTCGTTCGCGGTGAACTGCCGTGCGTTGGCGACCTGGTGGGGCATGTCCAGCCGCTCCGCCTCGGTGTGCAGGGCCTGGACGCACATCTCGAAGCGCTCGACGCGGTCGGGGGAGGGCTCCACGTCCTCGCGTCCCAGCGCTCGGAAGGCCGTGAAGGTACGCGCCCAGAGCACCCCGAGGTACGCCAGTTTGCGCGCCTGTTCGAGGTCGTCGCAGGAAGCCGCCTCCGCCGTCCCGAGGGGCTCACCCGTGAACGGGGCTGCCGTGCGCAGCACTTCCGCCTCGCGAAGGAGTTCGTCGAGGGCGTCCCGCGTCCCGTCCGGGTCCAGCCGCTCGGCCCCCCCGGCCTGCTCGGCGGCCCCGTCGGCCGGCGGCTCCGGCCAGGCGAGGGCGCGGGCCCTCATCGACAGCGCCTGCCACGGCATGTCGAGCCGCTCGTAGAGTTCGGCGGCCCGGAGCGCCTCCGCGGTGGCCTCGTCGGTACGTTCGGCCGACGCCAGCTCCGCCGCCCGCTGCTCGGCGAGTTCCGCCCGCAGCAGTTCCTGGGGGCCCAGCACGTCGTCGTGCGCCGCGCTTCCATCGGCCAGGCGCTCCGAGATCCGGGTCCACAGCCGGGCGTCACCGGGATGGCCGACGCTCGCCATCCGTCGTGCCTCGCGTACCAGGGTCACGAAGTCGTCGGGCACCGCGACGGCAGGAGCGGTCACCGGCGGGGCCGAGCCCGTCACCGGGCGGGTGACGGACGTCCGCAGACCCAGCGGGAGCGGCGAGTCGAGCAGCGGACGCTGCGAGAGGCGCTCACGGCGGCGGTCACCGACCGCCGCCGTGCCGTTGCGTGCGTCGAACGCCGCGGTCAGCCGGTCCCCCTCGGTGCGTACGTGTGCCAGCAGTTCGTCCGCCGTCCAGCTCCGTCCCGGCGGGCCCGCGACGACCGTGCCGGCGTGCCCGTCCTCGACGATCCGGGCGAGCAGCAGTTCGACGCCGGTCAGGAAGTCCAGATGGGCGAGCGGGGCACCGGTCGCCTCGAACAGCGGACGGTTCTCGGTGAGGATCTCCAGGCCGCGTCCCTCGTTGCGGGACAGTACGCAGAACTCCAGGTGCCTGCCGACCCATGCCTGCATGCCGGTGTTCCCCCGGACCCGGCGGTAGCCGGCCAGGTGGTACGAACGGGCGTCGTCGAGCCTGCCGGAGCGCAGCAGGGCTCCGAGCGCCAGCGCCTGGCTCGTCTGGGGCTCCTCGGAGCAGCCGGTCGCCTCGTCGAGGACCGGCCGGAGCGTGTCGAGCGCACCGGCGTCGTCGCCGCCGTTCATCTGATGTGAGGCCAGGTAGCGGGTCTCGCACGCCTCGCAGTCGCTCAGCCCGGTGCGCGGCCGGGTGGCCCACAGGTCGTAAGCGTCGGCGACTCCCACGCCGGTGTGGGCCGCGACGTGGTAGCGCATCGCCGCCACGGGCTGCACACCGTGCCCGGCCTTCTCGTACCTGCGCAGTGTCTCCTCGATCCAGCCCCGTACCGAGGCGAGGGAGACCTCGGGCACGTCGAGCAGCGCGGTGGCCACCCACTTGAACCGCCAGTAGACCTGGTGGGCCTCCCACTCGCTGAATTCCTCGGGGGATTCGTCCCACAGTTTCAGCAGCCGGGCGAAGACCACCGGCGACTTGCGGGACTCCGCGGTGTACTCGTACGCCTCCATCAGTTCCAGAAGAGCGGTGACGAGGACGTCGGGCTTCTCGAACTGGCCCGCCGCTTCCACGATCTCTTCGGCGGTGACGGTGCGCTGGGGGCCGTAGGGGCGGCCGTGGTTCTCACGCAGTGCTTCGATCACGGCCTCGGGGGTGTCCAGCATCAGATGTCCTTCCGGGGCTCGGAGCCGCCCGCGTGCGTGCCGGGGTTGTGCATGGCGTGGGTGAGCAGGCCGATGAAGGCCCGGTTCAGCAGGGCGCTCTCGCTCGCCTTCAGCGGGCGGCGGCTGAGCAGCAGGGCCTGGCCGTACAGTGCCTCGGCCGTGGTGACGGCCAGACCGCGCTCGGAGATCGTGATGGCCTGGCGTACCAGCGGGTTGAGGTGGTTCAGGACCAGCTGGGCGCGCGGTGTCTCGTGCCGCAGGGAGCCGAGGATGTCGGCCCACAGTCCGTCGCTGTCGGCGGCGAGGCTCGACCGGGTCCGCTCGTGACGGGCCTCCCGGTTGTCGAGCAGCAGTGCCGGGGCTGACACCGGCTGGAAGTCGCGGAGCACGACGTCGCAGTCGTGCGCTCCGATCGTCTCCCGGGCGATGAGCAGGAACGCCGCCGCCCGCAGCTCGGCGGTCGGGTCCACCGTGTCCAGATGTGCGGTGACCGCGGACGGGTCGAGGTCGCTCACCGAGGTTCCGGGGCGGATCTCCGGCAGCCGGTGCACGAGGTCGCGGTCATAGGTG
This sequence comes from Streptomyces sp. NPDC048590, assembly GCF_043199535.1. Lineage (NCBI taxonomy): Bacteria > Bacillati > Actinomycetota > Actinomycetes > Kitasatosporales > Streptomycetaceae > Streptomyces > Streptomyces sp. NPDC048590. Next base: position 225,591 of record NZ_JBICWC010000002.1, on the reverse strand, counting down.
TAGCCGCCGTTGACCACGCCCAGACCGGCGGCCGAGGCGATCGGGGCGACCTGCCGGAACTCCTCGACGCTGCGGGTGACCAGGAGGACGGGGTGTGTACGCGCGAACTCCTCGAGTGTGACGTTGCCGTCGGTGGTCTCGAACGGCAGCCACGGGAGCACCACCCGCAGCAGTTCGTCGTCGTAACGTGCCAACGCCTTCACGGCGAGGTGGTGGGTGTCGATGAACCGGTGCAGCAGCGCGGGGTCGCTGGCGGCGAGGCCGGTGAGCCAGTCCCGGATCCGGTCGCCCAGCGCGTCCCTCACGGCGGACAGGGTGCCGTCCTCGTAGAGCGATTCGCGTGAGGCCGTCGGCCGCAGACTCGTGGTGTCGACGACGCAGCGTACGAAGAAGGCCCATTCCGGCAGCAGTTCGGGCGCCTTGTCGGTGAGCAGCATGCCCTTCAGGTGCACCCGGTGTCCGGCGCGCTGGGCCGGGCTGACGGCCGTCGGCAGGACGTAGGCGACGCCGCGCAGGCCGGCTGCCGGGAGGTCCAGCTCGATGGTGTCCAGCGGTGTGAAGTCGAACCGGTCGCGGCAGTAGGCGGTCAGCGCCTCGCGGTGGGCGAGCGGAGAGCGGTGCGTCCGCTCCCACGGCGGGGTGTCGTTGATCCGCTCCTTCCCGCCGTGCGGGTCCACGACGGTGACCTCGTGGCGCAGCAGGCTGCCGTAGTGCCGTGCGAGGTCCACGACCTGACGGGGGCTCGTCCACTCGGCGCTGTCGGCTCGTGGGACGAGCCGCACGGTGGTGCCGGGTTCCGGCACCGTCGAGGCCGGCAGCGTACGGATGGTGTAGCGGCCGTCGGAATGGCCTCGCCACTCGACCGCGGGTGCCTCGGGGTCGGCCGCGGACCGGCTGAGCACCGTGATCTCGTCGGCCACGACGAAGCACGCCAGCAGACCGATTCCGAACTGGCCGATGAACTCCCCGCGGGCGGAGTCGAGTCCGGCGCCGTCCAGTGCGCCGTCGGCGGTCCGCTTGGAGCTGCGGCCGATGGTGGCGAGAAAACGGTGGACGTCGGCTTCGGTGAGTCCGATGCCGTTGTCCGTGACGGTGAGCGTCTCACCGGTGCGCACGGTGATGGCGCCGGGCAGGTCAGGAGTGACGCCCTGACGGGCGGTGATGGCGTCCACAGCGTTCTGCAGCAGCTCACGCAGATAGACGCGGGGACTCGAGTAGAGGTGGTGGGAGAGCAGGTCGACCAGGCCTCGCAGGTCGACCTGGAAGGTGTGGGCGGTCTCGGATGGGGACACCGGGCAGAATCCTTCGGCGGCGCGCCCGCGCCGGTCGACGGCACGGGCGGGAAGACAGAGAAAGGAGGCGGGGCGGACACGATGCCCGTCCCTGCGTAGGCGTACGCCGGAGCAAGAAGTCAGCGTCCGGCGGCCGAGCGGTGCTTGCGGTAGGCCGCGACGGGGTCGGAGCCGTTGATGTAGCTCCAGGGGGACTCCGTGACCCGCCCTTCGGTGGCCTGGAAGCACTCCCGCGCGGAGGCCCGGTCCCCGGCGAGCGAGAACGCCATCGCGAAGCTGTTCAGCAGTTCCAGCCCGGGTCCCGCCCGCTCGAAGTCCGGATGCCGGTACGAGTGCTCCGCCGCCTGCCCGAGCGAGTCCGCCACTTCGCGTGTGCGCATGTACTCGGCGCCGGGCCCGGGGTCCAGCGAGAGCCACTCCTCGATGTGCGCGTCCGGCACCAGCCGGGCGAGCGGTGTACCGCCGGGAGCCCTGGACACGGACTCGCGCGCGAACGCGTGCATCTCCTCGTGGGATCCGCCCCACTTCTTGCATACCTGCTGCAACTGCTGGACGTGCGCCCCCAGGTGGTGCGGATCCCGGCGCACGGCCGCCTCGAACCGGCGGCGCGCGGTGACCTGCCCGATCTCCAGCCCTCGGCCGGTGATCTGGAGGACGTACCAGGGAGAGGTCCAGCCCGGCTCCAGCTCGGCAGCCTCGTACAGCCATCCCTCGGCCTGCCGCAGCCGGGAGTGGAAGACTTCGAACTGCTTGCGCGAGACGTTCTCGGCGCGCGCGGAGGTCCGGGCATCCCAGCCCCAGCTGACATGGCGGATCCCCGCGACGGTCAACGCGTGCGCCGACTCGGGCTCCTTCTGCAGCACCTCGACGATCCACCGTTCGACGCCGGCTGTGTTGCCGACCGCCCACAGGAGTTGTGTCCGGTCCTGGTGTTCCGGACGTGCCTCCAGCAGGCCCCGCACCGTCGTCCAGTCCGCCGCGACGGCCGCCTCGCGCATCCGCGCCACGTCCGGATCGCCGGAGTCCCTCTCCAGCCGCGCCCCCGGCCTGCCGGTCCATCTCCCCAACGTGATCCCCCGATCACGGAGCAACGCCATCGTCCCCACCCCCTGGTCTCTCACAGGGGGCAATTGATCACCCCCTCATGGGGGTAGTGACTATCACGCGCAACCGACATTCGTACATCTTGTCGAGGGCTGCCCCGCACCCGGTCACACCGGTGCCCGCGTCCGACCGTACGGCGCCCTCACTCCCCCTCGGACCTCGCCCCACCGTTGGCCATGACTATTGCGCAAGGTGATCGGCTCGGGAATGATCTCCGGACGTGACCATCCTGCTCGCCGTCGTACTCGGCGTGTTTCTCGTACTGATCTACCGGCTCCTCATCGCCCCTCGCCGCGCCGGAGAGCACTTCGTCGCCTCCGACTACGGCCTCCCGCCACGCGAAGTGCTCGACTCCAGGCGCGCCGGACCACCCCCGCCGGCACGCCGCGCGGAGGAGCGACAGGCCGTCGCCGACGCGGCGTGGGGAGGGGACTGGCAGTCCGCCGCACGGTATGTCCGGACTGCGGGCTCGGACTGGGACGAGCGCTGGGGCCGGCTGGAACTCCTGCAGCACGTCGCCCGTGAGGACGACGCCTGGCTCGGCGCCTGGCTCGACGCCGAGCCCCGGGACTGCGACGCGGCCACCCTCAAAGCCTCCATCATGGTCCACCGCGCCTGGGAGATCCGGGGCAGCGGATACGCCCACGAAGTCATGACCTCGGACATGGAACGGTTCCGCGCCATGCTCCCGGCCGCGATCGAAGTGGCCCGGCAGGCCGCGCTGTACGACCCGAAGAACCCCGGCCCCTGGGTCGTGATGGTCACGGCCGCACGCGGAGCCCAGTACCGGCGCTCGCAGTTCAAGCCCTTGTGGGAAGGGCTGAGTGCCCGCGCTCCCCACCACTACGAGGGACATTGGCAGGCCCTGCAGTACTGGTGCGCGAAGTGGTTCGGCAGCAACCGGCGGATGATGCGATTCGCCCGCCAAGCGGTCCGCAAAGCCCCGCCCGGCAGTCCGCTGGCAGGGATCGGCCTTCACGCGCTGGAGGAACTCACCGAACGGTCCCTCTCCAGCGGGGCGGCCGTCACACCGATGACGAGGAGCCTGCTGAAGCGGATCGCTTCCTCCTTCGACCGTGTCGCACCCGACGACGAGCGCCTTCCGGCGCTGCGCCACCTGCTCGCCCATCACATGCTGCGGTCGATGATGTACGCGGCGGCACTGGAACAGTTCCGCCTGATCGGACCGTGGTGCGGCGCCGAGCCCTGGCGCCGGGACGGCCGACCGGTCTCGGCCTTCGACGCGGCCCGCGGCAGGGCCGCGAAGCTGTCCCGGACCCGTCCCACCCCACAGCCGCCGGTTCACAACATGGGCGGCTGAGAACTGACCGGTGTGCCGCTCCACCTGCCCCTCCGGGAGGACAGAACCTCGAGGGACAGAAGGCACAGGACAGACCGGAGTCTCTGAGGGAAGCCGGGCAGCCGGTGCGTCACCAGGTCCCGCCGACAGCGCCGACCTGCGGACACCACGGAACGTCACCCTTGCCATCGCGACGGTTCATGGTTCAGGCTGGGCGGGAGGTCTAGACAACCCCCCACCTGCCGTCCCCCCACCCGGCACGATCTCGTCCGGAGGCCCCATGAACACGCCCTCCCCCACGTCGTCCTCCCCCGCCTCCTCAGGTCCGCCCCGCCAGGCGCTGGTGGCCGGCGCGGTCGGCAACTTCATCGAGTGGTACGAATTCGGCGTCTACGGCTACTTCGCCACGATCATCGCCGCCAACTTCTTCACCCCCGGCGGGGGAAGCGAGGCCGAGGGGCTCATCGCCGCCTACGCCTCCTTCGCCCTGGCGTTCTTCTTCCGCCCCGTGGGTGCCGCGCTGTTCGGCAGGCTCGGTGACCGTATCGGCCGAAGGCCCACCCTGATCACCGTGCTGCTGATGATGACGGCGGCAACGACGCTGATCGGGGTGCTGCCGACGTACGCGACCGTCGGCGCCCTCGCACCGTGGCTGCTGACGCTCCTCCGGATCCTCCAAGGGCTCTCGGCGGGCGGTGAGTTCGGTGGGGCGGTCGCGGTGATGACCGAGTTCGCCCCGCCCGGCCGCCGTGGCCTGTACGGCGCCTGGCAGTCCTTCACCGTTGCCCTGGGACTGCTCGCCGGTGCCGGGGTGGCCGCGCTGCTCGCGACACTGCTCACAGAGGCCGCCCTGCACGACTGGGGTTGGCGCCTGCCGTTCCTGCTCACCCTGCCGATGGGCGCGGTCGCGCTGTGGCTGCGACTGAAGCTGGACGAGACGCCGAGCTTCGTCAAGGCGTCCACCGCCACCTCGGCCCGGCCCGCGGAGGTGACGCCTCGGGCCGCGGCCGGCGAGACGGCGAAGGCGATCCTGCTGGGTGCCGGACGGCTGATGGGCTGGTCCGCGGCCGGTTACACCTTCCTCGTCGTCATGCCGTCCTACCTGCAGTCCGTGCTGAACGCGAGTTTCCAGCAGGCGCTGGTGGCCACGGTGCTCGCCAACGCCGGCTTCGCCGCGTCGATCCTGCCCGCCGGCCGGCTCAGTGACCGGGTGGGACGGCGTGCGGTGATGCTGACCGGCGCGGTGGTGATCGCCGTGCTTTCGCTGCCGCTCCTCAACCTGCTGCAGGACCCCGGCTCTTCGTCCGTCCTGCGCGGCGTGGCCGTCTTCCTCGCCGGCGCCGCGGTGGGCATGCTCGCGGGCCCCGGACCGGCGATGCTGTCGGAGATGTTCCCGACCTCGGTGCGTTACACGGGGCTCGGGCTCGCGTACGCGCTGTCCAACGCCGTGTTCTCGGGTTGCGCGGGCCTCATCATCACCGAGCTGGTGGAAAGGACCGGGGACGCCGACGTCCCCGGGTACTACGCCGCCGTCACCTGTGCCGTGAGCGTCCTCGCCCTGTGGACGCTGCGCGGCGACGACCACCTCCGCCCGCTGCGCGGTTCGGCGGCCCCGACGAAGACCGAGGAGTCCCCCAAGTGCGTGTGATCGGCCTGATGTCCGGCACGTCCTACGACGGCATCGACGCCGCGGCGGCGGACATCCACCGAGACGGCGAGGGCCTCGTCGTCCGCCCCCTGGGGATGGTCACCGACACCTACGACGAGGATCTGCGCACCGCTCTGACCGCCGCCATGCCCCCGGCACCCACCACCCTGCGCGACGTGTGCGCCCTCGACACCGGAATCGGCCGGGCCTTCGCCCGCACCGCCGCCCGCGCCGACGCCGAGCTGTGCGACGGACGGGCCGAACTCGCCGTCTCCCACGGCCAGACCGTCTATCACTGGGTCGAGGACGGCCGGGTACACGGCACCCTTCAGATCGGGCAGCCCGCCTGGATCGCGGAGCGAACCGGACTGCCCGTCCTCGCCGACCTGCGGACCCGGGACGTGGCTGCCGGCGGGCAGGGCGCACCGCTGGTCAGCCTGGTGGACGCCCTCTGGCTCGCGGGCCGCGGAGGGACGCCCGTCGCCCTCAACATCGGAGGCATCGCGAACGTCACGGCCGTAAGGGACGGTGCTCACCTCGCCTTCGACACCGGCCCGGGCAACGCCCTGCTGGACGCCGCCGTCAGCCACGGCACCCGAGGGCGACTCGCCTACGACGCGGGCGGCGAGCTCGCCGCCCGCGGCCGGGTGCGACCGGAGTTGCTGCGGGCGCTGCTCGACGAGCCGTACTACCGCCTCCCGGCGCCCAAGACCACCGGGAAGGAACTCTTCCACCTGCCCTATCTCCACGACCGGCTGCCCGGTGCGGCTGAGGTTCCGCTGGAGGACCTGGCCGCGACGCTGACCGAGCTGACGGCCGTCACCGTGGCCGACGCTGTTCGAAGCCTGGGCGCGAGCGAGGTCATCGCCTCCGGCGGCGGGATCCGCAACCCGCAGCTGATGCGCGCCCTGCGAGCGGAACTCTCCGTGCCGGTCAGTACCTCGGACGAGCTCGGCCTGCCGTCCGCCGCGAAGGAGGCACTTGCCTTCGCCGTGCTGGGCTGGCTCAGCGTCCACGGCCTGGCCGGCACCCTGCCGTCGTGCACCGGCGCGGACCGTCCCGCGATCCTGGGCTCGCTCACCCCCGGCCGGCACGGTTTCCCCGCGCTCGCGCAGGGCGGCGGGGCTCCGGTCCGTCTCCGTGTCGAGGCGGGCTGAGGGCCACGGGCACATCCGTGCCGCCCCGCGTGCGCACTGAAAGGTGCGCGGCGGGCGGCACGACACCCGGCCGGTGCGGGTCTCCCACAGGTGTGCTTCAGAACTCGGTCCGGTAGTGGGCGGCGAATCCGCTGAGGTGGGCACCGACTTCGGGGCGCAGCACCAGGTTCTCGTCGTAGTCTCCGCCGTTCTGCCTGCGGAAGGGCAACGGCTCGGTCTGCGGGATTTCCCGCAGACGACGGCGCAGGGCGTCCGCGTGGAGGGTGAAGGTGGCGGCGTCCACGCGGTCCGCCCCGTGGACCAGCAGGGGTGGAAGGACCTCGATGCCCGCGTACCACAGGGTGCCGTGCTGCAAGGGGAAGAGCAGGTTGTTGAGTTCACCGTTGATGCCGCGCGGCCCCAGGCTCATCTCGCGGGCGCCCGCGCTGACGACGACCATGGCCCGCTTGCCGGCGAGCGCACCCTCGCCGTAGCGGAGCTGACGGCCCTGGGCGTCGTGGACGCCGAACGCGAATCCGGCGACGAAGACACGGTCGAACCAGCCCTTGAGGATGGCGGGCATGCCGTACCACCAGAGAGGGAACTGCACGATCAAGGTGTCGGCCCAGGACAGCTTCTCGTGCTCGGCGGTGATGTCGGGGGCCAGCGATCCCCGGTGGACGGCCTCCTTCCCCGCCCGGCCGACGATCAGGCGCTCGCCGCAGGCGTGGGAGAAGTCGTCGGCCGTCACGACCGGGTCGAAGTTCATCGCGTACAGGTCGCTCGTGCGCACCTGATGCCCCTGTTCCTCGAGGGACCGTACTCCTGCCCGGTGAAGAGAGCCGTTGAGGGAGCGGGGTTCGGGATGCGCGGTGAGCCACAGGACCTTCACCGTCGGTTCCTTTCTGCCGGGGTCGTGATCGTCCGCTCGTACCCGAAGGACCGTGGGACAGCCCGCACCAGGAAGGGGAGGGCAGCGGCTCGGTTCAGGCCGAGCGGGGATTCGCCCCGGCCGGCCCGCCGACCACGGTGAGCAGGTCGACGACGAAGATCAGCGTCGAGCCCGCCGGGATCAGCGAAGAGGGCGACTGTCTGCCGTAACCAAGACGCGGGGGGACGACGATCTCCCGCCGGCCGCCGGCCCTCATCCCCCTCACCCCCCGGTCCAGGCCCTTGATGGCCTTGCCGCCGCCCACGGCGAACTTGAACGGCCGGTCCTGCTCCCAGGAGGAGTCGAACTCCTTCCCGGACGCGAACGTGACTCCCACATAGTGCACCTGGACGACCCTGCCCGGCTGTGCCTCGGGACCGTCCCCGGCCACCAGGTCCCGAACCGTCAGCTCGGTGGGTGTGGCGCCTTCCGGAACCTCGACCTCGGGCTTTGCCAGTTCACTCATCACGATCCCATCCACTCGCCACCGAAACCCTGCCCCACGGGCAGCCGGAAGCATGACCACGCCATGCGGCAGAACCCACGTGACCTGCACCGGCCGCTGCCGGAGGGACACCGCCAGAGGCGGCTGCCGGGAGGTCGACCACCGACCGTCGAGACTGCGCGCCCACCGTACGAGCGATCTTGGTCAGCCCGGACAGCCCGGCCTCGTCCTCGACCTGGGATTCCGATTCCGATTCACCTGAACTTTCAGCCTATGTCAGCAGCCGAAGGTCACCCATGCGTGCCCCTGTCACACAGCGGCGCCTCACATGACCGGTGCCTGAACTACCGTCGGCGCGGTCGTCACGTGTCGCGTGAGACACCTGTTGACTCTCACACCGTGTCAGGCGCTGAACTCGGAGACATCATGTTCACCATCGGAGACTTCGCCCGGCACGGCCGCGTCTCGGTCCGGATGCTGCGCCACTACGACGCGACCGGCCTGCTGCGCCCGGCCCATGTCGACCCCGCCACCGGCTACCGCTCCTACACGGCAGCCCAACTCACCCGCCTCAACCGCGTCATCGCGCTCAAGGAACTCGGTCTCACCCTCCAGCAGGTCCGGCAGATCCTGGACGAGGAGATCACCACCGAGGAACTGCGCGCCATGCTGCGGCTGCGGCGGACCGAACTGGAGGCGGGCATGGCGGCGGCTGCCGCACGGCTCGTCCAGGTCGAGGCGAGGCTCCGTTCGATCGAGAGCGAGGGGCACATGCCCACGAACGACGTCGTCATCAAGAGCCTCCCCGCGATCCGGGTGGCGGAGCTGACCGCCACCGCCGCGAGCTTCGAACCCGTAGACATCAGTCCTGTCATCGGACCGCTCTACGAGGAGCTCTTCCGGCGCCTGAAGACCGCCGGCATCACACCCTCGGGCCCGGGGGTCGCCTACTACGAGGACGCCCCGGAGGGCGGCGGCCGCATCAGCGTCCACGCGGCCGTCGAGGTTGCCGCACCTCTCCAGGACGGCACCTTCCAGGTACGCGACCTGCCACCCGTCGAACGAGCCGCGACGATCATGCACCACGGCTCGATGGACGCGGTGCTGCCCACAGCCCAGACCCTGGCCCGCTGGATCGACGGCAACGGCTACCGTTCCACCGCGTACCCGCGAGAGATCAGCCTGGAGTGCCCGCCGAACCAGGACGAGTGGGTGACCGAACTTCAGGCCCCGGTCGTCACGCCATGACGCCCCCGGACAGGGCGGAGAATCGGCGGCTCACCGGCCGCGTCCTCGCCGAGACCTCGGACCTGGCCGATCTCTGGCCGGGTCTGGGGCCCAGGGAGTTGCTCGACGGCTCGGGGGACCTGGACCCGGTGGAGGAGTAGCGCACCGAGGTCACTCAGCAGGTCGGAGTGGGCAAGAAGGACGGCCCACGACGAGCGGCTGAAAGCTGTTCGCCCGAGCCTGTGCGTCCAGGACCGGCTCGTCACCGGCCTCCGAGCCCGTTTCCCCGAACCCGTGCGTAGCCGCCGAGCGGTACCGATGCGTCAGGTACCGGTACCGCCCGGCGAGTGCGTGCTCCCCTGCCTTGGAGGTCAGACGAGCTCGGAGAAGAGCGGCTTCAGAGCGGGCCAGCGCTCGGCCGTCGCGAAGACCGGAATGGTGCCGAGGGGTGCCTCGCGGACGACTTCCTGGCCACCCGCGACCGTCTCGCCCGTCCACACGTCGACCCAGTCCGTACCGACGGGAAGGTAAACGGTGCGGTGCGTGGCGCCCTGCTCGGTTACCGGGGCGACGAGCAGCGCCGAGCCGAGCCGGAAGTGGTCCTGGTGGTCCCAGATCCGTACGTCGTCGGTGTGGTCGAAGAACAGTCCGCGCATCAGCGGCTTGTTCTCGGCCAGGCCCGCCTTGGTCTCCTCCGCCAGGTACGGAACGAGCCGTTCGCGCAGCTTGGTGTAGCGGCGGAAGGTGTCGAGGACGGCCGGGTCGCCGGAACGGTCCGCGATGTTCCACGGAGTGCGGTCCCGCAGCGGCAGGCGGTGGTGGTTGAGCCGGCCCCCGGCTGCGGGGCCCCGGGCCTGGAGGGCGCAACCGCCCAACAGCCACCCGTGCAGGAGTGCTACGGCTGCGGGGCGGGCCCCGTGCTACCCCGCGGCACGAGTTCCACCGGGAGCACGACATGGCGTTGCCTGTCCGCCCTCGGGTCCTGGATCACGGCGTTCGCCAATTGGGCTGCGACGACCCCCAGCCGGCGGGCCGGCTGGGCCATGGTGGACAGGTCCCAGGCCCCAGCCATGGCGTGGTCGTCGAAGCCGAGCACGGATATCCGGTGCGGCACCGTCATGTTCGCGCCTCGCAGCACGGTCAGCAGCCGGAATGCGATGTCGTCGGTTTCGGCGAAGATCGCCGTCGGGGGCTCCGGGAGGGACATCAGGCGCCCGACCGCTGCGTCCAGGCTCGGCCCCTGCCACTGTGCGACCTGCCTGACCAGATCGTCGTCGCGGCTCACCCCGGCGCCCGCAAGGGCCGACCGATAGCCCTCGAGACGGGCACGACTGCTCCAGGCGAAACCGGAATCGTCTGCGGGCTCGATGTAGGCGATCCGTCGATGCCCCAGGTTGAGCAGGTGCCGGGTGCCGCGCAGGGCGGCCTCCGCGTCGTCCACGTACACGCTCGCCCGTCCCTCCTCGTGCTGGCTGACGAACACCAAGGGCATCCCCAAGCCGTCCAGACGCTCCCGCTCCTGAGGGGAGAGCGCGAAGCTGACCACGAGCAGTGCGTCGGCGTTGCGGCGGGCGGGCAGGCGGTCGAAGAACTGGGCGCGCTGTTCGGCGGTGGTGACGCTGTACACGAGCATGTCCAGCCCCACGGCGTTCAGTTCGGGTGCGAGGCCGGCGAGCACGGCGCCCAGGAACCAGGATTCAAGGTTCGGCACGAGGACGGCGACTCTGCCGGTCCGCCCGGTGACCAGGCTCGAGGCGCTGCGGGAGATCGCGAACGACAGCTCCCGGGCCGCCTGTTCGACGCGCGCACGGGTCTGCGGGGACACCGTCGACAGACCGCGCAGGGTGCGCGAGACGGTCGAGGGCGACACTCCGGCCCGGTGCGCGACATCCGCCAGCGTGGCACCCCGTTCTCCAGTCATGGACGGGACGCTAACACAGCGATCACACCGCGCCGAGTGCACCGATGGCATCGCTGTCATCAGAACACCTCCCTGTTTACATGCATCGAAACCATTGACACTCCATCTCGGCGATCTTTAACGTGCTAGCGCTGTCATTCGGCAGCGCAAAAGGGGAGGAGCATGCCATGGCCCTGCACCGCAGAAGCCTGCTGGCGGGCATCGGGAGCGCCGTCGCTGCGGGCCTGTTGGCCGGCTGCGGAGGGCGGGATCTCGACGATCTGCTGACGCAGGCCGCCACCGCGTCGAAGAAGCCCGCCAGGCTGACGTGGTGGGTCTCCGAGATCCCCTCACGCCGGGGAGCGGTGGTCGCGGACCTGATAATTCAGGCCTTCGAGCATCGTCACCCCCACCTGCGAGTCTCGAAGATCAACGCACTGTCCACCTCAGACGGCAACCGCAGCGCCATCGCCACCCAACTCGCCGCGGGCTCCCCCCAGCCCGACGTCTACCTGGGTGACACCACCTGGCCCGCCCAGTTCGGCCACTCTTCGCTCGCCCTACCTGTGGACAAGCTGCTGCCTGACGGGTTCTGGGATGCCTATCCGTCCGCCCTCCGGAGCGGTTCCACCTACCGGGACGCGGCGTACGCGGTGCCGTTCTTCCTCGACAGCACCTACCTCTACTACCGCAAGGACCTCCTGGCCAAGCACGGTCTGCGGGTACCCCGCAGCTGGGAGGAACTGCTGCGCACCTCGCAGACGGTACAGCGGGCAGGGGACACGGACGCCGGATTCCTGTGGCAGGCGGCCGTGACCGAGTCACTGACCGCGAACGTCACGGAGTTCCTCGCGGACGCGGGGGCCGCCGTCCTGGACGACCGGGGCCGGGCAGCGCTGCACGGTGCGGGGGCGGAGCGGGCGTTCTCCCTGATGGCGGAGTTCACCAGGAGTGGTGTGACACCCCGGACCGTGACGACCTACCAGGAGTCACACTCCCAGGACGCCTTCGTGAACGGCCGCGGCCTGTTCCTGCGCAACTGGTCCTACGCCTGGGTGAACGCGGCCGCTCCCAAGGTCTCACGCGTCGCGGGCAAGGTGGGTGTCGTACCGCGTCCGGGCTTCGAAGGCACGGGCCGCAACGGTGTCTCCTGCGCCGGCGGCTGGAGCAACTTCGTCAATCCCAGTTCGCGGGAGCTCGGCGCCGCCATGACGTTCGCCCGGTTCTGCGCAGGCGAGGAGGTGCAGCGGCTGCTCGCCCGGGAAGCCGGTGTCATCCCCGCCATGACCTCGGCGCTGACGGGACGCGAGGCCCGTGCGGCGGGCGATCCCACCGTGCTGCGAGCCGCCGAACTGCACCTCGTCTCCCGACCCGTACAGACCCCGCACTATCCGCAGGTCAGCAAAGCGCTCTACATACCGGCCAACGCCGTCGTCGGCGGCGACCTCTCCCCCGCGGCCGGGGTCCGGGCTGCCCAGGCGGGCCTGCGTACCGCACTGGAAGGAAGTGCGCTGTGAGTTCCACGCTCCAGTCGAAGACGATGACGGCGAGAAGCTGGGGCGCGCGCCCCAGCGGGCCGAACGCCGGGCCCGGCCGTCGGAGCGGACCGGCGGAACCACCCCGGTCCGCCTCACGCCGCCGCCGTCGAACCGGGTGGTTCTTCGCCTCCCCGGCCCTGTTGCTCGTCGCCGTGGTGACGGTCTTCCCGGTGATCTTCTCTCTGGTCCTCTCCTTCACCGACGTCCGCCTCGAGTACGGCGGAATACACATCGGCTCTCCGACGCTCGTGCACTACGAGGCGCTGCTGGGCAACCCCGAGTGGTACCGGGCGCTGGGCTTCACGCTCGGCTTCACGGTCGTCTCGGTCCTGCTCGAACTCGTCCTCGGTACTCTCGTGGCGCTGGTTCTGGAGCGGCTCGGCGCCGCCCGCGGCTGGCTCATCGCCCTTCTCCTGCTGCCCTGGGCCCTGATCAACGTCGTCGCCGCCCAACTGTGGTCGTACCTCTTCAACGGGACGTACGGGGCCGTGACCTGGCTTTTCGATCAGGTGCTCGGCACCCAGCCGGACATCCTGGGCCGGCCCGCGCCGGCCATCGCCGCGATGGTGGCCGTCGACGTCTGGAAGACCACTCCTTTCGTGGCGATCGTCGTGCTGGCGGGGCTGATGCTGATCCCCGCCGAGGTGTACGAGGCGGCAGAGCTCGACGGAGCCGGCACGTGGACCACGTTCTGGCGGGTCACGCTGCCGCAGCTGAAGCCGATCGTGGCCATCGCGGTGCTCTTCCGGATCCTGCAGGCGTTCGGCATCTTCGACCTGCCGTTCGTCCTGACCCAGGGCGGGCCGGGCACGGCCACCCAGTCGGTGGCGATGCTCGGATACCGCGTCCTCTTCCAGGACCTCGACTTCGGCGGGGGCGCCGCCGTCGCCGTGTCCACCGCGGCCATCGTCATGGCCTGCTGTCTGTTGTTCCTGCGCGTATTCCGCGCCCAGGCCGATGAGGAGGTCCAGGGATGAGCCGCCACACCCCGCGCTCCGGCGTTCGCCGGTACGTCAACGTCGTCAACGCCGGAGGTCTCCTGATCGCCGCGTGCGCCACGGTTCCACTGCTGTGGATGGTGTCCGCCTCCTTCAAGGGACCCGGCGAGATCAGCGCGACACCACCGACGCTGCTGCCCAAGGCACCGACGCTCGACAACTACACGACCGCGTTCGTGCGCAACGGTATCGGCCACTACTTCCTCAACAGCGTCGTCGTCGCCTGCGTCTCGACGACCCTGATCCTGTCCATGGCCTTTCTCGCCGGATACGCCCTCGCCCGGTTCGGGCTGCGCGGGCGGGGCGCGATCATGACGGCGCTGCTGATGCTGTCGGTGTTCCCTCCGATCGCGCTGCTCGTCCCGCTCTTCCTGATGGAGCGCCAGGCCGGACTGCTCAACAGCTATCCCGGTCTGGTCATCCCGTACGTGGCCCTGAACCTGCCGTTCGCGATCTGGATCATGCGCAACTACCTCAGCAAGATCCCGCGTGAGCTGGAGGAGGCCGCCGCGGTCGACGGAGCCGGGGCACTGCGCACCGCGCTGACGGTGATCCTGCCCCTCGCCCGTCCCGGCCTGTTCACCGCCGGAGTGTTCGCCTTCACCGCGACCTGGTCGGAGTTCCTGCTGGCACTCACCTTCAACGGCGTCGATGACCGGCGCACCGTCTCCGTGGGCATCGCTCTGTTCACCAGCCAGTACCAGGTCCCCTACGGAGTGATCTTCGCCGGCGCGATGGTGGCCACCGTGCCGATCGCCCTCCTGGTCCTGATCTTCCGCAAGTCCGTCGTCTCCGGAATGACCACGGGCGCGGTCAAGGGCTGACCAGCCCGCCCCCATGACACGCCTGCCCGCCCCCGACCCGGGGCGGGCACCGCACCATCCGAAAGGCCCTCACATGCCCCAGCGTCCCCTCTCCGTCGGCACCACCGCCGACGCCGACTGGTGGCGGCAGGCCGTCGTCTACCAGATCTACCCGCGCAGCTTCGCCGACGCCGACGGTGACGGCATCGGCGACATCCGGGGCGTCACCTCCCGCCTCCCCTACCTCGCCGACCTCGGGGTGGACGCCGTCTGGCTGAGCCCGTTCTACCCGTCCGAGCTGGCCGACGGAGGGTACGACGTCGCCGACTACCGTGATGTCGACCCGCGGCTCGGGACCCTGGACGACTTCGACGAGATGGTCACCGAGGCCGACCGTCTGGGTCTGAGAATCATGGTGGACATCGTCCCCAACCACTCCTCCGACCAGCACGTCTGGTTCCAGGAGGCGCTCTCCGCGGCACCTGGCTCGTCCGCCCGCGCACGCTACGTGTTCCGCGACGGCCGCGGTCGGCACGGCGAACTCCCCCCCACCGACTGGCCGTCCAGCTTCGGCGGCCCCGCCTGGACGCGGGTCCCCGACGGCCAGTGGTACCTCCACCTCTACGCGCCCGAGCAACCCGACTTCAACTGGGACAACCCCGAGGTCCGAGAGGACTTCCACACCACGCTGCGGTTCTGGTCGGACCGTGGGGTCGCCGGCTTCCGTGTCGACGTCGCCCACGGGCTCTCCAAGGACCTGGCGGAACCGTTGCGCGACCTCGGCCACGCCCTCAGCTACCAGCCGGACGCGCTGCCCGTCGACGGCAGCCACCCGCTGTGGGACCGCGACGCGGTGCACGACATCTACCGCGGCTGGCGGCGGGTGTTCGACGAGTACCAGCCGCCGCGATTCGCGGTCGCGGAGGCGTGGGTCCGCTCCTCGCGGCGTGCCCCGTACGCCTCCGCGGACGAGCTGGGCCAGGCGTTCAACTTCGATTTCCTCAACACGCCCCTGTGTGGGGGGGCGATGCGGGACACCATCGACACCGCGTTGGCCCACGCGCGCGAGGCCGGGGCCACCAGCACCTGGGTGCTGTCCAACCACGACGTGGTGCGCCACCCCTCGCGTTACGCACTGCCCGCCGGCGTCGGCAAGTCCGGTGTGGAGGCGTGGCTCATGGCCGGTGGACGGGAGCCTGCGGCCGACCTGAACCTGGGTCTGCGCAAGGCGCGCGCCGCGACTCTGCTGATGCTTGCGCTGCCCGGTTCCGCCTACGTCTACCAGGGAGAGGAACTGGGCCTGCCGGAGGTGGCCGACCTTCGCACCGAAGACCTCCAGGATCCGATCTGGGTACGCAGCGGGGGACGGGTCAAGGGCCGTGACGGCTGCCGGGTTCCGTTGCCGTGGACCCGCGAGGGGGCGAACCACGGCTTCGGCGCCGGCGGTTCCTGGCTGCCGCAGCCCGCGGGCTGGGGCTCGTACGCCGCCGACGTCCAGGCCGGTGACAAGGAGTCCGTCCTCGAGCTGTACCGCGCCGCCCTGCGTCTGCGCCGCGACCTGGTGACGGACGAGGCCTTGGAATGGGCAGGCACGGACGCGGACACGGAGCGGGGTCTGCTGCACTTCACCCGCGGCGGCGGCTGGCACGTCCTGGCCAACCTCTCCGACGCGCCCGTCGCGCTTCCTGAGGGCACCGTCCTGCTCTCGTCCGAAGCGCTGTCCCAGGACCGGCTGCCGGCTTGGACGACCGTCTGGACGCACGCCTAGACCGGGTCGCTGATCAGCGCACCGGGGGTGCCGACCGGGTGGGTCCCGGCCGGCACCCCCGGTGTTTCGCCGCCCTACCGCGCCTCGGAGGGGAGCCCCTGCCGCCAGCGTGCCGAGTCGATCCGGCCTCCGTACAGGGGGAGTTCGATCGCGGCCTGACCCACGAGGAAGGGGTCCCAGACCCTGGTGAGCCCCGCGGTGCCGTGGGTGCGCACCCGACGGGCCTCGCCGAGGTCCAGGACGTCCGTGACGATCTGCTGCGTGGCGGACCCCGCTTCGGCGCGCACCCGGCCCTCGGGGTCGATCACGATGCTGCGGCCGACCCCGTCCGGTTGCGCGGCATTGACGCTGGCCATGGCGACCTGGTTCACGATCGCGTTGGCCCGCGCCAGCACCAGCTCCTGGGCGCGGTCGACGGTCGGTGTGCGCACCAGGTTCAGGACCAGGTCGGCACCTTGCCACGCCAGGTGCCGGGTGACCTCGGGGAACCAGGCGTCATAGCAAATGGACAGCCCCACGCGCCCGTACCCGTCCATGTCGAAGACCACGAACTCCGATCCTGGCGCGGTCGTTTCGTAGGGCAGCCAGGGGAAGACCTTGCGGTACCAGGCGACGCGTTCGCCCTCGGGCGAGTACACGGGGGCCGTGTTGTAGATCCGGCCGTCGTCCCCGCGCTCGTAGACGCTGCCCGGCACGAGCCACACGCCGGTGTCGCGTGCGAGCCCGGCGAGGCGGGTGCCACGGGGTCCGTCCAGCGGCTCCGCGGCCGCCGTCATGACCGTACCGGGGTCCTCGTCCGGCCGGTGACCGCACAGGTGCAGCTCCGGGTAGACCAGAAGCCGGGCTCCCGGGTGAGCGCGTGTCGTACGGCGCACGTCTGCCTCGAACGCGTCGAGTGCGCCGTCGTCGGCGTGATGGTGAGCGGCCGACTGGACGAGACAGATCGACAGGGGGCTGGTCATCGGCGGGAGGGCCTTCCGGGCTCGGGCGGTGTACGGGTGAGCCCGGACGAGCCAATCACCTCGGAGACCACGGGACAAGTCCTCCATTTCCTGCGGCAAGCACAGGATTAACCTGTGGTATCGATCGAAGTCACATCCGGCACTCGGAGCAAGGCGGATCACATGACCCTCAACCAGCTGAAGGCCTTCGTGGAAGCGGAGCGGCTCGGCTCGTTCACCGCCGCCGCGCGGGCAATGGACATCGCGCAGGCATCCGCCTCGGAACTGGTACGCCGACTGGAGGCGGAGCTCGACGCGGAGCTGTTCGTTCGGGGCAGCCGCACGCTCACCCTGACCTCGGCCGGACAGGAGCTGCTGCCCTACGCCCGGCAGTCCGTGGACGCCGCCGACAGCGGCACGCGTGCCGTGCACTCCCTCGGTTCGCTGGGCGGCGGAACGGCCACCTTCGGCGTCCTGCGTAATGCCGACTACTACTTGCTCTCCGATCTGGTCCAGCTCTTCCACGCCCGCTACCCCTCGGTGCGGGTGCGGCTCGTGGGACAGAACTCCGCGGAGACCGCGGCCGCCGTGGCGGCGGGTCACATCGAGGCCGGCCTCGTCGTACTCCCCATCGACGACGAGGATCTCCAGGTGACCCCGTTGCTGCGCGACGAGGTGTACTTCGTCAGCGCGCGCGAGGAGCGCGTCCGGACACCCCTGACCATCGACGACTTCGCGAGGGCACCCCTGGTCCTGTACGACGCCCACTACGGCTGGCAGGACCCGACACGGCGGCAGCTCGCGGAGCGCGCCCAGTTCGCCGGGGTCCGCATCGACCCGCTGATCGAGCTCGAACACGTCGAGTCCGCACTGAAACTGGTGGCGAGCGGGGTCGGCGACACCATCGCCAGCCGCGCGGTGGTCGACAGCCCCGCCTTTCCCGCTGGGCTGCACACGGCACCCTTCGCGGACCCCCTGTATGACACCATCGCGCTGGTGCGGCGCCGGGGGCACCCGCTTTCGCGCGCCACGCGCGAACTCGTCCGCATCGCCGAGGACACCCTGCGCGAGATCCGCGTCGCGCGCAGCCTCTGACGGCCCGCCCTCGTGGCGGCCTCCGGGCGGCTCGACCCTCAGGCACAGGAAAACCCTGTAGCTCAGACAGGACTCGCCCCTCTAGTCCTGTGACATGGATCCATCTAGCGTCCTCGCCATGCAGATCACGCACGACGAAGCACAGGCCCTCCCTCCCCTCAAGTGGCTCAAGAAGCCGTCCGTCGACGGCCCGCCCGCCCAGCGCGACCCCAAGGTCGTCGAGCGCGTCTCCGAGATGCTCAAGGAGATCGAGCGCAAGGGCATGGACGCCGTCCGCGCCTACGCCCAGGAGTTGGACGGCTGGTCCGGCGATCTCGAGGTATCCGCGGCGGAGCTGAAGAAGTCGGGGGACACGCTGCCTCCGGACGTCCGCACCGCCCTGGAAATGGGCTACGAGCGCACCCACCGGTTCGCCGCGGCGCAGCGCGAGCACCTGACGGACTTCGAGATCGAACTCGCCCCCGGTGTGCGGGGCGGCCAGCGGTACGTGCCGGTCTCCCGCGTCGGCGCCTACCTCCCGGCCGGCCGGTTCCCGCTGCTCGCCAGCGCGTTCATGACGGTCAACGTCGCGAAGACGGCGGGCGTCCCGACGGTGGTGGCCTGCACCCCGCCGTCGGGTGAGCACGGCGCCCACCCGGCGGTGCTGTATGGCGCCTACCTCTCCCGCGCCGACCGGGTGTTCGCACTCGGGGGCGTCCAGGCGCTGGGCGCGATGGCGTTCGGGCTGCTCGGTGAGGCTCCGGTGGACATGCTGGTCGGCGCCGGCAACGCGTTCGTGACCGAGGCCAAGCGCCAGCTGTTCGGCCAGGTCGGCATCGACCTGCTGGCCGGCCCCTCCGAGGTCGCGGTCATCGCCGACGGGTCCGCCGACCCGGAGTGGGTGGCGGCGGACCTGCTGGGGCAGGCCGAGCACGGCCCCAACTCCCCCGCCGCGCTGATCACCACGTCCGAGGAGACGGGACACGCCGTCATCGCCGAGATGGAGCGCCAGCTCGCCTCCCTCACCACCCGCGACATCGCCGGTCCGGCGTGGCGCGACTTCGGTTCCGTCATCGTGGTGGAGGACCGGGACGCCGCTGTCGCGGTGGCGGACGTCATCGCGCCGGAGCACCTCGAGATCCACACCGAGGACGACGACTTCTACCTGGAGAACCTCTCCAACTACGGATCGCTGTTCATCGGCCGGTGGTCCACCGTCGCATACTCCGACAAGGGCATCGCGGGGACCAATCACGTACTGCCGACCGGCAAGACCGCGCGCTACAACGCCGGCCTCTCGGTCTCGCGCTTCCTCAAGCCGCTGACGTACCAGCGCGCCGCGAAGGAGGGCACGGCGCAGCTCGCCCCGGCCGTGGAGCGGATCTCCGCCTTCGAGGGTCTCGCGGCCCACGGCGCGACCGCGACGCTGCGCATCGACAGGATCGGCCGCACCTCCGGCGCGTTCGACGCCGTACCCGCCGCGCTGCGCGAGCAGCTCTGACAGCCGCCTCACCGCCGGGCCGGGGACAGCGGAGCCGTCCCTGGCCCGGCCTCTCGCGGGCCTGCGCCTCGTCCGGGCGCGGCTCCCCCTCGTACGCGAGCGAAGGATCCTCATCCATGCAACCCCCCTCGTCCGAGCAGGTACCCGCCACCGGAGCCACGCTCACCCAGGGCCTGAAGGGCCGCCAGATCACCATGATCTCCATCGGAGGTGTGATCGGCGCCGGCCTCTTCGTCGGCTCTTCGGCCGCAGTCGCCTCGGCCGGCCCGGCCGTGATCATCTCGTTCCTCCTGGCCGCCGCCCTGGTCGTGCTCGTCATGCAGATGCTGGGCGAGATGGCCGTCGCCAACCCCGACACGGGGTCGTTCTCCACCTACGCCGACCGGGCGCTCGGCCGCTGGGCGGGCTTCTCCATCGGCTGGCTGTACTGGTGGTTCTACATCCTCGTCATCCCGATCGAGGCGATCGCGGCCGGGGAGGTCGTATCGGGGCTGACCTCGGTCCCCAGCTGGATTCCGGCACTTGCCGTGATCCTTCTGCTCACGGGCAGCAATCTGCTGGCGGTGCGCAACTACGGCGAGTTCGAGTACTGGTTCTCGCTGATCAAGGTCGTCGCGATCGTGGCCTTCCTCGTCCTCGGGGTACTGGCCGTGCTCGGGCTGCTGCCCGCGTCCGACACCCACGGGGTGTCGAACCTGTGGAGTCACGGCGGCTTCGCCCCCAAAGGTGTCACGGCGGTCCTGGCCGGCCTCCTCACCGCCATGTTCAGCTTCCAGGGAAGCGAGATCGTCACGATCGCGGCGGCGGAGTCCGAGGAGCCTCGCAAGAACATCAAGAAGGCGATCCGCGCGGTGGTCTGGCGTCTGGGCCTCTTCTACATCGGCTCGATCCTCGTCGTGGTCTGTCTCGTGCCCTGGAACGCCGACGATCTGGCTGCAGGTTCCTATCAGGCCGTCCTGGACCGGATGAATATTCCCGGCGCCGCGCGGATCATGGACGTGGTGCTCGTCGTCGCGGTGTGCAGCTGCCTGAACTCCGCGGTCTACACGGCCTCACGGATGCTCTTCTCGCTGGCCGGGCGGGGTGACGCCCCTGCCGCCTTCGCCCGGACCTCGCCCCACGGGGTGCCCCGCAACGCGGTGCTCGCCTCCACGGTGGTCGGGATCGCCGCGGTGATCGCCGACTATCTGCTGCCCGAGGTGTTCTCCTACCTCATCGCCTCCAGCGGGGCGATCGCGCTGATGATGTACATGGTCATCGCTCTGACCCAGTACGCGGTGCGCCGCAAGGGCGGCCGGCCGGCCGAGGTGCGCATGTGGGGCTTCCCCTATCTGACGCTCGCCACGATCGTCTTCATCGCCGGGGTGCTGGTGCTGATGGCCGTACTGCCCGGGCACCGGCTGGAGCTGTGGCTCTCGCTCGGACTCGCGGCCGTCCTGGCCGTCGTGGGCGTGGTGCGCCAACGGCGTCTCGGGGAATCCCGCACCGACGCCGCACCCGTGGGCGTGGCCTCCCGGTCGTGACCGGTTCAGCGGGCCGCTGAGTGAGTGGCCCTCGGGACGAACTCGGTCGGCAGGACGAGGCGTTCACCGGCCGAGTCGACCTCTCCGCCGATGCGACGCACCAGCAACCGGGCTGCCTGGCAGGCGAGTTCTCGCAGATCGTGCCGGACGGTGGTCAGCCGGAACACCTCCCACGCCGCCATCGGCAGATCGTCGAAGCCGATGACCGTGAGATCGTCGGGGACCTTGACGCCCGCCGCCAGCGCGGCGTTGAGGACGCCGATGGCGACCACGTCGTTGCCGCAGAACACGGCGGTGGGCGGTTCGGCCGCCGCCAGCAGGGCGGGCAGCGCCGCGTAGCCGGTCTCGTACTCGAACGGTCCGCGAACCACCCGGTCCTCCGGCAGTCCGATGCCCGCGTCGGCGAGCGCCAGCCGGAAGCCCAGTTCACGCTCGCGGCCGGTCGTGGTGTTGGGCGCGCCGAAGACGCCCGCGATCCGGCGGTGGCCGAGCGCGACGAGCTCCCTGGCGACCAGGCGTCCACCGCCCTCGTTGTCGACGACCGAGGCGAAGTCGCCCGGCCGGCCGGTGTCCCGGTTCAGGAAGACAAAAGGCACTCCGCGCCGCTCCAGCAGTGCGGGCAGGTGCGAGTCGGTGGTGGCCGTGGCGAGGACGACGCCGTCCAGTGACTGGTCCAGAAGGCGCTCCTCGGCGACGGCCTCGTCGGAGCGCTCCGTGAGCAGCATCATCCGGTAGCCCAGCTGCTGCAGTTCGTCGTGGAGCGGGGCGACGACGTGCGGGTAGAACGGGTTCGTCACATCGGTCACGATGACACCGATGCGTCGGGTTGCCCTGGTCGACAAGGTGCGGCCCGCTTCGCTCGGGACGTAGTTGAGCGCCTCAGCGGCCCGCCTGACCTTCTCACGCGTGGCAAGGGACACGCGGGGGTCGTCGCGCAGAGCGCGGGAGACCGTGGGCTGCGAGACACCTGCGAGCCTCGCCACGTCGTGACTGGTGATCGCCAACACTCTCTCCTCGTCGACACCGCGTGCGGCCGGGACCGGTCCCGCGAGCACTCTCAGTATACGTATGCCTCACGTCGCGCACCTCTCGACCGGGTGCCGTGAAATCGGCTTTCACTCTTGACAAGTCGCACCACAGAGGCCTGTCATAGCAATGCATACGTATTCCAACACTTCAGGGAGTCCTCATGCCCGATGTCGTCGTGTCCACCTCCGAGCTGGAGCAGCGCACGGTACGCCGGAGCGACTTCGTCTCCTGCAACCAGGCTTTCATCGACTGCCGCACACCCGGATCGGACCGGAAGGAGAACTACGCCATGATCGGTCCGGGCGTCTCGCAGTCCTCCGGTCAGCACGTCAACCTCCGGCTGCCGCACGGCTACAACATCGGCGCCGCGGCGATGCCGCACGGCATCACCAACAACCTGCACCTGCACTACACCGCCGAGGTGTTCGTCTGCACCGACGGCGAGTACCTGCTGCGCTGGGGCGCCGACGGCAGCGAGGGCGAACTTCCGCTCAAGGCCGGCGACATCGTGTCCGTGCCCACGTGGATCTTCCGTGGTTTCACCAACACCGGTCCGGACGACGGCTGGCTGTTCACCGTCCTGGGCATGGACGACACCGGGGGCATCATCTGGGGCCCGTCCGTCCTGCGCGAGGCGGAGCGGCACGGTCTGTACCTCACCGCCGACAACGAACTGGTCGACACGGTCGCCGGGGACACCCTCCCGGCGGAGTCCGAGCTGATCACACCGATGGCGCAGGAGAGCATCGACCGGCTCCGCCACTACAGCGCGGAGCAGATGCGCCGCCGGGTCGCCGCGGCAGACGATCTCGTGTGGTCGCGGCGCCCCTTCCTGGACAGCGCCCTGCCCGGCGGCGGAGCGCGGCTGAGCTGCGTCATCGGCTACGGCATGACCGAGGACCCGCACCAGGAGCCGAGGGTGTTCAACCCCCACGGTCACAACCTCGCCTGGCTGCGCGCCGAGTCCGGCCAGGGAATGTCGGCCCACCGCCAGCACGAGACCCAGACCCTGATCGTCAAGGACGGTCTGTGGGAGGTCACCCTCAACCGCACCGACCCGGTCTCCGTACGCCTGGGCCCGCGCGACATGCTGTCGGTGCCGCAGGACGCCTGGCGCACCCTGCGCAACGTCGGCGACCAGGAGGGAGACCTGCTGGTGGTCAACTCCGGTGACGGCCGGGTCCGTCTCGAATGGGACGACGAGGTCCTCAAGGCCGCCGCAGACGCGGGTCTGGGCGTGGACCACAACGGGTACGTCGCCCCCTACGCGCTGCTGCCCCGCTCCGCGCGCCGCTGGTGACCGGCGTGCCGCTGCCCCTGGTCGTGGTACCCGGCATGCTCTGCGACGCGAGCCTC
Source organism: Streptomyces sp. NPDC048590 (assembly GCF_043199535.1). NCBI lineage: Bacteria > Bacillati > Actinomycetota > Actinomycetes > Kitasatosporales > Streptomycetaceae > Streptomyces > Streptomyces sp. NPDC048590. Next base: position 202,077 of record NZ_JBICWC010000002.1, on the reverse strand, counting down.
TGGGCGGATGTGACGTTTCCCGCGGGCCACACCGTCCATCACGTCGCACTGCGGCGCCCGGACATCACCGAGCTCGCCGACGACGTTCTGGACGCGACGGAAGGCCCCTTCGTACTCGTCGGCCTCAGCCTGGGCGCCATAGCCGGATTCGAGGCGCTGCGCCGGGCCCCGGAGCGCGTGGCCGGGCTGTGCGTGATGGCGACGAACGCCGCCGGGCCCCGCCCGGAACAGCACGCCGCCTGGCGTGAGCTCGACTCCCTCGTCGCGGCCGGCCGGTTCCCGGACGTGGTGGAGCACACGCTGCCGGACATGTTCCCCGACCGGCACCCCTCCTCTGCGGGCGCCGAGCGCTACCGCCGCATGGCACAGTCCGTGGGGCCCTCCGCGGCACGCGCCCAGCTCGCCGCCCAGACCACCCGGCAGGACGCGTTCGCGGCGCTCCGCACCGCGCGGTGCCCCTCCGTCGTCCTCGCGGGCGGCCGGGACACGCTGTGCCCGCCGGCCTTCCACCACTCCATCGCCGGCGCCCTGCCGAACGCCCGCGTCCTCGAACTGCCCGACGCCGGGCACCTGGTGCCCTGGCAGCGTCCCGACGCCGTGTCCGCCGCACTGCACGAGGTGGCCGCTGCGGCCACCGCCCGGTGACCTCGGCCCCACCTCGCAGAATCCCGCAATCCCTGTCATCAGTGCGCTGAAGAGAGAAGCCGTCATGCCCCGATTCCTCAAGTCCCCCGTCCCCCGTTCACAGGTGACCGCCGCCCGTGCGGACGTCACCGACCGGGTGCGCACGATTCTCGACGACATCCGCGAGCACGGCGACGAGGCTGTGCGCCGGTACTCGGAGAAGTTCGACAACTGGAGCCCGGAGTCCTTCCGTCTGTCGCCCGAGGAGATCGAGCGCATCGTCGCCGGTGTCCCGCGGCAGACCCTGGACGACATCCGGTTCGTGCAGAAGCAGGTACGCACCTTCGCACAGGCCCAGCGGGATTCGATGCTCGACGTCCAGATCGAGACGCTCCCCGGTGTCCGCCTCGGCCACCGGCACGTCCCCGTCTCCGCCGCCGGTGCGTACGTGCCGGGCGGCCGTTACCCGCTGACCGCGTCGGCCCATATGACCATCGTGACGGCCAAGGTCGCGGGCGTACCCCGCGTCGCCGCCTGCACACCGCCCATCCGGGGCGAGATCCCGGCCGCCACGGTCGCGGCGATGCACCTGGCCGGCGCCGACGAGATCTACCTGCTGGGCGGCGTCCAGGCGGTCGCGGCGCTGGCCGTGGGCACCGAGTCCATCCCCGGCGTACCTATGCTGGCGGGGCCCGGCAACGCGTACGTCGCCGAGGCCAAGCGTCAGTTGTTCGGCGAGGTGGGGATCGACCTGTTCGCCGGGCCGACGGAGATCCTCGTCGTCGCCGACGAACAGGCGGACCCTTTCGTGGTCGCGGTCGACCTGCTCTCCCAGGCCGAACACGGGCCGGACTCCCCCGCCGTGCTGGTCACCACATCCGAGGCGCTGGCCCGCGAGGTCGAGCAGCACATCGAACGGCTGCTGCCCGGCATGCCGACGAAGGATTACGCCGAACCCGCCTGGCGCGACCACGGGGAGATCGTCGTGGCCGACACACTCGACGAAGCCTTCGGTATCGCCGACTCCTACGCCAGCGAGCACGTGGAGGTGCTGACGGAGAACCCACGACAGGCGTTGGAGAAGATGCACGACTACGGCGCGCTCTTCCTAGGGGAGGGCACCTGCGTCAGCTACGGCGACAAGGTCATCGGCACCAACCATGTGCTGCCCACCCGCGGCGCCGCCCGCTACACGGGTGGCCTGTGGGTCGGCAAGTACCTCAAGACCGTCACCTACCAGGAGGTCACCGACACCGACTCGTCCGCGCTGCTGGGCGAGGTGTGCGGGCGTGCCTCCCGTGTCGAGCTCTTCGAGGGGCACGCCCGCTCGGGTGACGTCCGAGCCGCGAAGTACGGCGCCCGTGCGCTGCCGTGGAACGAGGAGGCAGGCGCGTGACCTCCAGCAGCACAGCGCCGCTCGCCGGGCGGACCGCGCTCGTCACCGGGGGCGGAAGCGGCCTGGGCCGGGCCGTCGCCCGGTCGCTGGTGGCCGACGGCGCCCGAGTGGTCATCACCGGACGGGACGCGGAAGCCCTGAAGCGCACCTCCGACGAGCTCGGACCCGACCTCGTCCTGCCCCGGGTCTGCGACGTGTCCCGCCCCGCGGAGGTCGAGGCGCTGGCCGAGGCCCTCGCGGACCTGGAGATCTCGATCCTGGTCAACAACGCGGGTGTCGCGGGGCCCGTGGCTCCACTGACCGACATCTCGCCCGAGGAATGGGACGAGGTCTTCGACGTGAACGTCCGCGGCGTGTTCCTGATGTGCCGGGCCTTCCTGCCCGCAATGACCCGCCGCGGCTCCGGCGACGTCATCAACGTCGCCTCGGTGTCGGGCAAGCGGCCGCTGCTGCGGCGCACCCCCTACTGTGCGTCCAAGATGGCGGTCATCGGCCTGACGACGACGCTGGCGGGCGAGGTGGGACCGGCCGGGGTTACGGTCAACTCCCTCTCTCCTGGCCCGGTTTCGGGCCCACGTATGGAGCGCAACTTCCGACTGGAGGCCGAGCGCACCGGAAGCAGCTACGCCGAAGCCGAGGAGGCGTTCGTCTCCCGCGCGGCACTCGGCAGGATGGTGACCGAGGACGAGGTGGGTGAGGCGGTGACGGCGATGCTCCGGATGCGCGGCTTGTGCGGCGCCGACATCGACCTGTCTGCCGGGATGGTCGCACGATGACGGTTTCCCGCACGCCCCGCCGGAGTCTCAAACAGCGTCTGGCGGAGGGCGAATCGCTGCGTGGAGCACTCCTGCGGCTCCCCTCGGAGACTCTGGTGGAGATGGCCGGCGTCGCCGGTCTGGACTACGTGGTCATCGACTGCGAGCACGGCCCCGCGGACACGGCCCTGCTCCAACAGCACATCATGGCGGCCGAGGTCCACGGGATCGACGTACTCGTACGCGTGGGCAGCGCGGAGCCCGCGCTGGCGCTGCGCGCCCTGGATCTGGGCGCGGCAGGCCTGATCCACCCGCACGTGGACAGTGCCGAGGACGCCCGAAGGGCGGTGGCCGCCAGCCACTACCCGCCCCGGGGCGGGAGGGGCTTCGCCACCTACAGCAGGGCGGGCAGGTTCGGCACGGTCGGCGCGGCCGACCACCTGGCCGCCTCCCGCGAGACGCTGGTGATCGTGATGATCGAGACGCGGCGCGCCTGCGCCGCCGCGGAAGCGATCGCCCGCACCGAGGGCGTGGACGCGGTCCTGGTGGGCCCCGCCGACCTGGCCGCGGACTGCGGCTTCCCTCCACCGGGGGAGGTCGACAGCCTGGTCGGTCAGGCGCATCGGGCAACCGCGGCGTGCGGGCGCACGGTGATGACGATCGTTCCGGGCCTCGATGCGGCGCGGGAAGCCGAGGAGACCGGCACCCGACTGGTCGTCTTCAACCTCGCCCAGGTGCTGATGGACACCTTGGGAGCTCTCGTGCGGCCGGAGGCGCCCGCACGACCCCGCGGCTGAGTGTCGTCGGTCGGGAGGGTCCGCGCAGCCTCGCCGGAGCCGGCCGCCGGGCCGTCCCGCGGGGATGCCCTCCCACGCCCCGGGCACCTCAGGAAGACCTGTGGTTCTCCCGTCGCCACCTCTTGACGGCCCACTGCCGGAACTCTAACGTTCTCGCTCAGTTCATACGTATGCATCACTCCCACCCACCGTGCGATCGGAGCAGCCATGTCCTCTGCAGCGCCACCCCGCACAGCCCCCGCGCCCGCACCCTCCGCAGCCCAGAAGAAGCGTGCGATCCGCCGGGCCATCGGCGCGGGCAGCATCGGTAACTTCGTCGAGCAGTTCGACTACGGCCTGTACGGCTACATGGCCCCGATCATGGCCCCCGCGTTCTTCCCCGAGAGCGACCGGACCGTGGCGGTGCTCGGCACCTACGCGATCATCGCCGTGGCGTGCCTGTTCCGCCCGCTCGGCGGGACACTGCTGGGCCGCTGGGGCGACCGGGTGGGCCGCAGGAAGACACTGCTGTGGACTCTCGTGGCCATGGGTACGGCCACCGCCCTGGTCGCCGCTCTTCCCACCTACCACCAGGTCGGCATCCTCGCACCGCTGCTTCTGCTGGTGCTCCGGGTCGTACAGGGCACCGTGTCCGGCGGGGAGTACGTCGGTGCGGTCGCCTTCATCGTCGAGTGGGCCGAACCCGACCGCCGGGCGTACTACACCTCGTACGCCTCGAACAGCTGTTTCGTCGGCACGCTCGCCGGCGCCGGAGTTGCCGCGCTGACCAGCTGGGTCTTCGACGGCCCCACCCTGGACACCTGGGGCTGGCGCGTGCCGTTCCTGCTGGCCGTCCCGCTCAGCCTGGTCGGCCTGTGGATGCGCAGCCGCATAGCGGAGAGCCCGGAGTTCGTGCGGGCCACGGAAGACGGCGCCGACGTCGTCGAGTCTCCCGTCCGCGAGGCCCTGCGCTCGCAGTGGCGCCCCATCCTCGTCTTCTGCGGAATCTCGATCATGTGCGCGATCCTGTCCTACACCTGGGTCACGTTCTATCCGCAGTACCTGACGGACTCACTGGGCCTGCCCCGCTGGATGGGCCTGGCCTCCAACGCCATCTCGATAGCGGTCCTCATCCCGACCCTGCCGCTGGCCGGCAAGCTCTCGGACCGTATCGGCCGCAAGCCGATGCTCATCACCGGCGCCATCGCCTGCATCGTCCTGGTCCCCCTGGCGTTCCGGGTCGGCGAGGAGGGCACGTTCGGCGCGGCGGTCGCCAGCCAGTTGATCTACCTGGTCCCGGAGTTCTTCCTCACCGGCATCGTCACGGTCTGCGCGGCCGAACTCTTCGCCACCCGAACCCGGTTCAGCGCCAGTGCCATCGCGTACAACAGCTCGTTCTCCATCTTCATGGGGATCACCCCGTTCGTCGCGACACTGCTGGTCGACACGTTCGGCACGATCTACGCCGTGTGGGCCTACCTGGCCGTCGGCGCCGCCCTGGCCCTCGTCGTCGTGACCTGTTTCATGACGGAGACCTACCGGAGCCAGCTTGGCGCGGACAAGTTCCCCCGCCAAGGGACACCACAACCTGTCTGACCACGGTCGGCAGGCTTGCCCCGAACCATCTTCATCCGCCAATCTGTACATACGCATTCACGTCGCAATCGGAACGGAAGCACCATGGCCCTGGACCCTGTCGCGTACCTCCCCTACGAGGACCCGGACGACTTCATCCGCGAGGTGACCGACCGCATCTGGGTCGAGCGCGACATCGCCCACATCGTCGACAACTACGAGCCCGACTCGATCGTGCACACCAGTCTCGGGACCGTCGTGGGCCGTGACGGCGTCATCGAGGGCAGCACGATGCGGATGGCCGCGGTGCCGGGCCACATCGGGCAGGCCGAGGACGTGGTGTGGGAGGCGCGCGGTGACGACGCCTTCCTCAGCTCGCACCTGGTCTTTTCCGCCGACGAGCACCTCACCGACGGCCGCAACATCCGTGTCCGCAAGCGCACCGTCGCCAACTGCCTCTACCGACGCGGCCGGATGGTCGAGGAGTGGGTGGTGCGCGACGACCTGGCGGACTGCCTGCAGCTCGGCATCGACCCGGACGAGGCCGCGCGCGGCCTCACGTTCCAGGGTTACAGCGGTTCGATGACCGAGGAGCCGCCCAAGGACGTCCTTCTGGAAGGCGTCAGCGGCCCGCGGCCCGACGACTTCCGTCCCGAGTGCGAGATGGTGCTGGACTTCATCGATCAGGTCTGGTCGCAGCGGCAGCTCAACAAGGTCAACGACTTCATGGTGCGCGACCTCTTCCTGCACACCATCGGTGACCGCACGGTCATCCGGCCGGAGCGCTACCAGGCGGACCTTCTGGAGATGGTCGGCCCCTTCCCTGACGCACGCTTCGCCGTCCGGGACGTACAGGCCCACCACGCCGAGCGGTACGCGGGCCTGCGCGTGGCCGTGACATGGACCATGCACGGCACGTACCGCGGGATCCCCGCGTTCGGGCCGCTGACCGGCCGGCCGGTCACGGTTCTGGGCGTCTCCCAGTTCCTCATCCAGGACGGCCGCATCGTGAAGGAGGTCCGCGTGTACGACGAGATCGCGCTTCGCGCCCAGATCAACGCCGGCCGGAGCGACGACACGGAGGTCGCGGCCAACATCTACTGACCGCTCCCGTTCTTGCGGGATGCGGGCCGGCCCGGCGCGGCACTTGAACCCAAGTGGCGGAGCCGGGCCGGCCCACGCCCGCGCGCACGGCCACCACGACGTGGGCACCGGTCGGCGGGAAGAGCCCGGCTGTCCGGTGACGGGCTCCCCGCTCCGAGCGAGGCTGCCCTCAGCGCAGTCCGTAGTACAAGGCGTTGTGAGCGGTGTCCGGCAGGTAGAGCACGTCCCGGCCGTCCGAGTCCCGTCGCACCGCGAGCCGGTCCGCGCTCACACCCGGCGCGGCCGACTGCGCGATCCAGGCGCCGTCCGCCGACTGGGTCGCCGAGAAGACCCGGTCGGTGCCCGACGTGGTCACGTAGTAGACGCGTTTGGTGTCCGTCTCGTCCCAGGTGATGCCGAGAGCGGCAGCGGTCTGTCCGCCGGCGTACACCGTCTTGCCGACCCAGCCGCCACCGCTCGGATAGGCGTAGTACACGCGGAAGTTCCCGCCGCTGTCCGCCGAGCGGTAACGGTAGGCGATCTTCGGGGTGGAGCCGTCGAGGGTGAGCTTGGCGCTCTGCACTGCGGGGCCGGTGTAGGCGTTGTCGGCGCTCCACTCCTCGCCGACGGTGAGGTCTTGGACGACGTCGGAGGTGGCGGGCGTGACCGGGGTGGTGACGGTCGTGTTCGTACTGTCGGCGAAGGCGCCGGTCGACGGGTCGTAGGACAGGTAGGAGAGTTGGTGGCGGAACGCCGTCGCCGGTGCTTTCGCCCACTCCCACAGGAGGTGTACCCGGCCGGAGGCGTCCACCGTGAGGTCGTCGGGGTACGCGGAGCGGTACAGCGCGCTCGCGAAGGTCGCGACGACGCTCCAGCGGGAGTTGGCGTTGTCCCAGCGGTACAGCTTGCCGGGGCGCTGGTCGTTGCCGGTCCCGACGCGGGCGGCCAGGTACAGGTCGCCGTTGGGCGCCGTGGTGACGACCGGGTAGGTGATTCCCACTCCCTGATCGGGCAGTTCGGACGCGTGATCGCTGACGTCACCGCCGGGGGCCTCGGTACGGAAGTAGCGCCAGGAGTCGGCGTGCATGGAGGTGAAGACGTGCAGTCGGCCGCTGCCGTCGCGGGCGATCGACGGCTGGTTGTGGCCGTTGTCGTCGGGGAACTCGGCCTGCTGCCCGTCGCTGTTCAGCAGCGGCAGCCTGCTCCAGACCCCGTCCGGGTCGCGCCGCGCGATGGCGGGCCGGTGGGTCGCGGCCGTCGAGCCCGGCTCGTTGAAGGCGAAGTACGTGTACTGTCCGCGGCCCTTGTACGTGGCGACCGGCGTCCACCAGGCGGCCTGGTTCGACGTGTCCATCGCGTACGGGACCTTCTCGATCACCGTCGCCGCGGCTGCCGTTGTCCGCGCGGTGTCGGCCCCTGCGGCCGGGGCGGGCAGGAGGAGAGCGGCCAGGGCCGCGGCAGTGGCGGTGCAGGTGCGTACCGTGGGACGTCGCAAGATGAGCTCCTTCGCAAGTGCGCGTGCGGGCGTGGGAGACGACGCGTACGGGAGCGGCCCGGGGCCGACCGGCTCGGTCGTCGTGCGGGGGCGGGGTACGGAGCGGACCCGGCGAGGTGTGCGGCGCTCGCCGGGCCCGGTCACGCTGTCGGGCCTCAGCGCTTGATGAGCGCGGCGGCCTCCTCGCCTGCCTGCTTCATCGCGTCCTTCGGCTTCGCCGTGCCGACGAGGACAGCCTGTACCTGCTTGGCGACGGCCTCCTCGATCTGGGCGTTCTGCGCGAACTGCCAGAAGGGGCTGCCGGTCGCCGTCTTGGTGATCTTCTCGGTCCACTCCGTGGTGAAGGTGTCCTTCGCGACCTCGGGGGCCGCCAGGCCCGCGGTGGTGGACGGCGGCAGTGCGCGCGCGGCGAAGTACTCGGAGGTCGTGGCCTGGTCGGTGGTGGTGTGGAGGGCGAACTCGGTCGCGGCCTCCTGTCCCTTGCCCTGCACGATCGCGATCACACCGCCCCACAGCAGCGCCTGGGGCGTGTCCCCTGCCTTGAGCACCGGACGTTCCATCGGCTGCATGGCGTCGGCCAGCGTCTTGTCCTTGGACTGGGCGGAGGTCACGCCCTTGCCGATGATCGCGTCGTCGTAGAACGCGGCCTTGCCCTGCCCGAACAGGGCGCGCGCGTCGAAGCGGTCCACGTCTGCGGCGATCAGCTTCTCGTCATGCAGCTTCTTGTACCAGGTGACGGCGTCGACGGAGGCGTCGTCGCCTATCGTGACCTTCCCGCCGTCGAGCAGCTTGCATCCGAAGGTCTGCATCCACGGGAAGATGTCCTTGAGCTGCGCGACCTTGGTGGCGGCGGCGTACGGCACGACTCCCCCGCCGAGCCCCTTGAGCTCGCGCAGGGCGGCCTCGAACTCCTCGACGGTGGTGGGGTGCTGCTTGATGCCGGCCTTCGCCAGGAGCTTGGAGTTGGCGATCACACCGATCGATCCGGTGTTCCAGGGCAGCCCGTACTGCTTGCCGTCGTACATGCCGCTCTTGAGCGCCACGTCCGTGTAGCCGCCCTTGCCGGCCACCGATCCGAGGTCGACGAGCTTGCCCATCTGCGCCATCGCGGCGAGCCAGGCGATGTCGAGGTGCACCGCACCTGTCGTCTCGCCGCCGCCCAGCTTGAGGGTGAGCTGGCTCAGGTATTCGTTGTACGGGTAGGAGACCGCGCGGATCTTCGACTTCTCGGCCTTCTCCCACGCCGCGATGATCTTCTCGATCGAGGGCTTGGCCGCCTCCTCGTTGAGCGACCAGGAGGTGAAGTCGAAGTTCTTGGACTTCGGGTCGCCGCCGTTCGAGGACGAGCCGGCGCCGGACGGCGCACAGGCGCCGAGCACACCGGCGCCCGCTGCACCGAGCACGCCGATGCCGAACATGCGCAGTGCGCCGCGCCGGCTGATGCCAGAGGTGGTCATGATCTCTCCAGGGGATGTGCGGGAAGGAAGGAACGTGAGGGGCGCGGAGCCGGCCCGCGTATTCAGCTCTTGACCGAGCCTGCGGTCATGCCGCCGACGAGGTATCGCTGCAGGAACATGAAGGCGACGATCACGGGGACCGACACCACGAGTGAGGCGGCCATCAGCTGGGGCCAGGCGGTCTGGAACTCGCCGATGTAGGTCGAGACGAGCCCGGGAGGCAGGGTCTGCTTCTCCTTGTCGGCCAGGGTCAGCGCGAAGATGAAGTCGTTCCAGCCGCGTACGAAGGCGAAGAGCCCGGCGGCGATCATCCCCGGGGCGGCCAGCGGCGCCACGACGGAGTGGAGCGTCCGCCACCGGGACGCGCCGTCGATGGCCGCCGCCTCCAGCAGGGCGTCCGGGATGGTGTCGAAGATGCCCTTCAGCATCCAGACGCACAGCGGCATGGTGAACGTGGTGAAGGAGAGCACCAGCGCGGTGTACGTGTTGAGCAGACCGAAGCTGGAGAAGACGGTGTAGAGCGTCACCAGCAGAAGGGCCTGGGGGAACATCTGGGAGGCCAGCACCAGGTGCATCAGCGACCGCCGGCCGCGGTAGCGGAACTTGGAGAACGAGTAGCCCATGTATGTGGCGACGACCACGCTCAGTACGGCGGTGATCGAGGCCACGATGAGCGAGTTGATCATGTACTTGATCAGCTGGTCGTTCTCTGCCAGGGCGGTGAAGTTGCTCAGGGTGAGGTCGGTGGGTATCAGCTTGGGCGGGAACTGGAAGGTCGACTCGGGTGTGCTCAGCGCGGTGGCGAGCAGCCAGTAGACCGGCAGCAGTCCGAACGCGCCGATGACGACGACCGCGCTCCAGGCCGCGATCCGCGAACGCAGCAGGTCCTTGCGCATACGGCGTCGGACGGTGCGTCCCGCCCGGGTGGCGGACTGCTGCGGCCGGTCGACGGCGGACAGCGGGGTGGAGGTGGTGGTGCTCATCAGGCGTCGCCCTTCCGCTCGGTGATCCTGAGGTAGACGGCGACGAGGAGGAGCAGGAGCAGCATCCACAGTCCGCCCAGTGCGGTGGCCCGTCCGATGTCGAAGCCCTTGAAGGCGGTCTGGTAGACGGCGGTCGCGAACGTCTCGGTGGTGCCCGCGGGTCCGCCGCCGGTGAGGACGTAGATGGTGTCGAAGTGCTGGAAGTTCCAGATGAACTCCAGCAGGAGCACGATCGAGGCGACGCCGCGTACCTGCGGCCAGGTAACGGCGAAGAAGCGCCGGACCGAGCCTGCCCCGTCCATCGAGGCCGCCTCGTGCAGCTCCTTGGGCACGGTCTGCAGTCCGGCCAGGAGCATCACCATCATCCAGGGGAAGCTGGCCCAGGTCTTGGTGACGATCACGGCGAGCATCGCCGTGCCGGGCCGGCCGAGCCAGGCCACGGACTCGTCGATGATTCCGGTCTCCATGAGGACACCGTTGAGCACCCCGTAGTTCGCGTTGAAGATCCACATCCAGAGGAAGGAGACCACCACGCCCGGGATCACCCAGGGGAACAGGAACAGACCGCGCAGGAAGCCGCTCGCCTTGAGCCCGGTGTTCAACGCGAGCGCGAGCGCGAAGCCGATCACGAAGGGGACGAGCGTCGCACCGACGGTGAAGACCAGCGTCTGCTGGAGGATGGTGAGGAAGTCGCCGTCGAGCCAGTAGGTGAAGTTGTCCAGGCCGACGAACTCCCTTCCTGGAAGCCGCAGATCCTGCCTGAAGAACCCGGTGAACAGCGCCGACAGCAGCGGATAGAAGATGATCGCCGCGAACAGGGCGAGTCCCGGCGCGGTCAGCAGCAGGGCGAACGCACCGTTGGAGAGCCGTCCCCCGGTCCGGTCGCGGGGCGGGGGCGCCTTCTGGGGAGGTGCGGCCGTACTCATGGGTCTGTCCTCTCAACTGGTGACGGGAGCGCCGGAGCCCTGCGTCGTCGTCCCTGCTGCAATGAATGCAAGTTGCAGCATGCGGGATCGTTCTCCATATCGTGCGATGGCGTCAACCCTTTTCGTCGGTGAATCGCCGATTCTGTGCAGGGTCGGCGAACACACTCCACCTGCCCCGAACTTGCACAACGGCTCACGACGGCCAGGTCGGTGGCCGCAATCGGAACTTACAACGCATCCCATTGGTTGAACAGTGGTTGCACAATATGGATGTGATGTACGTTCAAGGCCGCTCCGCTGCGGCGGGGAGTATCCGAGCGTCACACCAAGGAGGCCGCACCGTGCGGGAAGAAGAGGTCCATTACGACATCGCCGTGATCGGCGGCGGATTGGCGGGGACCTGCGCGGCCATCGCTGCGGCCCGGCTCGGCCGACGCGTCGCCCTGGTCAACAACCGGCCCGTCCTGGGCGGCAACGCCAGCAGCGAGATCCGCGTCTGGGTCTGCGGCGCCACCGCACACGGCGTGCACCGCTGGGCCCGCGAGACCGGGATCATGGGCGAGCTGTACACCGAGAACCAGTACCGCAACCCCGAGGGCAACCCCCACTACTGGGACCAGGTCGTCCTGGACGCCGTCCGCGCCGAGCCGAACATCGACCTCTACCTCAACACCGACGTACGCGAGGTCGACGCGACCGGCCCCGCCGACAACCGCGAGGTGCACTCCTGCACCGGCTGGATGATGGGCTCGGAGCGCCGCATCACCTTCCACGCGCGCCAGTTCCTCGACTGCACCGGGGACGGCCTGATCGGCCACCTCGCCGGCGCCCGCTACCGCATCGGCCGTGAGGCGCGGGCCGAGTTCGACGAGCCCTGGGCGCCGTCCGAGGAGGACCATGCGCTGCTCGGCTCGACGATCCTCTTCCACACCAGGGACGCGGGCCGGCCGGTGAAGTTCGTACCGCCCTCCTACGCCAAGGACTTGTCGACGACGCCCATCCTGCGCAACCGCATCCTGCGCACCGGCGACAACGGCTGCGACTACTGGTGGATCGAGTGGGGTGGCGAACTCGACACCGTCCACGACAACGAGCGCATCCGAGACGAGCTCCAGTCCGTGGTCATGGGCGTCTGGGACCACATCAAGAACTCCGGCAACTTCCCGGACGCGGCGAACCTCACCCTCGAATGGGTGGGCAGTCTTCCCGGCAAGCGCGAGTACCGCCGCTTCCTGGGCGATCACGTCCTCACCCAGCAGGACATCCTCCAGCAGCGCCGGTTCGAGGACCGGATCGCCTTCGGCGGCTGGTCCGTCGACCTCCACCCGGTACAGGGCATGTACGCCGAGGAGCCGGGCGCGCGCCAGCGGTACGCGGACGGCATCTTCCACATCCCCCTGCGCTCCCTCTACTCGGCGAACGTCACGAACCTGCACTTCGCCGGGCGCAACATCTCCGCCACCCACATCGCCTTCGGGGCCACCCGTGTCATGGCCACCTGCGCGACGCTCGGCGAGGCCGCGGGCACCGCCGCGGCCCTGTGCGTCTCCGAGAACCTCACGCCGCGGGAACTCGCGACCAAGCACGTGGACCTGGTTCACCGCACCCTGCTGCGCCAGGACGCCTCCGTGATCGGCCTCGCCGACGAGGACCCGGGAAACCTGGCGCGGACGGCCCGCGTCACCGCCTCCACCCACCTGGCCCGACTGGCCGCCGAGCCCACGCCGGAAGCACCCGGAACCCCGTACCCCCTCACCCGTGACCTCGCGCTCCTGCTGCCGGTCGACCCGGCACTCGACGCGGTCGACCTGCTCGTCCACGGCGCCCCGGACGAGGCGGCCCGTGAGCTCACCGTGGAACTGTGGAGCACGGAACGGGCCGAGAACGGGGTCCCTGCCGACCGTCTCCTCTCCACCGCGGTCACCGTCCCGCCCGGCGGCCCCCACTGGGTCACGGCCCGCCTCGGCCACCACCCCGGGACACCCCGCAACGTCATCGTCATCGTGCGGGCCTGCGCCGACACCGCCCTGGTCCTCCTCCCCGAACGCACCGACGGCGTCCTCGCCCTGCGCAGGAAGGCCGAGGGGGACGCCGGGGTCGACCACGACATCCCGGAGGAGGAGGGCCAACTGGTTCTGGAATGGCAGGCCCGAGGCCTTCGCCGGCAGACCTTCGCCTTCCGGGCGGCCCCCGACACCGGAGCCTTCCGCCCCGAACGTGCGGTGGGCGGGTTCCAACGCCCCTACGGCGGGCCGAACATGTGGTCCTCCGAGCGGGGGGACGACTCCCCCTGGCTCCGCCTCGACTGGCACGGCGAGCGGGAACTCACCGAGATCCGCCTGGTGTTCGACGACGACGTCGACGAGTACCTCAACAACCTGCACCGCCACCGCACCCCGTACGAGGTCATGCCGGAGCTCGTACGCGACTACCGCGTCCAGAGCCGTGACTCCGCCGGTACCTGGCACACGCTCCTGACGGTGTCGGACAACCGTCGCCGCCACCGCGTACACGCCCTGGAGGCACGGGAGGGCGGCCCCGTACGCACCGACGCGCTACGGCTGTTGGTCGACGCGACGCACGGGGCGCGGCACGCGCACGTGTTCGCCTTCAAGGCCTACGGCGCATAGCCGGACGGCGAAGGGGGGTGGGAAGGCCGGCCGGCCTTCCCACCCCCCTTCGCCGCGTGTGTCAGAGCGCGCCGAGCGCCTGACTGATGGCGTCGGCGGCCTCGATGACCTCGCGCACGAGGGCGAGGCGCTGCCCGTCGGTGTCGGTGCGGTCCCCGAGCACCGAGCTCGGACCCCAGAGGGAGATGGCGGCGACGATCTCCCCCGAGGCGTCGCGCACCGGCGCGGCCAGGGAAGCGCGGCCCAGGGCGCGCTCCTCGGCCTCGACGGCGTAACCGGTGCGCCGGACGGTGTCGATCTCGGCGTCGAGGAGGTCGTGGCTGGTCGTCGTGTACTCGGTGTGCGCGTCGAGAGGATCCCCCAGCAGCTTGCGACGCTCCTTGGGGCCGAGGCCGGTGAGCAGACACTTGCCGATGCTCGTGGCATGCAGCGGTGCGGTGTGTCCGGCCTGCGTGTAGGACTTGGGCGCGCGGGTGCCCTCGAAGTTGCACAGGAACATCAGCTCGCCGCCCCGGCGTACGGCCACGTTGGCCCCGAGCCCGGTGCGGGTGGCGAGGCCCTGGAGCACCATGCGGGCGGCCCTGTGCACGGGGTGGCGGTTGGTGGCGGTGGCGGCCAGCGGGAGAAGACCGAGGCTGAGGCGGTAGAGATTGCTGACCGGATCGCGTTCGACCATGTCGAGGCGTTCCAGGGTGGACAGCAGCCGGGAGGTGGTCGAGGATCCCAGTCCGGTGAGCTCGGCGACATCGGAGACTCGGAGTTCGGGCCGGCCGGAGTCGAGTGCGCGCAGCACCGAGACCGCTCGTTCGACGCTCTGGTTCGTCCCTGCATCGGTCGCCCGCGTGACCATGACCCTCCTCGTTCTGCAAATCCCTTGCACATTCTGCATCACCATATCGCGCGCGGTCGACGCCCGTACCGGAATTCGGCGACCGCGGCGGCTGCACGGCGCCCCGGGGGCCGGACGCAGATGGTCTCGCGGAACCGCCAGGTCACGGTGCGGGCACCCGTGAGCGATTCGACCTGGCGGATCCGGTCGTACGGCAGCCGGTCAAGCCGTGGGGCCCGGCGACACGGGGTCCGCCTCGGACAGGAAGTGGCGCTGAGCCTCCTCCAGGGCCGCCGTCTCGGCCGGCTCGCCCGGGTGGTCGAAGTGCCCCGCCCGGAGAACCAGGAGTTCGCGCGGCCCGGCCAGTGCGTTGTACACCGCGAACTGTCCGGGCGGGGGCACATGGGGATCGAACAAGGCTGCGGCCACATGTACGGGGATCTCGAGGTACCGGGCCGCCGTCGCGGCGTCGAAGTACGCCAGGACGTCCAGCACCGAGGGCTCCTCGGCGAACCGCGAACGCACCGACTCCCCGCTGCCCGTGCACGGAAGGGTCACCCGGAGCGGGTGGTTGCCGAAGGTCGGCACGGTCAGCCCGGCGGCCTGGAATCGGGCGTCCCAGGGGAGCGCGAGCGCGCCGATACCGCCGCCGAAGCTCGTGCCCAGGTACGTCAGCCGTCCGGCGGCCTCCGGCACCAGCAGCTGCAACGCCGTGGCCGCGCACCAGACGTCCGCCACGCACCCACCGATGAGGTATGACTCCCGGGCGCCTATGCCGTGCAGGACGTGCCCGGCCGACTTCGAGGGAACGTCCGGCAGCAGGCTCCGTGTCCCGAGCCCGCGCAGACAGGGCCAGATGGCCGCGGTCCCGGGCGGGGACTGCCGGAGGTCCGGGGCCGCCCGGCCTCCATATCCGTGAGTCGAGACGCAGCCCTGGGTGACCCGGCCACCGAGAGGGACGGTCAGCCACCCGCCGATGCGGACGCCGTCGACGGACATGTACGAGACGTCGGCGACCCGCATGCCGTCCACCGTGGTCCAGGGGCCCTCGATCCGGGGCGCCGTGTCCACACGCATCGCACGCGCGTGGCGCTCCCGCCAGAAGTCGGCGAAGTCGTGCGGGCCCTGCGGCGCCTTCACGGCGAGGAGGCGGGTCAAGTCGTAGCCGTGGGTGGGGTCGAAGGGGAAGTCGTGGGGCGGCGGGCTGAGTTCGCCCAGGTCCGTCGTGAGCGGATGGGTGGACAAGATCTCTCCTTGTTCGGTGTGCGTGGTGACCAGCAGGTGTCCGGCACGGTCGCACTGCGCAACGTACGCGACTCCGGCGGCGCCCGGCCCGCCCGACTCGGCCTGGGCCCCTGCCCACCACCCGTGTCTGCTCCCCGTCTTCGAGGCCGTCCCGGTGGCAGCGCCCACGGGATCTTGAGACCACGAACACCCCGTGGCAGGCTCGTGCCGCATGATCGATGAATTCGCGAAGGACAACCTGCACGGGAGACTGCGGCGGGACCGCGAGGCGCTGCTCTGGAAGCTCGACGGCTTGTCCGAATACGACGCCCGCCGGCCTCTGACAGCCACCGGCACCAACCTCCTGGGCCTCGTCAAGCACGTGGCCGCCGTCGAGGCAAGGTACTTCGGCGAGGTCTTCGACCGCCCATTCCCGGAATCGCTGCCCCGGTGGCAGGACTCCGACGGCAGCGACCTGTGGGCGGCCGAGGGCGAGACCCGCGATGGGATCATCGGCTTCTACCGGCGGACCTGGGAGCACTCGGACGCGACGATCAACGAGCTTTCCCTCCTCACCCCCGGCCACGTGCCGTGGTGGCCGGAGCCCTATTCGCACCCAAACCTCTTCGCCGTCCTGGTCCATGTCCTCGGCGAGTCCAACCGGCATGCAGGGCACGCCGACATCCTTCGCGAGGGCCTCGACGGCCGGACCGGGCTGCGCCCCGAACACGAGCAGCGGATCGACGCCGAAGCCCGTGCGGCCCACCGCGCCAGGATCGAGCACGCCGCCAGGTCTGCCGCACCGGTCGAGGCGTAGAGGTTGCCTCACATGATCGATGTCCGCGAAGTCGGACCATCGTTCCGCGCTGCCTGGTAGGCATGGTGTATGCGGGAACTCGATTGCTTGGGCGAGGTCGAGCAAGCCTCGGACGACGACTCGCCGGTGGTCTGGGCCGCGCAGGGGCAGGAAGGCGGGGCACTGGGGCCGGACGTACGGGCCTGGCGTCATCGCGGAGCCCTGGTGGTGGCCAGCCCGAGCCTGCAACAGAACCGGCTCATGGTCAGCGGGGACACCGCGGACGCGGCAGCGCTGGTGCGACGGGTCCTCGAGGAGGTTGGAGCGTCCTACCGGCTGCTGGGAGAGGCGGTCCTGGTCGACGAACTGGTGCGGCAGGTGCCCGGCCTGGTGCCGGTGCACCAGTTCTACTGGATGGAGACCACATCCGCCTCAGGCGTCGACGCTCCGGAGGTCCGGTGGCTGGACGCTCACGAGGAGAGGAGGGCAGCCTTGCTGTTCGACCGCTTCTTCCCCGACTCCTACGCACAGCCTGGACGCGCCGGAGTACGCCGATGGGGCGGCGTCGTCGGCGAGGTGGACGGGGGTGGCGAGCCCCGGCCGCTGGCCGTCGCGGCAGACGCGTGGTCCGCGCAGGGGTGTGGGTTCATGGGCGGGGTGATCGCTCATCCCTCCGTCCGCCGCCGCGGGCTCGCGCGGGCCGTGTCCGGGTTCGTCCTCGACGCCCTCGTACGCCGCTACGGTCGTGCCGCGCTCATGGTGATGGCCGGTAACACGCCGGCCATTGCCACGTACGAGCGCCTGGGCATGGTGAAGCGTCGCTTCGGAGCAGCGCGGCTCCAGGCCGGATGAGCGCCGGCCGACACCCACCGCGTCAGGATCTCCCCTCGCGAAGTGGTGCGTTGCCCGATCAGATGTCGCGAGATTCGGTTGGTGAAATCCATCGACGACGGATGGACGAGCAGGCACAGCTCCTGGCAGACCGGCGGTGTCCGGAGTGACACCGTGGCTTGCCAGGAGCCTGCCCTTCCCTCAGAGCACACCAACTGACACACCTCACACACAGGTTGACGGATACCAGGGCCGTGTCACAGGCCGATCGACTTGGCGATGATGGTCTTCATCACTTCGTTGGTGCCGCCGAAGATCCGCGAGACGCGGTGGTCCGCGTACAGACGGGCGATCGGGTACTCAGTCATGTAGCCGTAACCGCCGTGCAGTTGCAGGCACTTGTCGATGACCCGGGCGGCCGCCTCGGTGCAGAACAGCTTCGCCTTGGCCGCGTCGGATCCGCTGAGCTCACCCGCGTCGTGCAGTTCCAGCGCCCGGTCGGCGTAGAGCTGGACGGCTTCCGCCTCGGTGGCGCACTCGGCGAGGACGAACTTGGTGTTCTGGAACTGGGCGACCGTCTTGCCGAAGACCGTGCGCTCCTTGACGTACTCGGTGGCGAAGCGCAGTGCGGCCGTCGCGGCGGCGGCGCTGCCGAGCGCGATGGACAGCCTTTCCTGCGGGAGGTTGTGGGAGAGGTAGGAGAAGCCCTGCCCCTCCTCGCCGAGCCGGTCCGCCACCGGCACCTTGACGTCGGTGAAGGACAGTTCGGCCGTATCGGATGCCTTGAGGCCGATCTTCTGGAGCTTGCGGCCGACGGCGAACCCCTCGGACGTGGTGTCCACGCACAGGATGGACAGACCCGCGCGACGGTCCTGCGGGTCGAACGGGGCGGTGCGCGCCACGACCAGGATGAGGTCGGCCAGCGCTCCGCCGGTGATGAACGTCTTGGCGCCGTTGAGGACGTAGTGCGCTCCGTCGGCGGACAGTTGGGCCTTGGTCTGGATGTTCGCCAGGTCCGAGCCGGTGCCGGGCTCGGTCATCGCGATCGCCGTCATGAGGTCGCCGCTCGCGAAACCGGGCAGCCAGCGCTGCTTCTGCTCCTCGGTGCCGTACTTCATCAGGTAGGGCAGGATCAGGTTGGAGTGGACCGAGTAGTTACCGAAGGAGACGCCGACGCGGGCCGTCTCCTCCATGACGATCGCGGCGAACTTGAAGCTGCTCTCGGCGGCGCCGCCGTACTCCTCAGGCACCTGGATGCCCAGCACGCCCAGCTCTCCGAGCCTGCGGTAGAAGTCCCGCGGAGGGTGGCCCTGCTCCTCCCATTCGTGGTGGACCGGCACGACCTCCTTCTCTATGAAGTCCCGCAGCATCTGGCGGAATGCCTCGTGGTCCTCGTCGTACACAGAAACGCGCACAGCAACCCCTTCGTCCCGTGAGCTTGACGTGATGGCGCCCGAAGGCGCGTGATGGCTGGTCATGGTGTGCTTCGGTGGGCGCGGGCGGCGTTCGGTGCCTGCCGCGGGTGCGGTTTCATCCGGGGCCCTCGACCTGGCGAACGCGGCGCTGCCGGTAGAGCTGCTCCTGTGTGAGGCTCGCGCGCAGGACTCCGTCGACGGTGCTGACCGTGCCGGTGTACCAGCCGCGTCCGCCCGCGACCGTGTGCGGGACCAGGTCGAGCAGCACCCAGTCGTCGAGCCGGGCCGGCCGGTGGAACCACACCGCGTGGTCGAGGCTGCGGGGCACCGGTCTGTGCGGCGGGCGGGAACGCACCCGTACGGAGAGGACTCCGCGCTCTCGTCATGACGCGGGCACCGCACTCGGCGCGGTCATCGCGGCGAGTCTGCCCCCGATGATCTCGGCGGCCTCCCGGACGATCTGTCCGATCAGTTCGGCGCAGGTCGGGATGGAGTGGATCAGGCCCTGCACCATTCCGGCGGACCAGATGCCGTGGTCGAGGTCTCCGGTCTCGTAGACCCGCACCCCGCGGGCGCCGGCCACCAGTTCGCGGACCTCGCCGAACGCCGCGCCTTCCGCAAGGCGCTTCACGACCTCGCGGCTGACCGCGTTGTCCGCGACCCTCGCGGTGTTGCTCAGCTGACGGAGGATCAGCTGGGTGTTCCGCTCATCGGCCTCGACCAGACGGTCCTTGACCTTCTGGTGGATCTCGGACTCGACGGTCGCCATGAACCGCGTCCCCATGGTGATCCCGTCCGCGCCCAGCGCCAGCGCGGCCACCAGGCCGCGTGCGTCGCCGAAGCCGCCGGAGGCGATCACCGGGATGCTCAGCGCGTCGGCTGCGGCGGGGATCAGTACGAGGCCGGGGATGTCGTCCTCACCGGGGTGCCCCGCGCATTCGAAGCCGTCGATGCTGACGGCGTCCACGCCCAGCCGCTCCGCCTTGATCGCGTGCCGCACACTGGTGCACTTGTGGATGACCTTGATCCCGTGGGCGTGGAGGTGCTCCAGATGCTCCACCGGGTTCGCCCCCGCGGTCTCCACCACAGGCACGCCCGAGTCGATGATCGCCTGCCGGTACTCGGCGTAGGGCGGCGGGTCGATGGCCGGCAGGATCGTCAGGTTCACCC
The DNA here is from genome assembly GCF_043199535.1 of Streptomyces sp. NPDC048590. NCBI lineage: Bacteria > Bacillati > Actinomycetota > Actinomycetes > Kitasatosporales > Streptomycetaceae > Streptomyces > Streptomyces sp. NPDC048590. Next base: position 182,112 of record NZ_JBICWC010000002.1, on the reverse strand, counting down.
CGAACGGCTTGTCGGTCAGCTCCCGGCAGCGAGCGATCTCGGCCCGCAGGTCGTCCGGGGTGGGCTGGGTCAGGGCGCCCAGGAATCCAAGCCCGCCCGCGTTGGCCACCGCCGCGACCAGCGGCGCTCGGGAGACCCACTGCATACCGCCCTGGACGATCGGATGCTCGACCCCGAACTCCTCGGTGAACCTGGTTCTGATCACGTTCAGCACCCTTCAACTAAACGATCGTTCGATGGGCACCCTTCCAGTCCCACCATGAAGATGTCAACGCACCGACCGGACCAGGTGCCGCGCAATGGCCTCCAAGCCCCCAAAACCCGCCGCTGACCACTCCGTTGACACCGCCATGGCCCTGTGGTTGCCTGAGGGCACGTTGCAGAACGATCGTTAAGTCGGCAGGCCGGATGATGCCCTGCCAGCCCCTCCACCGCGAGCGGCCTTCGCCTGTCGCAGAGGCTCCCACCCGGCCGTACCTTCGTGGCAGCCGCCACATCGCGAAGAAAGTGGGTTGGTTCATGCGCAGCGACGGCGTTTCCGCTCTTGTCACCGGTGGGGCCTCCGGCCTCGGTCTGGCCACCGTCAAGAAGCTGCTGGCATCGGGGGCCGCCCGGGTGGTGCTGCTCGACCTGCCGTCCTCCGACGGCGACTCGGTGGCCAAGGAACTCGGCGAGCGAGCCGTGTTCGTCGCCGGTGACGTGCGCGACGAGGCGGCGGTGACCCGCGCGGTGGAGGCCGCGGCCGAGGAGGCGCCCCTGCGGGTGGCCGTCAACTGCGCCGGCATCGGCGACGCGGGCCGCACGGTCGGCAAGGAGGGTCCGTACGAACTGGAGCGTTTCACAGCGGTGGTGACGGTCAATCTGATCGGCACCTTCAATGTGATCCGGCTGGCCGCGGCGAAGATGGTCACCAACGAGCCGCTGGACGGCGACCGCGGCGTCGTCGTCAACACCGCGTCCGTAGCGGCGTTCGACGGGCAGATCGGCCAGGCAGCGTACTCCGCGTCCAAGGGCGGTGTCGTCGGCATGACCCTGCCGATCGCACGGGACCTGGCAAACCGTCAGATTCGGGTGACGACCATCGCGCCCGGCCTGTTCGACACCCCGCTGCTCGGCAGTGCCCCGCAGGAACTGCGTGACTCGCTGGGCCGGCAGGTGCCGCACCCGTCGCGGCTCGGCACCCCGGACGAGTACGCCTCGCTGGTCGCGCACATCGTCGACAACCCGATGCTGAACGGCGAGGTCATCCGGCTCGACGGCGCCATCCGCATGGCCCCGAGGTAGCCCGCCCCGTCCGGTCCTGTCCGCCGCGATCCGGCGGACAGGACCGATCACCCCCTTGCCGTTCCCGGCCGTGCGCGGCCGCCGATCCCGTCCGGAGCCAGAGATGTCCGATGCGGTCCACACCGAGTTCTCCGACGGCGTCGCCGTCATCACGATCAACCGCCCCGAGGCCCGTAACGCCGTCAATCTGAGCGTCGCCGAGGGCATCGCGGCCGCGCTCGACGCGCTGGACGCCCGCGACGACCTCACCGTCGGCATCCTCACCGGCGCCGAAGGCACTTTCTGCTCCGGGATGGATCTGAAGGCGTTCCTCACGGGTGAGCGGCCCAGCATCGAGGGGCGCGGTTTCGGCGGCCTCACCGACGCCCCTCCGCGCAAGCCGCTGATCGCGGCGGTGGAAGGGTACGCGCTGGCAGGCGGCTGTGAACTCGCCCTCGCGTGCGACCTGATCGTGGCCGCCGACAACGCCAAGTTCGGCATTCCCGAGGTCAAGCGCGGCCTGGTCGCCGCCGCGGGCGGTCTCCTGCGGCTCCCGCAGCGTCTGCCGTACCAGATCGCCATGGAACTGGCCCTGACCGGCGCCTTCCTCGACGCCCGGCGCGCCCACGACCACGGCCTGGTCAACCGGATCACCGAGCCCGGTGGCGCGCTGCACGGGGCCCGCGAACTCGCCGCCGCCGTCGCGGCGAACGGCCCCCTCGCCGTCTGCGTCAGCAAGGAGATCGTCCAGGGCTCCGCCGCCTGGCCCGCCGCCGAGGCCGGTGCACGTCAGAAGGTCCTGGTGGAGCCCGTCTTCGCCTCCGCGGACGCCGAGGAGGGCGCCCGCGCCTTCGCCGAGAAGCGCGCGCCTCGGTGGACGGGCCGCTGATGGCCGCCACACCCGCCCCGCCCGGCGGACCGCTCGCCGGGGTACGGATCGTCGAGCTCGGCGGTATCGGACCCGTCCCGTTCGCCGGGATGGTCCTCGCCGGGCTCGGTGCCGAGGTGATCAGGATCGAGCGGCCTGGCGTACGTCCCGGCCCCGCCGACACGGTTCTCCTGCGCGGCAGGCGCTCGGTGGCCGTCGACCTCAAGCACCCCGAGGGCGCTGCCGCCGTACAGCGCCTGACCGACTCCGCCGATGCCGTGACGGAAGGGTTCCGGCCGGGTGTCGCCGAGCGTCTGGGCCTGGGTCCGCAGGACTGTCTGACCCGCCACCCGCGCCTGGTGTACGGGCGGATGACGGGTTGGGGCCAGGACGGTCCGCTCGCCCAGGCCCCGGGCCACGACATCAACTACATCGGCCTCACCGGTGTGCTGCACGCGATCGGGCCGGCCGGCGGCGACCCCGTCCCGCCGCTCAATCTGGTCGGCGACTTCGGCGGCGGCGGGATGCTGCTCGCCCTGGGCGTCGTCAGCGCGCTCCTGCACGCCCGCGCCACCGGCACGGGTCAGGTGGTGGACGCCGCCATGACCGACGGCAGCGCCCTGCTGCTCGCCATGACGCACGGGTTCCTGGCGGGCGGGCTGTGGCAGGACGAACCTGGCGTCAACATCTTCAGCGGCTGCGCGCCCTTCTACACGACGTACCGCTGTGCGGACGGCCGCCATGTCGCCGTCGGGTCGATCGAGCCGCAGTTCTACGCCGACCTGGTGCGCGGCCTCGGTCTGGCGGACGACGCCGAGTGCGCCGTCCAGGGCGGCCAGGAGGCCTGGCCCGCCGTACGGCGGCGGTTCGCCGAGGTCTTCGCGACGCGTACGCGGGACGAGTGGGCCGAGCGCTTCACCGGCACCCAGGCCTGTGTGACCCCCGTGCTGTCCCTGACGGAGGCCGCGGAGCATCCGCACAACGTGGCCCGCGGCACCTTCCTCGACACGGACGGGCCGCTGCGGCCCGCCGCGGCGCCCCGGTTCTCCGTGACCCCGGCCGCATCCCCCGTCACCGCGCCGAAGGCGGGCGAGGACACCCGCGACGTGCTGGCCGGCGCCGGCCTTGTCCCGGCCGAACTCGACGGGCTCGCCGAGCGCGGGATCATCGCATGATCCTCGCTCCTGGCGGGGCGCCCTTCGTCCACGAACAGCCCGAGTGGCCGGGGTGACCACCCTCAAGGGGCAACCCCGTATCCCCCGATCCTGCCCGGCGTCTGGCCGACCTTGGGCAGCTCAGAGCCATGGTGTAGCCGTATACGCCGCTGCCGGCCGGTCCTCCGCCGGCCGCCCGCCCCGGGCACTCCGCCCGGATCGACGCCGCCCGTCCAGGAGCGGCTTCGGCAGCTCCGCCGCGCCGCTATCATGGGGCGGCAGTGTACGAACGTTCGGCCAGCCCAGTGGCTTCCCGGCCGCCCCTGTGTGATCGGAGTACCGTGCCCACGCGACCCACCGGTTATCAGGCCATCGTCGAGGCGGCCCGCGAGGAGATCGCCGAACGCGGTTACGGCGCGGCCTCGATCCGGGACATCGCCCAGCGTGCCGGTGTCAGCCTGTCGGCGCTCTACTACTACTACAAGAGCAAGCAGGAACTGCTCGTGGCCATCCTGGACGAGGCCCACGAAGCCTTCTTCACCGCCTGCGGGGAAGCCCTGGAGCGGGCGGGAGACGACCCGGCCGAGCAGTTGGAGGCCCTCGTCACGGCCACGATCCGGTACCGCACCTCGCACCGCGTCAAGAGCAGCATCATGGAGACCGAGCAACGCAGCCTGGAGCCTGAGCACTTGGCGCGCTACCGCAAGAACGCGGAGCAGGGCACCCAGCAGTTCCGTACGGTGATCGAGCGCGGGGTGGCGGAGGGGATCTTCCTGACGCCCTACCCCGATGACAGTCGTCGTGCGGTCATCGCCATGTGCAATGCCGTGGCCCAGTGGTACCGGCCGGGGGGCGAAATCACCGTGGACGACCTCATCGAGCGCTACGTGTCCCTCGCGCTCACCGTCGTGGAGTACCGTCCCCGCGCCCCACGGCGGGCCGCCCGCGGCTGACGCCCCGGGACCGTCCGGCCCGGCGCCCCGGCGATCACGCCCGGCCCCGGCTCATCACCCCTTCGCCGAGGAGACGTCGGCACGTCGTGCCCGTCTCGCGCACCGCGTGCTCCGGCGTCCTCGACTGTTTCCACCAGAACGGCGGCCGCTTGCACTCCGGGGGTTGTGCTTCGGACGAGGCCCAACTTAACGTTCGTTCATCGACGTACCGGTTCTCCGTACAGGCCTCTGTGGCCTCGGGACCCGGTCGTTCGGCAGCCGTCGACGGGAGTACCGCGTGTCCTTCGTGACCGACCCACCTGTTTCATGCGGTACCCGCGCCGCGCCCGGGACCGCTCTCCGCGCGGGCCGCCACCTCGCTCTCGCCCACTGAAGGCGCACCTGCGCGAGGCATCCCGTGATGCCTCCGGGACCCCCTGAACCCCGTCGCCGCGCTCTGAAGCCTGATCGCTCCCCGACGCTTCCCGTCCCCCACCCTTCCGATCCTCCCGACGCAACCGGACGGAACCACACATGTCAGACGAGATCATCGACCTGCGCACCCGGATGGCCGCCTTCATCAACGACGAGGTCATCCCCGCCGAACGAACGCTCGCAGGCCGCACCCCCGAGGCGCGGGACGCGCTCACCGCCCTTCAGGACCGGGCCAGGAAACTGGACCTGTGGATACTCGGTCACCCGGTCGAACTCGGTGGCAAGGGGCTGCCGTTGTACGAGTTCGCCCTGCTCAACGAGATCATCGGGCGTTCCGAGTACGGTCAGATGGCCGTCGGCACGTTCACCATGCAGGATTCCATCATGCTCGACCTGTACGCCTCCCGGGCGCAGCGCGAACGCTGGCTCAGGCCGCTGGCCAACGCCGAGATCAGCCCGAGCGTCGGTCTCACCGAGCCGGAGGTGGCCGGCTCCGACCCGACCCGGATCGCGACGACAGCGGTGCTCGACGGCGACGAGTGGGTGATCAACGGGCACAAATGGTTCACCACCGGAGCCAGCGGGGCTGCCTTCACCACGGTCTTCGCCCGCACCGAGGAGAACCCCGCGACCCCGCACGGCGCAGTCTCCGCGATCATCGTCCCGGCCGGCACCCCGGGTCTGGAGATCACCCGCGTCCTGGAGACGATGGGCGACACCGAGGGCGACCACTGCGAACTGCGGCTGACCGACGTGCGTGTCCCCGCCGACCATCTGCTCGGCGAACGCGGCAAGGGCTTCACCATCGCGCAGCGACGCCTGGGTCCAGGGCGCATCTTCCACTGCATGCGTTGGCTCGGACAGGCGCAGCGGGCCTTCGAATTGATGGTCGAGCGGGCCAACACGCGTTACGCACACGGTTCGCTGCTCTCCGAGAAGGGTGAGATCCGGCGCTACATCGCCGAGTCGGCCGCCGAGATCCAGGCTGCCCGGCTGATGACGCTGGACGCGGCACGCCGCTACGACCAGGACGGCCAGGCCCGTCTGGAGATCAGCCTGGTCAAGTTCTGGGGCGCGCAGGTCCTGCACAACGTCGTCGACCGCGCCATCCAGGTGCACGGCGCGCTCGGCGTCACCGCCGACACCCCGCTGGAGGCCATGTACCGGCGCGCCCGTTACGCCCGTATCTACGACGGACCCGACGAGGTGCACCGCATGGTCGTCGCCCGCAAGCTGCTCGCCGACGTGACGAAGGCGCCGTGGGCGGGGCTGCCCGCGTGAGCACACCACACGACGACATCCAGGGGTGGCTGCGGGACCGGCTGGGTTCGCTGTGGGGCGCGCCCGTGACCATCCAGGGCATGCGGCGCCTGTCGGGCGGCGCCAGCAGGGACACCTGGTCCCTCGACGCGACCACGGCCGGGGGCTCCGCTCAGCCGCTGATCCTGCGCTGCGACCCGCTGGTCAAGCCGAGCCCAGAGGTGATGGCGCGGGAGGCAGCGGCGCTGAGCGCCGCTGCCAAGGCCGGTGTGCCGGTGCCGCGTCTCGTGGATCACGGCACCGGGCTCGGCCGTGCCTATCTGCTGATGGAGCGCGTCGAGGGCGAGACCATCCCGCGCCGGCTGCTGCGCGACGAACGGTTCGCGGCGGTGCGCCCGAAGCTCGCGCGCGAACTCGGCCGGGTCCTCGCCCGCATCCACAGCCTCCCCCCGGCCGCCGTCCCCGATCTGCCCGAGGCCGATCCGCTGGACCACATCACGTCCGTGTACCGGGAGTTCGACGACCCGCGCCCGGCCGTCGAGCTCGGTCTTCGCTGGTTGTCCGACCACCGGCCGCCGTCCTCCCGCCGGGCCTGCGTCGTGCACGGGGACTTCCGCAACGGCAACCTGATGATCGACGAGTCGGGCATACGTGCCGTCCTCGACTGGGAACTCACCCATGTGGGCGACCCCGTCGAGGATCTGGGCTGGCTGTGCGTCAAGGCGTGGCGGTTCGGGTCCGCCGAGCCGGCCGGCGGCTTCGGACCGCGCGAGGAACTCCTCGCCGGGTACGCCGAGATCGCGGGTGACCGGCCCAGCTCGGCCGAACTCCACTGGTGGGAGGTGTACGGGACGCTGCGCTGGGCGGTGCTCTGCCGGATGCAGGCCGACCGGTTCCTGTCCGGCGCCGAACAGGACGTGGAATACGCCGTACTGGGACGCAAGGTCTGCGAGCAGGAGTACGACGTGCTGCTCGCGCTCGGCCTCGTCGAACCAGGCACGCTTCCCGACGTCCTCGACAGCCGCGACGACACCGCCGCCGCTCCCCCGCACGACCGGCCCGGCGCCGACGCGCTGCTCCGGTCCGTGCAGGTCTTCCTCACCGAGGAGACCACGGGCGACCCGCGGCTGCGCTTCCTGTCCAAGGTGGCGGCCAACGCCGTCGCCATCGCCCGCCGCGAGGCCCTCCTCGCACCCGCGCACACCGAAGCCCATGCCCGCCGCCTGGCCGCGCTCGGCCGGCGCGACGACCGCGAGCTCGCCGAGGCGATCCGCGACGGCGCCGTGGACCCCGGCGACCCGGCGGTCCTGGTGGCCGTAAGGGGCGGCGTCACGGACAAGCTGGCGGTCGCCAACCCCGCGTACGCGGCGCAGGCGGCACGGTGACCGCCACCCCTAACGCGTAGCGACAGAAACCGAGGGAGCACACGTATGAGCAGCACGGAGACGGCCCGGAGGGTGACCGTCAGCGTGGCCGACGGGGTCGCCGACGTACGGCTGAACCGGCCCGACAAGCGCAACGCGCTCGACCCGGCCATGTTCGAGGCACTCGTCACCACGGGTGAACGGCTCAAGGGGCAGGTGGGCGTACGTGCCGTGGTCCTGTCCGGCGAAGGTCCCGACTTCTGTGCCGGCCTCGACTTCGCCTCCTTCCGGGCGATGGGCGACGGCGAGCGGCTGTCCGGTCTCGCCGAACTCCCGCCGTCGGACGGCCCGGCGCAGGCGGCCGGGCAGCGCGCAGCCCATGTGTGGGCCGAACTGCCGGTGCCGGTGATCGCCGCGCTGCGTGGCAACGCACTCGGCGGCGGACTGCAGATCGCCCTCGGCGCCGACATCCGGATCGTCGCGCCGGACGCCCGGCTCAGCGTGTTCGAGGTGGCGTGGGGCCTGGTCCCCGACATGACGGGCACGCAGCTGCTGCCGGAACTGGTGGGCCGCGACGTGGCGAAAGAACTCACGTTCACCGCCCGTGACGTCAGCGGCGAGGAGGCGGCCCGCATCGGCCTTGCCACGTACTGCGCCGATGATCCGCTCGCCGCCGCCCTGGAGACCGCCGGCCGGATCGCGCGGCAGAGCCCGGATGCCGTGCGCGCGGCAAAGCGCCTCCTCGACCTCGCGGGCCGCGCCGATCTCGCGACCGGCTTCGCCGAGGAGCAGAAGGAGATCGGAGCCCTCATCGGCAGTCCCAACCAGGTCGAGGCCGTCACCGCGCGCTTCGGCAAGCGGGCGCCGCGCTTCACCGACGGCTGACCTGCCGACGTCGCCCGACCGGCAGCGACCAGCCGGAGCCGACCCGCAGCGACCACCCTCGACGCCACCACCCCATTCTCACGGGGACCTTGGAGAGCACCGCATGACCGAGTCCGCATCAGCGACCGACTTCACTCAGATACGACTGCGCATCGCCGACCAGATCGCCACCATCACGCTCGACCGGCCCGACCGGCTGAACGCCTTCACCCGCACCATGGCCACGGAACTGATCGCCGCGTTCGACGCGACGGACACCGACGACAGCGTTCGGGCCGTGGTCATGACCGGTTCGGGTCGCGGGTTCTGCGCGGGCGCGGACCTGGAGGGCGGCGCGGCCACGTTCGATCACCGGGCGGCCTGGAAGGTCGTCGACCGGACGGACTTCGGCACCATCGACGGCGTGCCACGCGACGGCGGAGGCTGTGTGGCCCTGCGCATCGCTGCGAGCGTGAAGCCGGTCGTCGTGGCCTTCAACGGCCCTGCGGTGGGCGTCGGTTCGACGATGACCCTGCCGGCCGACGTCCGGATCGCCGCCGAGTCGGCGCGCTTCGGCTTCGTCTTCGCGCGCCGGGGTCTGGTCCCCGAGGCGGCGTCCAGCTGGTTCCTGCCTCGCGTCGTGGGCATCTCGCAGGCGATGGAGTGGGTGGCGACCGGCCGGGTGTTCGGCTCGGCGGAGGCCCTCGCGGGAAAGCTCGTCTCCCGCGTCGTCCCCGACGACGACCTCCTGTCGACGGCGTACGCCGTGGCCCAGGAGATCGCCCGGAACACCTCGGTGGTGTCGGTGGCCTACTCGCGGCGGCTCATGTGGTCGATGCTCGGCGCGGCCTCGCCGTGGGACGCTCACCGGCTCGACTCCGAGGCCATCTTCCGGCTCGGGCAGGGGCCGGACGCCGCAGAGGGCGTCACGTCCTTCCTGGAGAAGCGCCCCGCGAAGTTCCCCGCGCGGCTCGCCGACTACGCCGATGTCCTTCCCTCGTGGCCCGGCCGGCCGGAGGACGTGCGATGAGCGCGGCGCCCGGCTCCGGCTTGTTCGACCTGTCCGGCCATGTCGCCCTCGTCACCGGCGGCAACTCCGGCATCGGCCTCGGCATGGCCCACGGCCTCGCCAGGGCCGGTGCGGACGTCTGCGTCTGGGGCACGAGCGCCGAACGCAACACGACTGCGGCCGGCGAACTCGCCGGGCACGGCGGCCGGGTGGCGGCCGTGCGCTGCGACGTGGGCGACGAGGAAGCAGTCGCCACGGGGTTCGCAGAGACCCTGGAGCGCTTCGGCCGGGTCGACTCCTGCTTCGTCAACGCGGGGGTGAGCGGGCGGATCACCCCGTTCACGGAGCTGAGCCTGACCGAGTTCCGCCGGGTGATGCGGGTGAACCTGGAAGGCTCGTTCCTGACCCTGCGCGCCGCCGCCGCGCACATGGTGGAGCGCGGGGGCGGTGGTGTCCTCGTCGGCACGTCGAGCGTGTCGTCGATCCAGGGAAGTCCTCGCAACCAGGCCTACGCGGCGAGCAAGGCGGGACTGACCTCGCTGCTCCAGGGCTGTGCCGTCGAGTTCGCACGCCACGGCATCAACACCCACTCGTTGCTGGTGGGTTGGACCGAGACCCCGCTCGCCTCGGACACCTTGCACAACGAGACCTTCGAACGCAACGTGATGCGTCGCATGCCCCAGCGGCGCTGGGGCGACCCGTCCGACTTCGCGCGCCTCGCCGTGTATCTGGCCGGCGGAGCGGGCGGCTTCCAGACCGGGGACACGATCGTGGTCGACGGCGCGTACTCGATCTTCTGACGGACCACCTGAACCGACCATCATTGAAGTGATCACGAGGAGCGTGACGACGTCATGGCCGAAGAGCCCGTAGCACCCGTACTCCTGGACGAGTTCAAGGACGGCGTGCGGACTCTGACCCTGAATCGCCCGGAGAAGAAGAACGCCGTCGACGCGGAGCTGTGGCAGGCGCTCGGCGAGGCGTTCACCGCCTGCAGGACCGACCCCGCGGTGCGCGCCGTGGTCCTCACCGGTGCCGGCGGCGCCTTCTGCGCGGGTGCCGATCTGACCGCGCCCAGCGATCCCGGGACCCACCCGAACGCCCGGATGCGCATGGTCAACGACGTGGCACTGCTGCTGCACGAGCTGCCCGTGCCGACCATCGCCCAGGTCGACGGAGTAGCCGTCGGCGCGGGCTGGAACCTGGCCCTGGGCTGCGACCTCGTGGTCGCCACTCCGCGCTCCAGGTTCTCCCAGATCTTCGCCAAGCGGGGTCTGTCGCTCGACTTCGGCGGATCGTGGCTGCTGCCCAAGCTGGTGGGTCTGCAACAGGCCAAACGGCTCGCACTGCTCGCCGAGATGATCGACGCGGCCGAGGCCCATCGCCTCGGCCTGGTGACGTGGGTCGTGGGGCCCGACGACATCGACGCGTACGTCTCGGACCTGGCCGGCCGGCTCGCCGCGGGCCCTCCGGTCGCCCTGGCCCAGAACAAGGCACTCCTCAACGAGAACGCGGACCGGACTCTGCGCGACGCCCTCGCCGCGGAGGCCCGCACCCAGGCGATCAACTTCGCCACGGTGGACGCCCCTGCCGCGTTCCTCGCCTTCGCCGAGAAGCGTGAGCCCGACTTCACGGGCCGGTGGGCCGTGGGATAGGAAGCACCCATGACCGACACGGAGCGGGACCCCACGACGATCGCCGGTTTCGTCGATCTGCTCAGGCTGAAGGAGCTCGACGAGAACCACTTCCACGGCTGGTGTCACGCGGGCGCCAAGATGCGTGCCTTCGGCGGCCAGGTCGCGGCGCAGGCACTCGTCGCGGCAGGGCGTACCGTCCCCGAGGGCCGAGGGGTGCACTCGTTGCACGGTTACTTCATGCGGCCGGGCGATCCGACACGGCCGCTGACGTACGCCGTGGACCGCCTCCGTGACGGCCGGTCCTTCTCGACACGTCATGTCACCGCCCTCCAGGACGACACCGCCGTGTTCACCCTGTCCGCGTCGTTCAAGCTCCCGGAGGAGAGCGCGGGACGGCAGCGTGCGATGCCCGGCGTGCCGCCGCCCGAAGCGCTGCCCGACCCGTCGGACGCCTGGTCGGGGGAGGCCTCCCAGGGATACTGGGGTGCCGTCGGGCGCTACACCTTCGACATGCGGTTCGCGCCCGAAACGTCCGGGGAGGTGACGGACCCCGGAACCACGCGGCAGTACGTCTGGCTGCGCACCGCACAGCGGCTGCCGGAGGACGATCCACTGCTGCACGTCTGCGCGTTGGCGTACCTGTCGGACCTGAACCTCGCGTCGACGGCGGCGCTGCATGTGCGACCGCCCCGCCACCTGCGCGGCGGTCCTTCGCGTGTCGCCGTCGCGTCCCTCGACCACGCGATGTGGTTCCACCGGCCGTTCCGTGCCGACGACTGGCTGCTCTTCGCGCAGTCGAGCCCGACGGCCGGCGACGGGCGCGGCCTCGCGCACTCGGACATCTTCACCCACGACGGCCGGCTGGTCGCCTCCGTCACCCAGGAGGTCCTGATCCGGCACCGGCCGCGTGCCGGTGGCTGACGGCGCGCGGCCGGCCGTCCCGAAGGGCGCCGGGCCTGATCAGGCGCCGTACTGCTCGCGCAGCCTGAACTTCTGCACCTTGCCGCTCGCGTTGCGCGGCAGGGCTTCGACGAACACGACGGACGTGGGCTTCTTGTACGAAGCCAGCCTGCCTCGGCAGTGTTCGACGACGTCCTGCTCCGTGAGCTTCGCCCCGTCGGCAGGCACGATGATCGCGCGCGGAGTCTGCACCCACTTCGGGTGGTCGACTCCGATGACCACCGCTTGGGCGATGTCGGGATGGGTGTCGAGCACGGCCTCGACCTCGGCGCAGTAGATGTTCTCGCCACCCGAAATGATCATGTCCTTCTTGCGGTCGACCACGTAGATGAACCCGTCGTCGTCCATCCGGCACAGATCGCCCGAGTGGAACCAGCCGCCCTTGAAGGCCTCTTCGGTCGCCTCGGGCTTGTTCCAGTAGCCGAGCATCGCCGTCGGGCCCCGGTAGACGATCTCGCCGACCTCGCCGCGGGGCACGTCCCGCATCTCCTCGTCGACGATGCGCACCTCGATCCCCGGCAGCGGGGTGCCGACCGAGCCGAACTTCCGCACGGCGTCCTCGGCCCGCAGAAGGGTGGTGACCGGGCTCATCTCGGTCTGCCCGAACGCCGTGTACGCGGGGGCGTCGGGGAATTTGTCCTGCAAGGCCTCCAGCACCGAGGGCGGCGCGACGGACGCGCCCCAGCTCGGGGCACGCAGGACGAGATCGCGGTCCTTGAGGCCGGGGAGCGCGCAGATCGCCTGCCACTGGCTCGGCACCAGGAAGCAGCTGGTGATCCGCTCCCGCTCGAGTTGGTCCACGAACGCCGCCGCGTCGAACACCGGCGAGGAGTCGATCACCACGCGGCCGCCGTCGACCAGCCCGCGCAGGGACAGGTTCAGGCCCGCGATGTGGAACATCGGCACGCCGAGCAGCGAGCTGTCGGGCTCGCTCGGGATTCCGCCGACCACGGCGATGTTGAGGAGGGTGCCCATGACCAGGTTGAGATGGGTCAGGACCGCGCCCTTGGGACGGCCTGTCGTGCCCGAGGTGTACATGATGTACGCCGGGTAGGTCTCCGGGACGTCGATACCGGGGTCTTCGGGTGAGGCTCCTGCGAGGGCGGTCTCGTACGCCTCGGCGTCCGGACCATAGGCGGCCGGGTCGTCGGTGACCAGGACGGTGGCGGGACCGTCCAGCTCGGCGGCGGCCGCGACGCAGGTGGGGGCCGTCTTCGCGTCGCAGACGAGGGCGCGGGCGCCGCAGTCGGCCAGGATGTAGGCCACCTCGTCCGCGACCAGCCGGAAGTTGACCGGCACTCCGATCGCGCCGAGCCGGGCGGCGGCCAGGAAGCACTCGGCAAGTTCGATGCGGTTGTACATGACGATCGCGATCCGGTCGCCCGCGCCGATGCCTCGCTCGGCGAGCGCGTTGGCCAGTCGGCTGACACGTACGTCGAGTTCGGCGTAGGTGAGCGAGCGGGTCCCGTGCACAAAGGCGGTGCGCTCGGGGAACTTGCGTGCGTTGCGAGCCAGTTGTGCGCCGAAGGACATTCGGCGGGCTGCGGACATGGCAGCGTTGTCGGGCGACTGCACAGGCTTATCCCTCTCCGTGCGTTCCGGGCGGAGCGGCGCGCCGGCTCCCGGCTTGAGCACGGAGAGGCGCATACCAAACGATCGTTAAGCTAACAGCCGCAGGGCTCCACCGACAGGGGTCGCGCACGGACCGATCCGTCCAGACCGTCGCGATCGGTGTCGCCATGGCGCACCACCACGGGTTCGACCGGGCCGGGCCGAGGTGCGTGGTGCCGTGACAGCCCCGTACCGCACGCCCGTTGACACTGTTTCGCAGCCCCGCCTACGGTTCACCTGATCGTTCGTTCAATTCCCTGCCCCTGTTCCGCACAAGCCCAGGAGGCATGCGTGTACCCCGGTGTGTACGCACGAACCGCCCCCGACCGCCCTGCCGTGATCATGGCGGTCTCCGGGGATCGACTGACCTACGCGGAGCTGGAGAGCCGCTCCGTACGCCTGGCTCGCTTCCTGCACGAGGCGGGACTGCGGAAGGGCGACACGGTCGCCCTGCTCAGCGACAACACCGTGCACAACTACGAGGTGTACTGGGCGGCGATGCGCTCCGGCCTCTACCTGACCGCCGTCAACCACCACCTCACCGCCGCCGAGGCCGCCTACATCGTCGAGGACTCCGACGCCCGCGCCCTGGTGGTCTCGGCCGGCGTCGCGGACCTGGCCCGACAGCTGCGCGGCGAGCTGTCCGGGCCGGAGGTCCGACTCGCCTACGGCGGCAAGGTGGAGGGCTACGAGGACTACGAGGCGGCGGTCGAGGGCGCTTCCGCCGAACCGCTGCCGGAGCAGCCGCGCGGTGCGGACATGCTGTACTCCTCCGGCACCACGGGTCGCCCCAAGGGCATCAGGCCGAGCCTTCCCGAATACCGGCTGGGCGACGAAATGGACCAGCTGACCCTGCTGGTGCAGGCTCTGTACGGCGTGGACGAGAAGACCGTGTACCTCTCCCCCGCGCCGCTGTACCACGCCGCCCCGCTGCGCTACGGAGCCTCCGTGCACGCGCTCGGCGGCACGGTGGTCGTCATGGAGCGCTTCGACGCCGAGAAGGCGCTGCGGGCCGTCGAGGAGCACCGGGCGACGTTCAGCCAGTGGGTGCCCACCATGTTCGTACGGATGCTGAAGCTGCCGCGGGAGATCCGCGAGCGCCACGACCTGTCCAGCATGAAGGCCGCCGTGCACGCGGCCGCCCCCTGCCCACAGGACGTCAAGCGCGCGATGATCGACTGGTGGGGCCCGATCGTCTGCGAGTACTACGCGGCCACCGAGGGCAACGGCATGACGTTCGCCGATTCCACGCAGTGGCTGGAGCGACCGGGCACGGTGGGCAGAGCCGTCCTCGGCAGCCTGCGGATCTGCGACGACGAAGGGCGCGAGGTGCCCACCGGCCAGGCGGGCACGGTCTACTTCGAGCGGGACGAGATGCCCTTCGAATATCTCGGCGACGCGGAGAAGACCCGGGAGGCGCAGCATCCCGAGCACCCGAACTGGTCGACCATCGGTGACATCGGCAGGGTGGACGAGGACGGCTGGCTGTATCTGACCGACCGCCGCTCCTTCATGATCATCTCCGGTGGTGTGAACATCTATCCGCAGGAGGCCGAGGACGCCCTCGCCCTCCACCCGGCCGTCCTGGACGTGGCCGTCATCGGCGTCCCGCACCCGGAGATGGGCGAGGAGGTCAAGGCCGTCGTCCAGGCCGCGCCAGGCATCGGGACGGGCCCCGCCCTGGAGGCGGAACTCCTCGCGTACGTGCGGGAGCGGATCGCGCACTACAAGGCCCCGCGCAGCGTGGACTTCGTGGCCGAGCTGCCCAGGACACCCACGGGCAAGCTCATGAAGCGCAAGCTGCGCCAGTGAGCCCAGGACCCGGCTGCGAAGGCCGGTGGGCACGAGCTCGTGCCCACCGGCCTTCGCGGTCGGGTCCTACACCGCGCTCCAGCGGACCGGCCGCCGGCCCGTGCGTCGTACTTCTCCGCGGTTGGCGAGCAGAACGAGGTGGGCCACCGTCTCGGCGAGCGCGAAGCTCTTGCTCGCCGGGTCGAAGGCCGCCCACGGCCGTGACCACTCCAGTTCGGCGGCGAGCTGCCAGGCGGTCGCCGCCGGGTTGGCCCGCACGGCCGTGTACAGCTCGGCGAGCCGCTCCGCATGGTGCCCCGCGATCGCCGCGAGGCGCCCGTCGAGCTTGCGGAAGCGGTACTCGTGGGCCGGCATGACCTCGTCGACGTCGAGTCCCGCGAGGCGGTCGAGCGACCGCAGGAAGTCGGCGAGCGGATCGCCTTCGGTACGCGAGTGAACGGCGATGGCGGGCGTGATCCGGGGCAGCACGTGGTCTCCGGAGAACAGCAGCCTGCGGTCGGGCTCGTAGAAGCACGAGTGGCCGGGGCTGTGGCCCGGCGTCCAGATCACCTCCAGCTTCCGGTCGGGAAGCCGCACCGTCTCGCCGTCCTCCAGCAGCACGTCCGGGACGGCGGGGCGGGGTCCGCGGTGGATCCCCATGGCCTCCACAACGGTGCGGGCCTCGCTCGCGGGCAGCCCGTGCATTTCGAGGTGGTCGCCGAGCACCCGGCCCAGTTCATCCGACGGCGGCAGATCACGCACGACCGCCGCGTCCAGGGAGTGCATCGCGATCCACGCGCCGGACACCTCCCTGATCCGGCCCGCGAGGCCCAGATGGTCGGCGTGGTGGTGGGTGACCAGGACCGCGCGCACGTCCTGGACGGACCCGCCGAGGGAGGCGATGCCCTCGGTCAGGGCTCGCCAGGACAGGTCGTCGTCCCAGCCGGCATCGATCAGGGTGAGGCCGTCCCGGCACTCGATCGCGTAGACGAGGACATAGCGCAGAGGGTTGTCCGGGATCGGCACCGGGATCGACCAGAGGCCGGGCCCGACGCGCTCCACGGGTGGCAAAATCTTCGCCTGCCACGCCTGCCACTGGGTGTTTCCGGTGATCTCGATCGTCATGTGCGTCCTTCTGCCTTCTTCGCCCTTCGGCGTCCTTCGTCGGAAGCTGAACCGGGTTCGCTCTCAGAGCAGTTCGAGCACGGTGGCGTTGGCCATGCCGCCGCCCTCGCACATCGACTGCAGTCCGTACCGGATGCCGTTGTCCCTCATGTGGTGCACGAGGGTGGTCATCAGGCGGGCGCCGGAGGCGCCGAGAGGGTGGCCGAGCGCCATGGCGCCGCCGTTGGGGTTCAGCAGGTCGTAGTCGGCGCCGGTCTGGCGCTGCCAGCCGAGCGAGACGGAGGCGAACGCCTCGTTGATCTCGTACGCGCCGATGTCGGCGTGGGTCAGCCCGGCCCGCTGGAGCACCTTGGCGGTGGCGGGGATCGGGCCCTTGAGCATGGTGACCGGGTCGACGCCGGTGACCGTGCCGGTGTGGAAGCGGGCGATCGGGGTCCACCCGTTGCGGGCGGCGATCTCGGAGGTGGTGACGAGCAGGGCGGCGGCGCCGTCGGATATCTGCGAGGCGTTGCCCGCGGAGATCACGCCGCCCTCCTTGAACGGGGTGGCCAGTTGGCCGAGCTTTTCCAGCGTGCCGCCGCGGCGCACCCCCTCGTCGGTGTCGACGACTGTGCCGTCGGCGAGCGTGACCGGGGCGATCTGCCCCTTGAACCGGCCCTCGTCGATCGCGCGGACCGCCCGCGCGTGCGAGTCGAGGGCGTGCTGGTCGAGATCGGCGCGGGTGAGCCCGAACTCCTCGGCGATCATCTCGGCGCCGATTCCCTGGTTGAAGACGACGTGGTCGTAGCGCTCCCCGACCAGCGGGCCGAACGGCTTGCCGAAGTTCTCCCCGCGTGTCGAGCCCATCGGGACCCGCGACATGACCTCGACGCCACCGGCGATCGCGATGTCGTACTGTCCGGCGATGACGCCGGCGGCGGCCTGATGCACGGCCTGCTGGGACGATCCGCACTGGCGGTCCACCGTGACGCCGGGCACGCTCTCGGGCCAGCCCGCCGCGAGCACCGCGTACCGACCCACACAGCCCGCCTGCTCGCCGACCTGGGACACACAGCCCCAGACGACGTCGTCGACGGTCACCGGGTCCAGGCCGTTGCGCTCGGCGAGCGCGCCCAGGACGTGGGCGGACAGGTCCACCGGGTGGATCCCGGACAGTGCGCCGCCGGGCTTGCCCTTGCCGACCGGGGTGCGCACGGCGTCGACGATGACTGCATCTCGCATGGTGTGACTCCTGTTCCGATGTCCTGATGAGGTCCGACACGCCCTGCCGGGAGGGAGGGTTCCGTCGGGAAGGTGGGACGGTTCCGGGGCCGGTCAGCCGGAGAGCGGCTTGCCGAGGGAGCCTGGAGCGATGGTGGCCCCGCGGATGCGAACGGCCGCCGGACGCCGGGCGGATGTCGGGCGGCGCCCGTGGACGCCGCCGGTGGTCGCTGCGGAGGAGTCGGTTTCGCTCTGCACGCCTTCCCTCTCCTCACGTGTCCTGCGTCGGCCGTGCGAGGCCTTGGCCCTTACGGCCCCGGCGACGCGACATGGCCCGCCTTCAACTGGCTGAACGATCGTTAAAATATGCCCGCACATGATGCCCTGTCCATGGTGTGCCGCACATCGCCCTCGCTTCGGGGGTCCCTGCACGTCCTGCACTGAACGCTCATTCAGTGAGCAGTGAGCCTTCCGGACGGGCTCCGGGAGGCGGAGGGACGCGTACACACCGAGCGGCGGCCCCACGCGATGTGCCCGGACCGGCGTACCGCCGGTCCGGGCACATCGCTGCGTGACGGGTCCGAGCTCCCGGGATCGGACCGTTCCGCGCTCATGAGGCGTCAGGTGGCGGGCTGTGGCTCCGTGGCAGCGATGCCGATCCTTCGCAGATGGTGATCGGCGGGCCCGAACATCGCGTCGATCGTGAGGATGCGCTTGTACAGGTGCCCGACCGGTAGTTCGTCGGTCATTCCGACGCCGCCGTGTGTCTGAATCGCCGCTTCGCCGATCAGCCGGCCGAGCCGCCCGGTCTGCGCCTTCAGCACGGCGATGTCCCGCGTCCCGGCCCGGCCCGCCTCGGCGAGGGCCGCGGTGTGCAGCAGGGTCGCCCGCGCCTTGACGTAGGCGATCTTCATGTCGGCGAGTCGGTGCGCCACCGCCTGGAAGGTACCGATGGGGACGCCGAACTGTTCGCGTGTGAAGGCGTATGCGGCGGTCGTGCGCAGGAGTTCACCCATGGCGCCCACGGACTCGGCCGCCAGTGCCACGATCGCGCCGTCGACGGCGTCGCGGATCACGTCGTGAGCGTCCTCCGCGAGGAGGGCGTCCGGGCCGACCTCGAGCGCGTCGAACCGCAGATGGGCGGCGCGGCGTCCGTCGAGGGTGACGAACGGGGTGGCGGTGATGCCGGTCCCCGCCGTGTCGACGACGAACAGAGCGAGACCGTCCCGGTCGCCCGGCTCACCGGCCAGGCGCGCGGACACGACCAGGGTGTCGGCTCCGTCTCCGTGCAGCACGAGCTTCTTCTCGCCGGTCAGCAGGTAGCCCTGAGGCGTCCGCCGGGCCCGGGTGCCGATCAGTGCCGGGTCGGCGGTGCCCTGCCCCTCTTCGTGGGCGAGTGCTCCGATGGCTTCGCCCGATGCGATCCGCTCCAGCCGACGGCCCGCCTCCGGGTGTTCCGGCAGGGCGGCCAGCACGCCACCGGCGAGCACCACCGACGCTGCGTAGGGCTCCACGAGCAGGTGAGCGCCGAACAGCTCGCCGACCGCGACCATGTCGACGACCGAGCCACCGAGGCCGCCGCGCCGCTCGGGGAACGCCAGCGCGTGGAGACCGAGCTCGCCCAGCTCCTGCCATACGTCCCGCGACCAGCCGAGCGAGGACGTGACGATCTTCCGCCGGTCCTCGAAGGCGTAGTTGCGCTGGAGGTACTGGGAAACGCTGTCGCGCAACAGGTGCTGTTCGGCTGTGAAGTTGAAGTCCATTCGGTTCTCCGATCGATCCGTCAGGGGCGCAGAGTGCGGGCGATCAGATCGCGCTGGACCTCATTGGTTCCCGCGTAGATGGATACCGCGCGGCTGTTGAGGTAGTAGGGCATCGCGATCAGCGCCAGGTCGTCGCCGAGCGGGGCGACGTCCGATCCGACGCGGAGTGCCTCACGCTGGTCCCCCAGTGCGTCAAGACCTGCCACCTGGTTCATCAACACCGAGATGCGCTGGGTCAGTTCGGAGCTGATCACCTTGTTGAGCGAGGGGTACGCCATGTCCCGCGCGGTCTCGTGCCCGCTGATGGCCAGCTTCTCGAAGTGCTCGTAGGAGGCGACTTCGGCCTCCAGCTCGCCGAGGTCACGCTGGAACACGGGGTCCTGGGCGAGGGTGCCGCCGAATCCGGAGGGGGCGGCGGCGGCAGCGGAGCGGATCACGTCGAGCCTGCGGCGCAGCATCGGGCTCTGCGCCGAGCCGCCGCGCTCATGCTTCAGCAACTGCTTGGCGACCGCCCAGCCTTCGTTCTCCTCGCCGACCCGCCCTGACCTCGGAACGCGGACGTCACTGAAGAAGACCTCGCACTGCTCCGGGGCACCGTCGATGCCGGTGATCGGGCGCACTTCCAGGCCGGGGTAGTCCATGCGGTCGAGCAGCAGGAAGGTGATGCCCTGCTGCTTCCTCTGTCCGCGAGCGGTGCGGACGAGCAGGAACATCCGGTTGGCCTTGTGGGCGTAAGTCGTCCATGCCTTACTTCCGTTGAGGATGTAGTCGTCGCCGTCGGGGACCGCCGACAGGCTCAGCGAGGCGAGGTCGGAGCCCGCGCCCGGTTCGGAGTAGCCCTGGGTCCAGTAGTCCTCGCCCGCCAGGATCCCGGGGAGGTAGCGGGCCTGCTGCTCCGGGGTACCCGCCTCCATGAGCAGGGGGCCGATCATCCGCAGACCGTTGGGCAGCAGCGGCGGCAGCCCGCGCTTCTGGTACTCCTCGGCGAAGACGTAGCGTTGCTCGACCGACCATCCGGGTCCTCCGTGCTCGACCGGCCAGTCCGGGGCGGCCCAGCCGCGGCTGTGCAGGATTCTGTGCCAGGCCATGACCTGGTCGAACGGGCCGAAGACGCTCGTGGTCTTGCGGCCCGCCTCACGGATCTCAGCGGTCGGCGCGGTGTCCAGGAACTCCGCCACCTCCTGTCGGAACTTCTCGAGGTCGGCGTTCGGCTCGATATCCATGTGCTCGGGTCTCCCTCCTCGTCGAGGTGGTGGACCGGACCGATGCACCGGCCGGTCCTTCCCCTCCATGACCTTCGACTGCACCCTGTCGAGCGAGCCCGATCAAGCTAGCGGCTCCGCGCTCGCGGGAACATATGCGTGCACGAACCAACGACATTGGCGCGTGCCGTCGCAGCAGCCGCCGGGCCCAGCTCTCGCACAGGCCTGGCCGGAGCTGGACGAACCCCCTCGCTCGGTCCGGCCGGCGATCCGAGACGCGAGGGAGCCCGCGGCCTCGCCTCCCACTACCCGTCCGCGCATCCCCCGACGTGGCGCATCTCAGCAGAGTGGTGAACGCCGCCGAGTGACCCTTCCGGGCTCCCGGTGCGCGCCTGCAGCCCGTCGCGGACGACCGCTCGGGCGCGCTTCGCGGAGTCAGGGTGGCCGTCCAGGTGCTCCAGCATGCGGCAGGTGCCCACCAGGATCGCCGTCAGTTCCGGCACCTCCAGGTCCCGTCGTACCACACCAGCCTGCTGAGCGCCGTCGAGGAGCGCGATGAGTACCTCACGCAGGGCACGCCCGGCTTCGGAGGTGGCGGCGCGCACATCGACTCCCGCATCGGCGAGCGCCGCGGCGAAGGCATTCTTGACCGGAGACTGATCCAGTATCAGGTCGAAGAACGCGAAGAGAGCGTGTGTCGGCCCGGTCTCGGCCATCAGGCGTTGCCCCTCCTCGGCCAGCCGTTCCAATCGCCGGACGAGCACCGCTTCGAGCAGGGCTTCCTTGGTGGGGAAATGCCGGAACACGGTGGCGATACCGACCTTCGCCTCCCGGGCGATCTCCTCCGTCGACGCACCAGTGCCCCGCTCAGTGAAGACCGCCTCGGCGACCTCCAGCAGTCGTGCCCGGTTTCGCCGCGCGTCGGCACGCAGGGGCTTCGCGCCAGTGGTGAGTGGATTCTGATCGGTCGTCAAGTCATCCTCGCCATGCCTGGACAAACGGAGTCACGCATCCGTATCGTCGGAAACGGAGTTGCCTATCCGATTGTAGGCGGCGCAATCACGGAGGTCAGCCATGTCTGCACCAGCTACGCCCCGCGAGGTCTTCGGGCGGTTGATCGGCCTCATCTCGGCAGGCAGGTGGAGCGAACTCACCGAGCTCTACGCGGAGGACGCCGATGTGGAGATCGTCTTCTCGCCGGTTCCCCCACGCCGCATCCAGGGCCGGGCGGAACTCCGTAAGCGCTTCGCCGCCCTGGGGGCCGCCGACGCGATCCGCATGCGCGCAGAGAACATCCACGTCCACGAGACCGGCGATCCCGAGGTGGTGATCGCCGAGTTCGACTACGAGGGCCTGTACCCCGCCACCGGCCGCACCTTCCGCACCGCCAACATTCAGGTCCTGCGCGTCAGGGACGGCCTGATCATCGAGACCCGCGACTACCACGACCACCTCACCTTCGCCGCGGCGGACGGACGCGTGAGCCAGTTGCTCGCCTCGATGGATCGGCAAGGGTGACTGACAGACGCCAGGCGCATGCGACCGGTGTCCGGTGCGCTGGGCGGGCGATGCGGGCATGCGCGGGCGCGGCCGCCGCCTCCCCCGGCGTCTCTGCGGCACGGCGTCGTCCCGCGACTACAGCTCGGGCCGCATCTTGACCGGGACGGGCCACATCTCGTTCAGCAGCCGCAGAAATGTCTGCTCGCCCACCAGGGGAACGCCTTCGCCGACAGCCCTGCGCAGTTCGGCGGTCCCGCAGCCAGGAATACTGGCGAGGCTTCGATCCGCTTGCCAGATGTGGGGCAGGATGGCGCCGTGACACGGATGATCTTGCCCCCGTCGGAGTCCTGGCGTCTGATCGACGCCTGGCTGGCGGCGCACGTGAGCTCTGATTTCGCACTCCTCAATCCGCCGGCGACACCTGACGAGATTCGGCATGCGGAGCGGATTCTCGGCGCCCCGCTGCCTGGTGATCTTGCTGAGTCTCTGCGATGTCACAACGGCGTGAGTTCCTGGGCATCCATCCTGCCTGAGCAGTCCCCGCTGGCGGTGAGCGGCATCCTGGAACATCGACAGACCTGCATGACCATCGCGGCGGAGAACGACGGCCTGACCCCTCGCCCGTGGGAAGACGAGCCTTGGTGGCACCCGCTCTGGGTTCCCTGGGCTGAGAGTGCCGACGGTGCGGCGCAGGTGATCGACCAGCGTCCGGGCCCGGACACGGGGCGTCTCGGCTGGGCAGGCCACAGCGGCGGCGGCGACTTCACCGATTCCTGGCCTGATCTGGCGAGCCTTCTCCACGCGGTCGCGCTGGCACTGCACGAAGGCGGAGACGTCCGCGGGCTGCACCCCTACCTCACCACTGAAGGTGGCTTGTGGTGGGACGAAGGGGACTGCTCCGAGCTGAACGGTCGCCCGCTCAGGGCCGCCCCATTCGGGCTGCACTGAGAACTCCTGACGAATTGAGCTTCGAGGTGGTTGGATCCGCCTGGTACTGGTGATCTGAGAGCAGACACCATCTGATCACCGTCGCCACCGGCATCCCCTCGCAGCCACCCTGACCGGCGGCGACCGCAACGAGTCACCCAGCTGATCCAGCTCCTCCGAGCCGTGCCTCCCGTGTGTGGCAAGCAAGCCGGCCCCGGCGCCGCCCGGCCGCGGCTACGACCACGACAAGTACCGCCGCCTGGTCTGGGACCTCGGAGCGCCTGACCGGGCGGGCTGCCGGAAGAAGCCGACCGGCCATGAGAGGGCATTTCGAACCGGTGACCCAGATTCTGGCGTTGGCTCGGGAACGGGGTGCTGTCCTGACAATCGCATGGTGCTTGTGCGGCTTCTCAGCTTCACATCCCACCACCCCGGCAGCGAGCGCACGGCCGACGGCGACGACGCTCACTGCGAGGCGATCCGGCGGTCTCGCTGACCACGTGGACGTCAGCCGCCCTCGAACGCGAGCCACGAGGGATCGCCGATGTGCTTACCGACACGCGAAGCGGCGTCGCGGACCGCCGCGCCGCATCGGGCCACCAGGGCATCGTCCCGGTCCCGGGCAGGGAACGCCAGACCGATCCCGAGGATCTGTCCCGTGCCTGGATCCGCCACCGCCGAAGCGGTCCCCGCCACGCCGGGGACGAACTCGTCGTGGGAGAAGGCCCAGCCGTCGCCGCGGATGCCGTCGAGCTGACGGAGCAACTCCTCCTGGCTGCGCGGCGCTTGACCGATGGGGTCGAAGGTGCCGCCGACGCGCGTCAGTACTTCGGCATCGCTCAGGCGCGACAACTGCACGCGCCCCATCGAGGTCGAGTAGGCGGGCGCCCGCGTCCCGACCGGCGTGTACGCCTGCAGGGTGCCGGTCCGCCCGGTGCGCATGTGGATCACGAGCGAATCGCCGCCGTCGAGCATGACGACGTAGCCGGTGTACCCGATCTCGTCGACCAGCTTTCCGAGCTCCTCCTCCAGAAGCGTGGGCGCCGACCGCGAGGCGCGGAAGTGGTACGAGGCCTCCACGACGACGGGGCCCGGGCGGTAGGCCCGCGTCACCGGATCGCGTTCCAGAAAGTCGTGCTCCGCCATCAGCGCGAGCGTCCGGGACACCGAACTCTTAGGCAGGCCGAGCCCGTTGGCGATGTCCATCACGGTCAGATCGCGACGCATCCGCGACATGAGCCGAAGCACGTCCTTCGCCTTGACCAGCGAGCTCACGAGCCCTCCCCGTCCCCTCGGTTTCCTTGCAGCGCGCTCTCACGCGGCACGGACACCGTAATTCAAGCCTTGACATCGACACCCTCCCAAGTGACTAATGTTCCAAGAATTAGATCTGGGTTGCATTTTTTGCAACTTTGAAGCTTGGCCGTCCAGAACGGTCATCGGCTTGAGGGGAGGACCGAGTGGCCGACCAGAGAGCAGTGACACGTGGGAAGCCGTCCGTCCCGGTGAGGCACCCGCGCGCACTGGCACCGGCGAATCTGGTGTTGTCCGTGGTGGTGAGCGTGTTCGGCGCCGTCGTCGGGATACAGGTGCTGACGACTCTGGGGATCACTCCGAGCACATCACTCATCGGTGCGCTCGTCGCGATGACCCTGGCGCGCATTCCTCTCGCGGTGTTCCGTCACTATCGCTCGGCGCATGTGCAGAACCTCGTGCAGACCAGCATCTCGTCAGCGACCTTCGGGGCCGCGAACAGCCTGTTTCTGCCGATCGGCATCCCGTTCGTCTTCGGGCTGCACGACATGGTGGTCCCGATGCTGATCGGCGTCTCCTGCGCGCTGCTGTGGGACGCATGGCTGCTCTACCAGATGTACGACACGCCCGCGTTCGCCGCGTCCAACCCCTGGCCGGTGGGCATTGCCGCGGCCGAGGCGATCAAGGCCGGCGACGAGGGCGGCCGTCGCGCCGCGATCCTCGGCGGCGGCCTCGCCACCGGAATCCTGGGCGCGTGGCTCTTCGCCTTGCCGATGTCGGCGTTCGGCGTCGCCATGATCGGCGGGGTGGGCGCGATGGTCGCGTTCGGCCTCGGGCTCCTCACCATCTGGTACGTCCCCGGCCTGACGGACTGGAACCTCTCGGCCGACTACGTACCGCACGGCATGATGATCGGCGCCGGCCTCGTCGCCCTGGTACAGGTCGGCCTGCTGGTGCGCAGGGAGGGCCGCGCCGCGCGCTCCGTCGCGCACCCTCAGGACGGCGCCGCGCCCGACGACACCCGCGGGGGCGACGCCGCGGGCGGCCGAACGCCCGTCGCCGCGGACACCCTCGGCCGCTCGCTCGGGACCGGCCTGGCGGGTTACCTGGTCATCGCCCTCGGGCTCTCCCTGGGCACAGGGATCGTGACCGACATGAGCACACCGATGCTGATCGGATTCGTGCTGTACGCCGGGATCGCGGCTCTGGTCCACGAACTGCTCGTCGGTATCGCGTCGATGCACTCAGGATGGTTCCCCGCGTTCGCGCTCGCCCTGATCACACTCCTGCTCGGCATCCTGATCGGCTTCCCGCCCGAGGCCCTGGTCGTGCTGGCCGGCTTCACGGCGGCCACAGGTCCGGCCTTCGCCGACATGGGCTACGACTTCAAGGCGGGGCACCTGCTGCGCGGCCAGGGGGCCGACCCCGCCTTCGAACTGGAGGGCCGTAGGCAGCAGCTGATCGCGGGAATGATCGGCTTCGCCGTCGCCATCGTGGTGGTCCTCGCGTCGTACCGCATGTTCTTCGACAACGGGCAGCTCGCTCCCATCGACGCCGCGTATGTGGCCGCGATCAAGGCGGGCATGTCGTCACAGACCGCCTGGCACCTGGCGTTGTGGGCGATTCCCGGTGCACTCCTGCAGATCATCGGCGGCTCCCGCCGCCAGCTCGGTGTCCTGTTCGCCACAGGACTCCTCATCGTCACCGCCTGGGCCGGCTGGATGATCGTCGCCGGACTCGTCGTCCGACTGATCGTGACCCGCATCTACGGCCGGGCCGCCAGGGAACACCTCGAAGTCTTCGCGGGCGGCGTCATCGCCGGCGACGCGCTCTACGCGTTCGGGAACGGCGTCCTTCGCGCCACCAGGTCCTGAACGTCCCGGTCCACATTCCTCTTTTCCGAATCCATCGCACAGCCCGTTCTCCAACTCCCTTGCCAGCCCCTTTTCCGACTCCGGAGGCAGAACATGAAGCGTGACCTGACCATTGAGGACGTCGAGCCGGCCCTGATCGGCGGCGCGATCCTCGGCGGCGGCGGTGGCGGCATCGTCGAGACCGGCCGCGAGGCCGTCCGCGTCGCCATGGAGGTCGGCACGCCACAACTGTGGAGCGCCGACGAATTCGCCGAGGACGACCTCACCGCCACGATCGCCCTGGTCGGCGCCCCGGCCGCGCCCAACCCCCTGGTCCTGCCGCGGCACATGCTGCGCACCCTGGAGCTGCTCCGCGAGCAGCTTCCGCCGCACCAGAGGCTGGCGGCACTGCACTGCAACGAGAACGGGGCCTACACCACCTTCAACGGTTGGCTTCACTCCGCCCTCACCGGCCTGCCGATCATCGACTTCGCGTGCAACGGCCGCGCTCAGCCGACCAGCGTCATGGGTGGCATGGGCCTGCACCTGCGCGAGAACTACCAGTCCCTGCAGGCCTTCGCGGGCGGGCACCCGGACAACTACGTCGAGGGAGTCCTCACCGGTGCTCTGGAGAGCACCTCCGACCTTGTCCGCCGGGCGTCGGTGGCCGCGGGCGGCTGGATCGGCGTGGCCCGCAACCCGGTGACGGTCGGCTACGCCATGGAGAACGGCGCCCCCGGCGCCATCAGCCAGGCCATCGAGCTGGGCCGCGTTCACATCGAGGGTGGCGTCGAGGCGACGGCGAAACACCTGGGCGGCCGGATCGTCGCGGAGGGCACGGTCAAGGACTTCCGCCTCGTCCCGTCGGGCGGCCGCGACCACGGCCTGGTGGCTCTGGACAACGCCGAGGCGACAACCGTGCACTTCATCAACGAGTACATGGTCCTCACCCACGACGGTGCCCGGATCTCCCGCTTCCCCGAGCTGATCATGACCTTCGCCGAGGACGGGCGTCCCGTCACGTCCGGCGAGATCGCCGTCGGCGACCGGATCACCGTCATGGTGGCGCCGGTGGAGAGCCTGATCCTTTCCAAGACGATGTTCATGCCCGACCTGTACGAGCCGCTGGAGCAGTCCATCGGGTTCCGTTTCGCTCCGGGCACCGAGGACCTCGCCCATGCCTGAGCAGTCCGACGTCCAACTCGATCCCGGCCGGGCCTTCGCGTTCTGCCGCGACCTGTGGAACGACTCCCTCCTCGCGGAACTGTCCGCCTTCATCGAGGTCCCGGCGCTCAGCCCGGCCTACGACCGGGACTGGGAACAGCGCGGCCTGCTCGACCAGACGGCCGCCGACCTCGCCCGCTGGGCCGAGTCGACGCCGGTCGAGGGTCTGACCGCCGAAGTCCTCCGGGAGCCCGGACGCACTCCCGTGGTGTTTGTCGACATCCCCGGCACGGGAGAGGGAACCATCCTCTTCTACGGTCACCTCGACAAGCAGCCGGGCGGCCAGGGCTGGGGCGACGGGCTCGGCCCGTGGAAGCCGGTCTTCGACGGCACACGGCTGTACGGCCGTGGGGGCGCCGACGACGGCTACGCGGCGTACGCGACACTGGCCGCGGTCATGGCCGTCGACGACCAGTCGGCGCCCCGGCCGCGTTGTGTCGGGGTCTTCGAGACCGCGGAGGAGTCCGGCAGCCCGGACCTCGACCACTGGCTCACCGTCCTCGCGCCGCGCATCGGGACCGTGGACCTGCTGATGTGCCTGGACTCGGGTGCGGGTGACTACGACCGGCTCTGGCTGGTCACCTCGCTGCGCGGGCACTGCGGCGGACGCCTCGACGTTCAGGTGCTCGATCAGGGGGCGCACTCAGGTGACGCCGGCGGCGTGGTCCCCTCGTCCTTCCGAGTGCTGCGCAGGCTGCTCGACCGCCTGGAGGACAGCGACACCGGCCGCCTCCTGCCCGAGTCGTTCAACGTGGCGACTCCCCCGCAGCGGCGGGCACAGGCCGAGCAGGCGGGAGCCGTCCTCGGTCGGCGCATCGCAGAGCGCTTCTCCTGGCACGGCTCGGCCGGCCCGGTCACCGAAGACCCGGCGGAGCTGCTGCTCAACCGTGCCTGGCGGCCGAGCCTCTCGGTCACCGGCGCGGACGGGCTGCCGCACGTCGCCGAGGCCGGGAACGTGCTGCGCCCGAGCACGGGCGTCAAGCTCTCGCTGCGGCTACCGCCCACCGTGTCCAGCGCAGCTGCCGTACGGGAGTTGCAGACCCTGCTGGAGGCGGATCCGCCCTACGGCATGCGGGTACGGTTCACACCGGACACCGTCCTCGCCGACGGATGGAACGCGCGGGAGATGCAGCCATGGCTGCACGACGCTCTCGACCGGGCCAGCCGGGACCACTACGACGGCGCCGGGCTGGCAATGATCGGCCAAGGCGGCACGATCCCGCTCATGGGCATCCTGCAGCGGCACTACCCCGACGCCCAGGTCCTGGCCTGCGGAGTCCAAGGACCCGGAACGAACGCACACGGGCCGAACGAGTCGCTGCATCTGCCCTACACACACCGGCTCACGGCCAGCCTGGCATCCGTGCTCCCCGCACTGTGCCGGCAGGCCGGTACGGACACTCGGAAACGCTCCGGAGCCGGACCCGCCTCGGGATCCTGACCGGTCCGTTCCGGCAGATCCTTGTGGCTGTCGGCGTCGCTCGCTCCGCCCGACGCCGGCAGCCGGAGCGAGCATCGCGCAGGCCTGTTCCGACACAGGAGCATCTCGGTCACGCCGCCGGCCATCTCGGACTTCAGCAGATGAGCGATCATCTCGGCGGTCGGTGCGGCCGGAGTGCACAGCCGACCATGTCGTGGCCTGTCACGCTGGTGTGGTTCCCGGGCTCTTCCTCGGGATCGTCCGGCGCTCAACCGGCGACCTCGATCTCCCTCAAAGCCTCGTCGTCGCCTGGCTCCAGCACTTCGATCGTGAGCTAGAAGCCGTCGGAGTCGTACGGCTCCGGAGGTCGTGGCTTCAGATCCCGCCCCCGACGGGGCTGGTGCATGCTGGCCAGCAGGTTGGGCACGCGGCTCGATTGTCCGGTTGGTTCGGCCGGACTTCCCGACCATCGTGCAGCCAGCTCGGCTCACCCACCGAAGAAGCTCAACCGAACGTGACGGTTGGCATTGTCGACGTTGGTATCCACCAGACAAACCGACTGCCAAGTCCCGAGCTCCAGCGCCCCGCCGATCACGGGCAGGGTAGCGTGCGGTGGCACCAGGGCGGGGAGCACATGGTCGCGGCCGTGGCCCGGGCTGCCGTGGCGGTGGCGCCAGCGGTCGTCGGCGGGGAGAAGGGTCTGCAGAGCGGCGAGGAGGTCGTCGTCGCTGCCTGCGCCGGTCTCCAGGATGGCAATCCCGGCCGTGGCGTGGGGGACGAAGATGTTGAGCAGGCCGTTCCGCCCGCGAGCGGTACGGGCGAGGAAGGCGGCGCATTCGTCCGTCAGGTCCATCACGGTTTCGGTCCGCCCGGTCGTCAGGCTGAGGACATGGGTGCTGAAGGTGTCGGCCATGGGCCCATTGTCCCGTCCGGCGCCGGACGCGCCCGACATCCGGGCATCGCCCCGGCCGGCCCAGCACCCGGCGCGCCCGAACGGCCTCCCCGAATCCTGTACGGGAAGATCCTGAGCTCCGCCGTAGTTAGTGGAAGCGTGAACAACTTCGGGACGCGCGAGCTGGACGTGGTCGTCATAGGCGCCGGGCAGGCCGGCCTCTCCGCCGCCTACCACCTGCAGCGCTCCGGGCTCCGCCCGGACCTGGACTTCGTCTTGCTCGATCACGCCTCCGGGCCGGGCGGAGCGTGGCAGTACCGCTGGCCGTCCCTGACGTACGGCAAGGTGCACGGCATGCATGCGCTGCCCGGCATGGAGCTGACCGGCGCCGACCCCGACCGGCCCTCCTCCGAGGTGATCTCCGCCTACTTCGATTCCTACGAGCAACGGTTCGACCTCCGGGTGCACCGCCCGGTCGACGTCGGCGCCGTGCGCGAGGGCGACGGCGGGCGACTGCGCGTCGAGACGTCCGAGGGCGTCTACGCAGCACGCGCCCTGATCAACGCCACCGGCACCTGGGACCGGCCCTTCTGGCCCCGATACCCGGGCCAGGAAGCCTTTCGTGGGCGCCAGTTGCACACGGTGGACTACCCGGGGCCCGCGGAGTTCGCCGACCTCCGGGTGATCGTCGTCGGCGGTGGCGCCTCGGGCACCCAGCATCTGATGGAGCTCGCCGGGGTGGCGGCGGAGACGTTCTGGGTGACGCGGCGGCCGCCCGTCTTCCGCGAGGGGCCGTTCGGCGAGGAGCAGGGGCGGGCCGCGGTGGCCCTGGTGGAGGAGCGCGTACGCCGAGGGCTCCCCCCGCAGAGCGTGGTGAGCGTGACCGGGCTTCCGCTCAACGACACCGTGCGACGCGCCCGCGACCAGGGGGTCCTGGACCGCCTCCCGATGTTCGACCGGATCACCGAGGACGGGGTGGCCTGGGACGACGGGCGGACCGTCGAAGCCGATGTGATCCTCTGGGCGACGGGCTTCAGAGCCGCCGTCGACCATCTGGCGCCGCTGAGACTCCGCGAGCCGGGCGGCGGTATCCGCGTCGAGAACACCAGGGCGGTGCGTGACGCGCGGGTTCATCTGGTGGGGTACGGGCCTTCCGCAAGCACGATCGGCGCCAACCGGGCCGGCCGCGCCGCGGCCCGCTCGGTCACCCGGCTGCTCGCGGGCGTTCCTGCCTGACCCCTGACCCGGCCGCCTCGCGAGTGTTCGTGCCCGACCCGACCGCCCCTCATGCCGTCGGTGCTTCGGGCGTCCAGTGAATTGCGCCCCACCGGCGCCCCTGAGGGCACACCAGCACACAGAACACACGAACAAGGGATCGGGTGTTCGCTCGAACGCGTGGCCGTTCCGGGATTGATTGCTCAACTGCCGCCAGGCGGTTGATGATTACTACACGCACACAGCGGGCTGCAGACCGCTACCGCGTAAGTCCCACAGATATGCACCACGCACTAGGAGAATGACAGATGAACTTCCTGACCAACCTGCTTGCCGGCGTCGTCCACTTCGTGGGTTGGCTCGTCTGACCGTTCCTGCACCACAGCGCCGTCGCTCCCCGTCCCACGGGAGCGGCGGCGCTGCCGTGTGTGACGCCTGACTCAGAGTCGGGGGTCCCTGGGAACGGGCCCGGCGAACGGCGGCTGCGCGGCGAAGGACGGTTCCACCGTGACCGCTTCGGCAAGCGCCTCAAGCGTGCGGCGGACCCGGGTGAGCGGATGCTCCGGGAACTCCTCGTCCCACCGGGCGTGGTCTGCGGCGTGGAAGGGCAGACCGCCCTGCACGTCGGGAGCGTAGGGGTGCGGCCGGAAGTACGCGTCGGGACCGACCTTGGCCATCACGACGGCTTCGCGCATTCCCGTCATGCCGCGCTCCGGAGCCTGGATCTTCACCACCGTGCTGCAGTCCCGCCGGGGGATCGTGAAGCTTCCTATGAAGACCTGCCCACTGGGCTGTTGAGGCAGAGGCAGCTTGAGGATCTGTCGCAGTGCCGGCAGCCCTCCCAGCTTCTTCACCGACGCCTCGATCAGTCCGCCGCCCGCCTGCGCCGTCCAGTGAGTGAGCGTGGTGCGCAACGCGGGGCCGTCGTCCAAGGCCGCCGGAAGGTCCGGCGGCAGGGCGAAGTAGTGCAGCGACACGACGTCGCCGTTGTCGTCCGTCCAGGCGTCGACGTTCTCGTCGCCGGTGTCCAGCCTCTGGTATCCGGGGAGTTCGACCCCGAGCAGTGCCCTCATGGGTGGGGATCATGCCGCACCGACCCGGGTCCGCCGTCTGCGGGGCGGGATCTGCGGTCGGGCGGGCGGGGTGCGGGTAGCTCAGGTGGCGGACGGAGCCAGGGTGCTGTCTCTCCGGATCAGGGCGGCGTAGCCGCCGTCCATGGCAAGCAGTTCCTCATGTGTGCCACGTTCGGAGGCGCGGCCCTGATCCAGTACGACGATCTGGTCCGCGTCCCGGACGGTCGAGAGCCTGTGGGCGATGGTGAGCGTGGTGCGGCCCTTCGACAGTGCGTCGATGGCCTGCTGAACGGCGTGTTCCGTGCGGGTGTCGAGAGCGCTGGTCGCCTCGTCGAGGATCAGCACCGGCGGGTCGCGCAGGATGGTCCGGGCGATGGCCAGTCGCTGCTTCTCGCCTCCTGAGAAGCGGTAGCCGCGTTCGCCGACGAGGGTGTCGTAGCCGTCGGGCAGTCCTGCGATGTGGTCGTGGATCTGCGCCGCACGCGCCGCGGCCTCGATCTCCTCCTCGGTGGCGTCCGGCTTGGCGAAGCGCAGGTTCTCGGCGACCGAGGCGTGGAAGAGGTAGGTCTCCTGGGACACGACTCCGACCGCCCGGGCGAGTGTGTCGAAGTCCAGGTCCCGGACGTCCACTCCGTCGATGGTGACCCTGCCTCCGGTGACGTCGTAGAGCCGCGGCACCAGGTAACTGAGCGTGGACTTCCCGGAGCCCGTGGGGCCGACGACGGCGAGACTGCTCCCGGCCGGCACGGTCACGTCGATACCGCTGAGTGTCCGGCCGTTGTTCTCGTCGTAGCTGAAGGTGACGTCCTCGAAGGCGATCTCACCGCGGATCTTCTCGAGCCTCACCGGCTTCTCCGGCTCGGTGATGTCGACGTCGAGGTCGAGGTACTCGAAGATGCGCGCGAACAGGGCGAGGGACGTCTGCATCTGCACCCCTGTCGAAAGCAGGCTCACCGCCGGCCGGAACAGGCCCTGCTGGAGGGAGACGAAGGCGACGAGCGTGCCGATGGAGACGGCCGTGACGCCTGACTGCAGGGTGAGACCCGCCGCCCAGTAGATGACGGCCGGCATGGCGGCCATGACGATGCCGATGGTGGACATCCGCCAGCGGCCGGCCATGTTCGAGCGCACCTCGAGGTCGACCAGGCGCTCCGACTCCTCGGCGAACGCCTTGGTGAGCGAGTCGGACCGCCCCATCGTCCGGCCCAGCAGAATGCCGCTGACCGAGAGCGACTCGGTGACCGTGGCGGCCATGGCGGCCATCTGCCTCTGACGCTGCGTGGTGATCTTCTTTCGCTCACGCCCCACCCTGCGGCTGATCCATACGAAGACGGGGAGCAGGAGTAGGGAGACGACGGTGAGCCGCCAGTCCAGCGCCAGCATCGCGACCACGGTGGCCACCACGGAGGTGAGGTTGGAGACCAGGGAGGTCGCCGTGGAGGTGACCGTGGCCTGCATCCCGCCGATGTCGTTGGCGATGCGGGACTGGACCTCGCCGGTGCGGGTCCGGGTGAAGAAGGCGAGCGGCATGCGCTGCAGCTGGGTGTAGACGGCGGTGCGGAGGTCGTGCATGACCCGCTGTCCGACCGTCGTGGAGATCAGGGTCTGCAAGACGCCGAAGACGCTGTTCATCACGGCGGTGAGGATCATGCCGAGTGCGAGCAGGGTGAGCAGGCCCGTCCGCCCCTGGGGGATCGCGGTGTCCAGCACCTCTCGGAGCAGGAACGGCGAGGCGACCGACACCAGGGAGGACGCGCCGACGAGCAGGCCCACGACGGCGAGTCTGCCGCGGTAGGGCTTGAAGAGCCGGAAGATGCGGCGCAGCTCCGCGGGTGGCTGGTCCGGGACCGCGGCCGGGGGTGTCCAGATGGGTTCGTCGGGTTTCATGGGCTCCTTCAAGAGCGTGCGGGGACCGTGCGGATCGTATGCAGAGGTTCGGCCGTGCGCGACTGCCGCGCCCCGGCCGGTCCGGGATCCGGCGGCGGGCCGGTGTGAGCCGGTCGGCCGGGGTCCGGTTCGGGTATCGGGCACGGATGCCGATTTTGAGAGCTTAGCTCACTGTTACCTCTGTTCACAATGAACGACGTCCTGATATTGTTCCCGTATGGACTCCCCAGATTCCGACGGCATGCTCGCCGAGCAGTTGCTCCGGCTCACCCGCCGCCTGCAGCGCATCCAGAGCAGGCAGCTGGAGCCGATCGGCATCACCCCGGCCCAGTTCCGTCTCCTGCGCGCGACCGCGCACTACGACGGGCCGCCCCGGATGGCCGATCTGGCCGAGCGCCTGGACGTCGTCCCCCGTGCGGTGACCACACTGGTCGACGGCCTGGAGGCGAGCGGACGGGTGCGGCGCGCACCGGACCCGACCAACCGCCGGGTGGTCCGGATCGAGATCACCGAGGAGGGCAGGGCGGTGCTCCGTTCGATGCGCGACGCGCGGAAGGCGGCCGCGGAGGAGATCCTGACTCCGTTGACCGCCGAACAGCGCGAGGTGCTCGGCGGGCTGCTCACCGCTCTGGTCGACGGGATGCCGGAGCGCCGCCGCTGCTGAGTGGCGTGGGTCCAACCGCCGGGCCGCGCCGTCGAGGGGATCTGACATGCCGCTGCTGAAGCCCGGATTCGACGCCCTGCGCCCGACCGCCGACCGGTCGGCGTCCCCCGATCGGGTGCCCGGTTCGAAGGCTTCCGGGTCCCCGGCCGATCTGCGGGCGGGGCTGACCGCCCTGCTCGGCCCGCAGAAGGTGCTGTGGAAGGTCTCCGACCTCGTGCGGTACGCCTCCGACGCCAGCCCCTACCGCTTCGTGCCGCAGATCGTGCTGCTCCCGGAGGACCTCGACGACATCTCGGCGATCCTCTCGTACGCGCACGGCAACGGCCGCAATGTGGTCTTCCGGGCCGCGGGCACCAGCCTCAACGGTCAGGCGCAGGGGGAGGACATCCTCGTCGACGTGCGCCGGCACTGGACAGGCGTCGAGGTGCTGGACAACGGTGCCCGGGCACGGATCCGTCCCGGCACGACGGTGATGCGGGCCAACGCCACGCTCGCCCGGCACGGCCGGATCCTGGGGCCGGATCCCGCCAGCGCCATCGCCTGCACCATCGGCGGTGTCGTCGCCAACAACGCGTCGGGGATGACGGCGGGCACGAGCAGGAACTCCTACCGCACGGTCTCCTCGCTGACCTTCGTACTGCCGAGCGGCACGGTGGTCGACACGGGCGAGGCCGGCGCCGACGAGCTGCTCCGTCAGGCGGAACCGCGTCTCTGCGAGGAGTTGCTGTCCCTCAAGGCCGAGATCGAGTCCGACGAGGGAATGACCGCTCGCATCCGGGCCAAGTACGAGATCAAGAACACCAACGGGTACCGTCTCGACGCGTTCCTCGACGGGGCGACGCCCGTGGAGATCCTGCGCGGCCTCATGGTCGGGTCCGAGGGAACCTTCGGCTTCATCTCCGAGGTCGTCTTCGACACCCTGCCCCTGGACCGGCACGTCTCCTCCGCCCTGTTGTTCTTCCCCTCCCTCACGGCGGCGGCAGCCGCCGTGCCGGGGTTCAACGAGGCCGGGGCGACAGCGGTCGAGCTGATGGACGGCAACACCCTGCGCGCCTCCGTCCGGGTGGAGGGCGTCCCGGCGGACTGGGCGGGCCTCCCCCAGGGGACGACGGCCCTCCTGGTGGAGTTCCGGGCGCCGGACGAGGAGACGCTGACCGCATGCGAGCGGGCCGCCTCGTCCGTGGTCGCGGATCTCGACCTCGTGGTCCCGGTCCTCTCCGTGACCAACGAGTTCACCCGGGACGCCGGCACCGTCTCCGGGTACTGGAAGGCACGCAAGGCGTTCGTCACCGCGGTCGGCGGCTCCCGTCCGTCGGGCACGACACTGATCACGGAGGACTTCGCCGTCCCGCCCTCCCGTCTGTCGGAAGCCTGCGAGGCGCTGCTCGCCCTCCAGGCAGTCCACGGCTTCGACGCGGCCGTGGCGGGGCACGCCGCGCACGGCAATCTGCATTTCCTTCTCGCCTTCGACGCGGGCAAGCCGGCCGATGTCGACCGGTACGCGGCGTTCATGGACGAGTTCTGCACACTCGTCGTCGACCGTTTCGACGGATCGCTGAAGGCCGAACACGCCACCGGACGCAACATCGCGCCCTTCCTGGAGCGGGAGTGGGGGCCGACGGCCACCGAGCTGATGTGGCGTACCAAGCAGGCGATCGACCCCGACGGCGTGCTGGCACCCCGTATCGTCCTCGACCGGGATCCACGGGCTCATCTGCGCGGGCTCAAGACCATTCCCAGGGTCGAGCCGGTGGCCGACCCCTGCATCGAGTGCGGCTTCTGCGAGCCGACGTGTCCGAGTGAGGACCTCACGACGACGCCGCGGCAACGCATCGTGCTGCGCAGGGAGATGATGCGTCAGCCGGACGGCTCCCCGGTGGAGACCGAACTGCTGGACGCCTACGGCTACGACGCGGTGGACACCTGCGCGGGAGACTCCACCTGCAAGCTCGCGTGTCCTGTCGGGATCGACACCGGCGCCCTCATGAAGGACTTCCGGCATCACCGGCACACCCCCCGTGAGGAGCGTGTCGCGGCTCTGACGGCGAGGCACTTCAAAGTCGTGGAGACCGGCGCACGGCTCGCCCTGGGTGCGGCCGCCTTCCTCACACGCCATGCCGGCGACCGGCCGCTCGAGGTCGTGACCCGCCTCGTCCGCAAGGCCGTCAACCCGGATCTCGTCCCCGAATGGCTGCCGGGGACTCCTGGCCCCGCCTCACGCGCCCTGCCGGCCACCTCCAGGGCCGGGGCGAGCGCCGTCTACTTCCCGGCCTGCGTGAACCGTATCTTCGCCGGTCCGGACGGAGCGGGGTCGCTTTCGCTCGCCGAGTCGGTGGTCTCCCTGTCCGCGCGGGCGTCGAAGCCCGTATGGATCCCCGAGGACGTCGCCGGAACCTGCTGCGCGACGATCTGGCACTCCAAGGGGTACGACAGCGCGAACGCGGTGATGGCGAACCGTGTCGTCGAGGCCGCCTGGGGCTGGACGGCCGGCGGCGCCCTTCCGCTGGTCGTCGACGCGTCGTCCTGCACACTGGGACTGGCCCACGAGGTCGTCCCCTACCTCACCGACGAGAACCGGGCGCTGCACGAGGAGCTGACCGTGGTCGACTCGCTGGTCTGGGCGGCGGACGAACTTCTCCCCCACCTGACGGTGTTCCGCAAGCAGGGCTCAGCCGTGCTGCATCCCACGTGTTCGATGGAGCATCTGGGCGATGTTGCGCATCTGCGCGCGCTGGCCGAGGCCTGCGCCGAGACCGTGGTGGTGCCCGACGACGCGGGCTGCTGCGGGTTCGCGGGTGACCGCGGCATGCTGCACAAGGAGCTCACCGACGCGGCGACGGCCAAGGAGGCGGCGGAGGTCAACACCCGGGAGTACGACGCCTATCTCTCGGCGAACCGTATGTGCGAGATCGGGATGGACCGAGCCACCGGCCACCGCTACCACTCGGCGCTCATCGAGCTCGAACGAGCGACCCGGCCCACCGTCTGAACCTGCGCGGGCGCCGCGTCACCCACCCAAGGCACGCACGAGTGGCGGCTCCCGCCTCGGTCTCTCCCTTGGGGCCCCGCCTCGCCCCGCGATGCGGGGCCGGACGGCGAGGAAGCACGGCCGGCGTCTCGGACGTCCCCGCCGCCCACGCGCGGGACCGAATAATCGGTTGCCCGGCACGGGACCAGGAAGCGAACCTTGGACGGTTTGGTCCCCCCACTGTTCCACGGGGTTTGTCACAAAACTCCGCTTCCGACCCTTGGGACGTCATGCAGATTCGCGATCTTCCGTATTCGGATCCCGGCGATCCCGACGTACGGTCGGGCCCCCGTTTCCTCCTCTGGCTCGGGCGGCGTCAGCTTTCCGGTCAGCTCAAGTCCCTCTCCTGGGGGCTGCTCCACCAGTGCGCGCTGGCCGGCCTCCCGCTGGCGGTCGGCCTGGCCGTGCAGGCCGTGATCGACCGCTCCGGTGAGGACCTGGCGAGGGCGGGTGCCCTCCTCGTCGTCCTGGGCGCTCTCATCGCGGTGGGCGACACCATGCTGCACCGCACCGCGGTGACCAACTGGATCACCGCGGCGTCCCGGGTCCAGCAGCTGCTGGCCCGCAGGACCGCCGAGTTGGGTTCGGCCCTCACGCGGAGGGTCGCCGCCGGTGAGGTGGTCGCCGTCTCCACGGGCGATGTGGAGAAGATCGGCTGGTTCGTCGAGGCGCTGTCACGGTTCCTGGCGGCTGCGACGGCGCTCGTCCTGATCTGCGTCGGGCTGGTGCTCTATCTGCCCGCGCTCGGCGTACTCGTGGCGGTCGCGACCCCCGTCCTGGCGCTGGCAGTCCTGCCGCTGCTCCCCCGCGCCACCCGCCGTGCGGACCTGCAGCGCGAGAAGGCGGGCCGGGCCACGGAGCTGGCCTCCGACACGGTGGCCGGACTGCGGGTGCTGCGTGGTATCGGCGGCGAGGAACTCTTCCTGGGCCGTTACCGGCGGGCCTCCCAGGAAGTCCGTCAGGCAGCGGTGCGCAGTGCGCGGATGTGGGCGCTCATCTCGGCGATCCAGGTGTTCCTGCCGGGCGTCCTGCTCATCTCGCTGGTCTGGTACGGCGCGACACTGGCCCGGGACGGCCGGATCGACGTCGGCCAGCTGGTCACCGTGTACAGCGCGGCGACCCTGATGCTCTTCCCGCTCCGCAACGTCGAGGAGATCGCGATGGCGTACTCCTTCTCACGGCCGTCCGCGCAGCGCGCCGTCCGTGTGCTGTCCCTGCGCCGCAGCAACGCGGCACCGGCGGCGCCGGCGGAGGTACCCGGCGGTGATCTGTACGACCCGGTCACCGGGCTGATGGCACCACGGGGCCTCTTCACCGCGGTCGTCTGTGGCGATCCCGACGAGGCGGGGCGGCTGGCGGAGCGCCTCGGCGGCCACGCCGGGCACGGAGAGGAGAACGGCCCCCTCCCCTCCGTACTGCTCGGCGGGGTACCGCTGGACGAATTGCCGCTCTCGACGGCACGGACCGCGGTGCTCGTGCAGGACAAGGACCCGGTGCTGCTCTCCGGGACCCTGCGGGATCTGCTGGACGTGCCGTCCTCGAAAAATGTGACGGCCCATGAGGCGCTCGACGCCGCGCAGTGCGGCGATGTACTGGACGCACTGGCGCGGGCTTCGGCCGACCCGGACGGCGACCCGATGAACACCCGGATCACCGAGCGCGGCCGTTCACTGTCCGGCGGTCAACGACAGCGGCTCGCCCTGGCCAGGTCGCTGGTCACCGACCCGGAGGCACTGGTGCTCGACGAACCGACCTCGGCCGTCGACTCGCACACGGAGGCCCGGGTCGCGGCCGGGATCGAGAGGCTCCGCAGGGGGCGTACGACCGTGGCGTTCGCCTCGTCGCCGTTGCTGCTGGACCTCGCCGACCGTGTGGTGCTGCTGCACGGGGGCACGGTCGTCGCGGCGGGCACGCACCGCGAACTGCTGCGGAAGGAACCGCTGTACGTGGCCGTCGTGACGCGTGAGACGGAGCACGACAGCACAGATCCAGTACCACCGGACGGGGTCGGCGCGGTCGAGGGCCTGCGGTCCCGCCGTGCGGCCGAGGAAATCGAGGAGCGAGCATGATCGGCCT
This sequence comes from Streptomyces sp. NPDC048590, assembly GCF_043199535.1. NCBI lineage: Bacteria > Bacillati > Actinomycetota > Actinomycetes > Kitasatosporales > Streptomycetaceae > Streptomyces > Streptomyces sp. NPDC048590. The sequence goes on along the minus strand of NZ_JBICWC010000002.1, from coordinate 142,661 downwards.
GGCACCACCGGAGTACGACCCGGCCGCACCCGAGTCGGCGACGACCCTGCCGGTCGGTACGCCGACGACCGTAAGGGCGTACGTGAAAGCCCTGTTGAGGCGGCATCGCAAGCCCTTCGCCGTACTGGTCGCCACCAACGCGGTCGCGGTCATCGCGTCGATCACCGGGCCCTACCTGCTCGGCGGGCTCGTGGAGGACCTCTCCAACGGCGTGACGGACCTCCATCTGGAACGCACCGCCGCGGTGTTCGCCCTGGCGCTGGTCGTGCAGGCCGTGTTCACGCGGACCATGCGTCTGCGCGGGGCAGTGCTCGGCGAGGAGATGCTGGCCGACCTGCGCGAGGACTTCCTCGTGCGGTCGGTCGGGCTGCCCCCGGGCGTCCTCGAACGTGCCGGCACCGGTGACCTGCTGTCCAGGATCACGACGGACATCGACCGGCTCGCCAACGCGATGAGGGAGGCGGTTCCCCAGCTGGCGATCGGCGTCGTCTGGGTGGGACTGCTGCTCGGGGCTCTGACCTTCACCGCCCCGCCGCTCGCGCTCGCCGCGCTGATCGCTGTTCCGGTGCTGGTCACCGGCTGCCGCTGGTATTTCCGGCGGGCTCCTTCGGCGTACCGCTCGGAGGCGGCCGGGTACGCGGCGGTGGCGGCGGCACTCGCCGAGACGGTGGACGCCGGACGGACCGTGGAGTCGCACCGGCTCGGTGCCCGCAGGGTCGCCCTGTCGGACCGGCGGGTCAAGGAGTGGACGGCCTGGGAGAGGTACACCCTCTTCCTGCGCTCGGTGCTCTTCCCCGTCATCAACACCACGTATGTGACGATCCTCGGCGCGGTGCTGCTGCTGGGCGGCTGGTTCGTGATCGAGGGCTGGATCAGTGTCGGGCAGCTGACGACGGGGGCTCTGCTGGCGCAGATGATGGTGGACCCCATCGGTCTGATCCTGCGCTGGTACGACGAGTTGCAGGTCGCCCAGGTGTCCCTGGCGAGGCTCGTGGGAGTGCGGGAGATCGAGCCCGACGCCGGGGACGAACGGGTCGGCCCCGAAGGGCGGCGGATGCGCGCCGAGAAGGTGCGGTTCGGGTACCGCGAGGGGGCCGACGTGCTGCACGACGTCTCCCTCAGCCTCTCCCCCGGCACCCGGCTGGCGCTGGTCGGGCCGTCCGGCGCGGGGAAGTCGACGCTCGGCCGGCTGCTGGCCGGGATCTACGCGCCCCGGGAGGGATCCGTCTCGCTGGGCGGCGCCGAACTCTCCCGGATGACGGCGGAGCAGGTCCGCACCCACGTGGCTCTGGTCAACCAGGAGCACCACGTGTTCGTGGGTTCGCTCCGGGACAATCTCGCGCTGGCCCGTACGGACGCCGGGGACGCGGAGCTGTGGGCCTCGCTCGCGGCGGTGGACGCGGACGGCTGGGCGAGGGCGCTGGACGACGGTCTGGACACCGAGGTCGGCTCCGGAGGGCTGGCCCTCACCCCCGCGCAGGCGCAGCAGATCGCCCTGGCACGCCTGGTGCTGGCGGACCCGCACACGCTGGTGCTGGACGAGGCGACGTCTCTGCTCGATCCGCGGGCGGCCCGCCATCTGGAGCGTTCACTGGCACGGGTGCTGGACGGCCGGACGGTCGTGGCGATCGCCCACCGGCTGCACACCGCACACGACGCGGACGTCATCGCGGTGGTCGAGGACGGACGGATCAGCGAACTCGGCAGCCACGACGAGCTGGTGGCCGCCGGCGGGGCCTACGCGGCTCTGTGGCGTTCCTGGCACGGCTGACCAGGGGCGGACCTCGTTCGGTCTGCTCACCGGAGGGGGCCGGCCGCCTCACAAGAGGCGGAGTCGGCCCCCTCCGGTGAGGATGAGGGAGTGACTGGCTCCGGATACGGGGCAGGCGAGCGATGACCGCGTAAGCCCGAGAAGGGACGCACACCGTGGCACGACCCAGGATCCTCGTTGTCGGCGCCGGCTTTGCCGGGGTCGAGTGCGTGCGCCGGCTGGAGCGCAGCCTCGCCCCCGGAGAGGCGGACATCGCGCTCGTCACCCCGTTCTCGTACCAGCTGTATCTCCCGCTGCTCCCCCAGGTCGCCTCCGGGGTGCTCACCCCGCAGTCGGTCGCGGTCTCGTTGCGCCGCAGCAGGCGCCATCGCACCCGGATCGTGCCCGGCGGGGCCATCGGTGTGGACACCAAGGCGAAGGTCTGTGTGGTCCGCAAGATCACGGACGAGATCGTGAACGAGCCGTACGACTACATCGTGCTGGCCGCCGGCAGCATCACCCGGACGTTCGACATCCCGGGGCTGGTCGACAACGCCAGGGGCATGAAGACCCTCGCCGAGGCGGCGTACATCAGGGACCACGTCATCTCCCAGCTGGATCTGGCGGACGCGAGTCACGACGAGGAGGAGCGGGCGTCCCGGCTGCAGTTCGTGGTCGTGGGCGGCGGGTACGCCGGTACGGAGACGGCCGCGTGCCTGCAGTTGCTCACCACCAACGCCGTCAAGCACTACCCGCGGCTGGATCCCAAGCTCATCAAGTGGCATCTGATCGACATCGCGCCGAAGCTGATGCCGGAGCTGGGTGACAAGCTCGGCCGCAGTGCCCTCGAGATCCTGCGCAAGCGCGGCATCGAGGTGTCGCTGGGCGTCTCCGTCGCCGAGGCCGGCCCGGACAAGGTGACCTTCACGGACGGACGCGTCCTGCCCTGCCGCACGCTGATCTGGACGGCGGGGGTCGCGGCGAGTCCGCTGGTCGCGACGCTCGACGCCGAGACGGTACGCGGACGTCTCGCCGTGACCCCGGAGATGACCGTGCCGGGTGTCGACGGCGTGTTCGCGCTCGGCGACGCGGCGGCCGTACCGGATCTGGCCAAGGGTGACGACTCCATCTGCCCGCCGACCGCGCAGCACGCGATGCGCCAGGGCCGCAAACTCGCCGACAACATCATCGCCTCGTTGCGTGGCCGTCCCCTGTCGCCCTACGTCCACAAGGATCTCGGTCTGGTCGTGGACCTCGGAGGCCGGGACGCGGTGTCCAAGCCGCTGGGCATCGAGCTGAGCGGCATGCCGGCGCAGGCCGCGGCGCGTGGTTACCACTGGGCGGCTCTGCGGACGAACGTCGCCAAGACCCGGGTCATGACCAACTGGCTGCTCAACGCGATCGCCGGGGACGACTTCGTCCGCACCGGTTTCCAGGCGCGTAAGCAGGCGACGCTGCGGGCGTTCGAGTACACCGACGCCTATCTCACGCCCGAGGAGATCCGCGCGCACACCGCGGGGGCGGACGCCCGCGGCTGACCGGCCTCTCCTCCGGCCCCCGCCCCGCCGGGCGGGGGCAAGGGCGTGTCCTCACACCCGCTCACACCCGGCGGGAGAGAACCGTGTCGACGGTGTCCGCGTCGGCCGGCCGCTTGTCGTCGCGGTAGCGGAGCACCCGCGCGAAGCGGAGTGTCACACCCGCCGGGTAGCGGGTGGATGTCTGGAGGCCGTCGTAGGCGATCTCGACGACGAGCTCCGGGCGGACGGTCACCACGTGCCCGTCGTCTCCCGTGGACAGCTCCCGGAGGCGCGCGGTCTGCCAGGTGAGCATCGCGTCCGTGAGCCCTTTGAAGGTCTTGCCGAGCATGGCGAACGTGCCGTCCTCCCTGCGTGCGCCCAGGTGCAGGTTGGAGAGCTTCCCGGTGCGCCGGCCATGGCCCCATTCGGCTGCCAGGACCACCAGGTCGAGGGTGTGCACGGGTTTCACCTTGAGCCAGGAGGCACCCCGCCGCCCCGCGCTGTAGACCGACGTGGCGCCCTTGACCACGACGCCCTCGTGGCCGAGGGCGAGGGTGGCTTCGAAGAACGCCTCCGCGGCCGCGCGCTGCTCCCCGTCCTCGGCGTCCTCCACGACCACACGCCGTACGCGCATCGCTTCGGGGACCAGGGCGGCGAGCTCGCGGTGGCGTTCGGTGAGGGGGAGGTCGAGGAGTTCTCGTCCGTCCACGGAGAGCAGATCGAAGAAGACGGGGACCACGGGGACGGCACCCGCCGCTCCGGCGACGTCGCGGCGCGAGCCGAGGCGGCCCGCGGTCTCCTGGAACGGCCGGGGTCTGCCGTCCGCGCCGAGGGCGATCGCCTCGCCGTCGAGGATGAAGCGGTCGGCGCGGAGACCGGCGACGGCGGCGGCGATCTCCGGGACGCGGTCGGTGATGTCGTCGAGGGTACGGGTGTGGACCCGCACCTGTGGGCCGTCCCGGTGCACCTGGACGCGGATGCCGTCCAGCTTCTCCTCGACGGCGCACGGTCCCAGCCGCTCGATCGCCTCGGTGACGGCGCGCGCCGAGTGCGCCAGCATGGGCTGCACCGGCCGGCCGACGGTGAGCCGGAAGGACGCGAGGGCCGCCGGGCCCTCGGCGAGCACCGCGCGTGCGACCGGTCCGAGCGCTCCGGCGAGCATGACCGCGCGCCGTACCTCGGCGGCCGGCGCCCCCGCGGCGTCGGCCAGGGCGTCGACCGCGAGGGCGTCCAGCGCTCCCTGGCGTACCTCTCCGGTGAGCAGTCCCCGCAGGAAGTGCTGTTCGTCCTCCGTGGCGGCGCCCAGGAGCCGCGCCAGCCGCTCCTTGCGGGCGGACTGCGAGCCGGGTCCCTTCAGGGCGCCGATGGCCGTCAGCTCCGCGTCGGTCTCCGCCACCGTCAGGGAGGGGGCGTCGGCGGGTGTCACGGGCCCGCGCAGGGCGCTCCAGCCGATCCCCAGCCGCCCCTGCGGGAGCCGGCCCGCGAGATACGGGATGACCACCGGGACGTCCTCGGGCTCCGCGTCCCGAAAGATTCCCGCCAGCAGGGCGGTCTTCCGGGACCTGGCCGATGTCGCGGCCACTTCCAGGGACACGTGGGCGAGCCGGGCGAGCAGCATGCGGCCATGGTCCTACGGCGGCGGGCCGGACGCTCCCGGAACAGCGGCAGGAGGTCAGATGACGTTCAGCGCCGCCGCGGCGCCCACGCCCCCGAGGATCATGAAGGCGGGCATCAGCACCTTGAGCTCCACCCAGCTGCCGGCCCTGAAGCGCATGGCCTTCGGCGGCCCGAGGGGGTACCAGCGCTTGCGGCCGAGCGGGATCGGCCACAGGATCGGGCAGCCCGAGACCGTCAGCGCGTCCCCGATGTCGTGGACGAGCGCTCCGAGGATGATCGGCAGGCCGAGCCAGAGGTACTCCTGGCCAGGCGCGTCGAAGAGCCAGTCCGCGCCGTGTCCGGGCTTGTCCAGGACGCCCGCGAGGATCCAGGCGCTGGTCGCGCCGAGGAGCCAGACGAGGACGTCGCTGGAGACCCGGGCCGCGCGCCACAGGAGCCCTTCGACGGCGAGGACGAGGTGGACGAAGAGGATCGCCAGGACCGCCCACCGGCCGCCGGTGACGGCTGTGACGGACGCGGCCGCCCCGCACAGCACCGCCCACAGCCAGGTGTGGGTGAGAGTGCGGTGACCTCCGGTCCTGCGTGGGTCGCCCGGGCCCTTGGTCGCCTTGTAGACCGCGTAGGAGAGCTTGTCGACGATCTCGCAGACGGCCTTGGAGACCGGCCCGAAGGCACGCGAGATGGTGGCGGACTTGTGGTCGAGGTCCGGGGCGAGTGCCGCCCCCGCGGTGATCAGGGCACCGACGACCAGGACGGGCCAGGGCATGGTGTGGCCCGCGGCGGCCGCCGCGGCGCCCACCCCCAGCCAGGCCGCCGCCCCTGACAGAGAGTGTGCCGGTCCCATCATGGCTGTTCGCGCCCCCATCGTGATTCGGCCGTGCGTTCAGGCCAGGCCCCCATTGGCTGTGCGGGACAGCCGAGTTGAGTGGGAAGCGTATCGTCCGTGATCTTCGCCCCGTCCGCCGGTTCCCTCATCCGGGCACGAGGCAGGCAAGATGGGGGCGTGACCCTTATCGATCAGCTCCCCCCGACCGCCGACCCGGACGCCCTCTTCGAGTCCTTCTCGTCATGGACCGAATCACAGGGCATCACCCTCTACCCGGCTCAGGAGGAGGCGCTGATCGAGGTGGTCTCGGGGGCGAACGTGATCCTCTCCACCCCCACCGGCTCCGGAAAGAGCCTGGTCGCGGCCGGTGCGCACTTCACCGCACTGGCCCAGGACAAGGTCACCTTCTACACCGCGCCGATCAAGGCGCTGGTGTCGGAGAAGTTCTTCGACCTGTGCAAGCTCTTCGGCACGGAGAACGTCGGCATGCTCACCGGCGACGCCTCGGTCAACGCCGACGCCCCGGTCATCTGCTGCACCGCCGAGGTCCTCGCCTCCATCGCGCTGCGGGACGGCAAGTACGCCGACATCGGCCAGGTCGTGATGGACGAGTTCCACTTCTACGCGGAGCCGGACCGCGGCTGGGCGTGGCAGATCCCGCTGCTTGAGCTGCCGCAGGCCCAGTTCGTGCTGATGTCGGCGACGCTCGGTGACGTCTCGATGTTCGAGAAGGACCTGACCCGGCGGACCGGCAGGCCCACGTCAGTGGTGCGTTCGGCGACGCGGCCGGTGCCGCTGAGTTACGAGTACCGGCTGACGCCGATCACCGAGACGCTGACCGAGCTGCTGGACACCCGGCAGTCGCCCGTCTACATCGTGCACTTCACCCAGGCGGCGGCGGTGGAGCGCGCGCAGTCGCTGATGAGCATCAACATGTGCTCGAAGGAGGAGAAGGAGAAGATCGCCGACCTGATCGGCAGCTTCCGCTTCACCACCAAGTTCGGCCAGAACCTCTCGCGCTACGTCCGCCACGGCATCGGGGTGCACCACGCGGGCATGCTGCCCAAGTACCGCCGCCTCGTGGAGAAGCTCGCCCAGGCGGGCCTGCTGAAGGTGATCTGCGGGACGGACACCCTGGGGGTCGGGGTCAACGTCCCCATCCGCACGGTGCTGTTCACCGCGCTGACCAAGTACGACGGCACCCGGGTGCGCACCCTGCGAGCCCGGGAGTTCCACCAGATCGCGGGGCGCGCCGGGCGGGCCGGCTTCGACACCGCGGGCTTCGTCGTGGCGCAGGCCCCGGAGCACGTCATCGAGAACGAGAAGGCCGTCAAGAAGGCCGGCGACGACCCGAAGAAGAAGCGCAAGGTGGTCCGCAAGAAGGCCCCCGAGGGATTCGTCGCCTGGTCGGAGACGACCTTCGACAAGCTGATCCAGTCCGAGCCGGAGCCTCTGACCTCACGCTTCCGCGTGACGCACACGATGCTGCTCTCGGTGATCGCCCGACCGGGCAATGCCTTCGAGGCGATGCGGCGGCTGCTGGAGGACAACCACGAGCCGCGGCGTGCGCAGCTGCGGCACATCCGCCGGGCCATCGCGATCTACCGTTCGCTGCTCGACGGCGGCGTGGTGGAACGGCTCGACACGCCCGACGCGGAGGGCCGGATCGTGCGGCTGACCGTCGACCTCCAGCAGGACTTCGCGCTGAACCAGCCGCTGTCCACGTTCGCGCTGGCCGCGTTCGACCTGCTGGACGCGGAATCCCCCTCGTACGCCCTGGACATGGTCTCCGTCGTCGAGTCCACGCTGGACGACCCGCGGCAGATCCTCGCCGCCCAGCAGAACAAGGCACGCGGTGAGGCCGTCGGGCAGATGAAGGCGGACGGGGTCGAGTACGAGGAGCGCATGGAGCGGCTCCAGGAGGTCACGTACCCCAAGCCGCTGAGCGAGCTCCTGTGGCACGCCTACGACGTGTACCGCACCAGCCACCCGTGGGTCGGGGACCACCCGGTGTCGCCGAAGTCGGTCATCCGTGACATGTTCGAGCGGGCCATGACCTTCACGGAGTTCACCTCGAACTACGAGCTGGCACGCACCGAGGGAATCGTGCTGCGCTATCTGGCGAGCGCGTACAAGGCCCTGGAGCACACCATCCCGGACGACCTGAAGTCCGAGGACCTGGAGGATCTGATCGCCTGGCTCGGCGAGATGGTGCGCCAGGTGGACTCCAGTCTGCTGGACGAGTGGGAGCAGCTGGCCAATCCGGAGGTGGAGACGGCCGAGCAGGCTCAGGAGCGGGCCGACGAGGTCAAGCCGGTCACGGCCAACGCCCGCGCGTTCCGGGTCCTGGTGCGCAACGCCATGTTCCGGCGGGTCGAGCTGGCGGCTCTGGACCGGGTGCGCGACCTGGGCGAGCTGGACGCCGACGCGGGATGGGACGAGGACGCCTGGGGCGAGGCCATGGACGCCTACTGGGACGAGCACGACGACCTGGGCACCGGTCCGGACGCCCGGGGCCCGAAGCTGCTGAAGATCGACGAGGACCCCGGGCACGGCCTGTGGCGGGTGTGGCAGGCCTTCGCCGACCCCGCGGGGGACCACGACTGGGGAATTCGTGCGGAGGTCGATCTCGCGGCCTCCGACGAGGAGGGCCGGGCCGTCGTCCGGGTCACGGCCGTGGGCCGGATGTGACGGCGCACCGGCCAGGAGAGTGGAGAAGAACCGCATGACGAACCCCGCCGACAGCCTGGTCGATCTGCTCGACCTGGAGCGGATCGAGGTCAACATCTTCCGCGGCCGCAGCCCCGAGGAGTCCCTGCAAAGGGTCTTCGGCGGTCAGGTCGCCGGGCAGGCACTGGTCGCGGCCGGCCGCACGACGGACGGGGACCGTCCGGTGCACTCGCTCCACGCGTACTTCCTGCGGCCGGGACGCCCCGGTGTGCCGATCGTGTACGACGTGGAGCGGGTGAGGGACGGGCGTTCCTTCACCACGCGCCGGGTCACGGCCGTGCAGCAGGGCCGTACGATCTTCAACCTGACGGCGTCGTTCCACCGGCCCGAGGAGGCGGGGTTCGAGCACCAGCTCCCGCCGGCGCGCGTGGTGCCCGATCCGGACGAGCTGCCTACGGTGGCCGACGAGGTCCGGGAGCACCTGGGCGGTCTGCCGGAGGCGCTGGAGCGGATGGCCCGGCGTCAGCCCTTCGACATCCGTTACGTCGACCGGCTCCGCTGGACCCGTGAGGAGGTCCGGGACGCGGACCCGCGCAGCGCCGTGTGGATGCGGGCGGTCGGCCCGCTGGGCGACGACCCGCTCGTCCACACCTGCGCGCTGACCTACGCGAGTGACATGACGCTGCTGGACGCGGTACGCATCCCCGTCGAACCGCTGTGGGGCCCGCGCGGCTTCGACATGGCCTCGCTCGACCACGCGATGTGGTTCCACCGGCCGTTCCGCGCGGACGAGTGGTTCCTGTACGACCAGGAGTCGCCGATCGCGACCGGGGGCCGAGGGCTCGCCAGGGGGCGGATCTACGACCGTCAGGGGCAGCTCCTGGTGTCCGTGGTGCAGGAGGGACTGTTCCGGAGGCTCGGCGACGCGTAGGGCGTTCAGGCACCGCGCTGTCCCTGCCCGCTCGGGCCCCGGGCGGCGTCCGGGCGGCAGGGACGGATCAGGTGCCCGGAAGCGGTTCCTGTTCCACCTCGTGGCGGCGGTGCCGGATGTCCGGGCCCGGAGGGTGCAGGGCGGCGTCGCATGCGGGGCCGAGCCCCGTTCGGCGTGACTCGGTGCTGGTGAGGGGACGGCCGCACAGGGCGCACCGCACCGCGCGGTGGCCTGCGGGGCGCAGCGGCTCGGCGATCGGCCCGGGAACGCCGGGGAGGGGCTCGGGGGTCTCCACGGGTGCATCCTCTCAGGTGACCTGGGCATGGGCACCCGGCTCCGGAGGGCTCGGGCGGCCGGATCCGGCCCGGGCCGCGATGATGGGGTTACGGGCCGCCCGGACGGCCCGGCGCACCTTCCAGGAGGGCCGTCATGCCCGAGGAAACCGTCTCACCGCTCCGCGCGTCGCCGGGCGCGACACCCGAGGAACGGGCCGCGCTCGGCAAGGCCGCACGCAAACGGGCACCCCGCTCAGGCCATCGCGCGTACGAGCCGGCCGCGGGGCGGCCGGACCCCTTGGAGATCCTGGAAGCCCAGTCGGCCGCCCGGGTCCAGGAGCTCGTCCCCATCCGGTACGGGCGGATGACCGAGTCCCCGTTCCGCTTCTATCGCGGGGCCGCGGCGATCATGGCCTCCGACCTGGCGGGAACACCTGACTCCGGAATCCGCGCACAACTGTGCGGAGACGCCCACCTGCTGAACTTCAGGCTGCTCGCCTCCCCCGAACGCAATCTGCTCTTCGACATCAACGACTTCGACGAGACGCTGCCGGGCCCCTGGGAGTGGGACGTCAAGCGGCTGTCGGCCAGTCTCGTCATCGCCGGGCGCGCCAACGGCTTCGACCGGGAGGAACGGGCCGGCGTCGTCCGGGCCGCGGTGCGGTCGTACCGGGAATCCATGCTCCGTTTCGCCGGCATGCGCAACCTCGAGGTCTGGTACACGAAGATCGAGGCCGACCTCCTGGCGTCCCTGGCCGCCGACCGGCTCGCCGCCGGAGGCCGTCGGCGAGTGGCCCGGGCGACGGAGAAGGCACGCGGCCGGGACAGTCTGCAGGCGTTCGCCAAACTCACGGAGGTACGCGACGGGCGGGTCCGGATCGCCGCCGACCCCCCACTCCTGGTGCCGGTCGGCGACCTGCTGCCTGATGCGGAACGCCGTGTGCGGGAGGGGCAGTTCACTGACCTGATCCACCGGTACGGACACAGTCTGCCTTCGGACCGCAGGGCGTTGCTCGCCGACTACCGGCCGGTGGACATGGCCCGCAAAGTCGTCGGAGTGGGGAGTGTCGGCACCCGGTGCTGGATCATCCTGCTGCTGGGGCGGGACGGCGACGACCCTCTCCTCCTGCAGGCCAAGGAGGCCGACACCTCGGTGCTGGCGCCGCACGTGGGAGCGAGCGCCTACGGCAACCAGGGCGAGAGGGTCGTGGCGGGACAACGGCTCATGCAGGCCGCCGGCGACATCTTCCTGGGCTGGGAGCGGATCGAGGGTATCGACGGCAAGCTCCGCGACTTCTACGTACGCCAGTTGCGCGACTGGAAGGGCATCGCCCGGCCGGAGCTGATGGTGCCTCGCGACATGTCCGCCTTCGGCGAGTTGTGCGGGACGACGCTGGCCCGCGCGCACGCCCGGTCCGGCGACCGCATCGCCATCGCGGCGTATCTCGGCCGGAGCGATGTGTTCGACCGGGCGCTGCAGGAATTCGCCGAGCTGTACGCCGACCAGAACGAGCGGGATCACCGGGCTCTGGTCGGCGCGGTGGCCGCGGGGAGGCTGCCGGCAGCCGAGGACGGCCCGAGGTAGCGGGCGCCGACAGCGGGTACATCACGGGACATAGCATCACATCGTGGTATCACCAGGGGACCCGGTGAGGTGCGGAACCGGCCGGGAACCGACCTTGAGGAGACCATGCCCATGTCCGCCGAACCGGCCGCGGCGTCCGGCCCGGAGTCGCCGGATCCGCTCACGGTGATCCGTTCCCGGGAGTACGTGGCCCACCTCGTCCTGGTGGCCGCCCTCGGCGTACCCATCTCGGCCGCGGCCTTCGGGTTCCTGGCGCTCGTCCACGAGATCGAGTCCCTCACCTACAAGGACCTGCCCCGTGCCCTCGGTTTCGACGGGACACCGAACTGGTGGCCGGTACCGCTGCTCGCCCTGTCGGGCCTGCTGACCGGGCTGGCCATCCGTCACCTTCCGGGTACGGGCGGGCACAAACCGGCCGAGGGATTCGTGAACAGCGGGGCCCCCACGGCCGCGGAGCTGCCGGGGGTCGCCCTTGCCGCGCTCGCCTCGCTCGGGCTCGGCGCGGTGCTCGGCCCGGAGGCACCACTGATCGCCCTGGGGGGCGGACTGGCCGCGTACGCCGCCCGACTGGTCAGGCCCGGCATCGCACCGAGAGCCGGCGCACTGGTGGCGGCGGCCGGCAGCTTCGCCGCGGTCAGCGCACTGCTGGGCTCGCCACTGCTCGGCGCCTTCCTGCTGATGGAGGCGTCCGGCCTCGCGGGGATGACACTCGGCCTGGTGCTCGTGCCAGGGCTGCTGTCGGCAGGCATCGGGGCGCTCTTCTTCGTGGGCCTGGGGTCGTGGACCGGGCTGGGGACGTACTCCCTCACACTCCCCGACGTGCCTCACACCACCGACCCCTCTCTCTCGGAGTTCGGCTGGGCCATCGCACTCGGCGTCGTCGCCGCCTTCGCCGGACTGGGCATCAAGCGGCTGTCCCTGTCGGTCCAGGAGCGGGTCGACCGGCGCCGCGTCGCCTGGACGGTGGCCATGGGGCTCACGGTGGGCGTCCTCGCCCTGCTGTACGCCGAGAGCACGGGGAGGAACGGATCCGAGGTGCTGTACTCCGGCCAGGACGATCTGGGCGGCCTGCTGGCCGGCGAGGCGACGTACACGGTCGGGACGCTTCTGATCCTGGTCGTCTGCAAGGCCCTCGCCTACTCCGCGTCCCTGAGCGCGTTCCGGGGCGGGCCCATCTTCCCGGCGATGTTCCTCGGAGCGGCGGCCGGGCTGGTGTTCTCACACCTGCCCGGCCTCCACTTCGTCCCGGGATTCGCGATGGGGATCGGCGCCATGTGCGTGGCCATGCTGCGGCTTCCGATGACCTCGGTCCTGCTGGCCACACTGCTGCTGGGCGCCGAGGGCGTCACCGTGATGCCGCTCGTCATCGTCTCGGTGGTGGTCTCCTACGTCCTCGTCCTCAGGCTCGAACGCCCTTCTGCGGCCCCGCGCACAGCGCCCAGATGACGAAGACGTTGATCGCGATGAGGATGAGGGACCAGAAGGGGTAGTACGGGAGCCACATGAAGTTGGCGAGGGCAAGGAGCCCGGCGAGCACGACTCCGACGCCGCGGGCCCAGAGCGCACCGCTGAACACGGCGAACCCGGCGACCACGACGACGATGCCGAGGATGAGATGGATCCAGCCCCAGCCGGTCAGGCTGAACTGGAACACGTAGTTGCGGGTCGAGACGAACAGGTCGTCCTCCGCGATGGCCGCGATGCCCTCGAAGATCGCCATGGCGCCACCGAAGATCATCATCACACCGGCGAACACGGTCCAGCCGGACGCGGCCGCGCTGCCCGTCGCCGCCTTACCGGCGCTACCTCGGCCGGCGGTCCCTCGGTCGGCGGTCCCCCGCCCCGCCCCGTCGGCGCCATGGTCCCCTCGCGCCCCCGTCGTACTTCCAGACATGTCAGCCTCCTCGGCTCCACGTTTCGACGTCCGACATAAGCTGAAGTGACGCTTATGTGCCGTTCATCAGCCTGACATGCCATCACCCTGTCGGCGCGCGGAGGGACACTCCTGCATCTCCCTGAACCGTCCCACCCGAACGCGAAAGGACCACTCGATGACCGAGATCACCCCCGTGTCCGGCCCCGAACTCGTCACGTACGCCGACGAGCTCGCCGCCCTGCTGATCGAGGCGGTGGACGGCGGGGCCTCCGTGGGGTTCCTCGCCCCGCTGGAACGGACGACGGCCGCCGCCTGGTGGCGGGAGCGGGCCGCCGCTGTGGAGTCGGGGAGCCATCGGATCTGGGTCGCCAGGGACGACCAGCGGGTGGCCGGCACCATCAGCCTGGTCAGGCAGCCCTTGCCCAACGCCCGGCATCGCGCGGAGATCGCCAAACTCGTGGTCCGGCCTTCCGCGCGCGGCCGCGGGGTCGGCCGCGCGCTGCTCGACGCCGCCGAGCGGTCCGCCACCGCGGAAGGACTGACGCTGCTGGTCCTGGACACCGAGACGGGGAGCGACGCGGAACGGCTCTACCGGTCGGCGGGCTGGACCGCCTGCGGATCCGTCCCCGACTACGCGGCGGACCCGTACGGCACGCTCAGGGCGACGACGTTCTACTACCGGACGCTGGGCCCCGCGGAGGCCTCCGGTGAAGGGACGTCACAATGAAGGGTCAGGCCACGCCCAGAAGGAGACAGCCCATGACCCTGCACGACATCCCGCTCCGCACCCTCACCGGCGAACCGACCACGCTGGGCGCGTACGCGGGCTCCGCCGTCCTGGTGGTGAACGTCGCGTCGAAGTGCGGCCTCACCCCGCAGTACGCCGGTCTGGAGAGGCTCCAGAAGGAGTACGCGGACCGCGGGTTCACCGTCCTCGGAGTGCCGTGCAACCAGTTCATGGGCCAGGAGCCGGGCAGCGCCGAGGAGATCCAGACCTTCTGCTCGACGACGTACGGGGTGAGCTTCCCGCTGCTGGAGAAGACCGACGTCAACGGGGAGGACCAGCACCCGCTGTACGCGGAGCTGACGCGGCTCGCGGACGCCGAGGGCGCGGCCGGCGACGTCCAGTGGAACTTCGAGAAGTTCCTGATCTCCCCCGCGGGTGAGCCCGTCGCCCGGATCCGCCCCCGCACCGAGCCGGAGGACCCGGCGGTCGTCGCGGCCATCGAGGCGCAGCTGCCCCGCTGAGAAAGCGGTCGGGGGCCGGACCACGCACCGTGGTCCGGCCCCCGAGTCCTGCGGGGAAGCCTCAGCGGATGGGCATCCCCGACAGGGTGCGGGCGATGACCAGGCGCTGGATCTCGCTCGTGCCCTCGAAGATGGTGTAGATCGCGGCGTCCCGGTGCATGCGCTCGACCGGGTACTCACGGGTGAAACCGTTGCCGCCGAGGATCTGCACGGCCTGCGCCGTGACCGCCTTCGCCGTCTCACTCGCGTACAGCTTGGACATCGAGCCCTCGGCCGCGGTGAACGGCTTGCCCGCGCTGGCCATCCAGGAGGCGCGCCAGACGAGCAGCCGGGCGGCGTCGATGCGGGTGCGCATGTCGGCCAGCTGGAAGGCGATGCCCTGGTTGTCGATGATCGGGCGGCCGAACTGGGTCCGGGTCTTCGCGTAGTCCAGCGCCACCTCGTAGGCGGCGCGGGCCGTGCCCACCGCCATTGCCCCGACGGCGGGCCGGGAGGCCTCGAAGGTCGCCATCGCGGCGTTCTTGACGCGCTCGCCGCCGGACCTGGCCCGCTCCCTGGCGCGGGCGAGGCGCTCGTCGAGCTTGTCCTTGCCGCCGAGCAGGCAGTGGCCGGGCACCCGGACGTCCTCCAGGACGACCTCCGCGGTGTGCGAGGCGCGGATGCCGTGCTTCTTGAACTTCTGGCCCTGCGAGAGCCCGGGGGTGGCCGGCGGGACGATGAACGAGGCGTGCCCCTTGGAGCCCAGTTCCGGGTCGACCACGGCGACGACGACGTGGACGTTGGCGATGCCGCCGTTGGTCGCCCAGGTCTTGGTGCCGTTGAGCACCCATTCGTCCTTCGCCTCGTCGTAGACCGCGCGGGTCCGCATGGAGGCGACGTCCGAACCGGCGTCGGGCTCGGAGGAGCAGAAGGCGGCGACCTTCACGTCGTCGGCGTCCCCGTACATCTGGGGTATCCAGGTGCCGATCTGCTCCTCGGTGCCGTTGGCGAGGACGCCGACGGCCGCGAGGCCCGTCCCGACGATCGACAGGGCGATGCCCGCGTCACCCCAGAACAGTTCCTCCATGGCCATGGGGATGCCCAGCCCCGTAGGGTCGAAGAACTGCTGGGCGTAGAAGTCGAGGGAGTAGATGCCGACCTTGGCGGCCTCCTGGATGACGGGCCAGGGCGTCTCCTCACGCTCGTCCCACTCCGAAGCGGCCGGCCGGATCACCTCGGCGGCGAATCCGTGCAGCCAGTCACGGACCTGCTTCTGGTCGTCGTTGAGCTCGAGCGTGAACTCGGCCATGGTTCCCTCCATGCACTTCCGGATCAAACCGTTACTAGCGGTAACCGCAGTCTGTTACCAGCAAGTAGCCTCTGTCAACCGACCGGCGACGGATCCGCGCCGGTCGGAGCAGGGTGTTACGTTGCCCGGGCGTGACGAGATCGCAGGACAGCCGGGTGGGGCGGGAGAGACGACATGGAGACCACACGAGGGGCCGAGCGGCAGCGGACTGCGGCCGAGCGCCGCCGTCGGGAGCTGCTGGAAGCCGCGGACCGGGTGGTGCTCAGGGACGGCCCCAAGGCGTCGATGAACGCCATCGCCGCCGAGGCGGGCATCACCAAGCCCATCCTCTACCGGCACTTCGGCGACAAGGGCGGCCTCTACCGCGCCCTCGCCAAACGTCATACCGACGCCCTGCTGAGCGCGCTGAGAGCGGCGCTCGACGCGCCCTCGGAGAGACGCGAGCGCGTCGAGGCGACGCTCGACACCTATCTCGCGGCCATCGAGGCACGCCCGCAGGTCTACCGCTTCCTCATGCACCCGTCCGACGACGCGGCCCCTCTTCCCGAGCAGGGCTTCGACGTGGGCCGGCACTCGGCGCCGCTGCTTCGGCGCCTGGGCGAGGAGCTCGGCAAGGTGATCGTGGAGCGTGTCGACCTGGGACCGGACAGCGAGCAGATGGCCCGCATCTGGGGTCACGGCATCGTCGGCATGATGCACGCCGCGGGTGACTGGTGGCTGGGCGACCGGCCGTGCTCCCGGGAGCAACTGGTACGCAGCCTCGCCGACCTCCTGTGGGGCAGGCTGGCCGAGGCGGGCGACCTGCCCGGAGGCCGCGGCTTCTGAACCCTTTCCCGCCGGTGCGCGGATCAGCCTCCGGCGGTCGTACGGGCCCACGGGGCGCGCCGGGCCGCCCGCAACGCCCTCGTACGGCGCAGGCCCGTCAGCCGGTCGGTGTAGACCGTCCCGTCGAGGTGGTCGCACTCGTGCTGCAGGCACCGGGCGAACCAGCCGGTTCCGGTGACCCGCACCGGGTCGCCGGTCAGTGTCCGGCCCTCGACCACCGCCCGGTCGAAGCGCGGCGTGCCGGCTTCCAGCCCCGGGAGCGAGAGGCAGCCCTCCGGCCCGCGTACGGTGATGCCGTCCGCCTCGACCAGTACCGGGTTGACGATGTGGCCCACGTGCCGGACCTCGTCGTCGTCCGGGCAGTCGTAGACGAACACCCTGAGCGGAAAACCGATCTGGTTGGCGGCCAGCCCGACGCCGTTCGCCGCGTACATGGTGGCGAACATGTCCTCCACGAGCACGGCGAGCGACGGGCCGAAGTCGGTGACCTCGCCGCAGGGAGCGTGGAGCACGGGGGCGCCGAACAGGCTCATGGCCCGAACGCGTCCGGAACTGCCGGGGATCGGGCGGTTTCGCATGGGGAGAAGCGTACGTTCCACGTGACCTCCACGTTCCCCGTGGTGCCGAGGTGCGGGCGGCGGGCCGGACATCGATAGGCTGGGTGCGGACTTACGCAAGGAGGATCTAGGACGATGGCAGGCAACACGGAGCCGTTGTCGCCGCGGGCCAAGCTCGCCGTGACGGCGGGCAAGGCCGCGGCGGCGGTGTCGCGCGCCGCGGGGCGCGGCAGCGGATCGGTGATCGGCGGCCGGGTGGCGCTCAAGCTCGACCCCGACCTGCTCGGGCGGCTGGCGCAGCACCTGGACGTGATCCTCGTGTCGGCGACGAACGGCAAGACGACCACCACCCGGCTGATCGCCGAGGCACTCAGGGCCGCGGGGCCCGTCGTGTCGAACGCGCTCGGCGCCAACATGCCCGCGGGCATCACCTCCGCCCTCGCAGGGGGGTCGGACGCGCGGTACGGCGTGATCGAGGTCGACGAGAAGTATCTCGCCGGTGTGGCGCGCGACACGACGCCCAAGGTGATCGCGCTGCTCAACCTCTCCCGCGACCAGCTGGACCGTGCGGCGGAGACCCGGATGCTGGCGGAGAAGTGGCGTGAGGGCCTGTCGGGCTCCAAGGCCGTGATCGTAGCCAACGCCGACGACCCGCTGATCGTCTGGGCGGCTTCCTCCTCCCCCAACGTCGTGTGGGTGGCGGCCGGGCAGGCATGGAAGGACGACGCCTGGTCCTGCCCCTCCTGCGGTGGTGTGATGCAGCGCCCCGGTGACGACTGGTTCTGCGGCGAGTGCGGCTTCCGCCGCCCCGCGCCGAGCTGGGCGCTGAACGGCGACTACGTCCTGGACCCGCACGGTTCCGCGTGGCCGATCCACCTCCAGCTGCCGGGCCGCGCCAACAAGGCCAACGCCACGAGCTCGGCGGCCGTGGCCGCCGTCTTCGGTGTACCGCCCCAGGTCGCGCTGGAGCGCATGTACCAGGTGCAGGCCGTGGCCGGCCGCTACGACGTGGTCAGCTTCCTGGGCCGTGAGCTCCGGCTGCTGCTGGCGAAGAACCCCGCGGGCTGGCTGGAGACGTTCTCTCTGATCGACCCGCCGCCCACGCCGGTGATCCTGTCGGTGAACGCCCGCGGCGCCGACGGCACGGACACCTCCTGGCTCTGGGACGTCGACTACACCCAGCTGCACGGTCACCCGATCTTCGTGCTCGGCGACCGCAAGCTGGACCTCGCGGTCCGGCTCGAGGTGGCCGGTCTCGACTTCCGCGTGTGCGAGACCCTGGACGAGGCCGTCCAGATGTCCCCGCCCGGCCGTATCGAGGTCATCGCGAACTACACCGCCTTCCAGGATCTGCGCCGTCGTGTCGGCAACTGACCCCCGCGCGGGCAACCCCCGGAGAGGACGAAGCATGAGCAACAACAGCCTGCGGCTGGTGTGGGTCTACCCGGACCTCCTCAGCACCTACGGCGACCAGGGCAACGCCCTCGTGGTGGAGCGCCGGGCGCGCCAGCGCGGTCTGGATGTGTCGCGCGTGGACGTGCGCAGCGACCAGCCGATTCCCACCTCGGGCGACATCTACCTGGTGGGCGGCGGCGAGGACCGGCCTCAGCGGCTGGCATCCGAGCGGCTGCGCCGGGACGGAGGGCTGAACAGGGCGGCGGCCAACGGGGCGATCATCTTCTCCGTCTGCGCCGGCTACCAGATCCTCGGCCACGAGTTCATCAACGACCTCGGCGAGCGGGAGCCCGGCCTCGGGCTGCTCGACGTCGTCTCGACCCGCGGTGAGGGTGCCCGGTGCGTCGGCGACGTGCTCGGGGACATCGACCCGAACCTCGGGCTGCCGCCGCTGACCGGTTTCGAGAACCACCAGGGCATCACCCATCTCGGGCCGACGGCCCGCCCGTTCGCCCGGGTGCGGTTCGGCCGGGGCAACGGCACGGGTGACGGGACGGAGGGCGCGTACAACGACACCGTCTTCGGTACGTACATGCACGGCCCCGTGCTCGCGCGGAACCCGCAGATCGCGGACCTGCTGCTCAAGCTGGCCCTGGACGTGAACGCGCTGCCGCCGAGCGACGACCGGTGGTACGAGGCGCTCCGCGCCGAGCGCATCGCCGCGGCGACGCAGCCCGCCTGACGCGTCACGAGGACCGGCCCTTCCTGGGCCGGTCCTCGTGTGTGCGGCCGGTGTACACCCGGTGGACGTCCAGCAGTCGGACAGCGGGTTCGGTCCGGCCACCCCGCGCCGGTAGGGTGGCGGGGATCCAACCGGACGACGTGGTCCGGCGTCGGCCCACGTTGCAAAGGTTTCCCGGGCAATGCGAATTGGTGTGCTCACCTCCGGCGGCGACTGCCCCGGCCTCAATGCCGTCATCCGTTCCGTCGTCCACCGTGCGGTGGTCGACCACGGCGACGAGGTCATCGGCTTCCACGACGGGTGGAAGGGCCTCCTCGAGTGCGACTACCGCAAGCTCGACCTCGACGCGGTCGGCGGCATCCTGGCCCGCGGCGGCACCATTCTCGGCTCCTCCCGCGTCCAGCCCGCGCATCTGCGTGACGGCGTGGAGCGCGCGAAGGGCCATGTCGCCGATCTCGGCCTGGACGCGATCATCCCCATCGGCGGCGAGGGCACCCTCAAGGCCGCGAACCTGCTCTCCGAGGCGGGTCTGCCCATCGTCGGTGTGCCCAAGACCATCGACAACGACATCGCCTCCACCGACGTGACCTTCGGCTTCGACACCGCCGTGGGTGTCGCCACCGAGGCGCTCGACCGGCTGAAGACGACCGCCGAGTCCCACCAGCGGGTGCTGATCGTCGAGGTCATGGGCCGGCACACCGGGTGGATCGCCCTGCACTCGGGAATGGCGGCCGGCGCCCACGCCATCGTCGTGCCCGAGCGCCCCTTCGACATCGACGAGCTGACCTCGGTGGTCGGCCGCCGTTTCTCGGACGGCAAGAAGTTCGCGATCGTCGTCGTGGCGGAGGGCGCCAAGCCTCGTGAGGGCTCCATGGAGTTCAACCAGGGCAAGAAGGACATCTACGGCCACGAGCGCTTCGCCGGAGTGGCGACGCAGCTCTCCGGCGAGCTGGAGCAGCGCCTCGGCAAGGAGGCCCGCCCGGTGATCCTCGGGCACGTGCAGCGCGGCGGCACCCCGACCGCGTACGACCGCGTCCTGGCCACCCGCTTCGGCTGGCACGCGGTGGAGGCCGCCCACCGCGGCGAGTTCGGCATGATGACGGCCCTGCGCGGGACGGACATCACGATGGTCCCGCTGGCGGCTGCCGTGGAGACCCTGAAGACGGTCCCGGCCGAGCGCTACGCCGAGGCGCAGGTCGTTCTCTGAGCGCTACGACGCCTCGTGAACCGCCCCCGGCCGCACCTGCGGCCGGGGGCGGTTCTAGTCTGGACCGGACAACCGGCACGAATCGGGGGATGCCCCCGGCGGGAGTGGACAGATGGATCACAGCGGGCACGGCATGGACATGGACCTGCCGCCGTTCACGCTGGGACGTGGGCTCGAGTTCTCCGCGGACCCGTTCTTCCTGATCGGCTGCGTCGCGGCACTCGCCCTGTACGGCTACGGGGTACTGCGGCTGCGCGGGCGGGGCGACGCGTGGCCGGTGAACCGGACGGTGCTCTTCGTCGTCGGTGTGCTGTCCATCGCCCTGGTGATGTGCACGGGACTCAACGACTACGGCATGGTCATGTTCAGCGTGCACATGATGCAGCACATGGTGATCAGCATGGTCTCGCCCATCCTGCTGCTGCTCGGCGCCCCGGTGACCCTGGCGCTGCGTGCCCTGCCGGTCGCGGGCCGGGGCCGGACGGGACCGCGCGAGCTGCTCCTCAAGCTGCTGCACAGCCGCTACATGAAGATCATCACGCATCCGGCCTTCACCATCCCGCTCTTCATCGCGAGCCTGTACGGCCTGTACTTCACCCCGCTGTTCGACTTCCTGATGGGGTCGAAGACCGGCCACATCGCGATGATGGTGCACTTCCTGGCGGTCGGCCTGGTGTTCTTCTGGCCGATCATGGGCGTGGACCCCGGCCCCCACCGGCCCGGCTACGTGATGCGGATGCTCGAGCTGTTCGCCGGCATGCCCTTCCACGCGTTCTTCGGGATCGCGCTGATGATGGCCAGCCAGCCGATGGTGAAGGTGTACGAGAATCCGCCGTCCTCGCTCGGGATCGACGCGCTGAGCGACCAGAACGCCGCGGGCGGGATCGCCTGGGCCTTCAGCGAGATCCCCTCCGTGCTGGTGCTGATCGCGCTGGTCTTCCAGTGGTACCGCTCCGAACAGCGCACAGCCAAGCGTTCCGACCGCGCGGCCGACCGTGACGGGGACCAGGAGCTGAAGGCGTACAACGCCTATCTGGCGTCGTTGCAGGCGCGCGGGCGGTAGCGGTGTAGCGGTGGAACCCCCCAAGGGGTGACCATGTCCTCAACGGCCGTGCGGCCGGGTGAGGAGCGTGTGCTCATGCCTGGAACCACGAAAACCATGGGAGTGCTCACCATCGGAGCGCTGGTCGCCGTGACCGCGTACACGGTGGCGCTGGGGAGCAACGGCTGGCTCTGGTTCGGCTGGGTGGTCCTGGGCCTGGCCACCCTGGGGATGCTGGCCACCCGCGACACCTGAGGGGCACGGACCCGGCGGTCCGCGCGGCTCGCCGGGTCCTCGCGTACGGCGGAACGCTGCGCGTGCGAGTGTGCTGCCGCGGTGCGAGCATGATCCGTGGTGCGGAGTGCCGTTTCAGGCACGCCGTTCATCGACCACGGCGCGCTCGGTCGCGCCCATGCCGGCGGAAGCGGGTGTCTCGCATGGACAGGTCCGGACTGATCGAGGCGATCGGGCGCAGAACGGCCGACGGGGGCGAGATCCCGGCGGCCGACATCGGCCGGTTCGTCGACGCCCTTTTCGGCACCCTGGGCGAGGCCGGGGTGATCGCCGAGGCTCTCAAGGCGGGCAGGACGGTCACCCTCGTGGGCTTCGGCAGCTTCCACGACGTCGGCGGCGAGGCCACCCTGCGGCCTGGCAAGGCCCTCAACGAATTCATCCACCACCAGGCTTGAGACGGGGGACGGCGGGATCGTGACCGTCCTGACGCTGCGGGCGCAGGGCTCCGCGCCGGCCGAGGAGGTATGGCTCCGCTACGTCACCCCCGCCCGGTGGCCGTCGTGGTCACCGCAGATCAGAGCGGTACGTGGAGTCGGCGAGCGCCTCTCGCCGGGGGCGCGTGGCGAGATCGTCTCCCTGTTCGGTGTGACCGCGAGGTTCTTCGTGGAGTCCGTGGACGAGGCGCGGTGGAGCTGGGTCTGGCGGGTGAGGGCCGGGCCGGTGCGGCTGCGTCTGTCCCACGAGGTCGCGCGCCGGGCGGGCGGATCGGCCACGACACTCCGGATCGAGGGCGGTGTGCTCGCCGTCGCCGCGTACGCGGGTCCGGCACGGCTGGCTATGGCGCGACTCGTCCGCGCGTGACCTGCGGTCCGGGATCGGCCGGAGCGTCCCGGAGGGCCGTGCGTGACCTGGCGTCCGGGATCGCCCGGAGCATCCCGAAAGGCGGGGCGGCACCCGGGAGGCGTGTCCGGATGTGACAGGAAACCGTCATTGCGGCCCTGACGCGGGGGCGGCGAGGATGAGGGCATGCCCCTCACCCACCGCGTCGTGATCGCGGTCTTCCCCGGCGTCGACCTGCTCGACGTCACCGGCCCGGCCGAGGTCTTCGCCCTGGCCAACCGGGAGGCCGCGGGCCACACCCCGTACCGGGTGCTCCTGGCGGGCCCGGCGGCCGGCCCGGTGCGTACCTCGGCAGGGGTGCGACTGCTGACCGATCTGACGTTCGACGAGGTGGGCGACGGGGCGGACACCCTGGTGGTCCCCGGCGCCGCCGACCTCACGGAGGACGGCCCCACCGCGCGCGTCGATCCCGAGGTCGTGGCCTGGGTGAGGGCCACCGCGCCGCACGTCCGGCGGATCGCCTCGGTCTGTGTGGGCGCCCATGTCCTGGCGGCGGCCGGTCTGCTGGACGGAAGGACGGCGACGACCCACTGGTCGACCGCCGCGCAGCTGGCCGCCGATCATCCGGCGGTCACGGTCGATCCCGATCCGATCTTCGTCCGCGCCGACCACGGCCGGTTGTGGACGGGGGCCGGTATCAGCGCCTGCCTGGATCTCTCCCTCGCCCTGGTGGCCGAGGACCTCGGGGAGTCGGTGGCCCTGGCCGTGGCGCGCCAACTGGTGATGTTCCTCAAGCGGCAGGGCGGTCAGAGCCAGTTCTCGGTGCCGATCAGCCGTCCCGCCTCCTCCCGCAGGGACATCGACGAACTGCGGTCCTGGATGGCCGGCAACCTCGACCAGGACCTCTCCGCCGGGGCGCTGGCCGACCGTATGCGCCTGAGCGAGCGGCACTTCGCCCGGGTCTTCAAGCAGGAGACCGGGACCGGTCCGGCCGCCTATGTGCAGGCGGCCCGGGTGGAGGCGGCGCGGCGGCTCCTGGAGAGCACCGACCACTCCCTCGGCCGGGTCGCGGCCTCCACCGGGCTCGGTTCGGTGGAGACCCTCCACCGGGCGTTCGGGAGGCTGCTCGCCACCACACCGTCCGCCTACCGCCGGCGCTTCAGGACCGCGTCGGTCTGAGATCTGTCCCGCCGTACCCGGCGGGACGGCCCTCGGACGTTCCGAACCGCAGCACAGCCCCTCGGCTCCGGCCGAGGGAGCAGCACAGCCCCTCGGCTCCGGCCGAGGGAGCAGCACAGCCATGCCGAAATCCCGATCCGGAAGGACCCACGATGACCAGCACCCAGCCGTCCACGCCCCTGCGCACTCTCCTCGGCCTGGACGACACCCCTCCCCGGCTGAGCCGGTCGGCTCTGATCATGATCGATTTCCAGAACACCTACCGGGGCGGAGTGATGGCCCTGGAGGGTGCCGAGGAGGCCGTCGCAGCCGGCGCCCGTCTGCTGACGCGGGCCCGCGCGGCCGGGACCCCGGTGATCCACATCGTCCACGACGGTGGTGAGGGCTCCCCCTACGACATCCGCGCGGATATCGGCGCCATCAGCGAGGAGGTCGCCCCGCTGGCGGGCGAGCCGGTCGTGGTCAAGCAGCACCCCAACGCCTTCCACGCCACCGGCCTGGAGAAGGTGCTCACCGACCGGGGCTTCGGGGCGGGCGACGGCGGAAGCCTGGTACTGGCGGGCTTCATGACGCACATGTGCGTCAACTACACCGCCCAGGAGGCGTTCAACCTCGGATACCGCCCCACGGTCGTCGCCGACGCGACCGCCACGCGGGCGCTCCTCTCCCCCCGACGGCACCCTGGTGGAGGCGGCGACGCTGAAGGCCGCCGCGCTGACCATGCTCACCGATGTGTTCGCCACCGTGGTGGCGACCTCCGGCGTGCTGCCCGACTGACCGGGTGCCCGCCGCGGATCAGGCAGGATCCGCCCAGTGGTTCACCGGCGCGAGGCCGATGCTGCGGCCGTCCCGCCCGAGTATCCGGCCGACGTAGGGCCCGCGGACCGCGGGCCCTCGCGGGGACATCCTCGCGCCGCGGGGCTACGGATGTCCCCGAAACGAAGCTACGATCGATCATCCATGGGACAGACGGGCGTATACGACCGCCTGCTGACGTCATATCAGGTGAGAGGCCGAGGAGCGGGTACCCGTCCCTGAAGGCCGGATCGGCGGCCGACCGGGCCGGATCCGATCGCACGTGTGGCCTCGCGGAACGCGGCCACCAGCCCGGTCCGGAAGGCTAGGAGAGAAGCTGTGTTCTATTACGTACTGAAGTACGTCGTCCTGGGCCCCTTGCTGCGTCTGGTGTTCCGTCCCCGCATCGAGGGGCTCGAGCACATCCCCGACGACGGCGCGGCCATCGTGGCGGGCAACCACCTCTCCTTCTCCGACCACTTCCTGATGCCCGCGATCCTCAAGCGGCGTATCACCTTCCTCGCGAAGGCCGAGTACTTCACCGGTCCCGGCATCAAGGGGAAGCTGACCGCGGCCTTCTTCCACAGCATCGGGCAGATCCCCGTGGACCGGTCCGGGAAGGAGGCGGGCCAGG
This sequence comes from Streptomyces sp. NPDC048590, assembly GCF_043199535.1. Lineage (NCBI taxonomy): Bacteria > Bacillati > Actinomycetota > Actinomycetes > Kitasatosporales > Streptomycetaceae > Streptomyces > Streptomyces sp. NPDC048590. The sequence continues at coordinate 117,628 of NZ_JBICWC010000002.1, read as the reverse complement.
CGGCCATCCGTGAAGGGCTCGGGGTGCTGGACAAGGGTGAGCTGCTCGGCATCTACCCGGAGGGCACCCGCTCGCACGACGGACGTCTCTACAAGGGCAAGGTGGGCGTGGCGGTGATGGCGATCAGGGCCGGGGTCCCGGTGATCCCGTGCGCGATGGTCGGCACCTTCGAGATCCAGCCGCCCGGCCAGAAGGTGCCCAAGGTCAAGCGGGTCACCATCCGGTTCGGGGAGCCGCTGGATTTCAGCCGCTTCGCCGGGCTGGAGGATCAGAAGGCGGCGATCCGGGCTGTGACGGACGAGATCATGTACGCCATCCTCGGCCTCTCCGGGCAGGAGTACGTCGACGAGTACGCGGCGAAGGCCAAGGCGGCGCAGGCCGAGGAGTCCAGGAAGCTCCCGCGGCGCTCACGCTGAGCGGGGAATCTGCTGCCGGCAGATCGCCCTGTCCGGGCGGCGGGAACAGCCGTAGCGTCTGGGTCCATGAGCAGAGGACGGGCGTTCGTACTCGGTGCGACGGGACAGATCGGCAGGGCGGCCGTGCGTGCCCTCGCCCAGGACGGCTGGGAGGTGACCGCGGCCTCGCGGGGAGGGGGCCGCGACAGCGGATGGGACGCGGGCGTCCGCGATGTGGCGCTCGACCGCGAGGAGGCGGGCGCCCTGGAGGCCGCGCTCGGCGACGGCTGCGATGTGCTGGTCGACATGGTGGCGTTCGGGCGTGACCACGCGGCCCAGCTGATCGGACTGGCGGACCGGGTGGGGTCCGCGGTCGTCGTTTCCAGCGGCGGCGTCTACGAGGACGGCCGGGGCCGCAGCTTCGACACCCAGGAGCAGCCCGACGGTTTCCCGGAGTTTCCGGTGCCGGTCCCGGAGACGCACCGGACCCTCGCTCCGGGGGACACGACCTACGGAACGCGCAAGGTCAGGCTGGAGCAGGAGTTGCTGGCGTCGGGAGACGCCTGGCCGGTGACCCTGCTGCGGGCGGGAGCGGTCCACGGGGAGCACTGCCGCACACCGCGCGAGCTGTACTTCGTCAAGCGGGTGTTGGACGGGCGCAGACGGAGGGTGCTCGCCTACGGCGGCGCGAGCCGTTTCCATCCGGTCCATGTGTCCAACGTCGCGGAGCTGATCCGGCTCGCCGCGCTGCGGCCGGGCTCCCGGGTGCTCAACTCGGCGGATCCGCAGGCACCGACGGTCGCCGAGATCGGCGTGGCCGTGGACGAGGTGCTCGGCGTGGAGACGGAGACGGTGCTGATCGAGGGGGCTCCGCCGGAGGGCGTCATCGGCAGCACGCCGTGGAGCGGTGCCCGTCCCGTCGTCTACGACATGTCCGCCGCGGAGCGGGAGCTGGGGTACCGGCCGGTGACGGGGTACGCCGAGTCGTTGCCCCGTACCGTCGAGTGGCTGGCCGGGCAGCTGGACGGCCGGCACTGGACGGAGGCCTTCCCGAAGATGGCAGCCCATTACGGCGAGGCCCTGTTCGACTACGCCGCGGAGGACGCCTGGCTGGAGAAGCACGGCCACGGGGCGTGAGACCGCCGCCGCGACCGGGGGTGAGCGGGCGGCCGCCGGGATTCATCGGCCGCCCGCTCACGTCAGGGGGTGATCAGGGCTTCGGCGTGGCGTGCGGGGTGCACGTCACATCGCTCCGGTCGGTCCTTCCGGTGAGCAGATAGGTGTCGACCCGCTCGTTGATGCACGGGTTCACGAGCCCGGTGACGCCGTGCGATCCGGCGTCCTTCTCGGTGATGAGACGGGAGCCCTTGAAGCGCTTGTGCAGCTCGACGGCGCCCTCGTAAGGGGTGGCGGCGTCACGGGTGGACTGCACGATCAGCACCGGCGGGAGTCCCTTGCCGGTCCGGACGTCCAGCGGCGTCTGCTGCTGGGACGGCCAGGTGGCGCAGGGCAGGTTCATCCAGGCGTTGGCCCAGGTCATGAAGGGGTGATCCTTGTGCAGCCGGGTGTTGTCCCGGTCCCACTTCTTCCAGCTGGTGGGCCACTTGGCGTCGGCGCACTCGACCGCCGTGTACACGGCGTTGCTGTTCTCCGCGCCGATGTTGCCCGCGGTGTCCGACAGATCGGGTGCGGCCGCGTCGATCAGCGCCTGGGTGTCGCCGCCCAGGTAGTCGCTCCAGATCTGGGCGGTGGGCGCCCAGGCCGAGTCGTAGTACGGCGCGCTCTGGAAGAACCCGATGAGCTCGGCGGGTCCGACGACGCCACCGATGGGGTTCTTCTTCGCGGCCGCGCGCAGGGTCAGCCACGCCTTCTCGACCTTCTCCGGCGTGTCGCCGATGTGGTAGGCCGCGTCGTTCTTGGCGACCCATGCCTTCCAGTCGTTCCAGCGGGTCTGGAAGGCGACGTCCTGGCCGAGGTTGGCCTCGTACCAGATGTTGTCCTTCGCGGGGTTGACCACGCTGTCGACGATCATGCGGCGGACGTGCGAGGGGAAGAGGGTCCCGTAGACCGCGCCCAGGTAGGTGCCGTAGGAGACGCCCAGGTAGTTGAGCTTCTTCTCCCCGAGCGCGGCTCGGATGACGTCGAGGTCGCGCGCCGTGTTGGGAGTGGTCATGTGCGGCAGCATCTCGCCGCTCCGCTCGGCGCAGCCGTCGGCGTACTCGGCGGCCAGCTTGCGCTGGGCCCGCTTGTCCGCCTCGCTGTCCGGTACCGGATCAGCCTTCGGTGCCTTCACGAACTCCTGAGGATCGATGCAGGAGATGGGCGCCGAGTGGCCGACCCCGCGCGGGTCGAATCCGACGAAGTCGTAGGACTGCGCGACCTTCGTCCAGAGCGGGTTCTTGGTCACGATGCGCTTCGGGAACGCCATGCCCGAGCCGCCGGGGCCACCCGGGTTGTAGACGAGGGCGCCCTGTCGCTCGCTCTTGGTGCCGGTGCTGACGTGCCGGTCGACCGCGAGCTTGATCTGCTTGCCGTTCGGCTTGCTGTAGTCCAGGGGGACGCTCACCCAGCCGCACTGGATGGGTGCGGCGATCGCCCAGTCGGCCGGACAGTCCGTCCAGTCGATGCCCGTCCTGGCCGCCCTGGCCGCGGCGATCTGCACGCCTTGGGCCTGCTGGTCGCCCTGGTGCCGGCTGTCGGCACCTGCGGCCGGTGCGGCTATCGCTCCCGCTATGAGCGTCCCCGCGATCAGAGTGCCGGCCGAGCCGAGCATCGCTGTGCGCTTCACGTGGAACCTCCCCCTGTGTGTGGCGCGGCCCTTGGCTGCGCGTCTGTTCCTGTCTCCTGGCGGATCCTTTCGTCTGTGGGGTTGCTGAGAACAGGGCGTACAGGTGTTTCTTTACCGAACCAATAACCGGTACCGCCTGTCCCGCTGAGCGAACTCAGGTCTTACGCAGCGGCTTTGCCCCCTTCAGAAGCCCTTCGAACGCCTCGTCCAGAACGGCGCGCAGGAGCCGCGCGTCGGCGGCGAGCGCGGTGACGAGCACGGCGGGACCGGCCAGCGGGGTGAGCGCGGCGCTCGGACCCATCAGGCACGGCTCAGGAAGGTACTGCTCGAACATCGGGTCCACCACAAGGAGTTGCCCTACGGCTCGATGTCCGGCGAGGACTGCCGCACCGTCCCAGCCTCGTGGTGCGCCCGGCCCGTAGGTCAACTGCTGGTCGAGCAGTGGCCTGCCCGACCTGCGTACCGTCAGGCGGCTCGAGAGACGGCCGGTGCTCTCGCCGTGCCGGCCGAGGATCAGTTCCTCGCGCAGCGCCAGCCGTGCCGTGGGGGCGAGTTCGGCGCGGGTGGTCATGTCGAGCGTGCTGCCGGAAGCCGAGATGAGCTGTTCGGGGAGCCAGTGGAGCTCGGCCTCCTCCCCCACGGTCAGCCGGACGTCGTACGAGGCGGGGCCGATGTCCGTACGCGGTCCCGGCAGGGCCACGGTGGCGGCGGCCGAGTCGACCGTGACCCGTGCGCCGTCCTCGGTCCGCACCTCGACGGCGAGGCGGTCACCGGCGAGGGGAGCACTCATGGCCCCGACCACGGTCACGCGTGCGCGGGCGGGGTCGGCGGATCTCGTCCTGCGCAGGGCCAGCGGCCCCTCGCTCTCGAGCACCGGGAGCGAGGTGGACCCCCGCCCGTCGGCGGCGGCCGTGATCCGCGCGGTGGCGGTGACGCTCACGCGGCCCAGTCCGCGAGCCGTGCCCGCACCCAGTCGGCGACGGGGGCGACGCCCTCGGGGCCGGTCAGGGAGGTGAAGACCACGGGGAGCTCGCCGCGCTGCTCAGCGGCGTCGCGCCCCATCTGCTCCAGGTCGGAGCCGACGTAAGGGGCGAGGTCCGTCTTGTTGATCACGAGGAGGTCGGCGGTGGTGACACCGGGGCCGCCCTTGCGCGGAATGTCGTCGCCGCCCGCGACGTCGATGACGAAGAGCTGGGCGTCGACGAGGCCCTTGGAGAAGGTCGCGGTGAGATTGTCCCCGCCCGACTCGACGAGGATGAGGTCGAGGGGGCCGACGGAGTCCTCCAGATCCTCGACGGCTTCGAGGTTGGCGGAGATGTCGTCCCGGATCGCGGTGTGCGGGCAGGCTCCGGTCTCCACCGCCTGGATGCGCTCGGGCGGCAGCACGGCGTTGCGGAGCAGGAAGGCAGCGTCCTCGCGGGTGTAGATGTCGTTGGTGACCACGGCGATGGACAACTGGTCGCGCAGGGCGCGGCAGAGCGCGGCGACGGTGGCCGTCTTGCCCGATCCGACGGGGCCTCCCAGGCCGATGCGCAGGGCCCGCCGGGTGCCGTCGGGACGTGCCGCGTCGGCGCTGACGGCGGCGGGGGCGTGGTGTGCGTGGTCGAGATGCATGGGCATGACTCCTGGGATGGCGGAGGGGCGGGGGTCAGGACGCGAAGAGGCGTACCGGCCAGGCGGCGTGTGCCTCGGCGGAGATGTCGAGCAGGGGGGCGGAGGCTGCGGGCAGTGAGTCGATGCCGTGCCGCGCCGCTTCAGAGGCCTGCTCGGCGATCCGGTCGAGATCGGGGGTGAGCCCGGCGAGGACGGCGGTGGCCTCGAACGGGTCGAGGGAGAGCAGCCGGACCACTGCGGTGGCGGGTCCGCTGACGGATTCGTAGGCGACGCAGTGGGCCGCGTCGAGAGGGCCCAGGCCCGCCGCGCGTGCGGTGAGGCCGAGGACGACCGGCTGGTGCGCGCCGCGGGGTCTGGCCTCGGCGAGCGCGGTGAGCTCGGGGCTGGGCCAGGTGGCCCGTGCCGCCCGCATCATCTGCCGGCCGAGCTTGCGCGCGGTGGTCCGCAGTGCGGGCGAGGGCGTCCGTGCGTCCGCCGCCTCGTCGAGGGCGAGCGGGTCGTGGCCGTGGGCGGCGGCCGCGGCCAGGGCCGCGGAGGTGAGCCCGCTGGTGTGCAGTCGGCCCCGGCAGAACTCGGCCAGGCCTTGGGCGTCGCGGATACGTCCCGCCTTGACGGCCGGCTCGGCGCCACCGGAGTGGGCGTGCCCACCGGCGGGGAACCGGCCGTCTGCGAGGACGAGCAGTGCTGCTCGCGTCGTCATGAAGTGCTGTCCTGCCCTCAGAAGAGGAAGTAGCGCTGAGCCATGGGGAGTTCAGCGGCGGGGGCGGGCTCGACCAGGTCACCGTCGATGGTCACGGCGAAGCTGTCGGGGTCGACCTCGACCCGTGGCAGCGCGTCGTTCTCCCGCATGTCCGCCTTGGTGACGCCGCGGGTGCTGGTGATGGGCACGAAGGCCTTGCCGAGGCCCAGACGACCGGGCAGGCCGGCTTCCATGGCGGCCGAGGAGACGAAGTTGAACGAGTTGGAGGCCGGCGCCCGGCCCACGGCGCCGAACATGGGGCGGGGCATGACCGGTTGCGGGGTCGGGATCGAGGCGTTGGCGTCGCCCATCTGCGCGTAGGCGATCTGGCCGCCCTTGATCACGGTCTGCGGCTTGACCCCGAAGAAGGCCGGCTCCCACAGCACGAGGTCCGCGAGCTTGCCGGTCTCGACCGACCCGATCTCCCGGTCCAGGCCTTGAGCCACCGCGGGGTTGATGGTGTATTTGGCGACATAGCGACGTGCGCGGTGGTTGTCGGCGGCACCGTCGCCGGGCAGCGCGCCACGTCGCCTCTTCATCACATGGGCGGTCTGCCAGGTGCGCAGGACGACCTCTCCGATACGGCCCATGGCCTGGGAGTCGGAGGAGATGATCGAGATGGCCCCGAGGTCGTGGAGGATGTCCTCGGCAGCGATCGTGGAGGGCCGGATCCGGGACTCAGCGAAGGCGAGGTCCTCGGGCACCGTCGGGTTGAGGTGGTGACAGACCATCAGCATGTCGAGGTGTTCCTCGATGGTGTTGACGGTGTGCGGCCTGGTCGGGTTGGTGGAGCTCGGCAGGATGTACGGCTCCGACACCACGCTGATGATGTCGGGAGCGTGCCCGCCGCCCGCACCCTCGGTGTGGTACGAGTGGATCGAACGCCCCGCGATGGCGGCCAGGGTGTCCGCGACGAATCCGGCCTCGTTGAGGGTGTCCGTGTGGATGGCGAGCTGAGCCCCGGTCTCCTCGCAGACGCTCAGGCAGGCGTCGATGACGGCCGGTGTCGCGCCCCAGTCCTCGTGGATCTTGAAACCGAGCGCTCCGGCCCGAAGTTGGGAGTGCATCGCCTCGCGAGACATGGTGTTGCCCTTGCCGAGGAGGCCGATGTTGACCGGGTAGCCGTCGAGTGCCTCGAACATCCTGGCAAGGTGCCAGGGGCCGGGGGTGATGGTGGTGGCTTTGGTACCTTCGGCCGGTCCCGTCCCGCCTCCGACCAGCGTGGTGATGCCGGATGAGAGCGCCTGGTCGATGAGGGTCGGTGAGATGAAATGGACGTGGGCGTCGATGGCTCCGGCGGTGAGGAACTTGCCGTTGCCCACGATGATCTCGGTCTCGGGCCCGATGACCAGGTCGGGGTGGACCCCGTCCATGGTGTCCGGGTTGCCGGCCTTGCCGATGCCGGTGATCCGTCCGTCACGGATACCGACGTCGGCCTTGACGATCCCCCAGTGGTCGATGACGATCGCGCCGGTGATGACCGTGTCGGGGGCGCCCTCGGCGCGGGTGGTGCGCGCCTGCCCCATCGACTCTCGAATGACCTTGCCTCCGCCGAACACGGCCTCGTCACCGGCGCGTCCGGGTCCGCCGGACCGGTCCTCCTCGATCTCGACGACCAGGTCGGTGTCGGCGAGCCGGATGCGGTCGCCCTTGGTCGGCCCGAAGAGGTCGGCGTAGACGGGGCGGCTGAGCTCAGGCATCGAGGGGACCTCCGGTGTCGCCGCGCAGTCCGGGGACGATGCGCAGGCCTGCGAGCGGGACGAGTTCGACGTCGACGGGGATGCCGGGTTCGAAGCGCACGGCGGTACCGGCGGCGATGTTGAGGCGCAGCCCGTGGGCGGCCCCGCGGTCGAAGTCCAGGCCGGGGTTGGCCTCGGCGAAGTGGTAGTGCGAGCCGACCTGGACGGGCCGGTCGGCGGCGTTGAGGACGGTCAGCCGGGTGACGGGCCGGCCCTCGTTGAGCGGCACCGGCCCCTCCGCGTACAGGATCTCTCCGGGAATCATCAGCCGCTCCCCCGTCAGACGATCGGTTCGTGGACGGTGACGAGCTTGGTGCCGTCGGGGAACGTGGCCTCGACCTGGACGTCGTGGATCATCTCCGGGATGCCCTCCATGACGTCGTCCCGGGTGAGGATCTTCCGCCCCGATGCCATCAGTTCGGCCACGGTCCGGCCGTCGCGGGCGCCTTCCAGGAGGTGCGAGGTGATCAGCGCGACCGCCTCGGGGTGATTCAGCCTCAGCCCACGCGCCCTGCGCTTCTCCGCCACATCGGCGGCCACATGGATGAGCAGGCGTTCCTGTTCGTGCGGAGTCAGTTGCACGCTTCCACCCTCTTCGTGTTCCGCCCGGTACCTGCCCCGGGCGCAGCGGGACCCTATCCCGGCTTCAACACTCTGTTGAACGATGAAGAGGATTCCGCGACCAGGTATTGCACGTTAGGGCGCAAGTTTTTCCGGCGCGTTAACTGATCTTTTGCGGATCCATGGACATCAGCCCGCGAAGCCCGTTCTCCAGGACCTCGGGCCCCGCCCCACCGAACAGCGCCTCCTGCGCCAGGAAGCCTTGCGCGGCGGCGATCATCGTGCGCGCGACGTCGTCGGCCGGCACGTCGGAGCTCATGGCGCCGGCCGCGCGATAGACCTCGACCAGCCGCACCCAGGCCACACGCATGGCTGCGTACCCCTCGCCCAACGCCGTCGCGAGGTGCTCGTTGCGCATGGTCTCGGCCCACACCTGGACGACGAGCATGGCGCAGGCGCGACGCTCGAGTCCGTACATCCCCCCGTCGAGGGCGCCACGGAGCACCCTGCCCAGAAGCACGTCGGGGGCGGGTGGCGGCGTGAGGTCCGCCGCCTGCTCGAAGGCACCGCTGATGCGGCCGAACGCCTCCGCGGCGATGGCGGCGATCAGCTCCTCCTTGCCCGTGAAGTAGCGGTAGACGGCGCCCGCCGAGAGACCGACCTCCTTCAGCACGTCCTGCATGGAGGTGCCGTGGAAGCCGTTGCCGGCGAAGCAGCGCGCCGCTCCGGCAAGGATCTGCCGACGGCGGGCGTCGAGGTGCTCCTGGGATACACGTGCCATGACCCCAACTTAAAACGAACATTCATTCTTGACAACGGAGGAGGGTGACGGCGACAGTGGGAGTGTCAGTAAAACGAACGATCATTCTCTTTGAATCGAGGAGCACGCCATGCCTGCTGCAGCGAACCGTCGTGCGGTGGCGGCCATCCTGCTCGTGCCCCTGATCGCGACCCTCGCGCTCTGGGCCTTCGCCTGGCCGGCGTCCAGGATCGCGCCGCGCGATCTGCCCGTGGGCGTCGCCGGAGCGGCCCCCGCGGCGGAACAGATGGAGAAGCGATTCGAGCAGCGTCCCGGCGCCTTCGAGATCCACCGCTACGACGACGCGGACGCCGCCCGTACCGCGATCGAGGACCGGGTCGTATACGGCGCGGTGGTGATCACGGAGCAGGGTCCGCAGCTGCTCACCGCGTCGGCAGCGGGGCCGGTCGTCGCCCAGCTCCTGACCGAGGCCGTCGGGTCCGCCGCACCGCCCGGAACCGAGGTCCCGGTCACGGATGTCGTCGCGGCGCCGAGGACCGACCCTCGCGGCAGCGCTCTCGGGGCGAGCATCCTGCCGCTGGCGATCGCGGGCGTGGCCGCCGGTGCGGTCGTGACCCTGCTCGGACTGCGAGGCGTCCGGGGCATCGGGGCCCTGGTAGGCGGGGCCGCCCTGGTCGGGATCGCCACCGTGGCCGTGACCGACAGCTGGCTGGGCGTGCTCACCGGGGACTGGTGGACCGAGGCCGGCGCCGTCGGACTGACCGTACTGGCCATCGGAGCGCCGGTGGCCGGCCTCGCCGCGCTGATCGGAACGCCGGGCATAGGTCTGGCGGCCCTGCTGATGGTGCTGCTGGGGAACTCGTTCTCCGGCGTCACCAGCGCCCCCGAACTGCTTCCGGAACCGGTCGGCGTCCTCGGCCAGTGGCTGCCGCCGGGCGCGGGCGGCACGTTGCTGCGCTCAGTCGCGTTCTTCGACGGGAACGCCTGGGCCGCGCCCACCACGGTCCTGGCGGCCTGGGCCCTGTTCGGCCTGGTCGCGGTCCTGGCAGGCGGTCGCGGCAGCGGCCGTACGCAGGCCGCGCCGCGGACCACGGCCGGCAAGCGCGAGGCGGCCCTCGCCGGCTGAGGGGACCCGGCACGACGGAGGCCGCGTACTCCCCGCCGAGATGCGGGCAGTACGCGGCCTCCGCGGCGAGCACGCCCGTACGGGCCGTCAGTCGTCCCGGTCGGAGCCTCGGCGCTCAGCGGCGATCTCGAGCACCGGCCTTCGGCGGACCGCGCGCATCACCCGCCCGGCAGACCGGTCGGCGTCCGGTCCGGCCGGCGGTTCATTCCGATGGGGCGCGCCGCCCACCGGGCCGGTAGGCCTCTGAAGCAACTTGCCCGGCGGGACGTTCACGGCGACGACGGCACTCCACGACACCACGCGATACCTGACCTGCGAGGTGGAGGTTGCCGCCCGGGGCGGCCGTCCGCGTACTCCTCGGGGCGGGCGCGCCGGTGCACCGACATGCCCCGCCCGGAGCGCGGGTAGTCATCCAGCAACCCGCCCTGGGCCGCCCTGGGCGAACTCGTACAGGGCCGGCCCTCCGGCCTGGACGTCCACGTGGGCGAGTTGGCCCGCGAGCACGAACCGCTCACGGCCGTACCGGCCCGCCTCACAGGCCGTTCGCACCGGGAGATCAGCAGGGCATCGAACGGGACACCGTCCTCGACGACGCCCCGGCCGCGCTCGCGTTCGGGCTGGTGGACCACGTACCGGAAGCGCAAGCCGCCCCAGCCGCCGCAGCCCGCGAGGTGAACGCCCGATGCTCCCTTCCTCGTTCCCGCCGCTCCCCGCCCTGACCCGCGCCGAGGCCGAGTTCGTCGACTGCTACCTGGAGGTGCTCGACCAGGTCGGCCGCATCAACCCGGCTCGCGACGGCGACACCTACCGAGCACTCAGAGCCGCACAGGCCCTCGCGTCGCGGGCCGTCGCGCTGCGCGAAGCGCTCGCGTTGATGCACGAACGGGGCGAGTCGGAGATCCACGCGGAGACCCTGGCGAGGGTTCTGCGGATCCTGGACGGGGAGCGCCGCGCGGCGCGGGTCGCCGTCCCGCCGACTGCTTCGGACTGAATCCGGAGCCACCGGATCGGGCCCGTGGGTCGGCCTTTCGGCGGTTTTTCACGACACGCCCGATGGTGCGACGAGTTTTCCTCGCTCGTTCAGCGTAGGAGGTCCCCCTCACGAGGGACAGATCAACTTGCGTGACGGGCGCGGCCACGTACCGGAATCAACAGCTCCACCGCTGGTACACGGCCGGTGGGGCGCCAGGACGAAAAACTCGGCCCACGTCCGCCCACTCGATCGGACGAGCAACGACGAATGACACATATCGACATTTCCAAGAGGAAATCCGGCAGACCTTGCGTAAAGATCCCTGGGACGACAAGAGCCCCCGCCACCGCGGCGGGGCGGTCCGGGCGGACGCCGAGTCCTGCCGCCGCCCGGATGACTGGTCGACAGAAGTGGATCGGCAGGAGTGGAGGACCCGAGCACAACGGGCCGGCCGGAGTTCCGGACGGCCCTCGGGGTGAAGCCGCACCGCGCGGCCGGGCAACTTCGCCAGCCCGAACCCGACAGGTCATCCTTCACAGGCGGCTGACGAAGGGTTGCGCATGACTGCGCAGGTTCATGTCCCGTCTCTGTTCGCCCGGGTCGGCACGGCCTCGGTTCTCGCATTCGCCGTAGGCACCACGATGCTGGCCCCCGGATTCGTGAACGACGCCGAGGCCGCCGCTCATTCGGCCACAGCGCTGAAGATCGCCGCCTCCAAGAAGGGCGCTCCGTACAGATGGGGAGCCACCGGCCCCCATCGCTTCGACTGTTCGGGGCTCACGCTCTACTCGTTCAGGAAGGCCGGGAAGAAACTCCCCCGCACGGCCCAGCAGCAGTACAACAAGACCCGCCATATCTCCAGGTCGCAGCGGCAACGCGGCGACCTGGTCTTCTTTCACGCGGGGCGCAGCGTGTACCACGTGGGCATCTACGCGGGGAACGGAAGGATCTGGCACTCGCCGAAGACCGGGGCCGTGGTCCGGCTGGAGAAGATCTGGTCCGGAAACGTCTGGTACGGGAGGGTCCACTGATCCTCCCGTCCACCCGGTTCAGTGCAGCAGGGGCCCGGTCACCAGGACGAGTCCCAGCGCGGTGAGCGCCGCGCCGCTGCCGCCCTCGACGACCCGGGCGGCACGCGGCCGGCGCAGCCACGGGCCCAGTCGGTCCACCATCAGGGCCACGCCCGGGAACCAGACGAGCGCGAGCAGCACGACCACCGAGGCCAGGAGCAGTGTCCTGGGCAGCGGTGGTGTGCCGTCCGGTACGAACTGCGGGAGGAGGCTGAGGAAGAGTACCGGCGCCTTCGGGTTGAGGGCGTTGGTAAGGAAGCCCTGGCGCAACGACCGTCCCGCTCGCGGCGCCACCTCTCCCCCGGTCTCCGGCCGTGCGGCCTCCGCGGACCTCCGGCGCACCGCGTGGAGACCGCTGAGGCCGAGGTACAGCACGTACACGCCGCCGAGCAGTTGTACGGTGCGGAAGAGAGCGGGCATCGTGACGAGTACGGCGGCGAGTCCGGCGACGGCCAGCGTCGTGTGCACCACGAGACCACCGGCGACCCCGACCGCCGTGGCCAGGCCGGACCGGCGGGATTCGAGCGAGTTGCGTACGACCACGGCGAAGTCGGCACCCGGAAGGGCGACCATTCCCGCCGCCACCGCGACGAATGCGAGCAGTTGTGCGTCCATACGTCCACACTGACGGCGCCAGGCCTTTAGCGTGTACTTGGAATCTTCTGGGTCTGCCAAAAGGAACGCTTAATGTACGACCCGACGCGGCTCGCGGCCCTGGTCGCCGTGGCCGAGGCCGGCTCGATCACACGCGCCGCCGCGCGACTCGGTTACACCGCTCCCGCGCTCTCCCAGCAACTGGCCAAGCTGGAGCGGGAGGCGGGAGCCGAACTGCTCGTCCGGCACCATCGCGGCGCGCGTCTGACGCCGGCCGGTGAGCTGCTCGCAGGGCGGGCTCGGCGAGTGCTGGACGAGATGGACCAGGCTCGGCACGAACTGGCCCGCCTTGCAGGGCTGTCGGGGGGCCGGCTGCGGGTCGGCACCTTCGTGACGGCGGGGATCCATCTTCTGCCGCCGGTACTGAGCGCCTTCCGAAGGGCGCACCCCGACGTGGAACTGGCCGTCACCGACTACGAACCACCCGCCGGGGTCGCCGCCGTGGCGGCGGGCGACGCCGACCTGGCCCTGACGCACGCCTACGAACCCGCGGCCGCCGAACCGCTGCCTGCGGGAGTGACCGCCGAGCTTTTGCTCGTCGAGGAGTTGGTCCTGGTCACCGCGCCGGGACAGATCCTGTCGGAAGGCAGCGGCCCCCTGCCGGTCGCGGAGCTGGCGGGCCGCCCGCTGATCAGCAGCGCACCCGATCATCCGCCACGACGCGGGGTGGAGCGGGCGCTGGCCGACGCGGGCGCCACCACCGCCGTGGTCTGCCGGTCGCCCGGCTACGCCCTGGTGTGCGCCCTGGTGAGCGCGGGCCTCGGGGTGGCGGTCGTACCCGAGATGGTGGCCTCGATGTCACCGACCCCCCTCGCCGTGCGCCGTCTTGAGCCCTCGGCGTTCCGGCGGACCATCTCCGTCGTGCACCGGGAGGACCGGAACGCCGCCGCGGCGTCACTGGTCGCCCTGCTGCGCAACGGTTTCGGGAGGGCCGGCACCCCATGAAGCGGTATGGGCAAGGCGGCCGCGGGTGGACCGGTCAGGCCTGCGCGGGCACCGGCCACGGCAGTGCGATGGACACGGTCTTGCCCCCGTCCGGTGTGGGCGTGACGGTGAGCCGGCCGCCGTACTCCTTCGCCAGGGTCCGGATGATCACCATGCCGCGTCCGTTGTCCTGCCGTACGGCGGCGGGCAGCCGTTGGGGCCAGCGTGGGTGACTGTCCGTCACTCCGAGGCTGAACTGTCCGTCCTCGTCGAGACGGAGCCCCACGGTGAAGGTGGGCGACTGCCCGAAGGTGTGCTGGACGGCGTTGGTGGCGAGTTCCGACACGATCAGCCGGATGGTGTCGGCGGCGTCGTCCTCCTCCGCGAGTCCCCATTCGAGGAGGATCCGGGCCACATATCTGCGGGCCACCGAGACCGAGGCCGGATCGCTCGCCAGAGTGACGGTTGCTTCCTGATGGTCTGCCATGGCGACGCCGTCCCTTTCCCACCCTGACCGCCACGCGGCCTGGACTGTGCTTCGCGCCAGACTGCCACCGATACCGTCCCCCATGACGGCGATCCACCAAGATATGCATATATCTGTCGCCCATTACGGTGAACTATGCCCCGGGGACGGCGTGCGGACGCGACACTGGCCCCTTTCCAGTGCCGGACCCGTCGGGACCGGCTCTCCGTACAACGGGAGGAGGCGCCATGCGCAACGGCCCCGCGGTACGCCGCCGCAAACTCGGGGAGGAACTGCGCGCCCTGCGTCACACCACGGGCCTGACGAGCCGGGAGGCCGCAGCGGCCCTCGGCTGGCACCAGTCGAAGGTCAGCCGCATCGAAACCGGCGCCAGCGGGGTGACGCCCGGTGACGTGGCACGGTTGCTGGACGCGTACGGCGTGCGGGAAGGGCAGTTGCGCTCGCTGCTGCAGACCCTCGCGGGCTCCGCCGGCGGCGGGGGGAACGGTTGGTGGCACGCCTATCGCGGGCTCATTCCGCCCCAGTACCGGGACTTCATCAGCCTGGAGTCGCAGGCCTCGTGGGCGCGCACCCTGGAGACCTCGGTGGTACCGGGTCTGCTGCAGACCGCCGACTACGCCCGGGCGGTCACCCGTTCCTCCCTGGACGGGCTCCCGTCCGCACAGCTCGATTCCCTCGTGGAGGTGAGACTCGCCCGGCAGAGCGTCCTGAGGGCGCCCCGGCCACTGCGGCTGAGCGCGGTGCTGGACGAGGCGGTACTGCGCCGAGAGGTCGGCGGGCCCGATGTGATGAGGGAGCAATTGCGCCATCTTGCGGAGACCGCTCAACTTCCCCACGTGACGCTGCAGTTACTCCCGTTCGAGAACGGCAGCTATATCGGCCTCTCAGGGCCTTTCGTTATTTTCTCTTTTCAGACCACTTCAGACCTGGACGTTGTCGTTCTTGACCACCTCACGAGTAGCCTCTATCTGGAGCGGAGAGAAGACCTTGAGGCGTACAGCTCGGCCTTCCGCACGATGCAGGCCCACGCACTGTCGCCGGAACGCTCGCTGGACCTGATCGCCCGGATCGGCCGCGGCGGTCGGGAAGAGCCCGCAGACCGCCCGAGGGGGGCACCATGTCCGACCGTCCCGCAGAGTATGCAGCCGGATGGCGCCGCAGCAGCCGGAGCACCGGGATGAACAACTGCGTGGAGACCGCGCGCCTCGCGGACGATCAGCTCGCCGTACGGGACTCCAAGGCCACGGCTCTGCCGCCACTGCGCTTCTCCGCCGCCGCCTGGACCTCCTTCGTCTCCGGCCTGCACGGCTCGCGGGTCAGCTGACCGGCAGGGGTGCCGTCGCCACGAGCGTCTCCACCGCGGTGTCGATCTGACTGTCCGTGAGGTCCGCGCGCGCTGTCAGCCTCAGCCGGGAGATCCCGTCCGGGACCGAGGGCGGGCGGAAGCATCCCACGGCGAGACCGGCCGTTCGGCAGTCGGCCGCCCAGCGCACCGCGGTCTCCGGCGAGGGGGCCCGGAGCGCCACCACCGCGGCGTCGGGCCGTACCGACCGCAGTCCATGTGAGGTGAGCCGGCCGTGCAGCTCGAGCGCGACGGCGCCGACCCGGGCAGCACGCCCCGGTTCCCGGCGCAGTACGCGAAGAGCGGCGAGGGCTCCGCCCGCCGCCGCCGGGGCGAGACCGGTGTCGAAGATGAACGTGCGGGCCGTGTTGACCAGATGACGGATGACCGGGGCGGGGCCGAGCACCGCCCCACCCTGGCTGCCGAGCGACTTGGAGAGGGTGAGCGTGGCGACGATCCCCTTCCCGCCCGCGATCCCGGCCGCCGCGAGCGCACCGCGTCCGCCCTCCCCCATGACGCCCAGGCCATGCGCGTCGTCGACCAGGAGCGCCGCGCCCGCCTCCCGGCACACCTCGGCGAGCACCGCCAGCGGGGCCGCGTCCCCGTCGACCGAGAACACGGAGTCGGTCACGGCCAGCGCGCGTCCTTGGTGACCCGCCAGTGCGGTGCGCACGGCCCCTGGATCCGCGTGCGGCACGACGGCGGTGGCCGCCCGGGAGAGACGGCAGCCGTCCACGATCGAGGCGTGGTTCCCGGCGTCCGACACGATCAGTGAGTCCCGCCCGGTCAACGCGGTGAGCGCGGCGAGGTTCGCCGTGTAGCCGGAGGAGAACACCAGAGCTGCTTCGAACCCGCAGAAGTCGGCCAGTTCCCGCTCCAGTTCGGCATGGAGCGCGGTGGATCCGGTGACGAGCCGCGAACCGGTGGCCCCCGCGCCCCAGGTGCGTGCCGCCTCGGCGGCGGCGGCTGTGACCTCGGGGTTCCGACTCAGCCCCAGATAGTCGTTGCCGGCGAGGTCCAGCGGCCCCTGGTCGGCAGGCCGCGGGCGGAGCGTGCGGACGAGCCCGGCGTCGGCACGCCGCCGGGCCTCGTCGTCGATCCAGTCGAACGGAGCGTAGGACATGAGTGCGGGTCCCTTTTTTTGTAGGCAGCTCACAGACCCTAACCGGGTGCGCAACGGCCCAGGGTGTGGCAATACACACAGCATCCGCCGCCTCTCCTGTCCGGTTCCTCCTTGGCTGATGGCGGTGCCGTACGTCAGGATCAACGCCATGGACCTGCTGAACACGCTGGTGGAAAAGGGACTGCGGCGCGAACTGCCGACCCGTGACGAAGCGCTCGCCGTACTGGCGACGTCCGACGACGAACTGCTCGACGTGGTGGCCGCGGCCGGGAAGGTGCGCCGCCAGTGGTTCGGCCGGCGCGTCAAGCTCAACTACCTGGTGAACCTGAAGTCGGGGCTCTGCCCCGAGGACTGTTCGTACTGCTCGCAGCGGCTCGGCTCGAAGGCCGAGATCCTCAAGTACACCTGGCTGAAGCCCGACGAGGCGAAGGCCGCCGCGGCAGCGGGGGTCGCGGGCGGCGCGAAGCGCGTTTGCCTGGTGGCCAGCGGCCGCGGGCCCACCGACCGGGACGTCGATCGCGTCTCCCGGACCATCGAGGCCATCAAGGAGCAGCACGAGGGCGTCGAGGTGTGCGCCTGCCTCGGCCTGCTCTCGGAGGGCCAGGCGGACCGGCTGCGCTCCGCGGGCGCCGACGCGTACAACCACAACCTCAACACCTCCGAGGGAACGTACGGCGACATCACGACCACCCACACCTACGCCGACCGGGTGGACACCGTCCAGCAGGCCCAGGCCGCCGGGCTTTCGGCCTGTTCCGGGCTGATCGCGGGCATGGGCGAGAGCGACGCCGACCTCGTGGACGTGGTGTTCTCCCTGCGTGAGCTGGACCCCGATTCGGTGCCGGTCAACTTCCTGATCCCGATGGAGGGGACGCCGCTGGCGAAGGACTGGCACCTCAGCCCGCAGCGCTGCCTGCGCATCCTCGCGATGGTCAGGTTCGTGTGCCCGGACGTGGAGGTACGGCTCGCCGGCGGCCGCGAGGTTCACCTGCGTTCGATGCAGCCGCTCGCCCTGCACCTGGTCAACTCCATCTTCCTGGGCGACTACCTGACCAGCGAGGGACAGTCAGGACAGACCGACCTCGACATGATCGCGGACGCCGGTTTCGAGGTGGAGGGCTCCACCACCAGGACCCTCCCGGAACACCGCGCGGCGGAGGCCGGAAGCTGCGGCTCCCACGAGGGCGGCTGCGCGCCGTGTGGCGAGCCCGCGGCGGCGGCCGTACCCGCCCCGTCCGTCACGGCGGGCGCGGACACGGCCGTCGACACGACGGCCCCTGACCCCGGGCCTGTGCGTACGGATCTGGTCGCCGTTCGCCGTCGCGGCGCCGGGACGGATCTCGCGCCCAATGCCTGATCCTCTCCGCCCCGGCACGATCACCCCGGCCGAGCTCCGCGCCCTGGACCGGGCACATGTCTGGCACCCCTACGGCCCGATGCCCGGCCGCCAGGAACCCCTGATCGTGGAGTCGGCTTCCGGCGTTCGGCTGAGACTCGCCGAACCCGCATACGGGCAGGGCGAGTTGGTGGACGGCATGTCCTCCTGGTGGTCGGCCGTGCACGGGTACAACCACCCGGTGCTGAACGAGGCGGCGCACCATCAGCTGTCCCGGATGAGCCATGTGATGTTCGGCGGGCTCACACATGAGCCCGCCGTCCAGCTCGCGACCCGACTGGTGGAGATCACCCCGGCCCCCCTGCGGCATGTGTTCCTGGCGGATTCGGGCTCGGTCTCCGTCGAGGTCGCGGTGAAGATGTGCCTGCAGTACTGGCGTTCGGCGGGGCGTCCCGCCAAACACCGGCTGCTCACCTGGCGCGGCGGATACCACGGGGACACCTGGCAGCCGATGTCGGTGTGCGATCCCGAGGGCGGGATGCACGAGCTCTGGTCGGGGGCGCTCCCTCGGCAGATCTTCGCCGACGCCCCGCCCGACGGCTTCGACGCGGAGCCGGACGAGGCGTACGCCCGGCACCTGCACGAGTTGGTGGCCGCCCACGCCGACGAGCTGGCCGCGGTGATCGTGGAGCCGGTCGTGCAGGGGGCCGGCGGGATGCAGTTCCACTCCCCCGGCTATCTGCGGGTGCTCCGCGAGGCCTGCGACGCCAACGACGTACTGCTGGTGTTCGACGAGATCGCGACGGGATTCGGACGTACCGGGGAGTTGTTCGCGGCGGACCACGCCGGGGTCTCGCCGGACGTCATGTGTGTCGGCAAGGCGCTGACCGGGGGCTACCTGACGCTGGCGGCGACGCTGTGCACCTCACGGGTGGCCGAGGGCATCTCCAGCGGCGACGTTCCCGTACTGGCGCACGGACCCACCTTCATGGCCAATCCCCTTGCCGCCGCGGTGGCCTGCGCGTCGGTCGATCTCCTTATGAGCCAGGACTGGCAACTGGAGGTCAAACGCATCGGGGCCGGGCTGCGGGCCGGGCTGGCAGAGGCCTCCGGCCTGCCGGGAGTCCGCGACGTCCGGGTACTGGGCGCGATCGGCGTCGTACAGCTCGATCACGAGGTGGACATGGAGGCTGCCACCAGGGCCGCCGTGCGCGAGGGCGTATGGCTGCGGCCGTTCCGCGATCTCGTGTACACGATGCCGCCCTACGTGACCGGCGACGACGATGTGGAACAGATCTGCCGGGCCGTGTGCGCCGCGGCGAAGGAGGGCTGACCATGACGATCCTCGTGGTGACAGGTACGGACACGGAGATCGGCAAGACCGTCGTGACAGCGGCGGTCGCCGCGGCGAACCACGGCTTGCGGGTCGCGGTGCTCAAGCCCGCCCAGACAGGTCTCGCCCCCGGCGAACCGGGCGACGCGGCAGAGGTCGCCCGGCTGGCCGGGAAGCATGTGACCGCGGTCGAACTGGCCCGCTTCCCTGAACCGTTGGCGCCCGGAACAGCGGCGCGCAGGGCCGGCCTGCCGCCGGTGCGCCCCTTCGAGATCGCCGAGGCCGCCCAGAAACTGCAGACCGAGCACGACCTGGTGCTCGTCGAGGGGGCGGGCGGACTGCTCGTACGTTTCGACGACGAGGGCGCCACCCTCGCGGACGCCGCACGGCTGGCCGCGGCACCGGTCCTGGTGGTGGCTCGTGCGGGGCTGGGCACCCTCAACGCCACGGCACTGACGACCGAGGCCTTGCGGACACGAGGGCTCATGTGCCGGGGGGTGGTGGTGGGAAGTATGCCCGCCGAGCCCGATCTGGCCGCGCGGTGCAACATCGACGACCTTCCGGTCGCCTCGGGCGTCCCGTTGCTCGGTGCGGTGCCCGCCGGTGCCGGAGCGCTGGAGCCCGGCGACTTCCGTTCCCGGGCGTCGAGTTGGCTGGCAGCGGAACTCGGCGGGAATCGTCACCCCTGACGGGCGGCTGAGCGGGCGCGCACGGGGGAGAATCGAAGGAGAGCCGTACCTCACGTGCCCTCCGAGGAGGTCCGAATCATGCGTCGGCCAGGTACACACATCCCCCGGGACTCGGTGCACCACCCGGTGTTCGCCCGCTTCTACGCCCGAATGAGCGTGACTGCCGACCTGAAGGGTGGTGTGGCGGAGCGCCGCGACGAGCTGCTCGCCGGCCTCTCCGGCCGCGTCATCGAGGTCGGGGCGGGCAACGGCCTCAACTTCTCCCACTACCCCGGTGCGGTGTCCGAGGTGGTGGCGATCGAGCCGGAGCGCAGCCTGCGTCAGCTGGCGGTCCGCGCGGCACTGCGGGCGGAGGTTCCGGTCGATGTGGTGCCGGGCACCGCGGAGGCGCTGCCGGTCAAGAGCGAGGCGTTCGACGCGGCGGCGGCTTCGCTGGTCCTGTGCACCGTACGGGACCTTCCGAGGGCTCTGGCCGAGATCAAGCGCGTGCTGAGGCCCGGCGGTGAGCTGCGCTTCTTCGAGCACACCCTGGCATCCGGCCGGACGCTCGCCACCGCACAGCGCGTGGTGGACCGCACCTTCTGGCCGCCGCTCTTCGGAGGCTGTCACACCGCCAGGGACACGGTCGCGGCGATCGAGGAGGCGGGGTTCGAGGTGGGCGTGTACCGCCGCTTCCACATCCCGGACGGGGGTGTGCGGCTGCCGAGTTCCCCGTGCGTACTCGGCGTGGCGCGCCGCTCGGCGGTCGTGGACCGGGCGGCGTGAACCGCCTGAGCTCCGGTGATCACGACGCATCCGGCGAGATCAGGAGGAACAGCCGTGGTGGTCGCGTTCGCTCGCCGGGCGGAGTGGGCTCGGCGGAGGAGGCGGCCGTGCCCGGGAGCGGGCGGAACGCCGGTCCCTCTCACAGGCTCCACCGGCGCAGTTCCTCGGCGATGGCCCGGACGTCGGCCTTCCCCTCCTTGACCAGCCTGGCCAGGTCACGCACCTGCTCGGGAGAGGTGATGACCTTCAGCCCGGACGCGACCAGATATCCGTAGGCGACGGCGGAGGCGAACATGGCGTTGGAGTGCTCGAGTGCGGGCACGTGGAGGAGAAGCTGCAGCATGGCGGCCGCCCGGGAGTGCGGGTCGCTGTAGACGGGGCTGCCGAAGATCTCCGCCTCGTGCCGGCTGACCGCGGCCACGAGCGCGCCCCAGTCGACGACCTGCGGATCACCGGGCGTCTTGTGCTCGGCGACCATGAGAAGCCATGAAAGGTCGATCTGGAGATTCAACGGGTGCCTTTGCGCTCCGGGCCGAACTCTTCGGCGAACACCGACTCGTACTGCTTCATGAAGTCGGCCGCGGCCTCGACGAAGGTGTGTCCCACCTCGCCCGCATCCTGCTTGACGAGCTCTTCTATGTAGCGGTTCACGCTGATCCCCCGCTGCAGGGCGCGCTGTCGCGCCGCCTCGGCGGTGGCCTCGTCGACTCGGACATTCAGCTGGGTCTTGGGCACACCCACACGCTAGCGCGCGGACGCTAGCACCCGCAAGACGGAGCACCTCGACGCCCCGGAAACAGCGAAAGGGACTGGCGTCGCCCTCCGGACCTCTGCTTGGCTCCCCTTATGAACGATCTTGAAATCCGCCGCGCCACCACTGCCGACATCGACGCCGTGCTGGACTTCTGGCGTATCGCCGCGGAGGGAACAAGCATCACCGACGACCACGACGGGGTCGGCCGGCTGATCGCACGGGACCCGGAGGCACTGATCCTCGCCCTCGGCGACGGCCTGATCATCGGAAGCGTGATAGCCGGATACGACGGCTGGCGATGCTCCGCCTACCGGCTCGCCGTGCACCCGGACCGCCGCAGGCAAGGCATCGCAACCACCCTGATGACCGCGGCGGAGCGGCGTTTCGCCGCTCTCGGGGGGCGGCGGGTCGATGCGATGGTGCTGGAGTCCAACACCCGGGCCCATCACGCCTGGGGGTCGGCCGACTACCATCGCGAGGACCACTGGCGGCGCTGGGTCAAAACCCTCTGAGGCGACAGGACCCGGCACCCCCCGGCCAACCGCGCACCGGGCGCACGATCAGTCAATTTTGCCGATCCTTTACTATGGATTCTCGACCGTCCGACCCTTTCGAAAGGTGTGAGCGTCCGCCCATGGGCGAGCCTCCCAGTAGTAGACCGCGCCGACATCGCGCGAACCGTCCGCCCCTGTTCGATCATGGGACGGAGGTGAACCGATGACCGAAGTACTCCTGCTCCTCGTGGCGGTGCTGCTCTCCCTCGCCTGCGGTGTGTTCGTGGCGGCGGAATTCTCACTGACCACGGTCGAGCGCGGCGAGCTCGAACGATCGGTCGAGCGCGGCGAGCGCGGCGCGGCCGGCGCCCTCAAGGCCGTACGCAGCCTGACCTACCAGCTCTCAGGCGCCCAGCTCGGAATCACCGTCACCAATCTGGTCGTCGGTATGCTCTCCGAGCCGTCCATCGCCAAGCTGATCCGGGGCCCGGTGGAGGCGACCGGGCTGCCGCCAGGCGTGGCCTCCTCCCTCGCGCTGGTCATCGGTACAGCCCTGTCCACCGTGGTGCTGATGGTGGTCGGTGAGCTGGTCCCCAAGAACTGGGCGATCTCCTCACCGCTGGGCGTCGCCCGGACGGTCGCCACACCGCAGCGCGTCTTCACCGCCGTCTTCCGGCCGTTCATCAGCCACCTCAACAACACCGCCAACCGCATCGTGCGGCGCTTCGGCCTCGAGCCGGCGGAGGAGCTGGCCTCGGCCCGCAGTCCGCAGGAACTCGTGGCCCTTGCCCGGCACTCCGCAAAGGAGGGGGCGCTCGAGGCGGATACCGCCGAGCTCTTCGTACGCACCCTCAACCTGTCCGAGCTGACCGCCGAGAACGTGATGACGCCCCGAGTCCAGGTCACCGCCCTCGAGGTCCAGGCGACCGCCGAGGACGTCGCGAACGCCACCAGGGCCACCGGTCTCTCCCGGTTCCCGGTCTACCGGAACAACCTGGACTCCGTCGTCGGCGTGGCGCACATCAAGGATGTCCTGGCCGTCCCGGCGGAGGAGCGCCCGCGCAAGCGCGTGTCGGAGATGCTGCGGGAGCCGATTCTCGTGCCCGAGACCCTGACGGTGGACCGCCTGCTTGACCGGCTCTCCGGGAAGTTGGCCATGGCCGTCGTCATCGACGAGTACGGCGGCACGGCAGGTGTCGTCACGCTGGAGGACATCGTGGAGGAGGTCGTCGGCGAGGTGCGGGACGAGCACGACCCCCATGAGACCCCCGACCTGGCGGCAGCCGGTGAGGACGCGGACGGACGGACGCTGTGGTCCGCCGACGGCGCCGCCCGTACGGACCAGCTGCGCGCGATCGGGCTGCGGGTGCCCGAGGGCCCCTACGAGACCCTGGCCGGGCTCATCGCCACGGAGGTCGGCCGCATCCCCGTGGCCGGTGACACCGTCGAGCTCACCGGCTGGCGGATCGACGTGGTGGACGCCTCCGGGCATCGCGCCGCCCGTGCGCTGCTGCACGCGCCGCTGCCCGGTGACGACGACCTGACGGAGGAGGAACGATGACGGCGGTCCAGCTCTTCATCGGCCTGCTGACCCTGGTCGTCAACGCCTTCTTCGTCGGTGCGGAGTTCGCCCTGATCTCCGTGCGCCGCAGTCAGATCGAGCCTGCGGCCGAGGCCGGTGACAAGCGTGCCCGCAGCGTGATCTGGGGCCTCGAGCACGTGTCGGCGCTGCTTGCGGCGGCGCAGCTGGGCATCACCCTCTGCACCCTGGTCCTCGGAATCGTGGCCGAGCCGGCCATCGCCCATCTGCTGGAGCCGGTCTTCGACTCCGTGGGCGTACCGCACGGGCTCGTGCACCCCATCTCGTTCGTGATCGCCCTGACCGTCGCGACGTACCTGCACATGCTGCTGGGCGAGATGGTTCCGAAGAACATCGCGCTGGCCGAGCCCGCGCGCACCGCACTGCTGCTCGGACCGCCGTTGGTGGCCCTGGCCAAGGCGCTCAAGCCGGTGATCTTCACGATCAACGCGTTCGCCAACACCCTGCTCAAACTGCTGCGGGTGGAGGCCAAGGACGAGGTCGCCGCGACGTTCTCCGACGACGAACTGGCTCGTCTCGTCAAGGACGCCGAGGACTCCGGCCTCGTCGACGACCGCTCCGCCGACCGCCTGCGCCATGCTCTGGAGCTGGGCCGCCGACCGGTGCGGGACGTGGTCCTGCCGGTCGACCGGGTGCTCTACACCCGGGTCGGCACGACTCCGGAGGAGCTCGAGCAGCTCTCCCACCGGTCCGGGTTCTCGCGCTTCCCGGTGATGGACGGTGAGCAGCGCATCATCGGCTATCTCCACGTGAAGGACGCCCTGGACGCCGCGCCGCGAGATGTGCCGTTCCCGGTGACGGCCCTGCGTCCGATCGCCCGGGTACGGGAGGCCACCCCGCTGGACGACGTGCTGACCGCGCTGCGCCGGAGCCGAACGCATCTGGCAGCCGTGCTCGACGAGGACGGCCGGCTGACCGGCATGGTCACGATGGAGGACGTCCTGCGTGAACTGGTGGGCCGCCCGCAGGCACGCTGACAGTCGTGCGCATGGGAGCGGGGACGGGGTTCGGCCGAGGTCGAGCCCCATCCTCGCGCTCGGATCCGGCCCCCCGACCGCTCGGCCCGGCTGGTCCACCTGCGCGGGGCGCTCCAGATGCTCGGGCCCATAGGTCCGTCCGCCCGGCCCGGATGCCGGGGCCTCACCGACCAGCCCGGTGGGTTGTCAGGCTCTCCCCAGGCTCGGTCCTTGCGCGTGAGGCCCGGTCTTGCGCGCAAGCCCGGTTTCGGGTTCCCCACAGCCCGGCCGTCCGCTCGCTCCCGCTGCGTGCCTCTGCGCCCCGCGCACCAACGCCATGAAGTGGTTACTCCCGCGCGGGCTGCCTCCTGCTTTCGCAGTAAAATCGAGCTCGCCATGGAATTGAATGCCTCTTACACCAGTCTTGTCGCGGTCGGCGACTCGTTCACCGAGGGCATGTCGGACCTGCTGCCCGACGGCTCCTACCGCGGCTGGGCCGACGTGCTGGCCACTCGTCTCGCGACGACCACGCCCGGATTCCGGTACGCCAACCTCGCCGTACGGGGAAAGCTCATCGGGCAGATCGTGGCCGAGCAGGTTCCGGTGGCAGCGGCTCTCCAACCGGATGTCATCACCCTGGTCGGTGGCCTCAACGACACCTTGCGGCCGAAGTGCGACATGGGCATGGTGCGCGCACGGCTGGAGGAGGCCGTGGAGATCCTCGCACCGTCGTGCAAGACCCTGGTCCTCATGCGCAGCCCGGGCCGGAACGGTCCGGTGATGGAGCGCTTCCGTCCCCGGATGGAGGAGCTGTTCTCACTGGTCGACGACCTGGCCGCACGCCACGGTGCCCTGGTGACCGACCTGTACGGAGCCCCGTCGCTGGGCGATCCGCGGATGTGGGACGTCGACCGGCTGCACCTGACGGCCGAAGGGCACCGCAGGGTCGCCGAAGCGGTCTGGCAGACGCTGGGCCTGCCCGCGGAGAGCGACTGGCAGGATCCGTTGCCCGCCTCGGCACCCGCACGCTGGGTACGACGGCGCATCGAGGATGTCAGTTTCGCCCGTCAGCATCTCGTGCCCTGGATCGGGCGACGCCTCACGGGCCGTTCGTCCGGCGACGGCCGGGCGGGGTCGCAGTTCGACGCGGAGCTGGGGAAGGCCTTCTGGATCACCCCTCAGGAACTGGGAACGCCTGGCCCTGTGACCGGCTGGCGCCGCCTGGACGGCTGAAAGCTGGTTGACCGGTGACAGGTGACGCCGCCTGGACGGCCGGCCGGACCTGTTGCTCCGGCGTCGCCGCCGCGGGCGTCGGTCACCTGTGCCGTTCGTAGGAACCCACAGACCGGCCCGCGGCACGGACCTGCAGAAACCGCCAGTAGAATCAGGACACGTGACTGCTGTGTCTGCGAAGCCTCGCATCCCCAATGTCCTGGCCGGCCGCTATGCCTCCACGGAGCTGGCCGTCCTCTGGTCCCCCGAGCAGAAGGTGAAGCTGGAACGTCAGCTGTGGCTGGCGGTGCTGCGCGCTCAGAAGGACCTCGGGATCGAGGTGCCGGACACGGCTCTGGCCGACTACGAGCGTGTCATCGACCAGGTCGATCTCGCTTCGATCGCCGAGCGTGAGAAGGTCACCCGGCACGATGTGAAGGCCCGTATCGAGGAGTTCAACGCCCTCGCGGGTCACGAGCAGGTCCACAAGGGCATGACGTCCCGGGACCTCACGGAGAATGTCGAACAGCTGCAGATCCGGCTGTCCCTCGAGCTGATGCGCGACCGCACGGTGGCGGTTCTGGCACGGCTGGGCAAGCTCGCCGGCGAGTACGGCGAGCTGGTCATGGCCGGCCGCTCGCACAACGTCGCGGCACAGGCGACCACACTCGGCAAGCGCTTCGCCACCGCCGCCGACGAGCTGCTGGTCGCGTACGGGCGGCTGGAGGACCTCCTGGGCCGTTATCCGCTGCGTGGCATCAAGGGCCCCGTCGGCACCGCCCAGGACATGCTGGACCTCCTCGGTGGCGACGCCGACAAGCTGGCCGACCTGGAGCGCCGCATCGCCGGCCACCTCGGCTTCGCTCACGCTTTCACCTCGGTCGGGCAGGTATACCCGCGTTCGCTCGACTACGACGTGGTGACCGCCCTGGTGCAGCTCGCGGCGGCACCGTCGTCCGTCGCCAAGACCATCCGGCTGATGGCGGGCCACGAGCTGGTCACGGAGGGCTTCAAGCCGGGCCAGGTCGGCTCGTCCGCGATGCCGCACAAGATGAACACCCGCTCCTGCGAGCGCGTCAACGGCCTGATGGTGATTCTGCGCGGCTACGCGTCGATGACCGGTGAGCTGTCGGGCGACCAGTGGAACGAGGGGGACGTTTCCTGCTCCGTCGTCCGCCGCGTGGCGCTGCCTGACGCGTTCTTCGCGTTCGACGGCCTTCTGGAGACCTTCCTCACCGTGCTCGACGAGTTCGGTGCGTTCCCCGCCGTGGTTGCGCGCGAGCTGGATCGGTACCTCCCCTTCCTCGCCACGACCAAGGTCCTGATGGGCGCGGTGCGGGCCGGCGTCGGCCGCGAACTCGCCCACGAGGCCATCAAGGAGAACGCGGTGGCTTCCGCCCTCGCCATGCGGGAGCAGGGCGCGGAGCGTAACGAGCTGCTGGACAAGCTGGCCGCGGACGAGCGGATTCCGCTGGACCGTGGGCAGCTCGACGCCCTGATGGCGGACAAGCTCTCCTTCACCGGTGCGGCCGGTGACCAGGTCTCCGCCCTCGTGTCCCGGATCGAGGAGATCGCCAAGCAGCACCCCGAGGCTGCCGCGTACAGCCCGGGCTCCATCCTCTGATCGCTGCCGCTCCTTCCGGATGACTCCCGACGAACTCCAGGCCGCCCGCGACCGCGTCGTCCCCGACG
Source organism: Streptomyces sp. NPDC048590 (assembly GCF_043199535.1). NCBI lineage: Bacteria > Bacillati > Actinomycetota > Actinomycetes > Kitasatosporales > Streptomycetaceae > Streptomyces > Streptomyces sp. NPDC048590. The sequence goes on along the minus strand of NZ_JBICWC010000002.1, from coordinate 90,502 downwards.
TGGTCGCGGGCGGCCTGCGTGTCCTGTTCTGCGGGATCAATCCGAGCCTGATGACGGCAGCGACGGGTCACCACTTCGCCCATCCGGGAAACCGCTTCTGGCCGGTGCTGCACCGGTCGGGGTTCACTCCCAGCCAACTGAAGCCATCACAACAGGACCAGTTGCCGGGGTACGGCCTGGGCATCACCAACGTGGTCGCCCGGCCCACCGCGAGGGCTGACGAGTTGGAGGCGGAGGAGTTCCGCGTGGGCGGCAGGGTGCTGTCGGCGAAGGTGGGGAGACTTGGCCCGACATGGCTGGCGGTCGTCGGTGTCACCGCCTACCGGACGGCCTTCGGCGAGCGGCGCGCCGGAATCGGGCCGCAGGAGCGTGTCATCGGAGGAGCCAGGGTCTGGGTACTCCCCAACCCCAGTGGCCTCAACGCCCGTTGGACGGTGGACACGATGGCGGAGGAATACGCCCGCCTGCGGAGCGCGGTGTATCGAGCTTCCTCGTCGGAGCAGCGGGACGGCGACCCCGGCACGGCACACGACGGCGGGAGCCGTTCTGGGCGGCGCCCGCTTCCCGGTCAGTGAGCCGCTGCTTCCGGGACCGTTCAGCAGGGCGGATCGATCACCGTGACCAGGATGCCGAGCTCGCAGCCCGGCCCGCCGTCCTCCAGGTGGAGCACCAGAGCGATCCATCGGTCTTCCGCCCTCCACAGGCGGAGATATTCGCAACCGGCGACGATGTCGGCCCATGGCTCGATCATCTCCTCTCCTGCCATCATCCGTTCCTGTGCTCTCCAGAGGCTCACGACCTGTGGCTCGCCCCAACGCAGGTTGAGCAGCGTGAGCAGGGCGTCATGTTCCGCCGCGCACTGAGCGCGGAGATCGAGCCCGTCGGCCTCGTCCGAATCCCCGAGAGCGTGGTCTCCGTGGAGGAGGGCCGTGTGATAGCCGGGTCCACTGACTCCCGATCCCGACGGAACGCGCTCGGGTGGGAAGTCCTTTGCGCGCATCCCGTCGATGAGGCGGAGGTGATGTGCAGTGGTCATACCATCAGTAAACAGGCCGCCACCGACACATGGCGCCTCCGGGGAGCGACCTCGCCGGACGCCTGGCTCGCAGTGCGGCTCCATCCTCGGGAGCCGCATCCTTGTTCTCCTGGAAGGGGGTGGCCCCTTCGGGTGTGGTTTGGTCAGGCATCCCTTCTCTTCATGCACCACCAGCCTGCCGTCAGTGCCGCAGCGGACCAGACCGCGGCCACCGCCAGCCCGGCCCAGGGGCCCATCACGCCCTGAGGGCTCTCATGCAGCACCAACTGTCCTGCCTGGAACGGAAGGTACTGTGCGGCGTTTCCCGCCACATCCCCCAGCACGAACGAGGCCACCAGCAGCACGGGTATGAGCAAGCCGAGAACCACCGCGGCGTTGCGCAGAACTGCTGTCAGTCCGGCGGCAGCAAGGGCCATGAGCGCGAGGTGGACACCGCCGCCGACCGCTGCACGCAAAGCACCGGGATGTCCGAGGCCGATCGCGTGATCTCCCATGAAGGACTGCCCCACGAGAAACGTGGCGAAGCTCGTGATGAGCCCCACGAGCAGAGCAAGAGCCCCGATCACCGACATCTTGGCGCCGTACAGCAAGCTGCGGCGGGGGACGGCAGCGAGCCAAATCCCCAGAGAACCGTTCGCGTACTCCGAGGCCAGGGCGGTGGCCCCGAAGTTGATTGCCGCGACTTGGGCGAAGTTCAGCGCGTAGAAGGCGGAGAAGACCGGCTCGAAATCCGGTCCCGACGCATCTGACTGCCCCACCGTGGCGAACACGGCAACGGTGGCGGTGAGTGTGCCAACGAAGATCGCTGCCAGAGATCCCGTAACCGCTCTCACCGATCTGATTTTGATCCACTCGGAGCGCACGAGCCGCGTCATCGGCAAAGTCCTGATGCTCATCCGTCCCTCCGCCCGCGGCTGGAGTGAGGTGATGCGAACTCCGTTTCCGACATGGTGAGATCGAGGTAGGCCTGTTCCAGACTCGGCTGTACCGGTGTGAGTTCGAGAATCGGGATCGACTCCGAGGCGATTTCCGGACTCAGATCCTCTGCCCTCACGCCCTCGACCAGCCAACTCCCGTCGGCTTCCCTCACAGGCTCGTGACCCCTGCGAGCGAGAAGCTCATGCAGCCGGGTTCGCGCGGCCTCTGTGGTGCGTATCCGAACTGCGGGTCGGCCGCGAGCGGCCAGGAATTCGTCTGTCGACAGGTCGGCGAGGAGCCGGCCACGGGCGAGAACAATCAGATGGTCGGCGAAGGAGGAGACCTCGTGCATCAGATGGCTTGAGACGAGGACCGTGCGGCCCTCCGCGGCCATGGTGCGCATCAGTCGGCGAATCCAGATGATGCCTTCTGCATCCATCCCGTTGGACGGTTCGTCCAGGAGCACGACTTCCGGCTCTCCGAGCATCGCCGCAGCGATCCCGAGGCGCTGCCGCATGCCGAGCGAGAACGACCTGATCCTCTGCCCGCCGACCGATGACAAGCCCGTGTCCGCGAGGACGGTCTCCACTCGTCTCGTGGCGATGCCGTTGCTCGTGGCCAGAGCCAACAGGTGGCTGCGGGCCGTGCGTGAGCCGTGTGCCGCCCGGGCGTCGAGAAGGGAACCGACGTGCTGCAGCGGATTGTCCAGCGAGGCGTACGGTCGGCCGCCGAATGTCGCGGTCCCGGACGTAGGGCGGTCCAGCCCGAGAAGGAGTCGCATCGTGGTGGACTTGCCGGCGCCGTTGGGGCCTAGGAACCCTGTCACCCGGCCAGGACGCACACTGAAGGTGAGCTGGTCCACGACCCGTGTGGGCCCGTAGTCCTTGACGAGTTCGTGCGCTTCGATACCGATCATGTGCCCAGCGTGTCCGGTGTCGCAGGACCGGCACCTCCCCAATCCGAGGGGATCGTCTCCCCCGCTGGGGGGAGCCGCCGACTGCCCGACGCTGACACGATGGTCACATGCGTCACCCGTTCCGGCCGCTGGCCGCTCCCGTCACGTACAGCCGCTGGCTCCATCTCCTCATCCCGTGCGCTGTCGTCAGTGTGTGGATGTTCGTCTCGTTCGACACCCCCTGGATGCCCTGCGTCCTCGCCGTGCCTGCCGGGCTGCTGCCGGCGATCCGCCTTGCCGAAGGGGTGCAGGCACAGCTCCTCCTCACTCCTGGCGAGCGCGGCCGGGCGGATGCCTCCATATCTGCCGCGCCTTCCGTGAGTTGGGCTGATCGCTGGTGCACGGTTGCCTGGCTCGAGGTGAGGTTGCTCCTCGCCACTGCTGCGGGCTTCGCGACCATCTGGCTTCCGGCAACCACATTCGACCTGGTCTCCTACTCCATCAGTGCGGAGCCGAGCATGGGCTGGCTGACCGACTTCCTCGGAGCGCGATGGCTGTGCGCACTGCTCGCCCCTCTGCCTCTGCTGATCCTGCTCGGGCTGATCATCCTGTGTGGTGAGGTGGCGACTGCGGCGGCTCGCAGGCTGCTCGGCCCCTCCCCGTCAGAGCGGTTGACCGCCCTCGAGAAGCGCACGGAACAGTTGCTGGAGCGCAATCGGATCGCACGCGAACTGCATGATTCGATCGGGCATGCTCTGACGGTGGCTGTAGTACAGGCGGGCGCCGCAAGGACGTCGGACAGCCCTGAGTTCACCGCGCGGGCACTTGCGGTCATCGAGGAAACGGGGCGCAACGCCCTGGAGGATCTGGAGCGCGTCCTCAAGGTACTGCGGGAGTCCGATGCCCCTGTCAGCTCGCAATCCACGATGAGCGAAGCGGGTCGGCTACTGGAATCGGCTCGCGCCTCAGGTGCGAAACTCGATGTGGAGATGACAGGGCGGCTGGATCTGCTTCCCGGCACAGTGTCCCGTGAGGGCTACCGCATCCTCCAGGAGTCCCTCACCAATGTGCTGCGTCACGCCCACGGTGTTCCCGTTCGGGTGAGAATCGCGGTGAGGGAGGAAGAGTTGGAGCTGAAGGTGACCAATCCGCTCCCGGCCTCGCCCTGTACGCCGAGCGGCGGCAGTGGCCTGCGAGGCATACGGGAGCGGGCAGCCCTGCTCGGTGGCAGGGCCAGAGCCGGCCAGCACAAGGGGGACTGGATCGTGCAGGTGCGTCTCCCGACGGACCGCATAGGCTGAACCAGTGCCCTATACCGTGCTTCTGGTGGACGACGAACCCCTGGTGCGCGCGGGGCTCCGCGCCATCCTGGAGGCTCAGCCCGACATTGAGGTGGTGGGAGAGGCCGCCGACGGCGCGGCCGTGATTCCCCTCGTGCGAACGCTCCGGCCGGATGTCGTGGCCATGGATGTACGCATGCCGCTGATGGACGGAATCGAGGCAACTCGACTGGTACTGCGCACCGTTGTGGATCCACCGAAGATCCTGGTGGTGACCACGTTCGAGAACGACGAGTACGTGTACGAGGCGCTGCGCGCGGGCGCGGACGGATTCCTGCTCAAGCGAGCCCGACCCGCCGAGATCGCTCACGCCGTCCGGCTGGTGGCGGAAGGAGAGTCCCTGTTGTTCCCGGCCGCCGTCCGGCAGCTCGCGGCCCGGTACGGTACGGATGAGGCGCGGAACGCCCTGGACCGGGCCGCACTCACCGACCGCGAGGCCGCAGTACTCCTACGCATGGCCAGGGGACTGTCCAACGCCGAGATCGCCACAGATCTCGGGGTCGGGGTGGAGACGGTGAAGACTCATGTCAGCGCGGTCCTGGCCAAGTTGGGGGCACGGGATCGCACACAGGCCGTGATCGCCGCTTACGAGTCCGGGTTCGTGACCCCTCACTGACCGGGCAGCCCCGCCGGACGCCGGATTCTCCTCGGGCACAGCCGGACGCCCGATACTCCCCGGAGCCGCACTGGCCCGGCTCTGAGGAGGATTCCCCCCTCAGCCGACGAGAGGTCGAGAGGACACTGACGCGAGAGCCGGCCGGCAGCGACCGCGCCTTCCGAGGACGGCCGGCCCGCCGTGCGCCTCGGTCCTCCCGGCGATTCCATCTCAGCTGCCCCGCTCACCGTCTCTCGTCCGCCCCTCCCAGAACCGCCGGCGGACTCCGCCCTCTCCGATCCACACGGGAGAGGAAGGCGCTGCGGCCAGAACCCCCGGGCGGGCCGAATCGCCGAGGCGCCGAGCCGGTTGTCGGGCCTCGGTGGACGCCTTCGGGGCCGCTCCGACGCCGGGTGCTTGCCGCCGGGATCGGGGCAGCGAGTACGATCCGGCAGAAGTGCGCACGACCTGGGAGGACAGACGGTGGCCCGACTGAGCGGTGGGGACCCCTCTCTGCTGCGGAGGATCAATTCCGCCGTGGTGCTGCATGCCCTGAGAGGGGCGGACTCACCCACTCTCACGGACCTGACGAGGATCACCGGGCTGTCCCGGCCCACGGTCGAAGGTGTCGTCGAAGGGTTGTTCGCAGAAGGGCTCGTCGTGGAGGCGATGCCCGACGACGGCGGAGCGAAGCGGCAGGGCCGTCCCGCTCGGCGGTTCCGCTTCCGGGCCGAGGCGGGATATCTGCTGGGCGTCGAGATCGGCTCGCACCGCGTCTCCGCACTGCTGTCCGGGCTGGACGGCCGAGTCGTCGGCGCGGGCTCTCGCGATGTGTCGGAGACGCTCAGCGCGGACGAGAGAATCGAGCAGGTCAGGCTGGTCATCGCCGACGTGCTCAAGCGCACGGGTGTGGCGCGCAGCAGTCTGCGTGCGGTCGGCGTGGGCAGTCCAGGCATCGTCGAGGCCGACGGCACCGTACGCCTGGGGACCGCGTTGCCGGACTGGACCGGGCTCGCGCTCGGCGAGAAGCTGCGTCGCTCATTCAGGTGCCCGGTTCTGGTCGAGAACGACGCCAACGCCGCTGCTGTGGCTGAGCACTGGAAGGGTGCGGCAACCGATTCGGACGACATCGTCTTCGTCCTGGCAGGTCTGAGCCCGGGCGCGGGTTCCCTGATCGGTGGTCGCCTCCACCGTGGCTTCGGAGGCGCGGCCGGCGAGATCGGCGCTCTGCACCTGCTGGGGCGGGACGTCACCCCGGAGCACCTGCTCTCCACGACGGACACTCCGCTCGAGCCCCTGGACGAGCCCGCGGTAACCGCCGTCTTCGCGAAGGCCAAGGAGGGGGATGCGGGTGCGCAAGCCGCTGTCGCACGCTTCATACAGCGCCTGGTGCACGACGTCGCCGCGTTGGTGCTGGCCCTGGACCCCGAGGTCGTCGTGATCGGAGGGTGGGCGGCAGGCCTGGACGGGGTACTCGATCCGCTCCGCGACGAGCTGGCCCGATACTGTCTGCGGCCGCCTCGGGTGGCCTTGTCGCTCCTGGGAGAGGCCGCCGTCGCCACCGGAGCACTGCGACTCGCACTCGACCACGTGGAGGAGCAGCTCTTCGCCGTGGAGGCAACAGTCACGGCCCGCCGCTGACACGCGACGGGCCGCACGGGCGGATCAAGCTGTTCTCGAAGCCGGGACGGCCGACGCGGAGAAGGTCGCTCTCCTGCCGTCGGTCGTGTCCCTGCGCCGACGGTGCGCCGGGAAGCCCGGCACGCCGTCGACGGATCGTCAGGAGGCCTTGCGCTCCTGCTGGTCGTGGCTGATCTCCAGCGCCCCGGAGTCCCCGAAGGTGAGGCGGCAGGTGTCAGCACGGTACGTGGCGACGGAGACGGCACACGTGCTGCCGACCACGTCGAAATACCGAGTGGTGACGACGAGGACAGGGGCGCCAGGCAGCCTGTCGAGCTCCTTGGCGTCGTCCGCGCGGGCCGATCCGAGCTCGACGGAGCGGTCCTGTCCCCCGATGCCGACCCGGTACAGCTCCCGCAGGACGCTCCTCGCCCGTGCGGGCCCCGACGGAACTTCGATCGCGGAGAGCTCGGGTACGGACGACACGGGAACGTAGAGGAGTTCCGCCGCCACGGCCTGTCCCTGCGCCACACGGATACGGCGCACCATGTGGACGGGTTCGCCCCCGTCCACCTCGAGCAGAGCGGCGACGGCGGCAGGCATCTCCGTGACGGTGCACTCGACGGGCTGCCACGCCTCGTCGTCACCACCGTCGAAACCCTGCTGTGCGGTGGCGACGGCCACTCCCACGCGGGGAGGTGCGACGGTCGTCCCGACTCCGCGTCGCCGCTGCAGCCTGCCTTCGAGCTCGAGTTGTTCCAGCGCCTGCCGGAGTGTCGCCCGGGCGACACCGAAACGCGCTGCCAGGTCCCGCTCGTTGGGCAGTACCTCTCCCACCGCGAAGTCCGAGTCGAGTGCCTCACTGAGCACGGTCTTGAGGTGCCAGTATTTCGGCTCCTGCACCGATTCCAGCTGCGTGGTCCCCACCCTGTCCTCCGCATCCGCCGGTGGCTTTTCCGCGATGTTGTTTATTAAAGGTTCCTGCCTATCCTTCAGACCTTAGGGCGGCGAAACACCTTGGTCAAGACCAATCCTCATCCGGTGACGGAGCGGAACAGCTCGCTGGCGCAGAGCGTTCACAGGACGTTCGTACGGCCGTGAGGCCTGGCAACACGAAGCCGTGCGCCGGACACCTCGGCGTTCCCCCAGCCAGGACGACGGCGCCGCTGCAGGAGCCGACAGGAGGAGCGGAGACCTACGGCGCCCCTCTCCTCACCTCTCCTCGAATCGGACCTCTCCTCGGAACAGAGCCTCTCCGCGGAACGGAACCTTTCCGTGGATCGGACGGACCGGGGGCAGCCCCGAACGACTGCCGAACCGCGACAACGGCGACCCACGCCGGGTTCGCCCAGCCGGCGTGCCGGACGCACCCCCACGCTGGGTCCGTGGTGACCGGCACCTGGCCGGCGGGCGAGGCTCACCCACATGGCCCATCGGAGGCTTCGGCCACATGACGGTGATGAAGCCTCAAACATGCTCTGTTCATCTCTGGTTGGGCTGATCGCCGCCGCGAGCGACTAGGCATGGTCCCGCAACCGACCGCAGGATCTCGCCCCCACAGCACTCCTCACTCCCACGAAGGCGAATCGATGTCGAACCGTCCGCACGTCCCGGTCCCTCGTCGCCGCACCGTGCTGCGGGGTTCGCTCCTCGCCTCGGCGGCGGCCGCCGTGCCTGCGGCGTTCGCCGCGGCACCCGCCTTCGCGCTGTCCGGCCGGCCGGACGCGGCCTGGGGTGTGCAGGTGGGTGACGTGACGGCCACCTCGGCCCTGGTGTGGGTACGCTCCGACCGGCCGGCCCGCATGACGGTCGAGACCTCGGCGTCCGAGTCCTTCCGCCGGGCCCGCACCTGGCGCGGTCCGCTGATCGGCGCCCAGTCGGACTTCACCGGGACGACCGCGCTCCACGGGCTGCCGCCGGGCGAGCAGATCCACTACCGCGTCACCCTGGCGGACCCTCACGACCCCCGCCGCACCGGCAGGCCCCTGTACGGAACCTTCCGCACCGCTCCCGCGAGCCGACGCGACGGGGTCCGCTTCCTCTGGTCGGGTGATATCGCGGGGCAGGGCTGGGGCATCAACCCGGACATCGGCGGCTACTGGATCTACGACGAGATGCGCCGTCTCGCCCCGGACTTCTTCCTCTGCAGCGGGGACAACATCTACGCGGACGGCGTGCTGGAACCGAGCGTGACACTGCCGGACGGCAGGACCTGGCGCAATGTCACGACCCCCGAGAAGTCGAAGGTGGCCGAGACCCTGGACGAGTACCGGGGCAACTTCCGGTACAACCTGCTCGACGACAACCTCCGGGCGTTCAACGCTCAGGTGCCCTCGATCATCCAGTGGGACGACCACGAGGTGCGCAACAACTGGTATCCGGGGCAGATCCTCGACGACGTCCGGTACACGGAGAAGAACGTCGACCTGCTCGCGGCACGTTCGATGCGGGCCTTCCGCGAGTACTTCCCCGTGTCCACCCTGTGGGCGCCGTCATCCGAACGGCGCATGCACCGCGTCGTACGTCACGGTCCGCTGCTCGATGTGTTCGTGCTGGACATGCGCTCGTACCGCGACGCCAACTCCCCCAACAGGCAGCCGGACGACACCACCGGCATCCTCGGATCCGGGCAACTCCAGTGGCTGAAGCACGAACTGTCACGGTCCCGCGCGGTCTGGAAGGTCATCGCCGCCGACATGCCGCTGGGACTGGTCGTCCCGGACGGAGCCACGGACTACGAGGCCGTCGCCCAGGGCGATCCGGGCGCGCCTCTGGGCCGCGAGCTGCAGATCGCCGAGCTGCTGCGGTACGTCAAGCACCGGCGCATCACCGGCACGGTCTGGCTGACGGCCGACGTCCACTACACCTCGGCCCAGCACTACTCACCGGAGCGCGCCGCCTTCAAGGACTTCGCCCCGTTCTGGGAGTTCGTCTCCGGGCCGCTGGCGGCTGGCGGCTTCCCCGCCAACGCCCTCGACGGGACCTTCGGTCCTGACCGGGTCTTCGTCCGGGCTCCGGACCGGGCGAACGTCTCGCCCATGGAGTCTCCGCAGTTCTTCGGGCAGGTGGATATCGACGGCGGGAGCGGTGAGCTGACCGTGCGGCTCCGCGCCCAGGGCGGATCGGTGCTGTTCAGCAAGGTGCTGCAACCCGGGCGCACCGGGCAGTGAGCCGGCGATTCCCGGATGGACCCATGGGCGTTTCGCCCACCTCCCACCCCTGTGACGGAGCAGGCGGAACGGGCGGTGCCGCCTCGGCCGGTTGCGCGGACGGAGCTCAGGGTGCCACCGGAACCCGAAAAGGTACCGAAGGGACCAGATCCACACGTAACCCATCAGTCACAATGCGTTCGTGATCAGGCAACACCGTTCGGCCACAGTAAAGACATGACTGACGTGACATCCGCGAAGAGCGCCCGCCGTCCGCACCACTGGCGGCGGGATCTGATCGAACTTGCAGCCCTGTTCACCGCCGTGGCCGTGGCCGACGCGATCGCCAACCTCATCGGGCACCAGCCCGACGGCCCCTATCTGCTCATCGCGTCCGCCGTGGCCCTGGTGGCCACGGCCACGTTCCACACGTGGTGGGCGCGCAGGCACAGTCACGCTCCACCCCCGGCCGATGCCGGCGGCCACGCGGCCGGCGGTGCGGGTCAGGACGTCGCCTCGACGGAGGATGACGTCCCTGCCGAGACGGTGCTGTGGCGTATGCGGACGACCGTCCGGGACGCGCCCGGCACCCTGGCCGCGCTCTGCACGGCCCTGGCCCGACACAGGATCGACATCCTCACCCTGCAGACCCACCCGCTGGCCGAGGGCACCGTGGACGAGTTCCTGCTGAGGGCCCCGGCGGCCCTGCCCGCGCAGCAGCTGACCCGGGAGATCGCCGCCGCCGGCGGCACCTCCACGTGGATCGAGCGGGCCGACGCGCACGATCTGGTGGACACGCCCACCCGTGTGCTCGGCCTCGCCACCCGCACGGCCCTGGACGCGGCCGAACTCCCGCTCGCCCTGCGGCAGCTCCTGGGCAGGTGCACCATCCACTCGCTGCCCGCGCTGTCGATCACCGGCCGCCCCACAGGGGAGAACGCCCCGGTCGAAGGGGTTCTGGAGGAGACCGTGATGCGCCTGCGCGACCCGTCGGGCGGCGTCATCACCGTGGAGCGTCCCTACCTCCCCTTCACTCCCACGGAGTTCGCCCGCGCCCGGGCGCTGGTCGAGCTCGACGCACGGCTCGGCCCGCGCGTACCCCGCAGCGAGGACATCCTCACCCTGCCCGAGGGCAACGAGATCACCGTGCGCCGGGCGGACCGGAGCGACCTCGAAGCCGCTCTCGCGATGCACGGCCGCTGCTCGGACGGGACCCTGGGCCTGCGCTACCACGGTCCGGTCCGCGACGCCGACCGGTATCTGGACCACCTACTGAGCCCGCGCTTCGGGCGCACCCTGGCCGTCCAGACGGCGTCCGGCAAGCTGGTCGCCCTCGGGCATCTGCTCTGGGACGGCGACGAGACCGAGGTGGCGCTCCTGGTCGAGGACGACTGGCAGCGCAGGGGCATCGGCGCCGAGCTCCTCCGCCGCCTTGTGGCTCTGGCCGTCGAGGCGGGCTGCGAGAGCGTGTACGCGGTGACGCAGGCTCACAACACGGGCATGGTGGCCGCGATGCGGGCGCTCTCGCTGCCCCTCGACTACCAGATCGAGGAAGGCACCCTGGTCATCACGGCCCGACTGGCCCCGGTTCCCGCTCCGTCCCCGGACCTTCGGACAGTGGAACCGGTGACACGGTCGGGCGTGCCGTCGGCGCAGCGACCGCTGCCCGGTTCCGGCCGGCCGGAACGGCGTCCGGGGCACTGAGCGCCTGACAGAGATCCGCCCAGATGTCCTCGACGTCCTCGAGGCCGACGGACATCCGAAGCAGCCGGTCGCCCACACCGGCGGCCCTCCGGTCTCCCTCAGCCACGATGCGGTGGCTGATGGAGGCCGGATGCTGTATCAGGGTGTCCACGCTGCCGAGGCTCACGGCGGGCGTGATCAGGCGGACCGCGCCGATGATCCGGTGGGGGTCTCCGAACACCTCGAAGGACACCATGGCTCCGCCGACCCGCGGGTAGTGCACGCGCGCCACCCTCGGGTCGGCCGAGAGCCTGCGGGCGAGTTCCGCCGCCGAGGCCGACGCCGCCCTGACCCGCACGGGCAGGGTGGACAGCCCGCGCAGCAGCAGATATCCGGCCATCGGGTGCAGCACCCCTCCCGTGGCGAACCGCACCTGCCGCAGGGTCGCGGCGAGCTCCTCGTCGCAGGCGACCACTCCGCCCATCACGTCACCGTGACCGCCGAGGTACTTGGTGGCGCTGTGCAGTACGAGCCGGGCGCCCAGTTCGAGGGGCCTCTGCAGGACAGGGGTCGCGAAGGTGTTGTCCACGAGGAGTGGCACCGAGCCGCAGGAGTGGGCGGCGGCTCTGATGTCGATCTCCGCCAGGGTCGGGTTGGCGGGTGTCTCGATCATCACCAGACCGGTCTCGGGGCGGATCGCCTCGGCGATGCCCGCCGGATCCGTCCACGTCACTTCGGTGCCGAGCAGCCCGGCGCCGAGAAGGTGGTCGCTGCAGCCGTAGAGCGGGCGCACCGCGACCACGTGCCGGAGCCCGAGACTCGCGCGGGCCAGGAGTACCGCCGTGAGCGCCGCCATTCCGCTGGCGAATGCCACGCCGGCCTGGGCCCCTTCCAATCGGGCCAGTGCCGTTTCGAAGCGTGCCGTCGTCGGGTTGTCGAGCCGCGCGTACACGGGCGGCCCGTCGGGCCGGGCCCCGGTCGCGGCGAAGGCGTCGATGCGCTCGGCCTCGCCGCGTGAGTCGTAGGAGGGGTAGGTGGTGGACAGGTCGATCGGCGCGGCGTGCAGGCCGCGAGAGGCGAGGTCGTCGCGTCCGGCGTGCACGGCTTCGGTGGCGAGCGCCCTGGACGGGAAGGTGGGCCGGGGTGTCAGCGAGGTGACTTCGATGTCCATGCCAATAGACTGAACACCGAACGGGAGAACGGGGGAGATCGCCGTGCTACGTTCGCCCGATGCCCGAATCAGTCGCACTCGATCCGGTCGATCTGCACATTCTGCGTGTCCTGCAGAACGATGCACGGACGACGTACCGGGAGTTGGCCGCCGAGGTCGGGGTGGCGCCGTCCACCTGCCTTGACCGTGTCGCGCGGCTGCGCCGCTCGGGCGTGATCGTCGGGCACCGGCTGCGGCTCGATCCGGCCAAGCTGGGCCGTGGGCTGGAGGCACTGCTGCTGGTCCAGGTCCGGCCGCACCGCAGGGAACTCATCGGCCCGTTCGTCGAACGGATCAGGGCGTTGCCCGAGTCCCGGGCGTTCTTCCACCTCACGGGGCCCGACGACTACCTGGTGCACGTGGCCGTGGCCGACCCGACGGACCTTCAGCGCCTGGTCCTGGACGAGTTCACCTCACGACGTGAGGTGGCACGCGTGGAGACCCGCCTCATCTTCCAGCAGTGGGAGTGCGGGCCGCTGTTGCCACCGGGGCCGGGCACCCGGCACCCCGCGGGCCCCGAGGAGATCGCCGCTGGTCCGCCACACCTCGAGTGAGTCTCCTTCGGCCTGATCGGAAAGAAACGGCCAAGTCCGGTTCCCCCGTGACGGGAAGGGCCTCCTCGTACGAGGATGTCCACATGTCAGACACACCGAGCAGCGCACTGCCGCGCCAGGTCGCCGACGCCTACGTCGACGCCTACATCGATCTCGACCCCATCACCGGTACCTATCTCGGTGTCGCCGAAAGCTCCCGCAAGCTCCCCGACTTCTCACCGGCGGGCCAGGCCGCCATGGCGGCTCTCATCCGCGAGACCCTCGCCCAACTCGACGCCGCGGAGCAGGTGCCGGGTGCGGACACGGACGAGGAGAGGCGTTGCGCCCGGCTGCTCCGGGAACGCCTGACCGCCGAACTCGCCATCCACGAGGCGGAGGAAGGACTCAGGGCCGTATCCAACATCCACTCCCCCGCCCACAGCCTCCGTGACGTGTTCTCGGCGACGCCGACCGCGACGGACGAGGACTGGGCCGCTGTCGTGGACCGTCTTCGGGCCGTCCCCGCCGCGCTGGAGGGGTACCGCGCCTCGCTGGCTCTCGGTCTGGAGCGCAAGCTGTACGGCGGACCGCGGCCCACGGCGACCTTCGTCGAGCAGCTGGGGACCTGGGCGGGCGAGGACGGCACCGGATTCTTCCAGGACTTCGTGTCGGCCGGCCCCGCTTCCCTGCGTGCGGAACTGGACGCGGCGGCCGGTCAGGCGGCCTCGGCTCTCGTGGAGCTCCGTGACTGGATGCGGGACGTGTACGCCCCGGCGATCGAGGGCGCCCCGGACACGGTCGGCCGCGAGCGCTACGCCCGCTGGGCGCGGCAGTTCAACGGCACGGACCTGGATCTCGACGAGGCCTACGCGTACGGCTGGTCCGAGTACCACCGGCTGCTGGCGGAGATGAGGAGCGAGGCGGAGAAGATCCTTCCCGGGGCGGGCCCCTGGGAGGCTCTGGCCCATCTCGACGTGCACGGCAAGCACATCGAGGGTGTGGAGGAGGTCCGGACCTGGCTCCAGGGCCTGATGGACGAGGCCATCGAGGCGCTCGACGGCACCCACTTCGAACTCGCCGAGCGGGTGCGGAAGGTGGAGTCGCGGATCGCTCCGGCGGGTGGCGCTGCTGCCCCGTACTACACCGGCCCCTCCGAGGACTTCTCACGGCCGGGCCGCACATGGCTGCCCACCATGGGCGAGACCCGCTTCCCCGTCTACGACCTGGTGTCCACCTGGTACCACGAGGGTGTTCCCGGCCACCACCTGCAGATCGCGCAGTGGACCCACGTCGCCGACAGCCTCTCGCGTTACCAGGCCTCGGTGGGCCAGGTCAGCGCCAACGCGGAGGGCTGGGCGCTGTACGCCGAGCGCCTCATGGACGAGCTGGGATACCTGCCGGACGCCGAGCGCCGCCTCGGCTACCTGGACGCGCAGATGATGCGTGCCTGCCGTGTGATCGTCGACATCGGCATGCACCTGGAGCTGGAGATCCCCGCGGACTCCCCCTTCCACCCCGGCGAGCGGTGGACGCCCGACCTCGCCCAGGAGTTCTTCGGCAGCCACAGCGGGCGCCCCGCCGACTTCGTGGAGAGCGAGCTGACCCGCTACCTGTCGATGCCAGGGCAGGCGATCGGCTACAAGCTGGGCGAACGCGCCTGGCTGCTGGGCCGGGAGAACGCGAGGAAGGCGCACGGCGAGTCGTTCGACCTCAAGGCCTGGCACATGGCGGCGCTCTCCCAGGGGTCGCTCGGTCTGGACGACCTCGTGGACGAGCTGTCCCGGCTCTGACCCGATTCCGCCGGGGGCGTGCCCGTCCGCACGCCCCCGGCTCCTTCTCCCGTCACCGAAGTCCTGAAGGACCTGCCCCATGGCCGAGACCGGTTTCCTGTTCTGCTGCGACCCGTTGCGGCCGAGGCGCACGGACCCGGAGTTCACCCGCGAGGCGGCCGCGGCACGGCAGGCCGGGGCTCGGATCTCCCTGATCGACCATGACGCCCTGCTGGCGGGTGACGTCGGCAGCGCGGTCGACAGGGTGCCTCGGGACTCCGGTTCGTACCGGTACCGCGGCTGGATGGTTCCCTCCGGTCGTTACGCGGAGTTGGAGCTGGCCCTCGCGGACCGCGGCTGCTCGCTCCGTACCGGTGGGGCCGACTACCGTGCCGCGCACGAGCTCCCCGGCTGGTACGAAGTGTTCGAGGAGCTGACGCCTCGCACCGTCTGGCGTCCTCTGTCGCCGGGTGAGGCGCTCCCGGGGGCCGATGTCTGGGCCGGCCTCGCCCAGGACCTCGGATCCGGCCCCGGGATCGTCAAGGACTTCGTGAAATCACGTAAGCACGAATGGGACGAGGCGTGCTTCGTGCCGGAGCTCGCTGACCGGGACAGGCTGGCGTCGGTGATCCGGCGGTTCGTCGAACTGCAGGAGGACTCCCTGGCCGGCGGGGTGGTGCTGCGCGCCTTCGAACCGTTCGTACCCGGCGGCGAGGCACGCGTGTGGTGGGTGGACGGGGAGCCGGTGCGTGTGACGGCGCATCCGGACACCCCGGACCTGCTTTCGGCGCCACGGCTGGACGCCGTCGGTGAGGCCGTCCGCACGCTCGGCTGCGGATGGGTGACCACCGACCTGGCGCTCCGGGAGGACGGGGTGTGGCGGGTGGTGGAGGTCGGCGACGGCCAGGTGAGCGGTCTGCCCGCCGGCGACGACGGCGGGAGCCTGTTCGGCCTGCTGCTCGGGCCCTGAGTCCCGTCGCCCGGCGCCTCAGCAGCCGCAGTCGTCGGCGTCCACCGGTGCGGTGAGCGGGTCGGCGGCGCGGCGGTCCGCACCCTCCCAGGTCTCGAAGGCGAACCCCTCGCGTACCCAGTACTCGAATCCGCCGAGCATCTCCTTTACCTGGTAACCGAGTTCGGCGAGAGCCAGCGCCGCCCGAGTGGCGCCGTTGCAGCCTGGCCCCCAGCAGTAGGTGACCACCGGGACGGCGGGGTCGAGCAGGGCGGCCGCCCGCTCCGCTATCAGCGCGGTGGGCAGATGGACGGCACCGGGGACGTGCCCCTGGTCCCAGGAGGCGGTCGAGCGGGAGTCCAGGACGACGAATCCGGGGTCCCCGCCGTCCTCCAAAGCGCTCGCCACATCGGACACGTCGGCGTGGAAGGCGAGCGAGGCGGCGAAGTACGCGGCCGCAGCCGCCGGGGATGCGGGCGGGACACGGAGAACAGGGTTGCCCGTTGCGGTCTGTGAGGTCATGACCAAAACCTAGGGTTCATCCGGGGCTCCTGGAAGGGGTGATCCCCGGCACACCCCTTGTTCCGCAGGGACTTTCCCGGTTGTCTGACCGCATGACCGATGATTTCCCGGACGCCACTGACTGGCGCATCCTCGACGTCCTGCAGCGCGACGGACGAGCGACCTTCGCCGAGCTCGCCCGCGCGGTCGCCATGTCCCCGAGCGCCGTCACCGAGCGGGTACGCCGCCTCGAAGAGGCGGGCGTGATCAGCGGCTACTCGGCGGTGGTGGACCCGGAGCGGCTCGGCCTGCCGATCCTGGCCCTGGTCCGGCTGCGGTACCCGAACGGAAACTACAAGCCCTTCCACGACCTGACGGACACGACCCCGGAGATCGTGGAGGCCCACCATGTGACCGGGGACGACTGTTTCGTCCTCAAGGTCACCGCTCGGTCGATGCGGCACCTGGAGGAGGTCACGGGGAGGATCGGCGCCCTGGGTTCCGTGACCACCAGCATCGTGTACTCCTCCCCGCTCCCCCGGCGGGCGATCAGCCGCTGAGAATCCCGGCCGTCCGGTGGGACCATCACAGCGCCCGTTCCGCTCCTTCACCATCCAGGGGCTGTCCCGCGCTCCGGTCCAGGACATCCGTCACCGACCGTCTTCGAGAACGCCCCCGCCCCGGAGCGGCCGGACCGGCGCATGCCACGTGCTCCGGGTTCAGATGTCGGGATCCGCTCCCCGGCCGGGCGCCCGTTTCCGTGCGGGCGGGTAATCGATCGGCTCGGCGTTCCAGTACCAGTCCTCGCCCTGGTGAACGGCCCGACCCGGAACGGGGCTGGGTCCGCCGTCGCGGCCGGCGTGCCGGAAGACGAGGACGATCACCCCGGCCAGGAAGACGACCATGCCGAGGGCGACCCACGTCGCCGGGTCACCTTCGGCGAGTCGCGGCCCGGCTCCTGTCCACAGGAAGCGTCCGAGCCTCCAGGCCGCCACCACCAGCACATACCCGAGCCCCACGGCGAAGGGCAGAAAGAGCAGCCCGACACCGAGACAGGCCCTGTTCGTGTTCCCGCGTCCCATCGCGGCCCCCTCGTCACCCTGACGGGGGCATACCCGCCCGGGCAGGCCGGACACCGGATGCCGGGGAATCGCACTGCGGCCCGGCACGGGCGACCCCAGGCCGGTTTCGCCGGACCGCACCACCGTGAGTGCCCGGGCCGCCGGGCGGAGGCCACTGCCCGGCGCCGATCAGGGCTGGGAGACACAGGGGTGAGGACTGCCCAGGGGGACCGGATGGGCGGTGGCCTCACACGGGTGGGTCGGCCATCGCCCCGCGCTGGCGCACGACCGATCCCGTCCGTCCCTTGACGACTTCCAGTTGGGCCGGGATGCGGCGCCGCAGGTCTCCGACATGGCTGACGATGCCCACGCTGCGGTCCCGTTCACGCAGTGAGTCGAGGACGTCGAGCACTTCGTCCAAGGTCTGGTCGTCGAGGCTGCCGAAGCCCTCGTCGATGAAGAGCGTGTCCAGGCGCATCCCGCCCGTCTCGTCCGTCACGACGTCGGCGAGGCCGAGGGCCAGGGCGAGCGAGGCGAAGAAGGTCTCCCCGCCCGACAGTGTCGCCGTGTCACGCTCCCGGCCCGTCCAGGCGTCGACGACGTGCAGCCCGAGTCCCGCCCTGCGCCCCCCGCTCCGCTCGTCGGAGTGGACGAGGGTGTAGCGCCCCGCCGACATCCGCCTGAGGCGAGCCGTCGCCGCCGCGGCGACCTGTTCGAGGCGGGCGGCCAGTACGTACGCCTCGAGACGCATTCTGCGTTCGTTGTCGGCGGAGGTCCCTGCGGTCAGGCCGGCGAGTCGGGCCACCCCTTCGTACTCCTGGCGCAGCGGCCCCAGGGACCGCACCTCCTCCTCGGCCCGCCGTGAGAGCCGGCTGAGTTCCGAGCAGCGCTCCCGTGCCGCGGAGTGCGTGCCGGCGGTGTCCCGTACCTGCCTGGTGGCCAGGTGGTACGCGGCCTCCGCGGTGTCGGGGTCGGCCGGGGGGAGCGCGGCGGCGTCCCGGGCGTCGGTCTCGGCGAGCCGGTCGGCGACGGCGGCGGCCTCGGTCTGCCAGGCGTCGATCCGGTGCTGGAGTTCGCGTTGCGCGTCGTCGCCGAGGAGCTTGGCGGCGGCAGCGCGCGGTGTGTCGAAGCCGGCCTTGAAGGCGGCGTCGGCCAGCCGGCCGTCGGCTTCCTTGAGCCGTTCGGCAGCGGTGTACTCGGTCCGGAGCGCCTCGGCGGCGGCGGAGAGCTGACGGGCCCGGCGCTCGATCAGGGCCGCTCGGTCGGCCACCGTCTTGCACTCGCCGCGCGCCCTGACCAACTCGTCCTCCAGCATGAGCTGTTCACGTTCCAGAGCCTCTCGCTGGGAGGTGCGGGCAGCCACGCGCCGTTCCGCCTGCTGCCGCTCTTCGAGCCGCCCGAGATGCTCGCGCTCGGCGGCGGCGAGCGCTTCCCTGGCCGCGTGGCTCCGCGCGGCCGTACGGTGCGCGTCGTCGTGTTCCCGGGTCAGACGGTCGAAGACCTCCTGCAACCCTGCGACGGTGACGGGTTCCCGTGATTCGGAGGATTCCGCTCCGCCGTCCGGGCCCTCGGCCTCCGTGCGGGCGGCCGTCAGACGTTCCCGCAACAGGCCGAGTTCGTTCTCGGCCTCGGCGCGGGCACGGTCCGCCCGTTGGTGGGCGGCGAGCGCCTCCTCCTCGGTGGCGCGGTCCACATGCCCCTCACCCGCCACGGCAGGCTCGGGGTGGGCGGCCGAACCACACACCGTGCAGGGCTCCCCGTCGACGAGCCCGCCCGCGAGCTCCGCCGCGATGCCCCGCAGCCTCTGCTCCCGCAGCGCGAGCCACGTCTCGTGGGCCCGCACCGCGTGTTCCCGCGCCACGGTCAGGGCTTCCGCAGCCCCCTGTTCCCGCACACCGAGCGCGTCACGCCGCCGGGCAGCCTCCAGCCGCCTGCGCGCGGGCTCCAGCCGGCCGGCGATCTGTTCCGCGCGGGTCGCGGCCTCCTGCGCGCTCTCGACGCGCCCTCTGAGCACGTCACGTTCGGATTCCCAGCCGGCCAGCCACTGCGCCGCCTCCTGGATCACCTCGTCATCGGCGCGGGACTGCCGGTCGAGGGCGCTCAGTTCGGCGTCGATGCGTCCACTGCGCAGCTCGGCGCGGCGCGCGGCGTCGAGCTCACCCAGCTGAGCACGGAGTCCTCGCTCCTCGTCCGCCAACTGGTCCGGCCCCGCCGCCGCGAGTGCGGGGGGCAGGCCCGCCGAGGTGCGCTCGCGCGTCACGACCGCGGCACGGTGGGCGCGTTCGGCCTCGTCGCGCAGTTCCAGGGCCGGGGCGACCAGCTCCGCCTTGCGCGCACGGGTCAGTTGCTCGTGGCAGCGGTCGCGTTCCGCGCGGCGTTCCTCCAGTCCCGCCGCGCGTCGACGGGTCTCCTCATGGCGTTCCTGGAGCCTGGCGAGCCGACGCTCCGACTCGAGGGCCTCGCGTGCCACGGTGCCGCGTTCCTCCGCGGCGGCCAGGGCGCACCGGGCGATATCGAGGCGCTCCCCCGCTCCGGCTCGTGCCACGGCTGCCCACCGCAGCACGCCCTGGGCGAGCCCGGGCTCACCGGCCCGCGTCTCCGGCGGCGGGGCCTCGTCGGCCACGGGACCCGCCGCCTGGGCGATGCGCTGGGCGAGTGCGAGGATCTGCTCGTCGGCGGCCTTCACCCGGGACTCGGCCGCCCGGCGGAGTTCGGCGAGGCGTTCCTCCACGGCTGCGAACCGGCGGGTGTCGAAGAGCCGGCCGAGCAGTTTGCCGCGCGCTTCCGCGTCGGCGCGCAGGAACCGCGCGAAGTCGCCCTGGGGCAGCAGGACGACCTGGCAGAACTGGTCCCGGCTCATGCCGAGGAGCCCGCCGATCTCCTCACCGATCTCCTGGTGCGAGCGGCTGAGCGCCGTCCAGCCGTGCTCGGGGTGGTACTCGCGGAGCCAGCTCTGCGCCTTCTCCGTCGTGAAGCCGCCGCCCCGCTTCTTGGGTCGGGGCTGTGCCGGCCGCCTGGTCACTTCGAGACGGCGTCCCCCGACGGTCAGCTCGAGACTCACCTCGGTCGGCCGGTCGGCGGGGGCGTGGTCGCTGCGCAGGGAGGTGCCCGGGCTCTGCCGGGAGCCGGGGACCGTGCCGTAGAGGCCGTAGCAGATGGCGTCCAGTACGGAAGTCTTGCCCGCCCCTGTCGGGCCGTGGAGCAGGAAGATGCCCGCGGAGGACAGTGCGTCGAAGTCGACCTCCTGGGTGACTCCGAAGGGCCCGAACGCGGTGACGGTGAGCCTGTGCAGTCTCAACGGGACACCTCACCGACGGTGTCGGCGACGCGTACGTCGTCGAAGGCGGCGCGCAGCACCGTCCGCTCCCTCTCGCTGGGGCCGCTCCCGCCGCGGACGTGTGCGACGAAGTCCTCGGCCACCTGGTGGTCGTCGCGGCCCTCGAGCCGCTGGGCGTAGGAGGCGAGCGGGTCCTCGGCGGCACGTTCGGGGTCGAAGACCAGGCTCAGGGTGTGCGGGAAGCGTTCCAGCAGACGCGCCATCGGCTCGTCCGGGCGCGCGGGGTCGGTGAGGGTGACTTCCAGCCATGCGTCCCGGTGCCGTTCGTGGGCCGGGTCCTCCAGCAGTTCCTCGATGCCCCCGCGAATTCTCGCGAGCGGGCGCGGCACCGGGCAGTCCACTCTGTCGGCGGTGAGCGACCCGTCGGAGGCGAGGTCGATCAGCCACATCGTCTTGCGGTGAGCGTGTTCCGAGAAGGAGTAGGCGAGCGGGGAACCCGAGTAGCGCACGCGCTCGGTGACCGTCTGGCAGCCGTGCAGGTGGCCGAGGGCGGTGTAGTCGACGCCGTCGAAGATCCCGGCGGGGACGGCCGCGACTCCGCCGACGGTGATGTCGCGCTCGCTGTCGCTCGGTTCGCCGCCCGCGACGAAGGCGTGGGCGAGGACGACGGAGCGGGTGCCGTCGGGTCGGGTGGCGAGGTCGGCGCGCACCCGGTCCATGGCCGCGGCGAGGACCGCTTCATGGCTCGTCCGCGCCGCGCCCAGGCCGTCCCTGACCAGGGCGGGCTCCAGATAGGGAAGCCCGTAGAACGCCACGTCGCCGTCCGTGTCGCGCAGCACGACGGGGGTGGCGCAGTGGTCCGGGTCGGTCCGCAGGTGGATGCCCGCCCGGGCGATCAGCCCCGCGCCGACACCGAGCCTGCGGGCGGAGTCGTGGTTGCCGGAGATCATGACGGTCGGGACCCCGGCATCGGCGAGGCGGTGCAGCGCGTCGTCGAACAGTTGCACGGCGGAGAGCGGCGGGACGGCACGGTCGTACACGTCGCCCGCCACGACGACCGCGTCGACCGCCTGCTCCCGCACCGTCCTGACGAGGTGGTCGAGGAAGGCGGCCTGGGCGTCGAGCATCGGCACGCGGTGGAAGGACCGCCCCAGGTGCCAGTCCGAGGTGTGCAGAATCCTCATGCCGTCACCTCGACCGCTCCGACCTTCATGTCCCTGTTCCTCCGCCCCCGGCACACCGGAAGGTCCGGCATCCAGGCCGTCGCGGCTCTCCGCACGGCCGGATCCACGCTACTGCCGCACTGTCCCTGATCCCTCATCCGGTCCCGGCGTCCCCGTACGCCTCGCCGCCCAGTTCCAGATGCGCGGAGCCCGCCGTGGCGTCGGCGAGCCAGGCCCTGAAGGCGTCGACCTCCGCGTCGGGCAGGCCGATGGCGATGGAGACGTATTCCGCGTAGGTCACATCGTGGACGGCGGTTCCGGTGGCCCGCAGATCGTTCTCCAGCTTGCCCGCGCGCTGGTGGTCGACGGTGACGGTCGCGAGGCGGTACCGCCGGCGGGTCGTGGTGCCGAGCGCGTCGAGCGCTTCGCCGACCGCTCCGCCGTAGGCGCGGATGAGTCCTCCGGCGCCCAGCTTCACACCACCGAAGTATCGGGTGACGACCGCGACGGCGTACCGGACCTCGCGTCGCATCAGCATCTGGAGCATGGGGACACCCGCGGTCCCGCCGGGCTCCCCGTCGTCGGACGCCTTCTGCACGGACGCGTCGGCGCCGACCACATACGCGTAGCAGTTGTGGTTGGCGGTGGGGTGTTCGGCGCGGACACGGGCGATGAAGTCCTGCGCCTCCTGCTCGGTGGCGGCGGGTGCGAGCGCGCAGAGGAAGCGCGAACGGCTGACCTCGGTCTCGTGCACACCTTCATGGGCGACTGTCCGGTACTGCTCCTGCATCGGTCCACCTTATGCGCCCGCGCGCCGGGTCACTTTCACCCTTCCGTGGGGAATGGCCGGGCGGGGGCATCCGTTGTCCGGGCATGTACGCAGACGATGAGACGGTGCGGGCGATCCTCCAGGACACGGGTGACACCTGGGCGGTGGTCGGCCTGTCGGGCAACCGGTCCCGCGCGGCCTACGGCGTGGCCGAGGTCCTCCAGCGGTTCGGCAAGAGGGTGGTCCCCGTCCACCCCAAGGCCGAGACCGTCCACGGCGAACAGGGGTACGCCTCGCTGGCGGAGATACCGTTCCCGGTCGACGTGGTGGATGTCTTCGTCAACAGCGACCTGGCGGGAGCGGTCGCCGACGAGGCGGTGGCGGCCGGGGCGAAGGCCGTGTGGTTCCAGCTGGGGGTCGTCGACGAGGAGGCGTACGCGCGAACCCGCGCGGCGGGGCTCGCCATGGTGATGAACCGCTGCCCGGCGATCGAGATACCCCGCCTGAGTCCCGTGCGCTGACAGTTCCCCGGCGGCGGATGCGCGGTCGCGGGTTCCGCGGGCGTGGTGTCGCGGACGGGCCCGGGCGAGGACAATGCGCTCCGTGACAGAGCATCTCGTCCTCGGTGACCAACGCACCTCCACCCAGCTCGTCCGGCTCGGTGTCAGGCGGGGCGGCGTCCTGCTGGTCCATGCCTCGATGCGCTCCGCCGGCGGGGACGCGTGGCGCATGGCGGACGCCCTGCGCCGCGCCGTGGGGCCGGAGGGCACCCTGGTCGTGCCCACGTTCACCCCGGAGAATTCGGACACCTCGCGGACGTACCGGGAGCGGGTGAGCGGGCTGACCGATAGCGCCCGTGCCGCGGTGCGGGCGGCGATGCCACCGTTCGACCCGGCGCTCACCCCCGCCCCCTCCATGGGTGTGCTCGCCGAGACGGTTCGGCTCACCCCCGCCGCACTGCGAAGCGCCCACCCGCAGACCTCGTTCGCCGCGCTGGGCCCCGCCGCCGGGAAGCTGCTCTCCGGGCACCGTCAGGACTGCCACCTGGGGGAGGACTCCCCCATGGCCCGGCTCTACGAGGCGGACGCGCAGGTTCTGCTGCTGGGCACGGGCTTCGGGAGCTGCACCGCCTTCCACCTCGCGGAGTACCGGCGCCCCACCCGGCCGCGGCGCCGCTACCGCTGCGTGGTGGCGCGAGGCTCCGGGCGCCACTGGTGGGAGTACGAGGACATCGCCCTGGACGACGGGGACTTCTCGGCCTTGGGCGAGGACTTCGTCCGCTCCGGGACGGGCGAGGTCTCGGTCGGCCGGGTGGGGTCCGCACGGAGCCACCTGTTCCCGTTTCGCACTGCCGTGGACTTCGCCACGACGTGGCTGGAGGCCCACCGCCACGGCCGCTGAGCGTCGGCCTCGCCTCCGGCCGACCTCCGGAACTCCCCGGAGCCGAGTGCTACCTGCCTTCCCGGTGGACCGGCGGGATCGAGACCGCCATGGTCAGGTCGGTGGGCTCGGTGCCGTCGTTGCGGTAGCTGTGCGGGACGTGGGCCTCGAAGGTGGCGGAGGTGCCGGCGGGCAGCAGGTGGTCCTCCCCGTCCACGGTGAGGGTCAGTTCACCGGTCGTGACGTGGAGCAGCTCGACCGTTCCCTCGGGGTGCGGGTCGGAGGCGCTGCCCTCACCGGGCATCAGGTGCCACGACCAGAGTTCGACCGGCCCCCTGGCGTCCGTCCCCACCAGCAGGGTGGTCGAACTGCCCGACTCGGTCGACCACATGCGCACCGCCTGGCTCGCGGGGACCAGGCGCACCTGGGTGCCCTGCTCGTAGTCGAGCAGTGTGGTGATGCTGACCCCCAGCGCGTCGGCGAGTTTGACGGTGGTGCCCACGCTCGGGTTCGTCCTGGCCTGCTCGATCTGGATGATCATGCCGCGGCTGACACCCGCCCGGGCGGCGAGAACGTCCAGCGTGAAACCGCGCTCGCCTCGCCAGCGCTTGAGATTCCGGGCGAGCGACTGGGTGAGCTGATCGAGGTCAGACACATTCCGTCCAATATTCTGAATGACAGAGTCGAAAATACTGCACTACGGTGTGGTGGACCCACCGACCACCGCACTGTACTGCGAGGCGCCCCGATGACTGCACTGTTCGCCCTGGCCACAAGCCTGCTGTGGGGGCTGGCGGATTTTGGTGGCGGCCTGCTCACCCGGCGTGCGCCCGCCCTGACGGTGGTGGTCGTCTCCCAGTGCGTCGCGGCCGCGGTACTCGGGGTCGTGGTGGCCGCGACGAGCGGCTGGAGCGAGGCCGGGCCCCGGCTCTGGTTCGCCGTCGCCGCCGGAGCGGTGGGCCCGGTGGCCATGCTCAGCTTCTACAAGGCTCTGGCACTGGGGCCGATGGGAGTCGTCTCCCCTCTCGGCTCGCTCGGCGTGGCGGTACCGGTGAGCGTGGGCCTCCTCGTCGGCGAGCGCCCCGGGATTCTGCAGTTCGCCGGGGTGGCCGTGGCCGTCGCCGGAGTCGTCCTGGCGGGTGGACCGCAGTTGCGCGGCGCACCGGTACAGCGTCAGGCCGTCGCGCTGACCCTGCTGGCGGCCTTCGGTTTCGGAGCGGTGATGTCGCTGATCTCCGAGGCGTCCACGACGGTGCCCGGACTCTTCCTCGCCCTGTTCGTCCAGCGCGTCACCAACATCGTGGTCGGCGGAACGGCCCTCTGCGTGTCCGTGCGCAGGGGCGGCCGCGCACTGCCGCGTGAGGGTGGACTCGGCGCCGTGAGGTCGGCGCTTCCCGCCCTGGCGTTCGTCGGGCTCGCCGATGTGGCGGCCAACGGCACGTATTCGATCGCGGCGCAGCACGGGCCGGTGACGGTGGCCGCGGTCCTCGCCTCGCTCTACCCGGTGGTGACGGCGCTGGCCGCGCGAGGGGTCCTCGGCGAGCGGCTCCGGGGTGTCCAGGCTGCGGGGGCGACCCTTGCCCTGCTGGGAACGGTTCTGCTGGCGACGGGCTGACCGCTCGCTGCGGCCGGGCGGTGGGCCTGCCCGCGAGCCCCAGGCCGTCTGCGCTACGGGCCGGGCCGGACGCCGTCGCCCGGCTCCTCCGCCAGAAGGGCGACAGCGGCCAGCTGCTCCGGCGTCACACCGTCGGGGATGGGCATCGGCGCCGGGGTGCGCAAGGGCGGCTGCCAGCCGGTCTCAGGATCCCAGCTGCGCACCACCCGGGCCGGCGCCCCCGCCACCACCGCGTGGTCCGGGACATCTCCCCGGACGACGGCTCCGGCGGCGACCACCACATTGCGGCCGAGCCTGGCGCCGGGAAGGATCACCGCGCCGGTGCCGATCCAGCAACCGGGCCCGATCACCACGGGTTCCATACGCGGCCACTGCTTCCCCACCGGCTGGTCGCGGTCGTCGTAGCTGTGGTTGGTCGAGGTGATGTAGACGTACGGTCCGCAGTAGGTGTCCGAGCCGATGGTCACGGAGGTGTCGGCGATGACATGACTGCCCCGCCCCAGCACCACGCCGTTGCCCAGTGTGAGGACCGTCTCGGATCCCAGGTCCAGATCGGGCATCAGACCGGCCGTGAGGGTGACCTGCTCTCCGATGATGCAGTGGTCGCCGAGCTCGATCCACTCCTCGCCGAAGACGGTTCCCTGCGGGAAGGCGAGCCGTGTTCCGGCGCCGATACGACGGAATCGCAGCCTGCCGGGGTGCTCCGCGGTCACGGCCCCCGTCTCCTGGACCCAGGACCAGACTCGGTGGACGACGCGGGACATGACACCACGCCGCCGGCTTGCCAGGGAGGGGAGCGGGCTCCGGTTCTTCGGCACCCGCTCACGGTAGTCGGCCCGGCGGGGGCGGTCCGGGCAGTCGGCTGTGATGTTCACCCCACCCGTCGTCACCTGCGGGACCGTCCACTACGGTTCGTGCCGAGCAAGGGTGCCGAGGGCACCACACCCCGGAGGAGGAGCGGACATGGCGGAGCAGGCACTGGTCGTGGGCATCGGCGGCAGGGAGCCGGACATCGACGCGGACGCCTTCCTCGCTCCCACCGCCGTCGTCGTCGGCGAGGTCACGATGGCCGCGGGCTCAAGCGTCTGGTACCAGGCGGTTCTGCGTGCGGACTGCGGCCCGATCTCGCTCGGGCCCGACAGCAACATCCAGGACAACTGCAGCGTGCACACCGACCCGGGGTTCCCGCTCACGGTCGGAGCCCGTGTCTCCGTCGGCCACAACGCCGTCCTGCACGGGTGCGTGATCGAGGACGACGTCCTGGTCGGCATGGGCGCGACCGTGCTCAACGGCGCTCACATCGGCGCGGGTTCGCTGATCGCCGCGCAGGCCCTCGTACCCCAGGGGATGCAGGTGCCCCCGGGCTCGCTGGTCGCCGGTGTCCCCGCGAAGGTGCGGCGGGAGCTGACCGCCGAGGAACGCGAGGGCATCGCCTTCAACGCCGCGGGCTACGTCGAGCTGGCCAAGGCCCACCGGGCGGCGCACCAGGAGGGCTGACGCGGGCCGCTCCGGCGGTTCCGTACGGGCTTCGCCGACCGGTCAGTCCGCGGCGCGCACGGCGTCCGCCTCCGACAGCACCGGGGTGTCCGCGTGCGCGGCGGCCTTCTTGGCACGGTTCTTCAGGACCAGCATCGAGATCACGCCGATCATGACGGCGGCGAGCAGTCCCAGCCAGGAGAAGCGCTTGAGCCACGCCTCGGCGACGACCCCCACCGAGTAGATGACGGCGGTGGTCCCGCCCGCCCAGACGATCCCGCCGAGCACGTTGGCGATCAGGAACTTCCAGTACGGCATGCGCAGCACCCCTGCCAACGGGCCCGCGAAGATCCGCAGGAGCGCGACGAACCGTCCGAAGAAGACGGCCCACATGCCCCACTTCTCGAACGACCGCTCCGCCAGCGCGATCTGCGGTGCCCCGAAGTGCTTGGGGAACTTCCCGCCCAGCCAGGCGAGCAGTGGGCGGCCCCCCTTGCGGCCGATGGCGTAGCCGACCGAGTCCCCGATGATCGCGCCCGCCGACGCACAGGCGCCGAGCACCACGGGGTCGATGTCACCGTGCTGGGAGGCGAGCAGCGCAGAGCTGACGAGGATGATCTCGCCGGGCAGGGGGATGCCGAGACTTTCGAGCCCGATGACCACCCCCACGAGAAGGTAGATGCTGACCGCCGGTACGGTCTCCAGCCACTCCTGGACGTGCAACGCCGGCCCCTCCCGTAAGAAATCTCCGCCGTGCGCCACAGGGGGCGCACGGCGGGAAGCCTACCTGGCCGGGCTCGCGAAGGCGCCGCCGAGGCCCTCGTCCTGAAGGCGGACCGACGGCGCCGCGCGTGGGGTTCAGCTGTTGGGCCGCAGCGTCCAGACCACGCTCATCTCGCTGGTGACGGCGCCGTCGGCACGCCGGATCTCCACGCTGACGGGGAATTCCGGGCGCTTGCCCTCGTCCAGCTCCGCGACGACCTCGGCCACCGGGCGGCCCAGCACCGCGGTCGCTGTGAGTTCGCCCATGGCGACCTTCTTGAAGGCCATCTCGGTGGTGACGGGCAGCGGGACGGCGCGGGTCATCTGGTCGCCGAAGGCGGCGACAACGATGGCGCCACTGGCGGATTCGGCGAGCGTGAACATCGCTCCGGCGTGAGGTCCACCGAGGTGGTTGTGGTAGTCGGCACGGTCGGGGAGCGAGAGGACGGCGCGCTCCGCGGTCGTCTCCAGGTACGTGATTCCGAGCGTCCGGACCATCGGGACGCTCGCGGACAGGATCTCGCCGACCGTCATCTCTTCAGTGCTCATGGGCGTGATGTTACTAGCGGGTAGCAGTCTTTGACCATCCCCTCACAGGGGCGCCCGTAGCAGCGGACGCCCCGTCCCTCTATGGTTACTGGCCATGTGGCCAGGACAGCAGCCGCCCGGGGGCGAGCAGAACCCGCAGGACCAGAACCAGAACCCGTACCAGCAGCCGGGGTACCAACAGCCCAACCCGTACCAGCAGCCGGGTTATCAGCAGCAGGGCCAGCCGGGATACCCGCAGCCCAACCCGTACCAGCAGCCCACGGTGCCGCAGTACGCGGTGCCGGGCGGCCCCGGCGGCCCGCAACGCGACGACAGGAAGAAGACGACCGTCGTCGCCGTCGTCGCGGCCACCGCGGTCGTCGTCGCCGCGGTCGTCACGGGTGTCGTCGTGATGAACAAGAAGGACGACGGCGGCTCCTCGGTGGCCGGCGGGAAGTCGTCCTCCTCGCCATCGGCGAAGCCGTCCGCCACCGGCTCATCCCCGGCCGCGAACCCCCGGGGCGGCGAGGAGGCCGCACCGACGGTGCCGGGCTGGAAGGTCGTGACCAACCCCAAGTGGGGCACGCAGTTCGACGTTCCCGGTGACTGGGAGGTCGCGAGCACCGGGACGATCTCGGGCTTCGAGGACGAGAAGGACCCCACCGGCCCGCCGGCGGTCGGCTTCTCCGCTCCCGCCTTCTACAAGAGCAAGTGGTGCGTCGACGACAGCGACAAGGACGGCTCCAAGGAGGACACGGGCCTCGCAGGCGTCGGCACCAAGGGCGGCCAGGGCGCGAAGAGCACCGACGAGGCCGCCACCAACGAGGCTGCCAACTGGGTCTGGGCGGCCTACGCGCAGACGGACCCGAAGTCGAAGGTCAAGACCGTCAAGGCCAAGCCGTACACCACCAAGTCGGGCCTCACGGGCAGTGTCGTCACCGCCACCGCCTCGGAGCTGGCGAACAAGGACAAGTGCGACACCGACGGCAAGTCGATCGCCTTCACGTTCAAGAACGCGAAGGACGAGTACGCGTCGTGGATCCTCTACGCCAACGCGGGCGTCGACGACGAACTCCCGGACGCCACCATCCAGAAGATCCTCAGCACGGTGCGCCTCGCGGAGGGTACGGAGACCTCGTCCTGAACCTCGGCCCGCCGGGCCCGAGGCCGTCCATTTGGCGAGAGGGGGTCGCTGCGGGGATAGTCCCCTGGTGACCTCCGCACCCTCCTCCGTCTCCCCCGCGTCCCGCCCCCTTCCGGCGGGACGGAATTTCGGCCTGCTGACAGCCGCCGCGATCATCACGAGCCTGGGTTCCAACGGCGCGTTGATCGCGGCGGCTTTCGCGGTCCTGGAGTCGGGCGGCGACGCCGCCGACGTCGGCCTGGTCGCCGCGGCGCGTACCGCCCCGCTGGTGCTCTTCCTCCTGGTCGGCGGCGCGGTCGCGGACAGACTGCCGCGCCACCGGGTGATGGTGGCCGCGAACACGCTGAACTGCCTGTCGCAGGCCGTGTTCGCCCTGCTCGTCCTGACCGGTTCCGCGGAGCTGTGGCAGATGATGGTGCTGACCGCGCTCTGCGGTACCGGCCAGGCCTTCTTCGGCCCCGCCTCCGAGGGCATGCTGCTGTCCAGCGTCGGACCCGAGCAGGCGGCCCGGGCCTTCGCCTTCTTCCGCATGTCGATGCACGGCGCGGCCATCGGTGGCGCCGCTCTCGGCGGCGCCATGATCGCGGCCATGAACCCGGGATGGGTGCTGGCCGTGGACGCGGCGGCCTTCGCGGTCGCCGGTGCGCTCCGGGCATTTCTGGACGTGGGGCACATTCCTCCGCGCGCCCAGGGCGGCGGGCTGCTCGCCGACCTCCGGGAGGGCTGGAAGGAGGTCGCCGGGCGCCCCTGGTTCTGGGCCGTGGTCCTTCAGTTCTCCGTGGTCGTGGCGGTGGTCGGTGCGGCGGAGGCCGTGTACGGGCCGCTGGTGGCCCGGGACGAGCTCGGTGGCGCGCGCCCCTGGGGGTTCGCCCTCGCCTCCTTCGGAGTCGGCACCCTGGGCGGCGCCCTGCTGATGATGCGCTGGAAGCCGCGGCGGCTGCTGCTGGCCGGCACGCTCTGCGTCTTCCCGCTGGCGATGCCGTCCGCGGCGCTCGCGGTCCCGTTGCCGGTCGTCGGCCTCTGCGCGGTGATGTTCGTGACCGGGATCGCCATAGAGGTCTTCGGGGTGTCCTGGATGACTGCGCTGCACCAGGAGATCCCGGAGGACAAGCTGTCGCGGGTCGCCGCGTACGACTGGTTCGGCTCGGTGGCCATGGTGCCGCTGGCGACGGCGGCGGCCGGGCCGGTGGAGACACTCGTCGGCCGCAGCGCCGCCCTGTGGGGCTGTGCCGGGCTGATCGTGCTGGTGACCGCGGGGGCTCTGCTCGTCCCCGACGTACGCAATCTGACACGCCGGGGCACGGTGGCGAAGGTCAGCGTGCCTGAGCCTTCCCAGGCGTCAGCCGATGCTGAAGGCGCCCTCGGGGGGCTGAGGTGAGGCCACGGCCTCACTGTCACGGACCGGCACCGCGTCACCGATGAACCGGTCGAGCGCCGCGCCGTGCTCGACACGTGCCGGGAACGCGTCGGAGGCGCACCGCCTGGTGAGCTCGGCGATCCCTAGGGGGACGCGCGAGGCCAGCAGTACGGCGTTGCCGAAGCGGCGTCCGCGCA
The DNA here is from genome assembly GCF_043199535.1 of Streptomyces sp. NPDC048590. Lineage (NCBI taxonomy): Bacteria > Bacillati > Actinomycetota > Actinomycetes > Kitasatosporales > Streptomycetaceae > Streptomyces > Streptomyces sp. NPDC048590. The sequence goes on along the minus strand of NZ_JBICWC010000002.1, from coordinate 59,575 downwards.
GGACCGCGGGCTCGGCCATCAGGGCGAGCTCGCCGAAGACCTCGGCGAAGTTGGCCAGCTGTGAGCGCAGGAAGACGAAGGGCGCGCCGTCCGCCAGGTTGGCCGCGTAGACGCCGTCCTGCCGCAGGACGCGGCCCGCGGCCCGCGCGTATTCGAGCGAGGTCAGATGGGCCGGGACCCGTGAGCCCCCGAACACGTCACCGATCAGCAGATCGGCGGAGGCGGCGGGGACGGCCTCCAGCCATTCCCGGGCGTCGGTGGCGTGCACCGTGATCCCGGACCGCTCGGGCAGCGCCAGGTGCTCGCCCACCAAATCCACGAGCCCTTTGTCCGCCTCCGCCACCTCCTGCCGCGAGCCCGGGCGGGTCGCGGCGACGTAGCGCGGCAGTGTGAGCGCACCGCCACCGAGGTGCGCCACGTCCAGCGGCCGCCCGGGCGGGGCGGTGAGGTCGACGACGTGGCCGAGCCGGCGTACGTACTCGAACTCGAGGTGCTCCGGTGCGTCCAGGTCGACGTACGACTGCGGGGCGCCGTCGACGGTGAGCAGCCAGGCCCGGTCCCGGTCCACATCGGGCAGCAGCCTGGCTGTGCCGTGGTCGGTGTCGCGGAGTACGGGGATCGGCTCGTTCACTCCCTCATTGTCACCGGCGCCGGCCGTGTCCCCGACCGTCCGGCTCAGCCGTTCCACACCGCGGCGACCGCTTCGGTGTGCGCCGCGGACTGGGCGAGGCCCGCCCTGGCCGCCGCGGCACGGCGTGCGGGGTCCAGGGAGTTGTGGCCCACCGCCTTCTTGCTGCCCGCGTCCGGGGTGATCACCTCGACGCGGGCTCCCGCCGCCTCCAGGTCGGCGGCCTGCGCCCTGGGAGCGGCGATCACCCGGGTGCCGGTGGCGGTGGGGGCGATGACGACGACCCGTTCGTAGCCCGCCGCGAGATGGGCGTTGGCCGTGGAGTGCACTCCCCCGTCGATCCAGGTCCCTCCTCCGGCGCTGACGACGGGCCAGACCAGGGGGATCGCGCAGCTGGCCGTGACCGCCTCGGCGAGCGGGACCCGGCCCGCCCTGTCGAAGGTGTGCAGCCTTCCGGTGGACGCGTCGACGGCGGTGACGAGCAGGGGCCGTTCCGGCCAGTCGGCCGACGGGAGCCGCCCGGCGATCATCGCCAGTCGTCGGGCGCCCGTCGCGACGGTCCGGCTGTCCCTGGCCGCAGCGCCCAGCCTCCTCCCGTACTCCTCCGGAGTACGGGAGGAGAGCACCGCTCTCGCGTAACGCAGGAGCGTGACGGGCCCCGGCCGGGCCGCGGCCCTTCTGTCGTCCTCCGGGTCGGCGAGCTGGCGCTCGTAGAGGTCGCCGACGGCTACGAGTCCCGAGGCGAGCTGAGCCCCGACGAGAGCTCCGGCCGAACTTCCGACGATCAGGTCTGCGGTGGAAAGGTCGACGCCGGCCTTGGCGAGTCCGTGCAGGATCCCGGTTTCCCATGCGGTGCCGGTGACTCCTCCGGCACCCAGGACGAGTGCTGTGTCTGCCATGTGCCCCAGTCTGCATCAGGCGGTGTGGCCCGCCCTCCCGGGGCGGGGAGGGCGGGCCACGTGGAGCTCAGAGCAGACCGGTGACCGCACCGGCGCCGACGGTGCGTCCGCCCTCGCGGATCGCGAAGCCGAGGCCGGCCTCGAGCGGGACGTCACGCCCCAGCTCGACGGTCATGGTGACCGTCTCCCCGGGCCGGGCGACGGCCGCATCGCCCAGGTCGACGTCCCCCACGACGTCCGCCGTGCGGATGTAGAACTGCGGCCGGTATCCGGTCGTGACGGGCGTGGTCCGGCCTCCCTCCCGCCCCGACAGGACGTACACCTGCGCGGTGAAGCGCCGGCTCGGGGTGACGCTGCCGGGCTCCGCCACCACATGGCCTCGGCGGACACGGTCGCGCTCGACGCCTCGCAGCAGCAGCGCGACGTTGTCGCCGGCCTCCGCGGACTCCATCGGCTTGCCGAAGGTCTCCAGGCCGGTGACGACGCTCTCGACGTCCGCGCCGAGCACCGACACCCGGTCCCCGACCCGCACCGTGCCACGCTCCACGGCGCCGGTGACGACGGTGCCGCGGCCGGTGATGGTCAGCACGTTCTCCACGGAGAGCAGGAACGGCGCGTCGGTGTAGCGCACCGGCATCGGTACGTAGGTGTCGACGGCGTCCAGCAGGCCCTCGACGGCCGCCGTCCAGCGTGGGTCCCCCTGGAGCGCGCCGAGTCCCGACACCCGTACGACCGGCACCGTGTCCCCGCCGTAGCCGTGCGCGGACAGCAGCTCGCGGACCTCGAGCTCCACCAGGTCGGTGAGCTCCGGGTCGCCGGCGTCGGCCTTGTTGAGGGCGACGACGATGTGGTCGACCCCGACCTGACGGGCCAGCAGCACGTGCTCCGCGGTCTGCGGCATGATCCCGTCGAGCGCCGAGACCACGAGGATCGCCCCGTCCAGCTGCGCCGCCCCGGTGACCATGTTCTTGATGTAGTCGGCGTGACCGGGCATGTCGACGTGCGCGTAGTGCCGGGTGTCGGTCTCGTACTCGACGTGCGCGATGTTGATGGTGATCCCCCGCTGGGCCTCCTCCGGGGCTCGGTCGATCCGGTCGAACGGCACGAAGGTCCCGGTGCCGCGGTCGCTCAGCACCTTGGTGATGGCGGCGGTCAGCGTGGTCTTGCCGTGGTCCACGTGGCCCATGGTGCCGATGTTGAGGTGCGGCTTGGTGCGCACGTATGCCGTCTTGGGCATGGCTCGTCCTTGGTGTTCGAAGCTGAGAGAGAAGACCCCAGGGCCCCGCCGACCCTCCCCTTGCGGGGTCCGCCGGACTGTCGGGGGAGGGTCAGCTTCGGGCGCCGCCGAAGGGCGCCGTGGCAGCGGTGAACGCCGCGTCAGTTGCTGCCGCGGGTGCGGTCGCGGGGATGACGGCAGCCTTCGGCGTGGCCGCGACTGCGGACCGCGCTGCGAGGAAGGCGTACCGGAACATGCCCTGATCATGGCGGAGCGGTGCGACGGCGTCGAATGCTTTTCGCGTGGCGGCCGCGAGCCGGGGAGCGGCGACGACTCCGCCGCGGGCCGGGCGCTGTGGACGCGCCCTCACCTTCCCTCGACGGCCGCCCCGGGCAGCCGTTCTCGCGCAAGGTGCCCGTGCGCGGGGGAGGTTGTGGCGCACGGTACGGGACACGTGATGAGTCGGCCGTCACTCGCACATTACGGCGATCACACACACGTTTCGGTTACGCTCCCCAGATGTTCGACCCCGTCCCCGCAACACGGCACTCCGGCGGCCTCGCATTGCGCTGTACGAGGGCGCTGCTCTCCCCCTGGTCCCGGCTCTCCCTGCTCGTGGTGGTCCTGCTGGCCGCCGCCGTCACCATGCTGCGGTTCGAACCGCAGCGGCTGCTGGCCTCCGGCTGGCCACCCCAACTGACCGGCTCCGCCGCCGCGATGCTGTTCGGGCTCGCGTACGGCGTGTGCACCGTGGCCTTCGTGCCGCGCCCGCTGCTCAACCTGGCTGCCGGGGCGCTCTTCGGCGCCCAGACAGGTCTCGCCGCCGCACTGGCGGGGACCGTGCTCGGCGCCGGCGTCGCCTTCCTCCTCGGCAGGGTGCTGGGGCAGGACGCGCTCCGGACGCTGTTGCGCGGCAAGTACCTGAAGGCGGCGGACGGGCTGCTCAGCCGCCACGGATTCAGATCCATGCTCGCCCTGCGGCTCTTCCCCGGGGTCCCGTTCGCCGCGGCCAACTACTGCGCGGCGACGTCCCGCATGGGTTACCCGCCGTTCCTCCTGGCCACCGGACTCGGTTCGATCCCCAACACCGCCGCCTACGTCATCGCGGGCAGCACGGCCTCCTCGCCGACCTCGCCGGTGTTCCTGGCCGCGATGGGCTTCATCGTGCTGTCCGGTGCGGGCGCCGCCCTGGTCGCGTGGCGCAGGCGGCACCGGCTCGGCCGGGCGGCGGGGGCAGCGCACATGGAGGCGGGCGGCGCGGCGTAGCAAGGGGCAGGCGGGACTCCGTTCACCCGCAGGCGATACGCTGCGCGCAACCGACAGAGGATGTCCGGGGCCGTGGCGTCCCGTCCCCCTTTCTGACCGCATACGCACGTTGCCGACGGCCCACGCGTCCGTCGGCCGTTGCATGAGTACCTCCGGGATGGCCTAAGCCCCATGAGCTGGTTCGAATCATTCGTCCTGGGCCTCGTTCAGGGACTGACCGAGTTCCTGCCGATCTCCTCCAGCGCCCATCTGCGGCTGACCGCGGCTTTCGCGGGCTGGCACGACCCGGGAGCCGCGTTCACCGCCATCACCCAGATCGGCACCGAGGCCGCCGTCCTCATCTACTTCCGCAAGGACATCGCCAGGATCGTCTCCGCCTGGTTCCGGTCCCTGACCGACAAGGCGATGCGCAGTGACCACGACGCCCAGATGGGCTGGCTGGTCATCATCGGCTCGCTCCCCATCGGCGTCCTCGGTCTGGCCTTCAAGGACCAGATCGAGGGGCCCTTCCGCGACCTCCGGCTGATCGCGACGACCCTGATCGTCCTCGGTATCGTCCTGGGTGTCGCCGACCGGCTCGCGGCGCGTGACGAGACCGGCGGCAAGCACCGGGCGATCAAGGAACGCAAGTCGCTGAGGGAGCTCGGCGTCAAGGACGGTCTGATCTTCGGCTTCTGCCAGGCGATGGCCCTGATCCCCGGCGTCTCCCGCTCGGGTGCGACGATCAGCGGCGGTCTCCTCATGGGGTACACCCGTGAGGCGGCGGCCCGGTACTCCTTCCTGCTGGCGATCCCCGCGGTGCTGGCTTCGGGCGCGTTCGAGTTGAAGGACGCGGGCGAGGGGCACGTCTCCTGGGGGCCCACGATCTTCGCGACCGTCATCGCCTTCGCGGTCGGCTACGCGGTGATCGCGTGGTTCATGAAGTTCATCACCACCAAGAGCTTCATGCCGTTCGTGATCTACCGCGTGCTCCTCGGCATCCTGCTGTTCGTCCTCATCGGGGCCGGTGTGCTGAGCCCGCACGCGGGCGAGTCGGCGGGCTGACGGAACGCCTCTCGGAGGTGGCTCCCGGACCCGGTCGGGTCCGGGAGTCAGTCATTTCGCCGATGACGTGGCGGCGTGGCGGCGGGAGGTTGGGAGGCGGTCGCCCGGTAGTGGGGCGGCCGTCGACAGCCACCCCGCTTTCCCCACCACCGGGAGTCCATATGCCCATGTCCCGTTCGGCCGGCGCCGCCCTCCTCGCCCTCGCCCTCGCCTCGGTCGCCGTTCCGGCCTCGGCCGCACCCTCCACCACCTCGGCGGGGGTGAACTACGTGGCCCTCGGCGACTCGTACGCCTCCGGAACCGGCGCGGGCGACTACTCCGATCTGGCGTGCACCCGCAGTCGCAACGCCTACCCGGCGCTCTGGGCCGACGCCAACGACCCGGCCTCGTTCACCTTCGCCGCCTGCGGCGGTGCGAAGATCCCCGATGTCCTCGACGACCAGATCGGCGAACTGGACGCGGACACCACGCTGGTGAGCCTGAGTATCGGGGGCAACGACTCCGGTTTCGCCTCGACCATGCTCAGCTGCCAGTACTCCACCCAGTCGGCATGCGAGCGGGCACTGGAGACGGCCGGCGAGTACGTCGTGAACGAGCTGCCGGGCGAGCTGGACGGCCTCTACGCGACCGTCCGCGCCCGCGCTCCGCACGCGGAGGTCGTGATCGTCGGCTATCCGCACCTCTACAAGGAGGGTGGTCTCTGCCTGGGCGGCCTCAGCTCCGCGAAGCGCTCGGCCGTCAACCAGGGGTCGGACCTCCTGAACGAGACCATCGCGGACCGTGCCAGGGCGGCCGGGTTCGCCTTCGCCGACGGCAGGCCGGCCTTCGCCGGGCACGAGATCTGCACGAGCGACGCGTGGATCAGCAGCTCGAACGTCCACCCGACGGCCGAGGGCCACGCGTCCGCCTACCTCCCGGCCTTCGGTGCGGCGGTCGCGGCGAGCTGAGCTCAGTAGACGTCGCGCACGTACCGCTTACCGGCGGACAGTTGTTTGACGTACGCGGCGGCGGCGTCCTCCTGGAGTCCGCCGTGGGCCATCGCGATGTCGCGCAGGGCACGGTCCACGTCCTTCGCCATCCGGGAGGCGTCGCCGCAGACGTAGAAGTGGGCACCGTCCTGGAGCCATGACCAGAGCTGGGCGCCGTGTTCCCGCATCCTGTCCTGGACGTAGACCTTGGCTCGCTGGTCACGGGAGAAGGCGGTGTCCAGCCGGGTGAGGGTGCCTTCCCGTCTCAGTGCGTCGAGCTCGTCCCGGTAGTAGAAGTCGGTCGCCTCGCGCTGCTCCCCGAAGAACAGCCAGTTGGGCGCCCGGTGGCCCAGGGCCCGGCGCTCGCCGAGGAAGCCGACGAACGGGGCGACCCCGGTTCCGGGACCCACCATGATCATGGGGGTCGCGGGGTCGGCCGGCGGCCTGAAGTGAGTGGCTCGCTGGACGAAGAGCGGGACGGTGCTGCCCTCTTCGGCGTCCGCGAGGAAGGTGGAGGCCACGCCCTTGCGGAGGGTGCCGTGGCGGTTCTCGTAGCGGACGACCGAGACGGTCAGCCTGACCAGACCCGGGTCCGTGAGAGGACTGGACGAGATGGAGTAGAGCCTCGGCCTCAGGCGGGTGAGGGTCTCGGTCCACTCGGCGGCGGTCGCGCGCACCGCGTGCTCGGCGATGACGTCGACCGCCTGCCGCCCCCAGGTCCACTGCGCGAGTTCGCCCTTGTTGTCCGGGCGCAGAAGCTTCTTGAGGGTGCGGTCCCGGGTGCGCTCGGCGACCAGTCGCAGCAGTCCGGGTGTGATCCTTGCGATGTCCAGGTGGCGGTGGAGTGCCTCGGAGAGGGGGACGGATCCGACGCCCTGCACGTCGACGGGCTCTGCCGGGTCCAGACCGGTGACGGCGAGCCACTCCGACACCAGCCCCGGGCAGTTGAGGGCCTCCACGCCGAGCGCGTCGCCCGCGTCGTAGGTCAGGGGGACGGGGCTGTCCTGGGCGTCGAAGGTGAACCGCCGCACTTCCTTGGTGGCGCCGGGGAGGCTGAGCAGTTCGTTGCCCACGAGCCGTCCCGTCACGGTCCTCGCCGCACGGGCCGGTACGGGCGGCGCGGCAGACGGTCCCATGGGGGCGGGCGGCACGAGGACGGGCGGCACGGGGGCGGCGGCCGGGGCAACTCCCAGCGCGGCGGAGACCTCGTCGAGCCACCGCCCGGCCTGTGCCTCGTAGTCCGGTTCGCAGTCCGTTCGGGGCACGAGGCGTAGGGCACCCAGTTCGCCGAAGCGTTCGTCGAGCCGTCTTCCGTGGCCGCAGAAGTCGTTGTAGGAGGAGTCCCCGAGGGCGAGCACGGCGTAGCGGACGCCGTCGAGCCGGGGCGTGTCGGGGGTGTTGAGGGATTCCCAGAACCCTGAGCCGTTGTCGGGGGCGTCACCGTCCCCGAACGTGCTGGTGACCACGAGGAGGTCGGCCGTGCGCGGAAGTCCGTCGAGCGGTCGCTCGTCCATCTCGACGAGGGTGGCCGCGCGGCCCTCGGCGATCAGCCGTCGTGCCGCCTCGGCGGCGACCTCCTCGGCGTTGCCGGTCTGCGAGGCCCACAGGACGACGACCTCGCGTGCCGGCCGGTCCCCCCTCACCGGGGTCTGCGCCTCCCCATGGTCGGCGGGCCGGGCGTACATCCCTGCCAGCACCCCGTTGACCCACAGGGCGTGATCCGGGTGGAAGGGCGCGTTTCCGGGCAGTACCGGGGCGCCGTCCACCGGCCGCGTGGCCAGGCCCGCGAGGAAGCCGGACAGATAGCGGCGTTCGGTGCCGGTGAGGACGGGAGGGGCCGTGTCCACGATGCCGAACACTTCGGCGGACGGGGAGGGTGACGCGGTGGCGTCCACCAGGGCAGGAACCTCGGCCGCGGGCAGCGGGACGGGTACGGGTTCGACGGCCGCGACCTTGGCGAGGGTCACCGCGCAGACCTTGAACTCGGGCTGGAGGGAGACCGGGTCCACGGCGTCGTTGGTGACGGCGTTCACGCTGAGGTACTCGCCGAAGAGGTCGTTCCAATGGAAGGGCGCGAAGCAGTCGCCGGGCCTCACTCGGTCGGTCACCACGGCGGGGAGCACGGCCCTGCCGCGACGCGATGCCACCTCGACCGAGTCCCCTTCCACGATCGCGAGGGCGGCGGCGTCCCGCGGGTTGATCTCCACGAACGGGCCGGGGTTGAGCTTGGTGAGCTTGGCCACCTTCCCCGTCTTGGTCAGGGTGTGCCACTGGTGCTGCAGACGGCCGGTGTTGAGCACGAAGGGGAAGTCGTCGTCGGGCAGCTCGGCCGCCGGCATGTGCGGGCGGGCGTGGAAAATCGCGCGGCGGCTCGCCGTGGGGAAGGCCAGCCGGGGGACGCTCCCGTCGGGGCGTACGGCCAGAGTCTGGCTGACTCCGTCGTTGAGGTAGCGCACCGGGTTCCGGGCCGGGCCGTCGGGGGATGCGCTCGGCCACTGCACGGGGGTGCGGCGCAGCCGCTCGTAGCTGACTCCCCGCAGGTCGTAGCCGGTCTTGGGGTTGTGGGCGCGCTTGAGCTCCTCGAAGACCTCCTCGGCGCTGTCGTAGCGGAAGGCGTCCTCGTACCCCATCTCGCAGGCGATCTCGGCGATGATCCGCCAGTCCGGCCAGGCCTCGCCCGGGGGATCGAGGGCCCTGGTGGCGAGGGTCAGATTGCGCTCGGAGTTGATCATGACGCCCTCGGCCTCGGCCCAGAGTGCGGCAGGCAGGGTCACATCGGCGTAGGCGTTGGTCTCGGTGTCGGCGAACACGTCCTGGGTGACGACGAAATCGGCCGCCTCCAGCCCCTCGATGACGGTGCGCCGGTTGGCGACGGAGGCCACCGGGTTGGTGCAGATGATCCAGCAGGCCTTGATCGCGCCTTCCGACATCCGCCGGAACATGTCGACCGTCCCGGCACCCGGGGCGTCCGTACGCAGGGTTCCGGGCTCCAGACCCCACAGCTCCTCGATGTGGGCTCGGTCGTCCTCCGCCCCGAGGACTCGCTGGCCGGGGAGTCCTGGGCCCATGTAGCCCATCTCCCGGCCGCCCATCGCGTTCGGCTGGCCGGTGAGCGAGAAGGGGCCGCTGCCGGGCCTGCAGAGGGCGCCCGTGGCCAGGTGGAGGTTGATCAGGGCATTGGTGTTCCAGGTGCCGTGGGTGCTCTGGTTGAGGCCCATCGTCCAGCAGCTCATCCACTCCCCCGCCTCCCCGATCCACCGGGCGGCGAGGCGGATGTCTTCCTCGGGGACGCCGGTGATCTCCGCGACCACGGCGGGCGGGTAGTCCCGCAGGAACGCGGGCATCGCCTCCCAGCCCTCGGTGTGCTCGGCGATGAACTCCGGGTCGGTGTGGCCGTTCTCCACGAGGAGGTGCAACAGGCCGTTGAGCAGGGCCAGGTCCGTACCCGGGCGGACGGGCAGGAAGAGACCGGCCTTCTCGGCGGTGGCGGTGCGCCGGGGGTCCACGACGATCAGCCGGGCCCCGGCCTTCACCCGTTCCATGAGGCGGAGGAAGAGGATCGGGTGGCAGTCCGCCATGTTCGAGCCGATGACGAGGAAGGTGTCGGCGTGGTCGAAGTCCTCGTACGAACCGGGCGGGCCGTCGGCGCCGAGCGAGAGCTTGTAGCCGCTGCCCGCGCCGGCCATGCAGAGCCTGGAGTTCGACTCGATCCAGCTGGTGCGGACGAAGCCCTTGGCGAGCTTGTTGGCCAGGTACTGCGCCTCCAGCGTCATCTGCCCGGAGACGTAGAGCGCGAGCGCGTCGGGCCCGTGCTCGTCGACGATCGCGCGCAGCCGCCTCGCGGTCTCCTTGACCGCGGCCTCCGTGGACAGCGCCGCGGGCTCCTCGCTGCGGTCGGCCCGTACCAGAGCCGTGGTGAGCCGGCCGGGCGCGGCGAGCATCTCGGCGCTCGTCGCTCCCTTGGTGCAGAGCCTGCCGCCGTTGGTGGGGTGGTCCTTGTCGCCCGTGGCCTTCAGGACCTTCCGGCGGCCGTCCGGCCCGCTGCCGATGTCGAGGACGATGCCGCAGCCGACGCCGCAGTACGAACAGACCGTCCGCGTCCGGGAGGGAGCGTCCGGCTGCGGATCCGGTGCGTTCATGGAGTCCCTTCCCGAGGAGCGGTGGTACCACGAAGGTAGGAAACGTCCGTTTCCCGGGTGTCACACCGGACGATCAGGCGTGGTTACGTCCCCTGCACAGACTGCGGACCGCTGCGGTGAGGCCCGCCGGGCTTCCGGGATGCGATCGGGCGATAATCACCTTTCCGGGCTTTTCGACCCGGCCCGGGAGTTCCCTCGATCGCCCAGGAGGCCCGTATGAGCGCCGACGACCTTCCTGTCATCGCGGCGGTGGACGGCTCCACCCACGGATGGGAGGCACTCGACTGGGCCGCCGCCGAGGGGCTGCGCCGGGGGTTGCAGTTGGTCATCGTGCATGTGCGTCCGTACACCGGGCGTACGGTCGCGGAGAGCGATGTGCGGGAGGCCGAGGAACTGCTCGGCGAGGCCGTGGCACGTACCTCGCGGTCCGCTCCCGGGCTCCCCGTCTCGACCCTGGCTCCGCTGGACTTCCCCTCGGCCGCGCTCACCTCGCTCAGCCGGGACGCCTCCATGGTCGTGGTGGGATCCCGTGGTCTCGGCGGATTCCGGGCCCTGATGATCGGTTCGAACAGCCTGGCAACCGCCTCCATGGCGCACTGTCCCGTGGTCGTGGTGCGCACCGGCCGGAGCGACGAGGACGCGGGCGGTTCTCCGGAGTCCGCGAAGGACGTCGTGGCGGGGGTGGCGGCGGACGAGAGCAGTGGGGCGGTCCTGGATTTCGCCTTCGAGGCGGCGGCCTCTCGTCCCGGCGCACGGCTGAGGGTGGTGCACGGATGGACGATGTTCTCGTCGCTGCTGTCGGGAGGCCCCGTCTTCGACAGTGAGGCTGCATCGGCCTCCGCCGACCTGGCGCTCGCCGAGCTCACCGCGGGCCGGGGCGAGAGCCATCCGGAGGTGCAGGTCGTGCGCGAGCCGGTGCGGGGCTCGGCGTCACGGACCCTGGTCACCGCTTCGGCGACGGCCGCGTTGACCGTCGTCGGGCGGCGCAAGGGCGGTGAGGCCCTCGGACTCGGTCTCTCCCCCGTGGCGCAGACGACCGTGACCCACGCCCTCGGCCCGGTGGCCGTCGTCCCCGCCTGATCGCCCGTCCGGGACGTAGGCGGCTTCGCCGCCCGCCTCCGGGGTACCGGCCCCGGTGACGGCGGCACGCCCCCTGTGCGCTGCTGATCTTCTGGACCACACTGGGAACGGACGGACGAAGGGCGAGGAGGGCACGCATGCCGATGTGGGGCGGGCGGCGATCCGGCGTTCGGGCCGGCGGGGACGACGGGCGGCCGTACGAACGGCTGCTGCGTTCCCGGGTCGGCCGCGGAGCCACCGCTCTGTGCGCGGGGGCGCTGCCCGCCCTGGCGTTCCCGGCGCCCGCCCTCTGGTGGTTCGCGTTCGTGGCGCTGGTGCCCTGGCTGCTGCTGATCCGGTCGGCCGGCACCGGGCGTCGCGCGGCGGTGGACGGCTGGCTCGGGGGCACCGGCTTCATGCTCGCCGTGCACCACTGGCTGATGCCGAGCCTGCACGTGTTCATCCTGGTGCTCGCGGCCCTGCTGGGGCTTCTGTGGGCACCCTGGGGTCTGCTGGTGTCCCGGCTGCTGAGCGGCTCACCGTCGGTCCCGCGTGCGGTGGCCGCGATCGCCGTGGTGCCCTCGGGATGGCTGATGATCGAGCTCGTCCGCTCCTGGGAAGGGCTCGGTGGGCCCTGGGGTCTGCTGGGCGCGAGCCAGTGGCAGGTCCCGCTCGCGCTGCGCACCGCTTCGGTGGGCGGGGTGTGGCTGCTCAGTCTGGGTGTGGTGGCGGTGAACACCGTGCTCACCGTACTGATCGCGCTGCCCGCGGCCCGGCGCGCGGCGGGGGCCTGTGTGGTGGCGGGCGCGGTCGCCGTGGGTGTGATCGCCGTGTGGGCGCCGCGCCCCGAGGAGACCGGCAGGACGAGGATCGCGGTCGTCCAGCCGGGCGTGGTCGACGGCCCCGGCAGCGTGGAGCGCCGGTTCGCCCGCAGTGAGCAGCTGACCCGCGAACTGGCCGGCCGTGAGGTGGACCTCGTCGTCTGGGGTGAGAGCAGCGTGGGCGTCGACCTGTCCCGGAGCCCCGGCACCGCGGACCGGCTCGCGGCGCTGTCGCGTCTGGTCGGGGCGGACCTGCTGGTCAACATGGACGCCCGGCGTACGGAGGGGCCCCACAGCGCGGGTATCTACAAGTCCGCCGTACTGGTGGGCCCGCAGGGTCCGACCGGTGACCGCTACGACAAGATGCGGCTGGTGCCGTTCGGTGAGTACGTGCCGGCCCGCGGGGTGCTCGGCTGGGCGACCTCGGTGGGAAAGGCGGCGGGCGAGGACCGGCTGCGCGGCACCGCGCCGGTGGTGATGGACGTGCCGGGGGCCGACGGCCTGCGCGTCGGCCCGCTGGTGTGCTTCGAGTCCGCCTTCCCCGACATGAGCAGGCAGCTGGTGAGGGACGGCGCGCAGCTGCTGGTGGCGCAGTCCTCGACCTCCACCTTCCAGCACAGCTGGGCACCCGCGCAGCACGCGTCGCTGGCCGCCCTGCGTGCCGCCGAGACCGGCCGCCCCATGGTGCACGCCACCCTCACCGGCGTGAGCGCGGCGTACGGCCCGCGGGGGGAGCGGGTGGGCGCGCCGCTCGGTACCGACACGGCCGGGGCGGCCGTCTACGACATGCCGCTCAGCCGCGGGACCACCCTCTACGTCCGGCTGGGTGCCTGGCCGGTGTACGGCGCGCTGGCGGTCCTGGCCGTGTTCTTCGGAGCCGCGGGTGTGCGGGCCGTCAGGACGCCCGCTCCGAGGCCTCCAGAAGGATCCGCTCGCACAGCCGGTGGGTCTCCAGGGCGTCCTGCGCGCTGAGCACCGTCCCTGCCCGCACGGCGTCCAGGAAGGACAGCACGCTCTGCTCGATGCCCCGCTGCCGGGCGACCGGCACCCAGTCCCCGCGCCGGCGCAGGGTCGGCTGACCCTTGTGGTCGACGACGTCCGAGAGATTCAGGATCTGCCTCTTGGAGTCCTGCCCCGAGACTTCGAGTACCTCCTCGGTCGACCCGTTGAGCCGGTTCATCATGCCGATCGCCGTGAATCCGTCACCGGACAGCTGCAGGACCACGTGGTGCATGAGGCCGTCGGCGATCCTCGCTCGCACGACGACGTCGGACACCGGGCCGGGGGCGAGGAATCGCAGGGTGTCGACGACGTGGATGAAGTCGTCGAGCACCATGGTCCTCGGATCCTCCGGGAGCCCCACCCTGTTCTTCTGCAGGAGGATGAGGTCACGCGGGTGCTCGGCGCACTGTGCGTAGGCGGGCGCGAGCCTGCGGTTGAAACCCACGGCGAGACCGGTGCCCCGTTCCTCCGCGAGGGTCACCAGCCGCTCGGAGTCGTGGAGTTCGTATGCGAGCGGCTTGTCCACGTAGGTGGGGACACCCGCCTCCAGCAGCCTGCCCACGATCTCGGCGTGCGCGGCGGTCGGTGCGTGCACGAACGCCGCGTCCAGGCCTTGCCCGAGAAGCGTGGTGAGGTCCTGGTGACGGTGCGCCGGGGGGATCCGGTGCGCCGCGCCGACGGCTTCGAGCGTTGCCGGGGTGCGGGTCTGGAGGTGCAGTTCCACACCGGGCAGTGCCGTGAGTACCGGCAGGTACGCCTTCTGAGCGATGTCGCCGAGTCCGATGCAGCCGACCTTCACGAGGTTCTCCCTGTCGCCTTGACCAGGGGCTTTTCACGGTCGTGTCCTCTGCTCCCCCTGGTCACGGCAGCATACGTGCGCCGCGGCGGCTCCCGGTCGGAGATTGCCGTCGAACGTGCGCAGGACGATCCCCGGGCCGAGGCAGGAGGCGGCGGACATCAGGCCGGGCGCGGAGGGCCACGGCCGGGGTGGACGAGAGCCGCGTCAGCCGTTCATCCGTCGGGCGTGCCGCCCCGGAGCCGCTGCTCCATCCGCCCGAGGAACGCGCGGACCGTATCGCCGTAACCGTCGTCCTCCAGCACCCCCGCCGTCCCCCACGCACGGTCCAGATGGATACCGGCCGCCTCGAAACGCTGGAGCTTGACGTAGTCCGCCGCGAGGTTGAGATGCAGCAGGGGCACGAGCGCCCGCACGGCGGACGCGTCCCGTTCGGCCGCCGGGCCACCTGTGGGGGCCTCCGCCGCCGTCAGCGCCCTCAGGTCCCATGCCAGCTCGTCCCCGGGATCGTCCTGGGTGTCCGCCATGTAATGCGCGAGGGTGCAGCGGTGCAGGGCGTCGCCGCACTCCCCGATCTCCGACCAGAGGGCCCCGAACCGGTTCCGGGCTTCCTCCCGGTCCCCGGCGTGGAGCAGCATGATCGCCTGACCGATCCTGGTCATGACGGTGTCCCCCGACATCTCCCGCTGCTCCACGTCAGAGGTCTCCCTGGTCAACGCCCGGCCTGTTCCGGTCGCTCAGACGCTAGCCGCAGGCACCGGGAATCAGGCTCAGGCGCGGGCCTCGGCCGCCGGCCGGGTCACCTGCTCGCCCAGGTCCGGGATCCGCCAGTCGATGGGCTCGTGCCCCTGGGCGGCGACCGCGGCGTTGATCTGCGTGAAGGGACGGGAGCCGAACCACTTCTTGGCGGACAGCGGGGAGGGGTGCGCGCCCTTGACCACCACGTGACGGTCCTGGTCGATCAGGGGAATCTTCTTCTGGGCGTAGTTCCCCCAGAGCACGAAGACAGCCGGGTCGGGCCGCTCGGCCACCGCACGGATCACCGCGTCGGTGAACTTCTCCCAGCCCTTGCCCTTGTGCGAGTTGGCCTGGCCACCGCGGACCGTGAGCACGGCGTTGAGCAGGAGAACGCCCTGCCCGGCCCACGGCATCAGATATCCGTTGTCCGGGACGGGCAGGCCGAGCTCGTCGTTCATCTCCTTGTAGATGTTGCGCAGCGAGGGGGGTGTTTTGACCCCGGGCCTGACCGAGAAGCAGAGCCCGTGTCCCTGGCCCTCGCCGTGGTACGGGTCCTGGCCGAGGACCAGCACCTTGACCTGGTCGTAGGGGGTGGCCTCCAGGGCGGCGAAGACCTGGTCACGCGGCGGGTACACCGGCCCTTCGGCCCGCTCCTTCTCGACGAAGTCGGTGAGCTCCTCGAAGTAGGGCTTCTGAAGCTCTTCGCCGAGTACGCCGCGCCAGGATTCGGGCAGCAGGTCGGTGTCGGTCACGTCCACAACCTCCGGTAAGCAATCGGTTCTTGTCCACAGAACCTACCGGGAGCCACTGACATCGACACCGGACCGGCCCGCCGCAACCCTCCTACCAGCTGGTCTTGCGGTACAGCTCCCACATCTGCATGACCGTCTGGGGGTCGAGAGCCCGCTCACCGCCGCCTATGTCCTCCCTCGACGCGACGTAGAGCTTGCCCTGCCACAGGGGCAGCAGGCGCACGTCCTTGACGAGGATCTCCTGGGCTCGCTTGAACTGCTGGGAGACCGCGCCGCGGTCGCTCTCCTCACGGGAGGAGGGCAGCAGCTCGTCGGTGATCTCACGGTTCAGGTACGGCATGCCGGTGACGCTCTCCTGGCCCACGAAGGGCGCGACGAAGTTGTCCGGGTCCGGGAAGTCGGGGAACCAGCCACGCCCGAAGACCGGGTACTGGCCCTTGGTGAAGCCCTCCTGGAAGGACTTCCAGGGGGCGCTCTTCAGCGTGATCCGGAAGAGGCCGGACGCCTCGAGCTGGCGCTTCAGCTCGGCGAACTCGGGGGCGGTGGAGGAGCCGTAGCGGTCCGTGGTGTACCACAGGGTCATCTTCACCGGCGCGGTGATGCCCGCGTCGGAGAGTATCGCCCTCGCCTTGCCGACGTCCGGGTCACCGTAGGTGTCGAAGAAGCTGGTCGCGTGCCCGGCGATGCCCTTGGGGACCATCGAGTAGAGCGGTTCGGCGGTGCCCCGGTAGACCTTGGCGACCAGGGCGTCGCGGTCCACGAGCTGGGCGATGGCCTGGCGGACGGCGGGCTTCCCGGCCGCCGGGTCCTTGGGGTTGAAGACGAGGAAGCGGATGTCTGCCCCGGTGGACTCGACGACCTGAAGGCCGTTGTTGTCCTTCTTGTTGTCCTCCAGACCGATGACCTCCTCGGCGGTCAGACCGCGGTAGGTGGCGTCGATCTCCTTCTTCTTCAACGCGTCGACCATGCGGGCGGAGTCGTCGAAGTAGTGGATCGTGACCGCGTCGTTCTTACGCTTCGCGAACCCCTTGTAGCCGGGGTTCCTGGTCAGCTGCGCCTGCTTGCCCGGCTCGTACGAATCCAGGACGTAAGGTCCCGATCCGGTGACCTTGCCGTCGTCGCGGACCCGGTCCGCCGGGTAGTCGCCGGGGGCGACGAGCGACATCGCCGGGGTCGCCAGGATGAACGGGAAGGTCGCGTCGGCCTTGGAGAGGTGGAAGATGACCGTGTCGTCGCCCTTGGTCTCCACCCGGTCGAGAGATCCGAGGAGGCCGGCGGGACCACCCTTGACCTTGATCTTCGATATGCGGTCGATGGAGTACTTCACCGCCTCGGCGTCGACCTTCTCACCGTTGGAGAACGTCAGTCCGGAGCGCAGTTTGCACCGGTACGCCATGCTCGTGGCATCGGTGAACCGGCATTCCTCCGCCGCGTCGGGATCCGGGCTCGTGCTGCCGGTCGGGAAGCTGACGAGGGTCTGGAAGACGTTCCTCATCAGCTCCCAGGAACCGTCCCAGGCGGCCGCGGGATCGAGGGTCGAGGGCGAACTCGTCGTTCCGACCGATATCTTCTGATCGACTTCCGAGCTGCTGTCGGACAGCAGACCGCAACCGGTCAGCACAGAGAGGGAAGCAAGGGCTGCAGCAACCTGCAGGCCGGCCCGGTAGAACACGTGCACGCTCCTCGATCAGCCGTGGGTCGGCAGACCATATCGCAGTGCCCCGCCGGAGCAATCCGCAGGCCCGGCGGGGCACTTGACTCAATCAGGACCAAACCGACGCAGTCCTACCTCAGGCGACGCCGGCGTTCAGGAAAATACCGCCGTCGACGACGAGCGTCTGCCCCGTGACCCACTCGGACTGCCCGGAGGTGAGGAACGCGGCCGCGCCCCCGATGTCCTCGGGAACACCCAGACGCCCCAGCGGATAGGCGGCGGCGGCCTCGGCCTCCCGGCCCTCGTACAGCGCCTCCGCGAACTTCGTCTTCACCACGGCCGGCGCGATCGCGTTGACCCGCACGACCGGCGCGAATTCGTGCGCCAGCTGGAGGGTCAGGTTGACCATGGCGGCCTTGCTCATCCCGTAGGCGCCGATGAACGGCGACGCGGAGACACCCGCGACCGAGGCGATGTTGACGATCGCACCGCCGTTCTCCCGCTGCCACGCCTTCCAGGTCTGCTGGGCGAACCCGAGCGCCGAGATCACGTTGGTCTCGTAGACCTTGCGGGCGACGTTGAGGTCGAGCTCGGCCATCGGCCCGAAGACCGGGTTGGTACCGGCGTTGTTGACCAGGTAGTCGACCCGTCCGAACGACTCCATGGCGCGCTCCACCGCGGCAGCCTGGTGGGCCTCGTCGTGGGCCTTGCCCGCGATTGCGACGGCACGGTCGGCGCCGAGCTTCTCGACGGCCTCCTTGAGGGCGTCCTCGCCGCGGCCGGTGATCACGACGCGGTCGCCCCGGGCGACGAACGCCTCGGCGATGCCGTACCCGATGCCCCGGCTCGCACCGGTGATCAGCGCGACCTTGCCACTGTCCTGCACAGTCATGTTGTCCGCAGCCCTTCCGGGGTCAGTTGAGCGGTCCGCCGGCGACGTACATGACCTGGCCGGACACGAAGCCCGCGTCCTCACCCGTGAAGAAGGCGATCGCGTTGGCGATGTCCTCGGGACGCCCCACGCGCTGCACCGGGATCTGCGTCGCGGCGGCCGCCTGGAACTCCTCGAAGCCCATGCCGACCCGTGCGGCCGTCTGGGCCGTCATCTCGGTGACGATGAAGCCGGGCGCCACGGCGTTGGCGGTCACGCCGAACTTGCCGAGCTCCTTGGCGAGAGTCTTGGTGAAGCCCTGGAGGCCCGCCTTCACCGCCGAGTAGTTCGCCTGACCGCGGTTTCCGAGCGCGGACGAGGAGGAGAGCGAGACGATCCGGCCGAACTTGGCCTCGACCATGTGGGACTGGACGGCCTTGGCCATCAGGAACGCACCCTTGAGGTGGACGTTCATCACCATGTCCCAGTCGGACTCGCTCATCTTGAAGAGCAGGTTGTCGCGGAGCACGCCCGCGTTGTTGACGAGGATCGTCGGTGCGCCGAGCTCGGCGGCGACCCGCGCGACGGCGGCCTCCACCTGGGCGCTGTCCGACACGTCGCAGCCGACGGCGATGGCCTTGCCCCCGGCGGCGGTGATCTTCTCGACCGTGTCCTTGCACGCCGCCTCGTCGAGGTCGAGTACGGCTACGGCGCGGCCCTCGGCCGCCAGACGTACGGCGGTGGCGGCGCCGATGCCCCGTGCCGCTCCCGTCACGATGGCGACGCGCTGCTCGGTGGTGGACATGCTTGGTTCTCCTCGCCCTTGGATCGCGGCTCAGCGGACGTCAGGAAGTTCCCGATAACTGAGCAACCGCTTAGTACCTTCAGCAGACGAGACGCTAGAAGCCCTGGCACCCGGTGTCAACGGCCCACGGGTGTACGGGCGTATGTCACACCTGTCGGCTCCGCCCGCCGTACGGCCGGGGAAGGCGGAGCCGACAGGGATTCAGCGCACCATCAGGTCGAAGAGCCGCTCGACCTCGGCCTCCGGGTCGGCGGTCAGACCGCTGTGCACCACGCCCGGCTGGACGACCGTGGATCGCGGCGCGATCAGCCAGCGAAAGCGCCTGCCCGCGTCGTCGCCTGCCGCCTGCCCCGCCGCCTCACCGCCGCCGCAGACGCCTTCCACGGCGCGCAGCGCCGCCCGCACACCGCGCACGTCGGCCTGCGGATCCAGCGCCATGAGCTTGCCCTCGTCCAGGTGCGTCCGTGCGGCGACGAACGACTTCGCCCGGCAGTAGACGAGCACCCCCGCGTTGAAGCACTCGCCGCGCTCGACGCGGGGAACGACGCGGAGTACCGCGTACTCGAAGACATCTCGCCCGCTCATCGGTCGCCGCCCTTGCCGTCTCGCGCCACGCCTGTCCGCGTCTCGCGGTCCTTCCTGGTGGGGTGGGGCCAGGCCGCCAGGTGATCGGTGAGCCACCCCGGGACCTGGGAGGGACGGGGCTTCGACGGCCCTTCAAGGACGATGCGCCGGTGAATGCCCTCGGCGCGGGCCAGCAGCGGCTCCACGTATGCCCTGCGCAACTGGTCGGTGGTCTCGAATCCCGGCTCGCCCTCCAGCCAGGCGTCGGGGACCTGCGCCGTCACCTCGGCGAGCAGTGCCTCCGTGACGAGCGGGGCGAGCTCGGCCGCCGCGGTGGCGATGTCGGGTCCGAAAGGCGCGAGGACATGGTCGGAGGCGTTGTAAGGCTTGGCCGCGGAGGCCTGCGCTCCGGGCCAGTTGTGGTGCCAGATCATGGTGGCGCCGTGGTCGATCAGCCAGGGCTCGCCGTGCCATACGAGCATGTTGGGGTTCCGCCAGGACCGGTCCACGTTGTTGATCAGGGCGTCGAACCAGACCACCCTCCCCGCCTCCGCCGCGGAGACCTCGTAGGCGAGGGGGTCGAAGCCGATCGAGCCGGGCAGGTAGTCCATCCCGAGATTCAGCCCGGCGCTGGCCTTGAGGAGCTCCTGCACCTCCTGGTCCGGCTCGGCGAGCCCGATGACGGGGTCGAGCTCGATCGTCACCAGCTCCGGGACACGCAGCCCGAGCCTCCGGCCGAGCTCCCCGCAGATGACCTCGGCCACCAGCGTCTTGCGCCCCTGCCCGGCCCCGGTGAACTTCATGACGTACGTGCCGAGATCGTCGGCCTCGACGATCCCGGGGAGCGATCCGCCCTCACGCAGAGGCGTGACATAGCGGGTTGCTACGACCTCTTCCAGCACTTTCTCAGGCCACCCATTCTCTTCGACCTTGCAATCCACGGACGACTTCTCCGGGGCCTGGAGGCGGGCATCACCGGTCGACGACGAGGGGAATCCGTGGAGCCCCGGCCGGCGAGCCGGTCTCCCCGCCCCGATCGGACCGTCGACGGCGCCGCGCCCCATGCTGCCTGCTTCCGGCATGAAGTGAGCATAGTAACCGAGGGTGACCGTCAGGCGATGAGCGCCCGAGCCATCGGCCGACGTCACGTCGGAGTCCCTGTCTCCGATGTTTCGATGGGCAGGAGTGCCGAATCGCTCGGAAAGCGTCCACGAAGACCACCAGGAGGACGAGGAGCGAAGGTTACCGAGGTTGACGGTCCAGCCGAGGCCGACGCGACGGGCCGCCATTCGCCGGGTCGCCGGTGTCCCCGGAGCCCGGACATCCGGTCGGCCTCCGCGGCAGGTCCGATCGCCGCCCGAGCCTTGCCCCGGCACCCGCGCCTTCTCCCCCGAAGTGCGCCCCTCACGACGCCGTCCGCACGAGGCCGCTCGGTCGTGCCATGCATGACCGATCAGACGGCACTCGGCATCCTCCTCCAGGGTTACCGCGACCCACACGATTGATCGAACACAGCATCACGGCCCGCCGCACCCTGCTGTCACACGCCGAATCCCCATCAGTCGGAATCCAGTTCGAGGAATCGCCCGCCCTCACCCGTTACGGCGACAGAAGAACCATCGTTACCCGATCACCTGTCCGCATTTCGTTCCGAGGAGGCCCGATGCATCCCGTACACCGCTCTGTGCCCTTACACCCTGCGTTCGAAAATGCCACCGCCGTCCACACCGCCGACGGGAAACCCCGGCCGACCGCCCGGCCCCACCCTTCCGCCGTCCCCCGACCGCCCGACCACGGTCCGTCCCACCGGAGCGCGAGCCGGGATCAGAAGGGAGGCCGCGAGTGAAGCGGTTCCTCGGCAAGGTCCGCATGGCGGAGCCTCAGATCTCGGATGCGGAGCGCGAACTCTTCGGCGGGCCGCTGCGCTACGACACCGGCTGGGCCCGGCACGAGCACGCGAACCTGGACCTGACCATGCGCTCGGCACTCCGTCAGATGCCCGCCCTGATCGGTGCCACGCTGCGGATGGCCTGGAGCGCGGACCGACGCGCGCTGTCGGCGGTGGCGGTCAGCGAGCTCGGCCAGGGCGTCGCCGCCGCGGTGGGCCTGCTCGCCGTCAACGCGGTCATGCACGCGCTCCTGGGAGCCGGAGACGCCGTCGGCCGACTGCACGCCCTGCTGCCCGGTCTGGTGGCCGCCGCGGCCGTCGCCGTGGTGAACTCCGCCCTGGCCGGCTGGTCGACATCCAGGGCGGGGCGCCTGGAGCCCAAGGTCGAGCGAACCGCCACCACGCAGTATCTGGCGGCGGCGACCGCCGTCGAGCTCGAAGCCATCGATGATCCGGACTTCCGCCGCCTCCTCGACATCGCCCAGTACGGACCCGCCTCCGCACGGCGCATGATCGGAGCCTGTGTCTCGGCGCTGAACAGCGGCATCTCGCTGATCGCCACCGCCGGGGTCCTGACCGTGCTGCACCCGGCGCTGCTTCCCATGCTGCTCGTCATCGCGGCACCCCGGGGCTGGGGGACCATGAGGGTGGCGCAGGAACGCTATGTGTCCATGATGAGCTGGGTCGAACACCTGAGGGCCAGCCGGCTGATCGGCAGTCTGCTCACCGAACGGACGGCGGCACAGGAAGTACGCATCCATGCCGTCGGTCCCTTCCTCCTCGACCGATACCGGAGCATGGCCACGAGCGCGGAAGCCGAACAGGAACGCCTGGCGTCGAACAAGGCGGTCACCGAATGGTTCGCCTCCGCGCTGTCGGGCCTGGCGATGGCCGCCACCTACGGGACCATGATCTGGCTGATCATGGCCGGTCACATGAGCCTCGCCGTCGCGGGCACCGCCGTGATCGCGGTGCGGACCGGATCCGCGAGCCTCGGCGCCCTGGTGATGAACGTCAACCAGTTGCACGAGGAGTCCCTCTACGTCAGGGACCACGGACAGTTCCTCGTCGAGGCCGCACGGCGGGGCATCCCGCGGACCGGCGGCCCGGTACCCGCCCAGGTCGGCCAGGTCTCCCTCGACCACGTCACCTACCGGTATCCCGACCGCGACACACCGGCCCTCGACGACGTGACGCTGGCCTTCCCCATGGGGGCGGTCACCGCCGTGGTCGGCGAGAACGGTTCCGGGAAGAGCACCCTGATGAAGATCCTCTCGGGTCTGCTCCTCCCACACGCCGGGACCGTGAGGTGGGGAGCGGCCGACATCACCGAACTGGACCGTGCGCAGGTCTTCGACCGTGTATCGCTCCTCACACAGGACTTCCAGCGGTGGCCCGTGACCGCCGCGATGAACATCCGCATCGGCCGTCCCGGCCATGCCTCCTCGCCCCGCGACCTGCAGACATCCGTCGACTACGCCGGAGCGGGTTCCGTCACCTCCAAACTCCCCAACGGTCTGGACAGCATGCTGGGGCGCATGTTCCGCGGAGCCATCGAACTCTCCGGCGGCGAGTGGCAGAAGGTGGGGCTCGCACGCACCCACTGGCGCAGTTCGACGGCAGGGACGGACGGTGTCCTCATCGTCGACGAACCCACCTCCGCCCTCGACCCCGAAGCCGAGATCGAAGCATTCGACCGCATCCGGCGCCTGGCCGCCCCACACCGTGCCGTCGTCCTTGTCACCCACCGCATGTCCGGTGTCCGCCACGCCGACCGTATCTACGTGCTCGGCGGCGGGCGTCTCGTGGAGCACGGCACACACGACGAACTCATCGCCACGGGCGGCCGGTACGCCGCCATGTTCGACACACAGGCGGCCCAGTACGCCCCGGCCCCCGACATCCCCAAGCCCAGCACCCCCGTCGCACCCACCAACCCCACCAACCCCACCGTTCCGGACCCCGCGTGACCCGCTCCCCCGAAAGGGCGGGTGTGCGGTGCCCTCATCTGCGGCCCCGCCCCGCCCCTGCTTGACTGGGCGGGGCGGGGCCGGGACAGCGCCGGTCCGTACACCCCAGGACGGCGGTGCACGATGCCCAAGCTGCTGATCGTGGACGACGACGACGCGTCGGTGCGCGCGCTGCGTGAGGTCCTCGTGCGGCACGGGTACGACGTGGTGGCCGCGGCGGACGGGCGCGACGGCCTTCGGCTGCTGTTCGAGGAGACACCCGACCTGATGATCCTGGATCTGCTGGTGTCCGGTCTGAACGGATGGAGGGTCCTGGCGCGCGCCCGCGACATGAGCGATCTTCCGGTCCTGGTGCTGTCCGGACTGAGTGCGGTCGAGGACAAGGTCCGGGCACTGCGGGCGGGTGCGGACGACTACGTGGGGAAGCCGTTCGACGACGAAGAGCTGTCGGCACGGGTCGAGGTGCTGCTGCGCCGTGCCGGCCGGAGGAACTGGGCCGGAGAGCGGGCGGGCGAACACCTGCGGCTCGTGCCGGAGCGACGGGCGGCGGTCTGGTACGGCAACGAGGTCAGACTCAGCGACCTCGAGTACCGCCTCCTGCAGTTCCTCGTCCGCAGCCGTGGCCGGGTGGTCCCGTCGGAGCAGCTGCTGGCGCGGGTCTGGGGCGACAGCACGGCGGTGGGACGGGACAGGGTGAAGTTCGGGGTACTCCGCCTGCGCCGCAAGCTGCGTGACGCCGCGGGGCCTGAGGGCCGGGACCCGGTCGAGGCGGTGAGGGGTGTGGGCTACCGCTTCGTCGGCGGTGAGGAGACGGTCCCGGGGGAACGGGCCGGAGCTCCCTCTCGCACGGGACCAAAGACCCGGGCAGAACGCCCCGAAAGCGACTAAAACGGAAAGGGCAACCGTTCGACAACCGTTGCGCAACGGTTGCGACAACCGTATTCAGTGACGCTCGTACTCATGAGCTTCCTCCCTGATCGCAGCGTCGCAGTCGTCCTCGGAACCCGTCCCGAGCTGGTGAAGCTCGCCGAATTGGTCCGGCTGCTCGGCCCCGCCGCCCGAGTCGTACACACCGGCCAGCACTTCGACGACTCCCTGTCCGGGGACTTCCTGGACGAGCTCGGCCTGCCCGAGCCCGAATACCTGACAGGAGTGGGCGGACGCCCGCGGGCCGTCCAGGTGGCCGAGGCCCTCGCCGCGCTCGACGAGCGCTTCGCGGCGGACCCGCCGCTCGCCGTCGTGGTCCAGGGCGACACCAATGCCGCTCTGTCCGGCGCGCTGGTCGCGAACGCGCGGGAGATACCACTGGTCCACGTCGAGGCGGGGTTGCGAAGCCATGACCGCGCCATGCCCGAGGAGCACAACCGGGTACTTATCGACCGGCTGGCGGACGTCCTGTGCGCGGCGACGCCCCAGAACCGCTCGCTGCTGCTCGACGAGGGCGTGGCCGACGACCGGATCTCGGTCACCGGCAACACGGTCGTGGAGGCGGTCCACGACCACCTGCCGCCCCCGCGGGAACGCGCACGGCTGCTCGCCGGGCACGGCCTCGCACCGGACGGCTACGTCCTCGCCACCGTGCACCGTCCGGAGAACACGGACGACCCGGCGGTGCTGGCGGTCGTCCTGCGCGAACTCGCCGAAATCAACCGCGAGCTGCCGGTGGTGATGCCCCTCCACCCGCGCACACGGGCCCGCGCGGAGGCCGCCGGTCTGCGGCCCCTGCTGGACGAACTGACAGTGCTCGCCCCAGCGGGCTACGGCGCTTTCCTCGCTCTGGCCAGGCATGCCGCTCTCATCGTCTCCGACTCCGGGGGGATCCAGGAGGAGACCACCGTGCTCGGCCGGCCACTGGTGGTGGTCCGCCGGTCCACCGAGCGGCCCGAGGCGCTCACCGACTTCGCCGACCGGGTGGAGCCCGGCCCGAGGATCGAGGAGGCGGCACACCGGCGTCTTGCCGCGGGTCCCGAGGAGCTGCGCCGGCTGGGGTCCCTGCCCAGCCCCTACGGCGACGGAACGGCCTCCCGGCGAATCGCGGACCTGGTCATGGGCCTGTCCCGGCCCTCGGAGCCACCGGCTGCGGTTCGCGCCGACCTCACGCCGGTCGCCGCCTGACCTGCCACCGACTGCGATCGGTGCCACCGGTTCACCCCGGCGACCGCTCCACCCGCCCCCACCTGCCTCCTGGACGGCCACATGATTCCGGAGTTCTTCCTCTACGTCCTCCCCTTCCTCCTGCTGGGCGCCTTCCTCCTCTACTGGACCGGTTCCCGCCACGCCTACGCCCGTCGCCGCCCCTCCCCCGGCGGTGACGCGTCCGCCTGGGACTGGCACTTCTTCGTACCGTGCCGGGACGAGCAGGCCGTGATCGCCGCCACGGTCCATCGGCTTCGCACCAACTTCCCCCGGGCCCATGTCTGGGTCGTCGACGATGCGAGCGACGACCGCACCGGCGCGATCGTGTCGTCGCTGGCCGCCGGGGACCAGCGCGTCCGGCTGGTCTCCCGCCGCAGGCCGGACGCCCGGATCGGCAAGGGCGCCGCCCTGAACGCCGCGTACGACGCGCTGAACGCACATCTGGGCCGGACGGACCGCGACCGCGTCGTGGTGTGCGTCGTCGACGCCGACGGGCGACTGGCGCCCGGGGCGCTGACCAGCGTCAGCGGGCCCGCGGGCTTCGCGGACCCGGAGGTGGGCGGCGTGCAGATCGGGGTGCGCATGAGGAATGTCGACGAACACCGCCCCCTGGAGGGCCGCGGCAGGCTCGCCAACGCGTACGCACGCCTGCTGATCCGGATGCAGGACATCGAGTTCGCGGTGTCCAACAACGGCATGCAACTGCTCCGCGGGCGTACCGGATCCGTCGGGCTGGGCGGGAACGGCCAGTTCACCCGCCTTGCCGCACTCGACCGGATCGCCGCCTCCGAGCTCCGCCCCTGGCAGCAGGACGCCCTGCTGGAGGACTACGAACTCGGCCTGCAGATGCGTCTGGCCGGCTACCGGATCACCCATCTCGCCGACACCTGGGTGACCCAGGAGGCACTGCCGTACACCCGGCGATTCCTGACCCAGCGCACCCGCTGGGCACAGGGGAACATCCAGTGCGTGCGCTACGCAGGCAAGATCGTGGGCTCCCGGCACTACCGCGCCCGTGGCGTACTCGAGTCGCTGTACACGTTCTTCCAGCCGGTCGCACATGTGGCGATCCTCGTGATGAACGCGGTACTGCTGTCCGTCCTCCTGGCCGGAGTGGCCGCCGGCGCCGTGCTGTTCGCCGCCTGGCCGCTCGCCCTGACGCTCGCGGCGCTCTCCATCGTGCCCTTCCTCACCTGGGGACCCGTCTACCGGCGTGACTTCGCCCCGGACCGTTCGCGTGCCGCGGGCCTGCTGTGGGGAGCCGCCCTCTGGCTGTACGCGTACCACCTGTTCATCGTCTCGGCGAGGGGCTCCGTGCGGCTGCTGCGCGGGCGCACGGGCTGGGCCAAGACCCGCCGCAACGCCGAGCCGGCCGGCGGTCCGACGGCGGGTGAAGCGTGATGGACAGCGGCTGCCACCACCGGAAACGCCTGTCGACCCGATTGCGAGGTGTGCTTCGTGCACGACTGCTCCGTCCGGCAGACGTCGAGGAGCCGGGGAGAACCGGGGAGAGCCGGTCGGTGCACGCACCGGCTGACTCGGCGCGGACCGGCCGAGTCATTCCCTGACCGACGCCCGTCCGGGTCGCGCCGTCGTGATGACCTACGACATGCACGGCGCCTGGGACGCGACCGGTCCCATCAACCACCGGGACCCGGTGCTCGACAGGCCCGCAGATCCGACCGCGCCCGTCGAGCCGGGAGACGCGGGTACACCACCGACACGGCCGCGGAGACGGACCGTGTGCCGAAGGAAGGGTCCGTCACATCAGAGCCGCGCTACCCTTCGGATGTCGTCCGCCTCGTGGAGAGTTCCGGTGCCGAAAGCCGTGGTCCCGCACCGCGACACGCTCCGTGCCCCGCCCGTCTGCGACTTGGAGCCCCGTTGACCACCTCCCCGGACCGCCCCGGACCTGTCGCGCCACACCGGATGGATCCGTCCGGAGCCTGCCCGCACGCGGTGAACGCCCGGCTGCTGAGCGACGGCGCCGTCGCCAGGGTGCTGCTCCCCGGGGAGGTCGAAGGTGTGGCGGTCCTCGGACACGATGCGCTCAAGGAATTCCTCGCGCACCCCCATGTCGCCAAGGACGCAGGGCACTTCGCGGCTCTGCGGGATGGTGCGATCCCGGACGGCTGGCCGTTGAGGACCTTCGCGACGGTGCAGGGGATGACCACCGCCGACGGCGCCGATCACCGGCGCCTGAGGTCCTTGGTGAGCAAGGCCTTCACCGTGGGACGGGTGGAGGAACTGCGGCCCCGGATCGAGGCGTTGACGTCCTCACTGCTGGACGGACTCGAGAAGGCGGCGCTCGCGGGTGACGGGGTCGTGGACCTGCGCACGCACTTCGCGTTGCCTCTGCCCATGGGGGTCATCTGCGAACTGCTGGGGGTGGACCCCGAACACCATGCCCGGTTGCACCGGCTCTCCAACCTGGTCGTCGCCACCGACATCGGGCCCGCCGAGGCACTCGCGGCCAACCGGGAGATGGTGGAGGTTCTCGGCGCGGTCGCGGCCGCCCGCGCCGAGAACCCCCGGGACGATCTCGTCAGCGCACTGATCGCGGCCCGCGAGGCCGACGGCGACCGGCTGGGCGAACACGAGCTGATCGGCACGCTGATGCTCATGGTCATCGCCGGGCACGAGACGACGCTCAATCTGATCACCAACGCGGTGCGGGCACTGTGCACCCACCGCGACCAGCTCGACTCGGTCAGGTCGGGCGAGGCCGGCTGGTCGGACGTGGTGGAGGAGACCCTGCGCTGGGACAGCCCCGTCAGCTACTTCCCCTTCCGCTACCCGACCCGCGATCTGATGCTCGACGGCACGCTGATACCCAAGGGCACCCCCGTACTGGCCGGTTACTCCGCCGCGGGCCGCGATCCGGAGGCCCACGGGCCGGATGCCGACCGCTTCGACGTCACCAGGCGGAGCGGGACGAGGCACCTCTCGCTCGGTCATGGTGCCCACTACTGCCTGGGGGCGCCTCTGGCCCGCACGGAAGGTGTGGCCGCCCTCGCCCAGCTCTTCGGGCGCTTCCCCGACCTCGATCTCGCCGTACCGGACGCCGGACTTCCGCGCCACGCGTCCTTCGTGGGCAACAGTGTGCGGGAACTGCCGGTGCGCCTTCATGGCCTCGCCGGTTGACTCGTCGTCTCAGGCCGCAGGGCGATCCGAACCGGGGGCCGGGATGAACGGCCGGACGTCCCCGCCCGTACTCCCTTCTGAAACAGCCTCATCCGACGGACGCATCCGACGAAGGGAACACCGGGCATGAGTGCATCGCAGGAGATCCAGGGCCGTCCCGGCCGGCGCGCTGTCGTCGCGGCCGGGGCGACGGCACTGGCCGTGGCCCTGACCGCATGCGGCAACGGGTCCGCCGGGAGCGGAAGCACGGATGCGGCGGGGCCCGCGGGCGACGAGGATGCCGCGCCCTCCGGCGCCGCTCTCGCCCGGACGGGCGACATCCCGGAGGGCGGCGGTATCGTCCTCGCCGAGCAGCAGGTGGTGGTGACACAGCCGACGGCAGGCGAGTTCAAGGCCTTCTCGTCCACCTGCACCCATCAAGGCTGCGCGGTGAAGAAAATCGCCGACGGGATCATCACCTGCCCGTGCCACAACAGCACCTTCGACGCCTCCACGGGCGAGGTGACCGGAGGCCCGGCGACCCGGCCCCTGCCGGCCAAGCAGATCCGGGTGGAGGGCGACTCGATCACCCTCGTGTGACGGGCCCGTTGCGGCGATGCCGAGGAGCCTCCATGCTTCGTCGTGCAGCCGACCGGAGGAGGGACGCCCCCCTGTGACCGTTTCACAACGCCGTGGCCGCCGGATCATGATGTCCGACACGGAGCGGGACGCCTTCCTCACCACGCAACGCACCTGCCGGGTGGCGACGGTGTCCTCCGACGGCATGCCACACGTCGCCGCTCTCTGGTTCGTCTGGGACGGCTCGTCCCTCTGGCTCTACTCCCTCACCCGGAGCCTTCGCTGGTCACAGCTCAGGCACGACCGGCGGGCCGCTGTCGTCGTGGACGACGGGGTGGAGTACGGCGAACTACGCGGCGTGGAGCTCTCCGGCGAGGTGGACTTCGTCGGAGAGCTCCCGCGCACCGGCCTGGCCTGTGCCGAACTGGACGAACCGGAGCGCCTGTTCGCGTCGAAGTACTTCGGGATGGACACCTTGCCGCACGACGGTCGGCACGGCTGGCTCCGGCTCACACCACGGACCGTCACGTCCTGGGACTTCCGCAAGCTGTCCTGACCGCACGCGGCCGGAAAGGCGGTCAACGGCACCACGATCCTGCCGCGACCATCCCTGCCCTCAGGCCTGCCGGACCCCGGGCCGGGTGTGCCGGCCCCCGGGCCGGGCGCCCCCCCCTGGTCCGGCGGAAGCCGGAGGCACCCACCCGTCCGGCTCGGCCACCCTCGCTCCGCGCACCCCTCTCCGGTGTCGTTGTAGCTATCACCAAAATCGATTCCTCTCCCTTCTCATGCCTTCCGCCATGCCGTGCGACCGGCCATAGTGGCGGACAGTCCACGGAAGTTAGATTCCGCAGAGTGGAATTCTTCGAGTCTGGAGAGTACGCACATGCCGGATGCCAGCCCGTCATCACTGGCCCGACGCACCGCCCGTTTCCTTCGCTCGTCACTGTTCGCGCAAGTGGCCGTCGCCCTGCTGCTGGGGGCCGTCGTCGGACGGCTCTGGCCCGAGGTGGGTTCGGCCGTACAGCCCCTCGGCGACGGCTTCGTCCGGCTGATCAAGGCGATGATCGCGCCACTCGTCTTCTGCGTGGTGATCGCCGGGATCGCGAAGGCGGGTGACCTCAAGGCGTTCGGGCGCATAGGCATCAAGGCGCTCATCTGGTTCGAGGTGGCGACCACCCTGGCTCTCGCCGTCGGTCTCCTCGCGGGCAATCTGTTCTCACCGGGCAGCGGCATGAACGTGGACCCGGCGTCGCTCGACGCCTCGGCCGTCGACGAGAAGACCGGAGGTGAGTCGCTGCCGTCGACGTCGGAGTTCCTGCTCCACTCCCTGCCGGACAGCGCGGTCGGCGCGTTCGCGGAGAACTCGCTGCTCCAGGTCCTCGTCCTCGCCTGCCTGGTGGGCGCCGCCCTTCTCCATCTCGGCCAGAAGCGGGTGCCCGCGATCCTGCCGGCGATCGAGCAGGCCCAGGAAGTCGTGTTCGCGGTGGTCGGCTTCATCATGAAGCTGGCCCCGGTGGCGGTGTTCGGCGCGACCGCCCACCTGATCGGTGAGTACGGGCTGGGCGCACTGTCGACGTACGGCAAGCTGATCGGCGTCTGCTACGCCGTCGCCCTGGTGTTCCTCGCCCTTCTCGGCGTGGCCCTCAAGGCATTCACCGGGGTCAGCCTGTGGAAGTTCGTGCGCTACACCCGCGAGGAGATGCTCCTCGCCCTGGGCACCGCGTCCAGCGAGGCCGTCATGCCCCGCATGATGCAGAAGCTTCGCCAGGCAGGCTGCCGCGAGGACGCCGTCGGGCTGGTGCTCCCGACGGGCTACTCCTTCAACCTCGACGGCGCGTCGATCTACCTGTCCATCGGCACGCTGTTCATCGCTCAGGCCGTCGGGGTGGACCTGACTCCGGGGCAGCAGATCACCGTGGTCGTCGTGTTGATGCTGACGAGCAAGGGAATGGCGGGCGTGCCCGGATCAGCCTTCCTCGCCCTCTCGGCGACCGCGTCCGCCCTCGGTGTGATCCCCGCCGGAGCGGTCGCCCTGCTCCTCGGGGTGGATCGCATCATGGACACCATGCGTGTCGCGACGAACCTCCTCGGCAACTGCGTCGCCGTCTTCGCGGTCTCCAAGTGGGAAGGTGCCCTGGACAAGGACCGGATGCGCAAGGTGCTGGACGGCGAGATCACCTTCCAGCCCGAGGGCGAGCCGACGGCCGCGGCGGGCACCGGCCCCGCAGCCGAACCCGTCCCGGCCGCCGTCACCGCCTCCGGAACGGAGACCAGCATCCCGGACGGTGAATGCGGCGCCCGTGGTGACACGCCCTCCTCCGTGGCCGGACAGCCGCGCGGGCTCTGACCATCGGGCGGGAACGCCCCTGGCGCGTGGCGGCCGGAAGCCCGTCCGCCACGCGCCTCACCCCTCCGGTGGATCATGGGTGACCGGCGGGTGAAGCGCCCTGCCCGCCTCGCGCAACGCCTCCACAGCGGCGCGGATCGACGGCCGCCGATCGGCGTCCTTGCGCCATACAGCGTGGACATGGCGGCGCATCGGCTGACGTACGGGCACCAGGCGCACCCCCTCCGGCACAGGGCCCCGCCCGAGTTTCGGAGCGACGCAGACTCCGAAACCGGCAGCGATCAGCGCGAGTTGGGTGTGGTGCTCCCCCGCGAGGTGCGCAATGCGGGGCTCGACCCCCTTGGAACGCAGGGTGAACATCAGCCACTCGTAGCAGAATTCTCCTTCCGGCCAGGACACCCAGTCGTCGTCCGCGAACTCCTCGATGTCGACCTCGTCCCGGCCGGCGAGAGGGTGACCGGTCGGCATGGCGATATCCGGTGCGTCGTCGAGGAGTTCAGCCTTGGCCAGCCCGCCCGGTACGGGCAGCCGCTTGTTGCTCCAGTCGAGAACCACCGCAAGGTCGACATCCCCCCGCAGCACCGCGCGGACCCCGTCGTCCGGCTCCAGTTCGGTGGTGCGCAGCGCCAGTTCCGGATGATCGGCGCGGAGCGCGGAGAGCGCCGAGGGGAAGAGCCCCCGGGCGGCCGTGGGGAAGGCCGCCAGACGGACCTCGCCCACCACCAGGCCTCGCTGGGCCTCGATGTCCGACTGGGCGACCTCCACCTGGGACAGGATCTTCGCCGCGTGATCCGCGAGCAGCCGGCCGGCGTCGGTGAGGCGCACGCCCCGCCCGCTCCTGGCCAGAAGCCGCTGACCCACCTCGCGTTCGAGCTTCGCCATCTGCTGCGAGACGGCCGACGTCGTGACGTGGAGTCCGTCGGCGGCGCCGCTCACCGAGCCGTGCCGGGCCAGGGCGTCCAGGGTCCGCAGGCGCTCCAGATTCAACATGTAAGCGATGCTACGCAAACATGCGAAACAAGTCTCACTTGTTCTACGCCTTTGCGTCGGTCAAGGTGGTCGCATGAGCGCCTCGGCCACCACCCCGGAAGTCCCCGCAGCCGTCCCGGCCCCCCGTATCGCCCCCATCGGCCGCCCTTCCGGTGCCGCGGCTCCGCGGCGTGCCGTGGACTGGCGCCTCCGCTTCGCCGCGCTCTCGCTCATCTGGGGCTTCAGCTTTCTGCTGATCAAGGTGGGAACCGATGGGTACGCCCCGCTCCAGGTGACCTTCGGCAGACTGCTGTCCGGCACGCTGGTCCTCGCCGCCGCGATGGCGGTGCGCCGGGAGCGTCCGCCCCGCTCGCTCCGGACCTGGGGCCACCTCTGTGTCGCGGCGTTCTTCCTCAACGCGCTCCCGTTCTCGCTGTTCGCGTACGCGGAGCTGACGATCCCGTCGACCCTCGCCGGGATCTGCAACGCGACCTCGCCACTGTGGGGCATGGCGCTGTCCGTCGTCGCGCTCTCGGAGGACCGGCCGACCCGCCGCCGCGTGGCAGGACTCGGCCTGGGGTTCGTCGGCGTGCTGACCGTGCTGGGCGCTTGGCAGGGGTTCTCGGGACTCGATGCGACCGGTACGGCGATGGCCCTGCTGGCTTCCCTCAGTTACCCCGTCGGCTGGATCTACGTCCGCAGGACGCTGGCGGGGACCGGTAGCTCCACCCTCGCCCTGACGGGCAGCCAGCTGTTCCTCGGCACCGCACAACTGGCCCTGATCATGCCTGCTTTCACGGCCCGGCCGGAGCACTTCCCGCTGCCGGCGACACTGGGCGTCCTGGCCCTGGGAGCACTCGGCACGGGACTGGCCGTCCTCCTCCAGTACGGACTCGTCGAAGAGGTCGGCCCCACGACGGCACAGATGGTCACCTATTTCATCCCCGTGATCGCCACGGCGGCAGGAGTGGGCCTGCTCGGTGAACGACTGAGCTGGAACACCCCCGTGGGCGCCCTCGTGGTCCTGGTGGGAGCGGGCCTCACGCAGAGCCGGGCCCGGGCCACCGGCACCGGCCGCCCCGACCGCCGACGCGCTCAGCCATAACTGACCGGAGCGGCCGGCGGCGCCGCCGCCGCCAGCGCGTCCGCCAGCGGTTCGACATCTCCCAGGGACAGCGGCGACACGGTCACGCGCACCCCCTGCCGCGACGCCATCCGGAAGCGCGCCCCCGGAGCAACCGCCCAGCCCGCGTGCAGCATCCTGGCCACCGTTCCGGTCTCGTCGCCCACCGGTACCCACACGTTCATGCCGGTCCGCCCGTACGCCTGCACCCCTCGCTCGGCCAGCGCCCCGACCAGGGCGTTCCGGCGCTCACCGTAGGAGCGGGCGACCGCCGCCACGTCGACCGCGCCGGTCTCCCACAGGTGCGCCACCGCACACTGCAACAGGGAGCTGACCCAGCCCGGTCCGAGTCTCTGACGTCCCGTCACCCGATCGACCGTCAGCTCGTCCCCGGTGACCACGGCGAGCCTCAGGTCCGGGCCGTACGCCTTGGAGACCGAGCGCACGAACGCCCAGCGCTCGGTGACGCCCGCGAGCGGGCGCACCGGGACGTCGACGATCGCGTGCCCGTGATCGTCCTCGATCAGGAGCAGGCCGGGATGTTCACGCAGAACGGACCGCAGCTCCCCGGCCCGCTGTTCGCCCACGGCGGCCCCGGTCGGGTTCTGCGCCCTGCCTGTGACGACCAGCGCCGCGGCACCGGCCCGCAGCGCCCGTTCGACCTCGCCGGGCAGCGGGCCCTCCTCGTCCAGGGCCACCGGGACGACACGCATACCGAGTGCCGGTACGAGGTCCAGCAGGGCCCCCCACCCCGGGTCCTCCACCGCGACCGCGTCACCCGGCTTGAGATGGGCCATGAGCACCCGCTCGATGGCGTCGAGAGCCCCGGAGGTGACCGCCACCGGCCCGCCGGGAATCCCGTCGGCGTCCAGACCGGAGCGAGCCGCCGCGGCCAGTCCCGGGTCGACCGCGGTCTCCCCGTAGAGGCGAGGACTCCGGGCGTGTTCGGCGGCCGCCGCCGCCAGCGCCTCGCCGAGCCCGGGGAGGAGGGCCGGATCCGGATTGCCGGCACCCAGGTCCCGCACGCCCGCCGGAGCCTCCACCCTCAGCGAACCACGGGCGGTACTGGCGGGACGTGGCCGCACCCTGCTCCCCCGCCGTCCCGCCGTCTCGATCACCCCGCGCTCGCGGAGTGTCCGGTAGGCGGCGGCCACCGTATTGGGATTCACACCGAGGAGGGTCGCCAACTCACGCATGGGCGGCAGCACTTGGCCCGGAGCCAGCTCTCCCGAGGCCACCCCCCGCTCGACGCTCGCGGCAATCTCGGCTGCACGTCGCCCGCTGATCAGATACTCTCCTAGCACAAACAGGATTATGCACTAGTGCAATGGAGTACGCAATGCCGGAGACCTCCACGCCGGACAGCACCGGCCTCCCCCGGGAAGCCGCCTACGAGCCGACGGAACGCACGGTCCCGAGCCGCGCCAGGCAGCGCGCCTCGTACGACCACGAGACGGTCCACTCGATACTCGACGCCGCCTACCTCTGCCACCTGGGCTTCGTCCGGAACGGGGCACCGGTCGTCCTGCCCACGCTGTTCGGCCGCGTGGGCAGTCGGCTGTACGTGCACGGATCGACCGGATCACGCCCGCTTCGTCTGGCCGGCGGCTCCGACCCCGGACTGGCCGTCTGCCTGACCGTGACGCATGTGGACGCACTGGTGCTGGCCCGGTCGGCCTTCCACCACTCGATGAACTACCGCTCCGTGGTGGTGCACGGGACCGCTCGTACGGTGACCGACCCGGAGGAGCGGCGCGTCGCACTCGACGCCATCGTGGACCAGGTGGTGCCCGGCAGGTCCAAGGACTCCCGCCCCGCCGACGCGAAGGAGCTGGCGGCCACGGCGGTGATCCGCCTGGACCTCGACGAGGTCTCCGCGAAGATCCGCACCGGTGGCCCGAACGACGAGCCCGAGGACCTCGCACTCCCTCACTGGGCGGGCATCGTCCCGCTGGCCAGGGGCTACGCGGCGCCGGTGCCTTCCGACGACCTGGATCCCTCGATCGCGGTGCCGGACTACCTCGCCTCTCTCTGACCCGCCGGGCGCCCCGCGCGCCGAGCGCCGAGACCCACGGTCCTGAGGACGGGGAGAAGCGGGCGGCACGGGCGCACCCGGCGCGGCCGTCACCGGCCCGGGCGGGGAAACGGCAGGGCGCCCCGCCCTGCCGACCCGGCCGGTGGTCCGCTACGAAGCCGGAGGCCTGCTCAGTTCGCCCTCGCCACCGGCCGGCTCGTACACGGCGGCCGCCTCGAGGGCGGGACCACCGACCCCGGAGGCCACCGGTCCCGACGGCGGCTTGGGAGCGGAGGACTGCGCGATGAAGGCTCCGATCAGGACCACGCAACCGCCCACGAGCTGGGGAGCGGAGAGGTGCTCACCCAGCAGGAACCAGGCGAGCACGGTGGCGATGACGGCCTCGAGGCAGGCGACGACACCGGCGACCTGCGGGGACAGCAGCCGTACCGACACCACACCGGTGACGTAGGCGAGTACGGTCGCCAGAAGCACGATCCAGCCGAGCAGCAGCCACGCGGGCACCTCACGCCCGTCCATGGTGGCGCTCGCGCCGAGTACCGCCCAGTCCATACCCCAGGGCCTGGCCACGACGGTGAGCACCGCCGCGCCGACCAGCAGACCGTACGCGATCACACCTACGGGGTGCGGGGGCTCGGCCTCCGAGGCCCCACCGTGCCCGGCGCCCTGGTCGGAGAGGACGAAGTAGCCCACCTGACAGCAAGCCGCCCCGAGGGCCAGCAGCAACCCCACCGCATCGAAGGTCAGACCGGCCCACACCTCGACGACACAGGCGAGCCCGCCGGCGGCCAGCACCACGCCCACAGCGGCGGCGCGGGTGACGGGCCGCCTCTGTACGAAGCGCACCCAGCCCAGTACGAGTGCGGGCGCCAGGTATTCCACGAGGAGCGCGACACCGACGGGGATGCGGGAGATCGACGCGAAGTAGAAGGCCTGCACCCCGGCAACGGCGAAGAGCCCGAAGCCTGCCAGCAGTACGGGCCGCTCCCGGACGAGGTTCCGGTGCCGCCAGGCGACCGGCAGCATGACGAGTGCCGCGCCGGCCACCCGCAGCCAGACGACGTGCAACGGGTCCAGGCCCGCTTCGATCAGCGGCTTCGCCGCCACTCCTGAACCACCGAACGCGAAGGCCGAGACAAGGGCCAGGCCCAGTCCCACACTTCTCCCCTGAGACACCTGCATCGGCACATCATGGCAGCAGCGGTCAGCAGCGTCACCCCCGTGACACCTGTCCGTTGCGTGTTCATGATCACCCTTGCGCGTCCGCCTCCGCCCGGACCGCGGCGCGCGCGGCCGGCAGAGGGACGGCGACGCCGGCCCGCCTCAGCACCTCGACCGCCCTGCTGTCCGGATCGGCGGCGAGCGCCACCAGGAGGTCCAGCCCGTCCGCGTGCGTCGCCCCGCGGAGCCGCGCGGCGTCCGTCGCGCGGTCCATCGCCGCACCGGCCGCCGGCGACCACCCCTCACCCGCCGATCCCCGCACGGCCGGCGCGCCGCCTCCCTCCTGGGTCCGCTGCCAGCGCAGCCCGTATCCGATGCTGCGCTGCACGAGATACCCCAGGACCCTGGCCACCTCAGGCCCTCCGCCGAAGGCCTCCCGGACCTCGGAGTCCGCCTCGATGAGTGAGTGCAGCAGGTGAGCCGTGTCGACCAGGCGGTCGCCGTCGCGCACCGCCCTCCGGCGCGCCGCGGCCGTCACCGCGATCATGGCCGCGCTCAACTTCTCACCGGCCGCCGGGTAGCTCTGCGGGACCTGCTCGGGGAGCTTCTCTGTCCGGAACTGCACCTCCCCACCCCACCAGCCGCCGGTCATGAGCGCATCCCCGGCGCGGCCCATCCGCCATCCCGCGAAAGGCGGGCGCCGGCGGCGTACTCCTCATCCCTGCGGATGAGACCGCCCCTGACCCGACGCGCCGCCGCACGGGCGGGGAACGCGTGAAGGGCCCCTCGGAAGGGGCCCTTCACGTCGTGCGCGCACGGCACGGCTCAGTGCTCGTCGGCGAGGATGAGGTACAGCTTCTTGCGGGCATCGTTGATCACGGTGAGGGCCTTCTGCCGCTGGTCGGCCGAGCCGGTCTTCCAGACCTGGCCGAAGGCCTCCATCAGACCGAACCCGGCCTGCCGGATCTCGTTCACGCCCTCCCAGTCGACACCGCGCCCCGCCTCCTCCCAGGGAGCGTCAGGGCCGTTCTCGGCCTCTTCGCGCCCCAGATCGGTCAGGGTGAAGAGCTTCTTCCCCCCTTCGCTGGCGCTGACGATCAGCCCCTCGTCCTCGAGCATCTGGAGCGTGGGGTACACCGAGCCGGGGCTCGGCTTCCACGCTCCCCCACTACGCTCGCCGATCTCCTGGATCATTTCGTAGCCGTGCATCGAGCGGTCCTTGAGCAGCGCGAGGATGGACGCCCGTACGTCGCCGCGCCTCGCCCTTCCCCGTCCGCCGCCGCGTCCGCCCCGGCCGCCGCCGAACGGCGGTCCGCCGAAGGGGCCTCCGCCGAAGGGCGGCCCGAACGGGCCGAACGCGGGGCGCCCGCCTTCGAAGTCGCCCCTGCCGACGCCTCGGCGTCCGGGGCCGTGTCCATGTTCGTGTCCATGTGAACGCATGATCGCGCTCCTCTCTCGTTTCAGTGTTCACGCGACTCTTCGTTGAACTGTCGCGATGTCTCGACGATATATCGGAAACAGTCGCATCGCAAGCGTCTGCCGAACAGGACTCCACCGACCTGTGCCGGTGAACGTTGATCGACGCCCCCTGTAGGGCCATCGATGGCTGTCTGTGCCGGTGGAGGATGACGACGTGCAGATTCGTGTCGGTCGCGGCCGGCCGCTGGCGGCTCCGCCGTTCGCACCGGCAGTTCTCGTCGGCACTGATCCACGTCCTGTGCGACCCGGCCCGCATGGGGTCGATCGGTCGCTAGCGTGACCCTCATGACGGCTGAGGACGAGGCGCTGACCGGCGGGATGACGAACACGGGGGCGGTGTTCCGCCGAGGTGAAGTGGTGGAGCGTCCGGCACCGCGCAACGCCCGCACCCTCCATGCCCATCTTCTTGCGCTGAAGGAGCACGGCTTCGACGCGGCGCCGACCCCCGTCGGCCTCACCTCGGACGGCCGTGAGCAGCTGAGTTTCATCCCCGGCGACGTGGCTCTGCCGCCCTTCCCGGACTGGGCGATGACGAGTTCCGCCCTCGAATCGGTGGGGAGCCTGCTGCGGCGTCTGCATGAAGCCGGCGCGGCGGTCACGGTCGACACCCGCGCCGCCTGGCCCCCGGACCTTGCCGACCCGGAGGGGGGAACGGTGGTGTGCCACAACGACGTGTGCCCGGAGAACGTGGTCTTCCGCGACGGTCGTGCCGCGGCCCTGATCGATTTCGACTGGGCGGCGCCGGGCCGTGCTCTCTGGGACATCGCCATGGCCGCCCGCTACTGGGTGCCCATGCTCGATCCCGAATCCGCGGCCGCTCTCCATCCCCGCGGGCTGGACGCGGCCGCACGGCTGCGCGTTCTTGCCGACGGCTATGGCCTCTCCGCGGATGACCGCGCCGAGTTGCCCGGCGTCGTCGAGCAGGCCACGGAGGTCTGCCGGGCCTTCGTCGGCCGCCGCGTGGCCGAGAAAGACCCCGTCCGCCTCCGGGCATTGGCCGAACGTGGCGGATGGGAACGCTGGGACCGCGCGCAGTCCTGGCTGGTGGACCACCGTCAGACGTTCACAGCGGCCCTGCTGAACTGACCGTCTCGCAGAGCCCGAGTCCGGCCCCCGCCTCCGTCAGGAGTCCACCGACCGATGGTCAGACGTTTCCGAGGAAGCCGGGATCAGCCGGCCCCATCTGCCGGGCGAAATCCGCAGCGACTCCGACGACCTCACGCATGGGCACGGCCCGCCGGCTCGTGGCTGCCAGGTCTTCCCGCGCCTCCTTGGACCAGAGGAACGGGTACACCGAAATACCCTGAGTGAGGTCGAGGGCAGCGGTCTCCGCACGCCATCCCGGCCACCGCAGCCCGTCGTAGAACGTCTCCAGACGGCCCGAGAGCAGCCACGAGACCCACCCCGCATGCCCCATGTCCATGGGCTCCCACTCAAGGGTGTCGGGAGCGAAGTACGTCATCCGCCCCGGTGCACCCGGGCGCCCCGCGGCCGACGGGTCGCCTCCGTTCAGCGCGAAGACCCCACCGAGCACGTCCTGGCCGACGACGAGACCCGCCTCGGGCTGCCATGCCGGATCGACGTCCGGTGGAAAGCCGTTGACCTGCGCCAGGCTCGGGAGACCTCCCTCCGGGCCGGGCCCTCCCCCGAAGACACGGACCCACCCGTCGTCCAGCAGCAGGCCGCCGGTGTTCAACGCCAGCGCCCCCAGCATGGATCGCGCGCTGACCTGCATCTGGAGAAGGGAACGGCGCCCTTCGCCCGCGTCTGCGGGCAGCACCTGTACGGGAACAGCGCCGGACTCCAGCATTTCCTGAAGCACGGGCCACGCCGGATCGTCCACACGGACCAGTTCGTCGAACTCTCGCATCCGAGGATGATCGCACCGTCCCGCACGGCTTCTCACCGCTGTCTCGCCACGGCCCCTCTCCGCAGGAACCAGAACCTCCCGCTGCCGAACCGCAAGGAGGACAGGAGGTGTTCGGCGTCGCGCCGGTTCAGGCGGCATTCAACGGACCGCATCCGCGGTGTCCCTCGCTCCCCACCCGGCCGGTGGCTGTCGGCCGGCCTTCCCGTAGGGTCCCGCCATGACGCAGCCCTCCTACCTCGCGGCGGTGCGGACGTCGTACGACACCGTCGCCACCGCCTACGCCGAGCAGGTCAAGAGCCCGGCGGAGCTGGATCCGCTGTCACGAGGGATGCTCGCCGTCTTCGCCGAGATGGTACGGACGGAGAATCTCGGGCCCGTCGCGGACCTGGGATGCGGCCCGGGCAAGGTCACGGCGCATCTGGCGGAGCTCGGGGTCCGCGTGTTCGGCCTCGACCTGTCCCCGAGGATGATCGGGCTGGCCCGGCACGCGCATCCGGGCCTGGACTTCGTCGTCGGCTCGATGACCGCGCCGCCGGTGCGGGAAAACAGCCTCGGCGGCGTGCTGGCCTACTACTCCACCCACCACACACCGCTGGAGACACTGCCCCTCGTGTTCGAGGGAATCCGCCGAAGCCTGGCACCGGGTGGGCTGCTGATGATGGCCGGCCATCTGGGAGACGACGAGCTACGCCGTCCCACCCAGGCGTACGGAGGCCTCCCCGTCTCCTTCGAGACGCATCTGCTGCGTCCGGACCGGATCGTCGCCCTGCTGGAACAGGCGGGCCTCACCGTCGTGGCACGCCTGCTGGAACCCGGCACGGTGAAGGGGAGGACCGGGGGCACGTTCCTGGCCCGGAAGCCCGGAAGCGCATGAACCGGCAGCCGATCCTCCGAGGGCCCACGCCGGTCCGGGGGCCGCACATCCCCGATTGGCCTTGGACCTCCGCCCGACGGCCCGCCTACGGTCGGTGCCATGAAGATCCGCATCGTCGACGCCTTCACCGACCGCCCCTTCGCCGGCAATCCCGCCGGAGTGGTGCTCCTTGATTCCGGTTCCTTCCCCGACGCCGCCCGGCTCCAGCGGGTCGCCGCCGAAGTCAACCTCGCGGAGACCGCCTTCGCGCACCGCCTGCCGCCCGGCGGCGAGGCGGACTGGGCCCTGCGCTGGTTCACCCCGGCGACGGAGGTCGATCTCTGCGGGCACGCGACCCTCGCCACCGCCCATGTCCTGAACACCACGGGGGCCGCACGCGGGACGGTCCGGTTCGCGAGCCGTTCCGGTGTCCTGCGCACCTCCGCGCACGAGGACGGCACGCTGACGCTCGACTTCCCGACAGCACCGCTGACACCCGTACCCGCCCCTACCGGGCTGGCGGACGCGCTCGGCGCCTCGCCCCTGTCGGTCCACGACACGGGTCCGCGGGTCGGGGACCTGCTGGTGGAGCTTCCCGACGAGGCGACCGTACGGGGCCTCCGGCCCGATTTCCGGGCCCTCGTGGCCTGCTCCCGGCGAGGTGTGATCGCGACGGCGACGGCCGAGGATCCCTCCGCCGGGTACGACTTCGTCTCCCGCGGTTTCTTCCCGGCGGTCGGCATCGACGAGGACCCGGTCACCGGCAGTGCGCACACCGCCCTGGCGCCCTTCTGGTCGGCCCGCTTCGGCCGGGACGTCCTCACGGGGCTCCAGGCCTCGGCACGCTCGGGCCTGGTCCGCACGGCGCTGCGCGGGGATCGCACCCTGCTGACCGGCGGCGCCGTCACCGTCATCGACGGCGAGCTGCTCACCGGGCTGTGAGCACGGCGGGAGCGCCCGCTGCCGTGAGCGGCGCCTGCTCCCGTCCGCCTCACGGAGTGGGCAGCCAGCCCACCTTGCCCGCGAGCAGCGCGTATCCGACGAAGGCCCCGATGTCGAGCAGGGCATGGGCCACGACCAGTGGCCCGACCCGTCCCCAGCGCCGGTAGAGCAGCACGAAGACGACGCCCATGACCACGTTCCCGATGAAGCCGCCGATCCCCTGGTAGAGGTGGTACGAGCCGCGCAGCACCGAGCTCGCGACCAGGGCGGCCATCGGTGTCCAGCCCAGCTGGCCGAGTCTTCTCAGCAGATAACCCACCACGATGACTTCCTCCACCAGGGAGTTCTGCACCGCGGAGAGGATCAGTACGGGGATCTTCCACCAGACCTCGGGGAGCGATTCCGGGACGACCGTAAGGTTGAACCCCCAGGCGCGCGCGGCCAGGTAGAACGCCAGCCCGGCGCTGCCGATGCCGGCGGCAACCAGGGTCCCCCGGCCCAGGTCCCGCCACGGCCTGGTGCGGTCGAGGCCCAGGGTCCGCAGGCCGGCGCCCTCCCGCAGGAGGAGGTGGGCGACCAGGGCCACCGGCACCAGAGCGGTCGCGATTCCGAACAGCTGCCAGGCGAGATCCAGCCAGGGCCGCCCGGGTGCGTAGGACCCGTTCAGCGTGGCGGCCTGGTCCTTGAGGCCACCCGGCTTCGTCAGCGAACCGATGAAACTGATCAGGGCGGAGACGCCGCTGGCTCCGAGCGAGAGAGCCAGCACCAGCAGGGTCTCCGACCTCAGGATCCTCGGGGACACCCCGGTCTGGGGAATGGATTGAGCCACGCGTCCCGCCTCACCTTGGAACCTGCCGTCGGTCGTGCGTCATAGCTTGCCCGACGAGGTCGGCGGGGCGGGACACCGGGCACCTGCCTCAGGGCGCCGGGAAACCGATCGGCCAGGTGTGCACGGGTTCGCCCGCCTGCATCAGCTCTCCGTAGCGCCGTGTGGTGGCCGCGAGGGCGCCCTCGCGTTCAAGGCCCGCGTCGAGTGCGCGGTGATAGGTGTCGACCTGCCACGAAGCACCGTTGACCCCGAGCCGGCAACGCTCCTCGATGACCCCCAGGTAGAGGTCGCGGTCGGAGGGCTCGATGTTCCAGGCGTCGAGCCCGGCGGCCGCGAGCGGAAGCAGT
Source organism: Streptomyces sp. NPDC048590 (assembly GCF_043199535.1). Classification (NCBI taxonomy): domain Bacteria; kingdom Bacillati; phylum Actinomycetota; class Actinomycetes; order Kitasatosporales; family Streptomycetaceae; genus Streptomyces; species Streptomyces sp. NPDC048590. The sequence continues at coordinate 16,702 of NZ_JBICWC010000002.1, read as the reverse complement.
TCGTCCCGTACGAGTTCGACGGCCGGGACCTTCTCCACCCCGCCGGCGCGGCCCGGGCGCGGCCAGAGCAGTTCGGCCCGGATGCCGTGGCGGCAGGCCGCGTCGAAGTTCTCGGCCGCCGCCTCGAAGGGCAGCTTCGCCCACACGGGGCGGGGCTCGTCGGCGAGTGCGCGCACCAGGCCGTAGTAGAAGGCCGCGTTGGCGATGACATCGACCACGGAGGGGCCGGCCGGCAGTACCCGGTTCTCGACCCTCAGGTGGGGAACTCCATCAGCCAGCCCGTACACGGGTCGGTTCCAGCGGTAGACCGTGCCGTTGTGCAGGACGAGCTCGGCGAGCGTCGGGACGCCTCCTTCGTCGAGCACCCGCAGCGGCTCCTCCTCGTCGCAGATGGGCAGCAGCGGCGGGAAGTAGCGGACGTTCTCCTCGAAGAGTTCGTAGGCCGAGCTGATCCAGCGTTCCCCGAACCAGGTCCTGGGCCGGACGCCCTGGTTCCGGAGTTCGGGCGGCCGTACGTCGGTGGCCTGCTGGAACAGCGGTGGCCTCGACTCCCTCCACAGTTCCTTGCCGAAGAGGAAGGGGGAGTTGGCCCCCAGCGCGATCTGCACGGAGGCGATCGCCTGAGCCGCGTTCCAGACGTCCGCGAAGCGGTCGGGCGTCACCTGCAGGTGCAACTGGACCGAGGTACAAGCCGATTCGGGCGCAATGGAAGGAGAGGTCGAGACCAATCGCTCGACGCCTTCGATATCAAGGTCGAATTCCTCGCCGCGCGCGGCGGCCATTTGGTCGTTGAGGAGCGTGTACCGCTCGGCGTCCGAGAGGTTCGCCGGAACCACGTCGTCCCGTCCCAGCGTCGGCAGGATACCGATCATCACGATGCCGGCGTCGACCTCCGCGGCCTTGCGGTGGGCATAGGCCAGCCCGGTACGCAGCTCCTCGGCGAGCTGATCGAAAACCCGGCCGCTGAGCCGGTGCGGCAGAATGTTCACCTCCAGATTGAACATCCCCAGTTCCGTCTGAAAATCCCTGCTGGCGATGCGCTGGAGAACTTCCGCATTCCGCATCCTCGGCAATCCGTCCGGTCCCGCGAGATTCAGCTCGATCTCCAGCCCCATGAGATTCCTGGGTCGATCGAACCTCCGCTCCGACAGGAGCCTCTCCAGCCCCGTCAGGCACTGGGTGAGCTTCTCGCGGTACGTCTGCCGATCGGACGGGGCAAAGGCACCCGCCACGACCTTCTCGCCCATCGAAGGGTCCCTCCTCGAGTGGGCGGCCCGCGGCACAGGCCGCTCGTATCACGATCGATAATGCCCCGGTGAGATGATCCGTAACGCCTCCACGCCTCACGCCTGCCCGGTAGTGTGGTGACGGAAGCCGGAGGCACATTCCGAAGGCATGAGGCATATGCAGGGTGCAAAATCGACTTGCACCGCTCGCACGCCGACGAGTTTGAGCCTACCGCCGGACCGGGAAAGTTCCTGACGGCAGGGTCCAGGAGGAGCCCGGATCCACATATTCGGCGTAATTCAAAGGCTCAAAAACACCTTGCGCGTAATATCTCGGACGAGTACCCGAAACACCGTGTGAACATTTGTCGTATAAACTCTGCGCACGAGGCAGAGAGTTGACGCATCGGCCCGTCCGCCCCGTCACCGGCCTTCCTCTGGCCCCGCACGCCGACAGCGCCGTCTGCACCCGCCCACGCACCACCGTGTCTCCGAAGTGAGAGGCGACCCACTTATGCCGCTGCATGTTTCTCCGGCCCCCGCGCCCGCACTGCGCAGCGTTCTCGCGGCACTCGGTTCTCCTACCGCAGTCCGCGAGTCCCACACGCCCGCTCTCCGGTCCGTCCAGGGATCGCTGAGCCCCGAACTACCCCTTCCCGTCCATGTCCTGGACCGGATCGTGCCCGACGAGGCAGCACCGCGCACCCGCCTGGCGGGCTGGCGCTTCCTGATCCGCAGCGGTGAGCGCGCAGTGGCCGCCGCGGACACCATGTGCACCGCCGACGGCTGGACCTTCTCGCACTTCTTCGAGGGCCCGTACATCGTCTCCACCGAACTCGCCGTCCGTCAGGCCGAGTCGACGAAGACGCCCTACCAGCCGCGTCTGCTGTCCGTGCCGGAGCTCTACATGTTCACGCTGTGGCTCCACCACGACATCGAGGACGACCCCGGCTCGGGCGCGCTCGCGCCGACCGACCTCCTGGTGCCCCTGGCACCGGCCCCGCCCGGGATCACGGCCTACCGCCCGCACCGCGTCGCGGACCTGCTCCCGGTGATGACCCTGCGCCTCGCGCCGCCGGCCCTTCCGGGCCTCCCGGAGCCCGGCCTGCTGGGCTCGCCCGCCTGACCCACGACCCAGGCGCCCCTCGCCGAGCCTCTCGGCGGGGGGCGCTCCACTGCCCGTCCGGACTAGTCCGGTCAGGTCACCCCGAACCATCCGAACGGACAGTGCAGTTGGATCGAACCGTCCGGCCGGGTGATGCGTCATGGGTGGAGAAGAGCAGCTGCCGCGAAATCCCTGCGGAGAGACGCCCGTAGGGCAACACTGGAACCGGACCGACTGATACGGGGGCGGCCATGAGCACATCGTCCAGCCGCAGGGCATTCGATTCGACGCAGCGAAAGAACCCATCCATGTGTAAGCACCAGCCACCCTGCCCGACCGCAGACTCCAACGACCGGGAAGCCGCCCGTCTGACGGCTCACCACCCGGAACAGGGCTGGAGCCTGCTGTGCAACGGCGTCCTGCTCTTCGAGGACACCGGTGAACTGCTCCCGGACGGGCAGGTCATCGCACCTCACCGCCCCCTGAGGAGCGGACAGGTGATGAAAGCCGCCTGACCGCGGCCGATGGAACACGGGGGCCGGCCGGAGACTTCTCCGTACCGGCCCCGACGCGTGCCTACTGGTCGTACGCGTCCAGCGGCGGGCAGGAACAGACCAGGTTGCGGTCGCCGAACGCCCCGTCGATACGCCGGACCGGCGGCCAGTACTTGTCCGACGGAGTCACCCCGGACGGGAAGACCGCCTCTTCACGGGTGTAGGCGTGCGCCCACTCCCCGCCGAGCGCACCGGCCGTGTGCGGAGCGTTGCGCAGCGGGTTGTCGTCCGCGCTCCACGCCCCGGAGGCGACCTTCTCGATCTCGGCGCGGATCGCGATCATCGTGTCGCAGAAACGGTCGAGCTCGGCGAGGTCCTCGCTCTCGGTCGGCTCGATCATCAGCGTCCCCGCCACCGGGAACGACATGGTCGGCGAGTGGAAGCCGTAGTCGATGAGCCGCTTGGCGACGTCGTCGATGCTCACCCCGGTCGCCTTGGAGATCGGCCGGAGATCCACGATGCACTCGTGCGCGACCAGACCCGCCGGGCCGTTGTACAGAATCGGGAAGTGCGGCTCGAGGCGCTTGGCGATGTAGTTGGCCGCGAGTACGGCCACCTGCGTCGCGCGCTTCAGGCCCTCGCCCCCCATCAGCCGTACGTAGGCCCACGAGATCGGCAGGATGCCCGCCGAACCCCACGGGGCGGCCGAGATCGGGCCGACACCCGTCTCCGGGCCGGCGGCGGGCTGCAGCGGGTGGTTGGGAAGGTACGGCGCCAGGTGGGCCCGTACGCCGACCGGCCCCACGCCCGGCCCGCCACCACCGTGCGGGATGCAGAAGGTCTTGTGCAGGTTCAGGTGCGAGACGTCGCCGCCGAAGTGGCCGGGCTTGGCGAGACCGACCAGCGCGTTGAGGTTGGCACCGTCCACGTAGACCTGACCGCCGGCGTCGTGCACCTCGCCGCAGATGTCCGCCACGTGCTCCTCGAAGACACCGTGGGTGGAGGGGTAGGTGATCATGAGGACGGCGAGCTCGTCGCGGTGCGTGGCGATCTTGTCCCTGAGGTCCGCGATGTCGACCTCGCCGTCGTCGGCGGTCTTCACCACGACGACCTTCATGCCGGCCATCACGGCGCTCGCGGCGTTGGTGCCGTGTGCGGAGGACGGGATCAGGCAGACGGTGCGCCCGTGATCACCGTTGGCACGGTGGTAGGCACGCACCGCCAGCAGCCCGGCGAACTCGCCCTGCGAACCCGCGTTGGGCTGGATCGAGACGGCGTCGTACCCCGTGACCTCGGCGAGGCGCTCCTCGAGCTCGCGGATGAGGGTGAGGAAGCCCTGCGCCTGCTCGGCCGGCGCGAAGGGGTGCAGTGCGCCGAACTCGGGCCAGGTGATCGACTCCATCTCGGCGGTCGCGTTGAGCTTCATCGTGCAGGAACCCAGCGGGATCATGCCCCGGTCCAGCGCGTAGTCGCGGTCGGCGAGCTTGCGCAGGTAACGCAGCATCGCCGTCTCGGACCGGTGCTGGTGGAAGACAGGGTGGGTGAGCACGGTGTCGGTGCGCAGCAGCTGCTCGGGCAGCGCGTCGGCGGACTCGGCGTCCAGTGCGTCGATGTCGCCGTCGGCCCCGAAGGCCGCCCAGACCGCCGCGACCTGGGCGCGGGTGGTGGTCTCGTCGCAGGCGATGGAGACGTGGTCGGCGTCGACCAGGCGGAGGTTGACCCCGCGCTCACGCGCGTCCGCCACGACCTCGGAGGCCTTGCCCGGGACGCGCACCGTGAGGGTGTCGAAGTACGCCTCGTGCACGACCGCCACACCGGCGGCACGCAGCCCCTCCGCCAGGATCGCCGCGAAGCGGTGGGTGCGGCGGGCGATCGTCCGCAGCCCCTCGGGGCCGTGGTAGACGGCGTACATGCCCGCCATGACGGCCAGCAGCACCTGCGCGGTGCAGATGTTGCTCGTGGCCTTCTCACGGCGGATGTGCTGCTCACGCGTCTGAAGCGCCAGCCGGTAGGCCTTGTTGCCGTCCGCGTCGACGGAGACACCGACGAGCCGCCCGGGAAGGCTGCGGGCGAACTTCTCACGTACGGCCATGAAGCCTGCGTGCGGTCCGCCGAAGCCCATCGGGACGCCGAAGCGCTGGGTGGTGCCGACCGCGATGTCCGCGCCCAGCTCACCCGGCGAGGTGAGCAGAGTGAGGGCCAGCAGGTCGGCGGCGACGGTGACGATCGCGCCGAGCTCGTGCGCCCGGTCGATGACGGGCTTGATGTCGCGGACGGCGCCTGAGGCGCCCGGGTACTGGAGCAGCACACCGAAGACGCCCCGCTCGGCCAGCTCGGCGGGGATGCCCTCGCCGAGGTCGGCGACGACCACCTCGACGCCGGTCGGCTCGGCGCGGGTCTCGATCACCGCGATGGTCTGCGGCAGGGTGTCGGCGTCCACCAGGAAGACGCCGCCCTTCACCTTGCCGACACGGCGGGCCAGGGCCATGGCCTCGGCGGCGGCGGTGCCCTCGTCGAGGAGGGAGGCGCCGGAGGTGGGCAGTCCGGTCAGGTCGGCGACCATCGTCTGGAAGTTGAGGAGGGCCTCCAGCCGGCCCTGGGAGATCTCCGGCTGGTACGGCGTGTAGGCCGTGTACCAGGCGGGGTTCTCCATGACGTTGCGCAGGATCACCGGCGGGGTGAAGGTGCCGTAGTAGCCCAGCCCGATCATCGGGGCGAGGACCTGGTTGCGGTCGGCGAGGCTGCGCAGCTCGGCCAGGACCTCGGCCTCGGTACGCGCTTCGGGAAGGTCCAGCGCCTCGGCACTCTTGATGACGTCGGGGACGGCGGCGGCGGTGAGCTCGTCGAGGGATCCGTAGCCGATCTGGGCCAGCATCTTCGCCTGAGCCTCGGCGTCGGGCCCGATGTGGCGCTGCTCGAAGGGAATGCCCTGCTCCAGCTGGGAGAGCGGAGTGCGACGGGGGGTCATGATGGAGGCCTCCTGGTCTGCCACGACCTGCGGGGGGCGCCACGGCGTGGCTGCCCGAACGGCCTCCCCCTCTGTCATCTCGACCTGAGAGCTTCACCGGCACGCCCCGGGGCACACCGGCTTTCACCGTCGGTGAGGGCGGCGCCCGCGGCGGCACATGCCGTACGGATTCCGCCCTGCTTTCCAGAGTGACCTCGTCCGTGCGGTACGGGGGCCTGAGAGATTCCGGGGAGGAGTTGCTCCTTCGGCGCCTCCGGAATGACTCCGGAGAACTCTCCCGCACAGGGTCAGCAGCCATGTCCCAGCCTACCAGCGGGGTCGCGGCAGGCCTTCTCGAGTGGCCGATGCCCGGGATCTGGCCTTTCGTAGAGCCTGTGGAGCAGTAGCGACCACCTGACGCAGTTGTGACCAGTGGGAGGCACCGTGCAGACCGACATCGATCCGCGCAGCCTGATCGGCCGCAAGGCCTTCGACCGTCGAGGTGCCAAGATCGGGACGGTGGACGAGGTCTATCTCGACGATGCCACCGGGGTCCCCGAGTGGGCCGCAGTACGTACCGGTCTCTTCACCAGGGACGCGTTCGTCCCTCTGGAGCCGAGCGAATTCGTCGACGGGGCACTCGTGATCCCCTTCGACCGGGCGCTGATCAAGGACGCCCCCGACTTCGGCGTGGGCCGCCACCTCTCCCCCGAGCAGGAACTGCAGCTGTACCGGCACTACGGCCTGGACGCCTCCCCCTCCCCCTCCGGCGGCAAGGGCCCCGACAGGGACTTCGGGAAGCTCGCCGGCCACGACGAGTAGTCCACCGGGTCCTTAACCAGGGGCAGCGGATCGGCCGGCCGCAGCTCGGGATCGTCGACGCGGAAGGTCCGCACCCTGCCGGGTGCCGTCCACGGTTCCTCGAACCGCACGGTGACCCGGCCGATGCCGCTGCCCTGCACCCATCCGTGACCGTGGACGTCGTGCCGTACATCGTGACCGGCGGACCAGCGGCGCTCCGCCGGTCTCTCCTCCAGGACCGGCCCGGCGGGCTCATCCGCCCCACCGCTCCCCTCGTCGTCACCCGGCCCGGTGGCGCTCCCGGCGGCATGCTCCGCTTCCGCGGCCTGGGCGAACAGATCCTCCTGGGTGAAGTCCGCCAGCCCCGTGACGCCGACCCCGAGCAGCCGTACGCCGCCGGTGGTGTCCACGGCCTCCAGAAGGCGCGCAGCGGCCTCTCTGACGACCGCGGGATCGTCGGTGGGGCCTCGCAGGGTCTCGGATCTGGTGAGCGTGGAGAAGTCGTACCTGCGGACCTTGAGGACCACGGTGCGCCCTGACCTGCCCGCGCCGCGCAGTCGGCCCACGCACCGGTCGGCGAGCCGCTCCACCTCGTGCCTGACCCGGACGCGGTCGTGAAGGTCGACGTCGAAGGTGTCCTCGACGGACACCGACTTGGCGTCCCGCTCGGCGACGACGGGCCGGTCGTCGTACCCCTGGGCCATGCGATGGAGCGCGACGCCGTGGGCCCTGCCCAGCAGGCGCACGAGTTCCGCCTCGCCCGCCTCGGCGAGGTGGCTGACAAGGGTCATTCCCGCCCGCCTGAGGTGGTCCCCCGTGGCCGGTCCCACGCCGGGAAGGATGCGCACGGACATCGGCGCGAGGAGCTCGCGCTCGGTACCGGGTTCGATCAGCAGCAGCCCGTCCGGCTTCGCCTCCTCCGAGGCGATCTTCGCCAGCATCTTGGACCCGGCGAGCCCCACGGAGCCGCTGAGTCCGGTGACAGCGCTGATCACCTCGCGCAACTGGGCGCCCACGGCACGCGCGGACGCCGTGTCGTCGGCGACACCACCGGCTTCCAGATCGACGAACGCCTCGTCCAGGCTGAGCGGCTCCACGAGCGGCGACAGCCTGCCCAGGAGTTCCATCACCTGGTCGCTCACCGTCCGGTAGAGCGCGAAGCGCGGCACCAGATAAGCGGCGTTGGGAGCGAGCCGCCTGGCCTGGGCCATCGGCATCGCCGAGTGCACACCCAGCCGTCGCGCCTCGTACGACGCGGTGGCGACCACTCCGCGCATCCCCAGGCCGCCCACCACCACCGGCTTGCCCCGCAGGCTGGGCTTCGCCGCCTGCTCCGCGGAGGCGTAGAAGGCATCCATGTCGAGATGCAGAATGGTCGGCGCGGCTCTCACGTGTACCGATGCTGCCCTACGCCACTGACATCCGGACCGCCCGGCACACGGACCTGGCCGGGCTCTCCCCGGTACTCAGCCGGCGCGATTACGCCGCCGCGCCAGTTCGTCGGCGGGATTGTGGCCGATGAGGGTCTCCCCCGTGTCCACACGCTCCCCGTGGAGCTGGGACAGCGCCGCGTCGACGTCCCGCCAGACGACCCCGACCGCGATTCCGAACACCCCCTGGCCCCCTTGCAGCAGGTTCACGACCTCGTCGGGCGAGGAGCACTCGTAGACGGTGGCTCCGTCGCTCATCAGGGTCATCCGCTCGAGATCCGTGAATCCGCGGGCCCTCAGGTGCTGCACCGTGGTGCGGATGTTCTGCAGAGCGACCCCGGTGTCCAGGAACCGCTTGACGATCTTGAGCAGAACCACGTCGCGGAAGCTGTACAGACGCTGGGTTCCCGAACCGTAGGCGGGGCGTACGCTCGGTTCCACGAGGCCGGTACGCGCCCAGTAGTCGAGCTGCCGGTAGGTGATCCCGGCTGCCGCGCATGCTGTCGGCCCCCGATAGCCGATGTCCCCTGTCACTGCCGCACCGTCCGCTGCCACCACCGCCGGCTGAGCCGGCTGCCTGATGGAGTGGTCGGCCGCACTGCCGTGCTGCCGGTACGGCCCACCCGCAGCCGCACCGTCGCCGCTGATCCTCACGCCGACCTCCGTCCTTGACCTGCCATCTCGAAGGTAGGCAGTCACCAGGGGTGCGTCAACGATCGCCACACTCGGCACGCCGAGTGATAATCACCCTGAGGGTGGTTTCCCGTGACTGGTTTCCGGGAACGGCTTGTCGGATGCGCTGACGCACCACCTGCCGGACGGTCACTGGCTGTTGGTATCGAAGTCCTCCGGCGAGATCTGGTCGAGGAACTCGCGGAACTTCTCCACCTCGTCCTCCTGCTCGTCGGGGATGGCGATACCCGCGTCGTCCAGCACCCCGTCACTGCCGTAGATCGGAGTACCGGTGCGCAGGGCGAGCGCTATGGCGTCGGACGGCCGCGCACTCACCTCGACACCACTGGCAAAGACCAGCTCCGCGTAGAAGACCCCTTCTCGGAGGTCCGTGATGCGGACCTCGGTGAGCTCCTGGCCTACGGCCTCGAGCACGTCCTTGAAGAGATCGTGGGTCAGCGGCCTGGCCGGAGCCATGCCCTGCTGGGCGAAAGCGATCGCGGTCGCTTCCCCAGGGCCGATCCAGATAGGGAGATACCGGTCGCCTCCCACTTCACGCAGGAGCACGATCGGTTGGTTGGAGGGCATTTCCACCCGGACACCCACAACGTCGAGCTCGTTCACACAGCAACCCTAGGACGTGCCCGCCATGTTTGGATAGTCGGGCTCCTCCCAGGTCAGTGGAAACCGACCTTCAGGGCGCTCTGGACCAGTGCGGCGTGGAGCCGGACGGAGAGGTCCGCAAGCTCCTTGGCAGTGGCCTCCGCATGGGCCCTGGTCTGCGGATTCCTGTGCCGACGCAAGGGCGCGACGATCTGTTCCACCAGCCCGGCCTCACGGTCGGCGGCCGCCTTCACCGACCGGAGGTGCCGCGGTTCCAGACCGAAACGGCCGAGATCGCACACGAGCCGGGCGATCGTGACCGCGTCCGCGTCGTAGCTGCCGCCGGAGGCGGGCGCCAGGAGACCGTAGGCCTCCCACTCGTCGAGCTGCTCCTCGGTGGCCTCGGTCGCCGCGAGCAGCTCCGAGCGCCCGATACGGGCCGCCGTGGCCGTGCCGGCCTCCTGGTCCCATCGGGTGTCGCCGGAGTCACCCCGGCCACCGGCGGACGGCAGAACCGCCTGCTCGCCCCTGGCGAGCGCCTCCAGGTGCTCACGGATCACCTTCAGCGGAAGGTAGTGGTCCCGCTGCATCCGAAGCACCTGAGCCAGCCGCTCGACGTCGGCGGGGCTGAACTTCCGGTAGCCCGAGGGCGTCCGCTCGGGCTCGATGAGTCCCTCCGCCTCCAGGAAGCGGATCTTCGAGATGGTGACTTCGGGGAATTCGTCGCGCAGCTGCAGAAGCACCGTGCCGATGCTCATGGCGCGCTGGCCCGGGGCGGCGGTGCCGTTGCCGGCACCGCCTGTCGGTGTTCGCAGCATGGACCTTCCTCAGGTCCCCCGGACAGTGTCCGGGGGACGGTCACACGCCCCGCTGGCTCGCGTAGAAGACCAGCCGGTACTTACCGATCTGGACTTCGTCGCCATTGGTCAGCGCGACGGAATCGATGCGCTCGCGGTTGACGTAGGTGCCGTTGAGGCTGCCGACGTCGCCCACGGTGAAACTACCGTCCGGACTCCTGCGGAACTCCACATGACGCCGCGACACGGTCACGTCGTCGAGGAAAATATCGCCCTGCGGGTGACGGCCGGCCGTGGTCAGGTCGCTGTCGAGCAGGAACCGGCTTCCCGAGTTCGGGCCGCGGCGGACCACGAGGAGCGCGGAGCCCGCGGGCAGGGCGTCGACCGCCGCCTGGGCCTCCGGCGAGAGCGAGGGAACGGCCGCCTGGCCGGTCGCCTCCGCCTCGTACGCCTCGATACCGGAGATGGAGATGGTCGAGGTCGTCTCCGAGGCGCGCTCCGGAATCCCGGCCCGCAACGGCGCGCCGCAGTTGGAGCAGAAGCGGCTTGCCTCCGCATTGTTATGCCCGCACCTGGTACAGACCGGCATGGACGAACCCTCCGGAGCGGGGGCGAACCCTCCACCCGTACTTGAGGTCGGTGAGTCCCCGAAACCTATGCGTCCCGCACCGGCGGGGTCAACAGACGACGCGCCGGGGCCGTGGACCTCGTCACGGAACAGCGGGCGCTCCGTGCCCTGCTCCTCGGCTCCCTGGCCCTGACGCGGAGCTCGGTGGCGGGCAGCGCTGTTGCTGTCCTCGCGGGAGCTCTTTCCGAACAACTTCGCAAACAACTTCACGGGCGTTTCCCCTTGACCGAAATAGACCCGCCCGTGGGGCAGGACGAACCCTGAATGAACACACCTGCCGACCCGGACATCCTCACAACGTCCGTATCCACCCGACAGTTTCCACCACGCGTCACCGATCCGTTGCGCCGACCCCCCGCAACCCGCGACCCGTGTCCCGCGAGACCGCCGAAGCTGTGTCTCACGGGGACGACGACCGAGCGTAATCAGGCTGTTTCGCCGGACGCAAGGCGTCCACGACGATGTCGTCGACGCGTGCCACCTCAGCCGTGGCCTGCTCCTTCTCCAGCGTCTGCACCACACCACCGGGGATGTTCAGCGCAGGTTCGAGGTCCTGGGGCTTGCCGATGACCTTGAACTCGTAGGGAGCCTCGACCTTGCGGCCGTCGACCTTCAGGTCTCCCCCGTCGCCGGAGAAGTACGTGTCGGCCACCACCCGCACACCGTTGATCTCGATGGCCTCGGCGCCGGCGGCGCGCAGCTCCTGGATGGTGTCCAGGAGCATGTCCGCCTCGACCGCGCCGCTCGGGTCGCTGATGGTCAGCGTGATTCCGGGGCCGTGCGCCGCGACCGTACCTGCCAGGATACCGAGCTGGCGCTCCTTCTCGAGCGTCTGCTTGCGGGCCTCCTCCGCCTGGTCGGAGCTGTTCTCCAGCTCCGTGCGCTGGTCGTCGAGCCGCTGCTTCTCGTCCTCCAGCCGCTGGGTGCGGTTGTCGAGTTCGTCGAGGATGCGGACGAGGTCCTCCTGGCGCGCCCCGCGCAGGGCGCTGTTGTCGCTGTTGGACCTCACCTGGATGGCGAGCCCCAGGCCGAGGACGAACAGCAGGAGAGCCACGATCAGTTGGGCTCTGCTCACCCTGGGGGGCCACAGGCCGGCCCGGAGCCGCTGGCGGCCGGACACGGCGTTCTCACGCTCAGGGGGAGGTGGTGCCGGCGTCGGCTGCTCGGCCGGGAGCTCACGCGCCGGGTAATGGTTGCCGGGGTTCTGTCCGTCGTGCGGGTTCGGTGTGTCGTTCATCGGCCTCACGCCCGGAATACGTGCCGGCGGATGGCCGCGGCGTTGGAGAAGATCCGGATGCCGAGCACGACCACGACCCCGGTGGACAGCTGGGCTCCGACGCCCAGTTTGTCGCCGAGGAAGACGATCAGCGCGGCGACCACGACGTTGGACAGGAAGGAGACGACGAAGACCTTGTCGACGAAGATCCCGTCGAGCATGGCCCGCAGACCACCGAAGACGGCGTCGAGCGCGGCGACCACGGCGATCGGGAGGTAGGGCTCGACCACCGCCGGCACTTCGGGCCGGACGAACAGTCCGACCACGACTCCCACGACGAGGCCCAGTACGGCGATCACGATGTGCCCTTCCCTGTGTCTGCCGCACCACTGCCCGTGTCTGCGACCTGAGGTTCTGCTGTACGTACGATCAGGCTGGGCGCGGCCGGCAACCGCACCTTCTCCTGCTCGGAGATGCTCGTGCGGATGTCGAAACTCTCGTGCAGCGCCTGCAGGTAGAGGCCGTCAGCGCTGTCCTGGAAGGCTGCGGCGAGGTTCTTGCCGTCCCCCACCGCGAGCACCGTGTAGGGCGGCACCAGCGGCCTGTTGTCGACCAGTATGGCGTCGCCCGCGGCCCGGATCGCCGAGAGGGCCGTGAGGCGTTGACCGTTGATGGCGATCGCCTCGGCGCCCGACTGCCACAGGCCGTTGACCACACGCTGCATGTCCCGGTCGCGCACTCGCCCGGTGTCGGCGAATCCGGTGGACTCCCGGGGTCCGCCGCCTCCCTGGTCGGTGTCCTTGGCGTCGTCCACGACCAGCTTGACCCCTGGGCCATCTACCGGGGTGGCGCCGGAGAGCAGGGCGACCAGGCCGCCTTGGTCGCCGCCGTGCTTCTGAAGGGCCTTGCGCTGCCGTTCACCCACATCCGCGCGCAGTTCGTCGACGTCCTTCTGGAGCGCGTCGGCCGTCGAGGTCTCCGCGTTCACACGGTCGATGAGCTCCTCGCGCTCCTTCGCCACGACCGGAGCCGCAACCTGCGCCTCGGCGGCTCCGAGCGTCACGACGAGCGCGGCGATGACCAGACCTCCGGCGAGCGCCAGCTTCGCCTTGAGGGTGCGGGGCATCCCCTCGCGCCCCTCCGCCCGGCGGCGGGCCGACGCCTCGGCGTACCCCTCGTCGAGGCTGTGTTCCATCACGGTGGTCAGCAGCGACATGGACGCGTCGGGGCGGGGACGCGGCGGGGCGCTACTCCGATCGGGGGGCGGCTGCGACATGCCGCACATCGTCGCACGTCATGCCTGCCGCCGCCGAATGGCCCCATCGCCGGCCCTGAGCCGCGGCGCGGACCGCAGGGCCGGCGGGTTCCTCAGCTCAGTCTCCCGTGCTGTCCACGACGGCCGACCATTCGTCGAGCAGTGCCTGCGCGGAGGCGTCGTCTGGGCCCTCGGCCCAGAGGTGTGTGACGGCTTCCGCCCGGTCGGGCAGCACCATGACCCAGCGGCCGTCGGACTCGACCACGCGCACCCCGTCCGTGGTGTCCACGCTCCGGCCACCGGCGGCCTCGACGACCCGGCGCATGACGAGCCCCTTGACCGCCCAGGGCGTGGCCACGTCGCGTCGCAGGACGTGGGCGCGCGGGATACGGGCGTCGATCTGGCTCAGGGTGAGCTGTGTCCTGGCGACCAGGCCGATGAGCCGGACGAAGGCGGCCGCTCCGTCGAAGACGCTGCTGAACTCGGGGACGATGAACCCTCCGCGGCCGTCGCCGCCGAAGATCGTGGCGTCCTCTCGGCCCACGCGCGTCAGGTCGTCCGGGGACGTGGTCGTCCATTCGACCTGGGTGCCGTGGTAGGCGGCGACCTGCTCCGCGACGCGGGTGGTCGTCACCGGCAGAGCCACCCGTCCGCTCCTGCGCTCCGCCGCGACCAGGTCGAGCATGACCAGCAGGGCCCGGTCGTCCTCGATGATGCGGCCCCGCTCGTCGACGAGGGAGAGCCGTTCGCCGACGGGGTCGAACCGCACCCCGAACGCGGCCCGTGCCGAGGAGACGATCTCCCCGAGACGCACCAGCCCGGCACGCCTGGACTCGGCGGACTCGGTCGGCCGGGACTCGTCGAGCCCTGGGTTGATCGTCAGCGCGTCGACACCGAGACGTCCGAGCAGGCTGGGCAGAACGAGCCCGGCGCTGCCGTTGGAGGCATCCACGACCACCTTGAGGCCCGCGTCCGCGATGCCGCTGGTGTCGACGTTGCGGAGCAGGGAGCCCGTGTAGGAGTCGAACACGCTCGACGGGAAGTGGAGGTCGCCGATCTCCCCGGGGAACGCCCTGCGGAACTCCTGGCGTGCGTAGACGCGGTCCAGTTTCTTCTGACGCGCCTGGGAGAGATCCGCTCCCCGCTCGTCGAAGAACATGATGTCGACCGAGTCCGGCACCCCGGGAGAGGTTCGGATCATGATTCCGCCGGCGCTGCCCCGCGCCGTCTGCTGGCGGGCGACGGGCAGCGGGACGTTCTCCAGGTCCCGGACATCGATGGCGCTCGCCTGCAGGGCCGAGATAACCGCCCGCTTGAGCGCGCGGGCGCCACGGGAGTGGTCACGGGCGGTCGTGACGGTCGCGCCCTTCTTCAAGGTCGTCGCGTACGCGCCGGCGAGCCGTACGGCGAGTTCCGGAGTGATCTCGACGTTCAGGATCCCGGAGACGCCCCGGGCTCCGAAGAGGTGGGCCTGCCCGCGCGACTCCCAGATGACCGAGGTGTTGACGAAGGCGCCCGCCTCGATGGTCTTGAACGGGTAGACGCGGACGTTTCCCTGAATGATCGATTCTTCGCCCACCAGGCATTCGTCGCCGATGACGGCGCCGTCCTCGATGCGGGCGGCGCGCATGATGTCGGTGTTCTTGCCGATGACGCAGCCACGCAGATTGCTCTGTTCACCGATGTACACGTTGTCGTGCACCACGGCCCGGTGGAGGAAGGCACCGGACTTCACGACGACGTTGGATCCCACGACGGTGTGCTCGCGGACCTCCGCACCGGATTCGACCTTGGCGTAGTCACCGATGTACAGCGGCCCCCTGAGAACCGCGTCGGGGTGGACCTCGGCACCTTCCGCGACCCAGACGCCGGGCGAGATCTCGAAACCGTCGACGTCCACGTCGACCTTGCGCTCGAGCACGTCGGCCTGGGCCTTGACGTAGCTCTCGTGGGTGCCCACGTCTTCCCAGTAGCCCTCGGCGATGTAGCCGTAGATCGGCTTCCCGTCCTTCATGAGCTGCGGGAACACGTCTCCGGACCAGTCCACCGAGGTGTCGGCCTGGACGTAGTCGAAGACTTCGGGCTCCATGACGTAGATGCCGGTGTTCACGGTGTCCGAGAAGACCTGTCCCCAGGTCGGCTTCTCGAGGAACCGTTCGACCTTGCCTTCTTCGTCGACGATCGTGATACCGAATTCCAGTGGGTTGGGCACCCGGGTCAGGCACACCGTGACGAGTGCGCCCTTCTCCTTGTGGAAGGCGATGAGATCGGTCAGATCGAAGTCGGTGAGTGCGTCGCCGGAAATGACGAGGAAGGTGTCGTCCTTCAGGGCTTCCTCGGCGTTCTTCACGCTTCCTGCGGTACCGAGTGGCTTCTCCTCGTTGGCGTAACTGAGCTCCATACCGAGCTCCTCGCCGTCGCCGAAGTAATTCTTGACGAGGGACGCGAGGAACTGGACAGTAACAACTGTCTCGTTGAGCCCATGCCGTTTGAGCAACCGAAGCACATGCTCCATGATCGGCCTGTTGGCCACGGGCAGGAGCGGCTTGGGCATGCTTGAGGTCATGGGGCGAAGGCGGGTGCCTTCACCGCCTGCCATCACGACGGCCTTCATGTCGGAAACGTCCTCCTCGAAGAGACGACGGTCGAGCCGACTTCACCCGTCGGGGCAACACCTCAGCATCAGGTGCGGGCCGGCGACACTGCACGGCACCACATCAACGAGCTAATCGGCTACTTCATCCGCCTTGACCAGACGGCGGACTTGGACCACGTAGAGGATCCCTGCCCACCAATAGAGGGTTGTACCCCATCCAGCGAACGCCCATCCGAAAATGGTGCCCAGCGAAGCAAGCCAACCACTTCCGTCGCTGAGCAGCAACAAGGGGAAGGCGTACATCAGGTTGAAGGTTGCAGCTTTCCCGAGGAAGTTCACCTGCGGGGGCGGGTAGCCGTGCCTGCGGAGGATTCCGACCATCACGAGGAGCATCAGTTCACGGGCGACCAGTGCGGCGGTCAGCCAGAGGGGAAGGATCTCCCGCCAGGTGAGTCCGACGAGGGTCGACAGAATGTAGAGGCGGTCGGCTGCCGGGTCCAGGAGCCGGCCCAGACTGCTGATCTGGTTCCATCGGCGCGCGAGCTTGCCGTCGAGGTAGTCGCTGATTCCGCTCAGCATCAGGACCAGCAGGGCCCAGCCGTCGCTGTTGGGCCCGCCGAACACGGGGCGGAGGATCAGCCACAGGAAGAGCGGTACGCCGACGAGGCGAGCCATGCTGAGGATGTTGGGGATGGTGAGTACTCGGTCCGTCTGAACTCGAGTCTCCTGGACCTCCACCCGGGGGCCTCCTGTGAAGAACGTGCCAATGATGCCCCCTGACCTTACCCTCAGCTTCCGATGCCTGATGCACGGGGGTGGACGAGGTCGGCCTGGGTGGGTCGTGAACGCAGAAAAGCCCCGTGCCACAAGGGCACGGGGCTTTCCCGGAATAATTGTTCGGCGGCGTCCTACTCTCCCACAGGGTCCCCCCT